>JANQTJ010000014.1 GCA_030731745.1 Flaviramulus sp. | reverse complement strand
TATGCACATGATACCCGAAGCTATCGATATAATTATAGTACACTTGCTTAAACATAACTTTCTTAATGAAGAACGTTTTGCCAAAACATTTGTTCGAGGTAAGTTTAGAATTAAGAGTTGGGGACTCCGCCGAATTTCTTACGAACTTAAGAAAAAAGACATTAGCAAAGTTAATATAAATCAAGCACTTACAGAAATAGCAAATGAGGATTATATCGAGGTTTTTAACATATTAGCTGAAAAAAAAGCAAATTCTATTCGAGAACCCAATATTTTTAAGAAACGGAAGAAATTAGTCGACTATCTGTTGTATAAAGGCTGGGAAACGCATTTAGTGTATGATAAAGCCAAAGAGCTTATCCCCTAATGCCATTTTGGTGTGTTTTAATTATGGCTTGTTTATTCTTCCAATCTATCCATTTTTGGCCTTTTAAACGGCGCATTACATTATCTATATTGCGCATAATAAATACATTGTAAACAGCTTTACTTAAGTTTTTAGGGTTTCTAGCAATAGCACGTAAACTCATAGAAAAACCCGGAGTTATATAACGCATGTAATGCCAATAACCTTCGGGCATATACAATACTTCGCCATGGTTAAGCTTACAAGTCCAGCCAGTTGCTTTTTTTAAAGCTGGCCATTTTTCAAAATCGGGGTTATTAAAATCAATATCTTCACGGGTAATTAAAGCGTGCGGCACTTTGTATAAGTACTTATTTTGATTTTGGTCGAATAAAATAATTTGCTTTTCGCCTTCAAAATGAAAATGGAAAATGTTAGCCAAATCAATATCGTAATGCATAAAGGTGTACGAATCGCGTCCGCCAAAAAAGAGCATAGGAATGCCTTTCATTAGGCGTAACCCAAAATCTGGAAACGTAAAATCTTTTTGTAACTGCGGAATTTCTTTAATGGCATTCCATAAAAAAATGCGGTATTTGGTAGGCTCGCGTTTTAGCAAATCTATATAATCTGCCAATTTCATTTTTGCATGCGCTTGGTTAAAACCATCCTTATAATCAACGGGTCTATTATCATAAAGTGGGATTGTAATATTGCCACCAACAGATTTCATGTAGTCTAAATTCCACTTTTTATAAGCTGGCCAATCCTCAATAAAACGTTCTATAACCACTGGTTTTTGGGGTTTAAAATAGTGTTTTAAAAAGTCCTCCTTAGTAATAGTTTTTACTCGCGGAATGTCTTGTAAGTTTAACGACAAAGTTTCAGATTTAGAAATATAAAGTTAAGGAAACGTTACCATATTTAAAATAGTATTTTGGGCGTTTCCTATAGGGTCGGGCTATTCGCTCCAAGTCCGCGCTCGTTCCTCGCTATGGCTTTACGCTGCTATCCCTAACACAAAAGCAAAGTTTATTAATTAAACTTATAACGCAAACCAAACAACACATTGCTTGGCGGCATAGGTATGATTCCACTCTCTATATAATCGGCATCAAAAATATTACTTGCTATGGCTGTAAACTCAAATTGTTTTGAAGTTAAAACAATGGAAGCATCCCAAACATTATAGCTTAAACCTTCTGTACGTTCAGCATGTTTGTATATCACATTAAAATTTAAATGTTTTATGAGTTGTGTGCTTAAACGCGAGGTAAAATGATGCTTTAATGAGTTGATGCTATATCTAGAAAAGTTTAGGTTTAAATCGGCTACTTCATCTTCAATAAACACATATCCAACGGATAGGTTTTGATTTAAATTATTCATTTTAAAATTATAACTCGTATTCACTTCAAACCCTTTTGTATATAAATCTCTTAGGTTTGTAGCCATAAAAGGATCGGTTTCAATATCCTTTACATAATCAATTAATTTACTAGCATCTCTGTAAAAAAATGCAAACGACCCAGTAAATTTTGGTGTGTTATATTTTGCGCCTAACTCACCAGAAAGTGCTTCTTCAGGTTTTAAATCTGGGTTACCTTCTGTAGCAGGATCTCTGTAAAATAAATCTGTATAGGTTGGTATTCTGTAAGTATAACCTGCGTTACCATAAAGTTTAAAATTGTTAGTTAATTTGTAACCAACATCTATACCTGGAAATACATGAAATTTAAAATCAGAAAAATAAGTAACAGCAACACCAGGAGTTACATCAAGTTTATCGTTTAATAATTTAAAACGGTGTTCTAAAAACATATTGGTCATAAAACGGTTTCTATTACCTAAATTATTGCTACGGATATAAATTTTAGAAACATCTACTCCAAAACCAGTTACCCCAATGGCAGATGAGTAAGAAGCATTAACTTCGGCACCCATTTTATCTGTAATATGTAAGTTTCTATAAAAACCAGGATCGTTGCGGCGTAATAAAAACATATCCTGATTTCGTTTCCAATATAGGCGAGGTCTTATTTTTAATCTTTCATTTTTAAATTCTGAAGTAAAGGCAATTAAACTATTTTGCGTTTCTTCATATTCATTAAAAGTGGGGTTGGTGGTATAAAAGTTTTCTGCTCCAAAATTTCTATCTAAAAAAGTAGCAATCATCTCAATAGGCTGCACATTTTTATTAAAAACACTTTTAATGAAGTAGTTAGAATTCTCATAATCTGTATTATTTCTGTAACCAGCAGATGTTAATTTTCCAATATGGATAATATGAGATGAGTTTTCTAAATCGGTACCAACTGTTAAAGAACCATTTAACTGCCCAAAAGAGCCAGTTTCTACATTTGCAGAAACCGAGTTTTTTAACTCTTTTTTAGTTACAATATTAATAGCACCTGTAAAGGCATTTTGTCCAAAAACACGAGCAGCAGGACCTTTAATAATTTCAATACGCTCAATAACTTCTATAGGTAAAGAGGCATTCATGGTATGATGCCCAGTTTGTGCATCGTCCATTTTTATACCATCTATAAGTAAAAGTGTTTGATCAAAACTACCACCTCTAATATATAAATCTGCTTGACTACCGGCAGTACCACGGCGTCTTATATCTACGCCAGCGACTTGTTGTAATAAATCTGCTAAATTATTGGTAGCACTATTTTTAATATCTTCTGAAGTAATGATATCAATGGTTCTAGAGTTTTCTTTAAAAGGTAAATCGATTCTTGTTGAAGCTATTACAATGGTATCTAAAGCTTGTTTTGGTTGTTGCTCTTGAGAAAAAACAAAAGCATTTACAAGGTATATTATGATTAAAACTAGTTTTAATTTTGGCATTTTGGTGTATTTTTAAGCGAACAAAGGTATAAAAAGTTAAACAAAACTTGAGTTTAAAACCGCTTTATTGCTTTTAGTTGGTGGTTAAATTAAATTCGGTATCGCAACTATTACATTTATACTTGTCTTTAAAATAAAAAGGTAGTGTGCCAGATATAAACCCTAATAGAAATGCAAAAAACGATTTAAAATCTTTAATTGTAGAAAATAAATGAATCTCATCACCCTTACAGTTTGGGCAATGTATGGCGTTGCCATTATCATCCAATGAGAATTTTTGTATCGACTCTAAAATATGTTGTGCTTTTAAGGCGTCCTTGGATAGCACTTTTATTTTCACGCCTCCAATAGCATGACTAACGAGTGGGTCTGTATCAATAGTTAAGTTATCCGAAAGAAAAACTTCAATACCTTCTGCTTCCAGTCGGCCTTTTATAATTTGAGCTTCGGTAGAATATTGAAATCTAGCAATGGTTTTAAAAGTATCACTCATAAATACAAAGGTAACAAGAACTTTTATAATTTTTTAAATATGAATTTTGTTATTAATTATTGTTTATCAATAATTTTTTATACATTTGTTATCGTTAAACAATAATTTTAAAATGAGAAAGTTAATTATCCTAAAAAGTTTACTTGATTTTATTTGGATTTTCACCTGCATTCCTTTGATAGCATTATTACTTTTTTTTAGTTTTTTTATGTTCATAAATCCCGAATCATTAGATATGGTTTTTGATACGGATAAAAATAAAGCTCCCGTTACCATACAAATATTTGGATTGTTATTAATAGTTATTTGTTTTGTTGGGATTTATTGTTTGTATTTGTTTAGAAAAACTTTAAGATATTTTCAGCAAGCAAAACCATTTCACGTAGATGTGATAACCAATTTCCATAAAATTGGTTATTTGCTTTCCGTAATAGGAATTGGTGGATCTGTTTTGTTTTTCATAGCAAGATTAGTTATTAAAAATGAATTAAAATTCAATCTCGGTATAAGTCCTTATTTAATGCTAGTATGTTTAGGTTTATTTTTTTTGGTACTTGGTGAAGCATTTAAAGTAGCGAAACACGCAAAGGAGGAAAACGATTTAACTGTATAATTATGAAGGATAATACTCAAATACTCTCTATTATTACGTATGTGGTTTTATTAGCATCCGTATCTATTTTGCTTAATGATATGCGCGAGTTTGATTTTAATCAATTTAAAGCGTTTCAAAATTGGGCCAAAATAGCCAATAAGAGTGATAGTTGGTTCACGTCGCAAAACGTTATTCAATGGAGTTATTATGCTATAAGTGCTGGACTCTTTTTTTGGAGAGGCTACCTTATTTATGGTTTTACTTATTTTTTGTGTATTCTGAAAGAAGTAGAAAACGGGAATTTTTTCAGTGAAAATAATATTAAATATTTTAAAAAAATAGGAGATATTTTTATTTGTTATACCATTAACGTATCAGTATTACGCTTTTTATTAGCTACCGTTGGAACCTCTACTTTTAATGTTTTTAATTTATTGAAAACAGAAATCTCTATACTTATCCCTTGTGGGTTAGGGTTTTATTTATTGGCTGAAATATTTAAGCGAGGAAAAGAGGCTGAAGAAGAAAACGAATTAACCATATAAATCATGCCAATAATAGTAAACTTAGATGTAATGTTAGCCAAACGTAACATGAAGAGCAACGAATTGGCTGAAATTATTGATATAACCCCTGCAAACTTATCTATTTTAAAATCAGGTAAAGCTAAGGCAGTACGGTTTTCTACTTTAGAAGCTATTTGCAAAGCATTAGATTGCCAGCCAGCTGATATTTTAGAGTATGTTGAAGATTAGTTTTTGTATTTTTGGAATACTATAAAACAAATTCTTCATGAAAAACGCTTACTTTATTATTTTATTTATTGTTTCAAGTTTTGCTTTCTCACAAAACAACCACATTGTAAAAACAGATGATGGCCGACGCGTTTTGCTAAAAGCCGATTTTACTTGGGAGTATATAGATGCCGAAACACCAAAAGGGAATAACATAGTAAAAGAGGTTGCAAAATCTAGTAAAAACAAAAGTTGTGAGCTTCCTGCGGATTTTAAAGAACCCGAGTTAGATAACAAAATACAAAATCAACTTAAAAAAGGTCGTGCCACCATGAGTCATGTTAAATTAAAGGTAGCTAAAGATTATAAATGCAGTGTTGATGATGTGTTGTTACTATCCGTATCCGAGCAAAAATCTAAAGGCATATACGATTTTTGTGCTAACGGAAAACGTGTAACTTATAAGCGTGTTGGTAATTCCATTATAGAAAACGGAAAGCTTTTTTAAATTTTAAATTTATTTTTTAACATAGAATTTTATTAACAATGCTAAATTTTTAAAGGCGTACTTTATATCTTTACTAGCATGTATGCCCTAGTAGATTGTAATAATTTTTATGCGTCTTGTGAACGTGTTTTTAACCCTAACTTACGTCATAAACCCATCGCTATTTTAAGCAATAATGATGGCTGTGTTATCTCACGAAGTGATGAAGCTAAAGTTCTTGGTTTGCCTATGGGAGCTCCTATTTTTAAATGGGAAGCTTTTTGTAAAGCAAATAACATCCAAGTGTTTTCGTCTAATTATCCTTTGTACGGAGATATGAGTAGTAGGGTAATGAAAATTTTAGAACATTTTACACCCAATCTTGAGGTTTATAGTATTGATGAAGCTTTTTTGGAGTTTAAAGGATTTGATAATTATAATTTTAATGATTACGGCATTCAAATACGAAAACGCGTTTTAAAATGGACAGGTATTCCTACGTGCGTGGGTATAGCGCCAACAAAAGCTTTAAGTAAAGTAGCCAATAAAATTGCTAGAAAATTTCCTAAAGAGACCAACGGTGTTTATGTAATAGATTCTGATGAAAAAAGAATTAAAGCTTTAAAATGGACTAAAATTGAAGATGTTTGGGGTATTGGCGGTCGTTTAGCAAAAAGGCTTCATGTTAAAGGCTGCAAAACAGCATTAGATTTTATACAGCTACCAGACGATTGGGTTCGTAAAAATTTTTCAATAACCGAATGGAAACTTAAAAAGGATTTAGAAGGTGATTCTAAAATACGATTAGATGAACCCAAAAACAAAAAAGTTATCGCTACCACTCGAAGTTTCGAATATACCTATTCAGATATTGATAATATTAAAGAACGTATCTCTACGTTTGCAACCCATTGTTCAGAGAAGCTACGTAAACAAGGTTCTAGTTGTCACGTCATCATTGTTATGTTGAGAAGTGATAGACATAAAAAAGATTTAGAGCAGCATAGAGCGAGCGTACAAGTAAGTTTACCTTATCCAACAGATTCATCATTAATTATAAGTAATGAAGCTGTAAAAGCAGTTAAAACTATTTTTAAAAGTGGTGTAAAATATAAGCGCGCGGGTGTTATAGTTGCCGGATTAGTTCCTAATGATAATTATCAGTTGGATATTTTTGAGCATGAAAACCCAAAACATAAATCGCTCATGTTTGCTATTGATGGCTTAAATAAAAAATACAAAAATCATAAAATAAGATTAGGGAATCAAGATTTAAAACGTACTTGGAAAATGCGTCAGGAGCGATTATCTCCAAGATATACAACCAATATTAATAATATAATAAAAGTAAAATGTTAATTTAGGCGTTACCCAAAAGGGTCGGGCTTTACGCTATATCTTTTTTTCGTACCTCAAAAAAGGATGCCGCTTCAATCCCTAACGTAAAAAAAATAAAACCACGATAAAAAAATGATACTTCACAAATCTGAAAATCTAATCTTTTTTACTCCAAAAATCACAAAAAACTCAGGAGCTAATTTTTTTAATACCGGAATTTCCGCTGGTTTTCCTTCACCTGCAGAAGATTTTACAGAAGAACGTTTGTCTCTAGACAACGAGCTTGTTAAAAATAAAGAAGCTACTTTTTTTGCACGTGTTAGTGGGCAATCTATGGTAGGAGCAGGGCTTAACGATAATGATTTACTAGTAATAGATAAAAGTTTAGAGCCTGCTAATAATAAAATTGCGGTATGTTTTTTAGATGGTGAGTTTACCGTTAAGCGGTTAAAAATAGATAAAGAAGGGCTTTGGCTGCAACCTGAAAATCCCGATTACCCGAGTATAAAAATCACACAAGAAAACGATTTTATTATATGGGGTATCGTTACTAATGTCATTAAAAAAGTTTATTAAAAATAATTCATAAAAAAAAAGCGAAGATTCAACTTCGCTTTTTTTTATTTAAATTTTATTTATTATTAGTCTGCTAAAACTATCAATTTATTATTTTTCAATTCTAAAGTACCAGAATTTATTTTTAATAAAGTAACACCTTTATCGTTTTTAGTAAATTTATTTTTAACAGCATCTTCTAACTCTATACTTCCTGAAATTTTAACAAACCCTTCTTTTAAAATAGATACGATTGGTGCGTGATTATTTAACATTTCAAACTCCCCATTAACGCCAGGTACAGCAACGCTAGTTACTTCTCCGTTAAATAAAGTTGCTTCTGGTGATACAATTTCTAAATACATTTTTTAAGTCTTTAGTTTGCAGTCTTCAGTCTTCAGTCACTGCATAATGCAGACTGATTACTGTGGACTAAGTTTTATGCTTCAGCAAGCATTTTTTCTCCTGCCTCAATAGCTTCTTCAATAGTACCTTTAAGGTTGAATGCAGACTCTGGTAAGTGATCTAACTCACCATCCATAATCATGTTAAAACCTTTTATAGTTTCTTTAATATCAACTAATACTCCAGGGATACCAGTAAATTGTTCTGCTACGTGGAATGGTTGTGATAAGAAACGCTGTACACGTCTTGCTCTAGATACAGCTAGTTTATCTTCTTCAGATAATTCTTCCATACCAAGAATGGCAATAATATCTTGTAATTGTTTGTAACGTTGCAATAACTCTTTTACGCGTTGTGCACAATCATAATGTTCTTTTCCTAAAATATCAGCAGTTAAAATTCTTGAAGTAGAATCTAATGGATCTACCGCAGGATAAATACCTAACTCCGCAATTTTACGAGATAATACAGTTGTAGCATCTAAATGCGCAAATGTTGTAGCAGGAGCAGGATCTGTTAAATCATCCGCAGGTACGTAAACCGCTTGTACAGATGTAATAGAACCTCTTTTAGTTGAAGTAATACGCTCTTGCATAGCACCCATCTCTGTTGCTAATGTTGGTTGGTAACCAACCGCAGAAGGCATACGACCCAATAATGCAGATACTTCTGATCCAGCTTGTGTAAAACGGAAAATGTTATCTACGAAGAAAAGTACATCTTTTCCTTGTCCTTCTCCAGCACCATCACGGAAATATTCAGCAATTGTTAAACCAGATAAAGCAACACGCGCACGTGCTCCTGGTGGTTCATTCATTTGTCCGAACACGAAAGTGGCTTTAGATTCTTTCATCTTTGCTTTATCAACTTTAGATAAATCCCATCCACCATCTTCCATAGAATGCATGAAATCTTCACCATAACGAATAATTCCTGATTCTAACATCTCTCTTAAAAGGTCATTTCCTTCACGAGTTCTTTCTCCTACGCCAGCAAATACTGATAAACCACCGTGACCTTTAGCTATATTGTTAATTAACTCTTGTATTAGTACTGTTTTACCTACACCAGCACCACCAAATAAACCAATTTTACCACCTTTTGCATAAGGCTCAATTAAATCGATTACTTTAATACCTGTAAATAAAACTTCAGTAGAAGTTGATAAGTCTTCAAATTTAGGAGCTTGACGGTGAATTGGTAACCCAGCGTCTCCAGCTTTTGGTAAATTTCCAAGACCATCAATGGCATCTCCAATTACATTAAATAAACGTCCGTAAACAGCATCACCAATTGGCATTTGTATTGGAGCTCCTGTTGCAGAAACTTCGGTTCCTCTACTTAAACCATCAGAAGAGTCCATTGCAATAGTACGTACAGTATCTTCACCAATGTGTGATTGTACTTCTAGTACCAACAAAGAACCATCAGGTCTTTTAATTTCTAATGAATCATAAATTTTTGGAAGTTCTGAACCAGCAGCGAATTCAACATCGATAACCGGTCCTACTATTTGTGCAACTTTACCTGTAACTTTAGACATTACTTATATGTTTAATATTATGCGTTTTAATTGAATGAGAACAGTTTATGTTTTCGCGTGCAAAGATAATTTTTTTAATTTAAAAATAAAGTTGTTTTTTTAGGTTTTTTCCAATAAAAAAGCACCTTGATATTCAAGGTGCTTTTTTATTTATCTTTACAGTAGTTACTATTGTAAAGATGGCGAATAATTTGTTGGGTAATCTCCCACATTAGCAACATTCCCTGAGGCAACAAAGTTAGAACCAAATTGATTATCAATAGCTTCTAAAAATTTGTTAGCCATAAAAGCATAACCTCTAGCAGTTAAATGTATACCATCTAAACTAACGGCACCACCTGTAACTAAATTGGCATTAAACGTATAGTTATCAAAACTAATTCCTGTTGAAGCTAATTCAGTTAAAATAACGTTTAAATCCACTAAAGCTATATTCTCGTTTGAGTTAGCAATGGCAGCTATTGTTTGATTATAAGCATCGGTAGCATTTTTTATACTTGCTAGCTCATCAGTATCCAAAGCATCTTTATCATCAATACCATTAACAGCTGCTAAAACCAATCCTGCCTGTTGAGGTGTTGGCGTGCCTCCAGCTTGAAGAATTCCCAATACTTGTAAAACTTCATTAGAAAGAGAAACCGTACCATAACCTTGTGCTAATGCAGCTCTATCTATTGGAAGGAGAAGCAATTCATTTTCAGTCATTTGTCTAAATCCTAATGGATTAGATTGTGTTACCGGAACGTCTATTAAAAATCTATTGGGACCAGCGTTAAATGTAATTGCATATTGAGCGGCTAAAGCCTGTGCTTGTGCTAAAGGAACACCTTGTAAAAGAGCGCCTTGTAAAAAGATACCACTTACTGCTTGAAAAAACCCTGTTAATTGCCCTGCTGTTGTAGCATCTAAAACTAAAGCGTTATTAGGGATGGTTGTAAAATAAGGTAAATCAGTTATGTAAGGCACATTAGTTACTACGCCTTTGGCACCTGTGCTAGTTAAAGCAGTAACAACGTCGCTAAAGACACTAGCAAAAACATTTGGGTCTGTAATATCATTATTACCATAAGTTGCAGGATTGAAATTTCCAGTTTGGTCAACACCTGAACCTCCTGAAGTTGCAAATCCTAAAACATCATTACCTCCTAATTCAGAAAGTGTAAAAAATGTTGGATTTTGACTCAATGCATCTCCAAGCATAGTAGCCGAAGCAGATGAAGCCATTCTTCCAAAATAAGGGTTAAAACTACCATAACCTGGAAAGGTAACATGAAAACTTTTTGCAACAGGGACTCCAACATTATTGAAGCTACTACCTAAATTAACAGATGCATCTGTTGTAATAGGTGGTGTTGGAGCACCAACTCCAGTTAAGAAATCATTTAAGCGTTGTGGTCCTGAACCATTAAAAATTAATCTATACGCAGCTACTGGAGTTGTTCCAATTAACAAGCCTCCAGTATTGTCATTCATTAATGGCTGTGCGAAGTTCCCCCCTCCAATTTTAGCAAATTCTTTGGATAAAATATTTGGGAAAGAATTCTCTTGTGCAGCTATAAAAACAGCCCCATCAGTATATCCTGCTGTAAACGAAGCGCCAATGGCAACATAGTTAGAAAAGTTAGCTGTTCCAGAAGTTAATTCTGGTAATTCTTCGGCAGGAAATATATTATTATCTGCTAAAACGTCTTCAATTTCGTTACAAGCTGTAAAACTTAAAAGTATAACTAACAGCCATAAATATTTTGTACTATTTAAATTCTTTTTCATAATTATTATAAGTTGTTAATTGTCCATGATAAATAGTACATCGATCCAATATTTCCTGTACCAAATGCTGTAAAATATTCATCGCCTAACAAGTTAGTAGCTCCTGCTTTAAAAGTAGATTTAAAACTTGGAACCTGTAAATTGATTTGAGCATCTACCACATGAAATTCTGGAACAATACCATTCCCAAAGGTAGCTTCCCAGAAATAATCATCACTATATCTGTAAGCAATATTAAAGCCAAAATTTTTAAATAATTCAGTATTTCCAAAAGATGCTTTGAACTTATGTTCAGGGGTATTAAAGTTCGTTGTAAAATCTGGATATTGTTTTCTGTCAAAATCTAACTTAGCATAGGTATAACTACCGCTTAAATCAAAGTCACCAAAAACTTTAGTAGAAACACCAATGGATGCACCATAAGAATTTACATTTGCTTCAGAGTTTGTATAGGTACTGTATGCTTGACTATCTCCGTTTGCTAATGCTAAAATGGATAGCGAACCATCTCCAACAGTTCCGTATAGAGGAGAAACTACAACTTCTTGAGAAATAAAATCTTTGTAACTATTATAATATGCACTAAAATCAATAATAAGATTATTAAATTTACCTCTATATCCAACTTCTGCAGAAGTTACTTGTTCTGGCTTTACAAGGCCTGGATTTGCAATTTCTAAAACCGAAGGATCTCCAGAAGCAGCTAGAGCTAGTGCTGAACTCGCTGTATAAGAATTATTGTATGCGTCGGCTCCTGTTCGAGTTATTGTTGTAGGGATTCCTAATGATTGTGAAGCCTGACTTAAATCAAACGCTGATCTAGAATCACCTAGCGTATAAGTTCTAGTCCATCTATCCAAATTTTCTGGTGCAGCTCCAACTAAAACGGCTCTACCGGCGTCTAATCCAATAAATAAATCCTGAGTAGTTGGGTTTCTAAAACCAGTTTGTACAGAAGTTCTGATGTTATGATTTTTATTAACAGTTAAACCAGCAGATATTCTTGGAGATATAAATCCGTCGAAGAACTCTGATTTATCGTAACGCATAGATCCTGTAAGTTTTAATTCTAAAGATTCGTTTAATTCTAAACTTTTTTGAATTTGAGTATAAACACCAAATTCTGAGTAATCTATTGGACCATCTAAATCAGTGTAAATAGTACCTGAAGAATTTAAACTATATCTTCTGTAAGATCCACCAACTTGAATATCAGCAAAATCAATTAAATGACTAAAATTGTAATTGGCATCTGAATGGTAGTATTTAGATGCATCTTGAAATTTAGAGCCTGTTGTTAAATCAGGATTATTTATACTAGCATCAAACGCAGATTGAAATCCGGGAGAGCCTGGTAAAAAACGCCCTGTATCTGCCGTTGCTCTACCCGCGGCATGCGCCTGTGTATCTGTTGCTCCTGCAAGTGTTGCAGAAATATATGCGCCAGTATATTCACCAAACCAAGTGTTGTCATCTTTCCAAGCTCGGTTAATATTTACTCCTGTAAATACCATGTCATAAGAATCTCCAGCTTTATCAGCTACAACATATCCTCTTATAAAGAAATTATCATTACGAATTTCTAATTTATGTTGTTCTTGAAAAAAGTTAGCAATATTATATCGATTTGTCCCTTGATATATTGTAGAACCTGTACCTACTTTTCCAACGTAAGACACCTCAAAATCATCTTCCCATGGTCTATAATATAACCCCCAATCTGATTTAATACTTTCGGCATTGTAATTAGTTAAATCACTTTCATTATATCCTGTTCTGGATACTACAACGTCAGGGACTAAACTTGCTGCTGCTGGACTTCCTCCTGCTGCTGCTAGTCCAGCTAAAAATGTAGGACTTTCTTTAACAGCTTTAAGGTTTGTTGAAACTTCATCACCATAAACGTTAACCCCATCATAATCAATGTTTGCACGAGTACCTCCAATATTTGTTTTATCAACCTCACTATTAGCAGCCCAATCTGTTCCTTTTAAATAACCAAAATTGATTTTAGCAGCAAACTTATCACTAAATTTATAGGCCGCACGAAAGCTTAAATCTTTATATTCATTTGTTCCAGCTGCTTCTTGAGAAGTAACGCCTCCTTTAAGAGAAACACTTATACCTGCATGATCAAAAGGATTTTTACTTCGCATAAACAAAATACCATTAAAGGCATTAGCTCCGTATAAAGCAGAAGAGGCACCGGGTAGGAGCTCAACACTTAAAACATCCGTTTCAGTCATACCTACTAAGTTTCCGATTGGAAAGTTAAGTGCAGGTGTAGAATTATCCATACCATCAACCAATTGCATAAATCGATTATTAGCAAAAGTTGCAAAACCTCTTGTATTGATGGACTTAAAAGTTAAACTATTGGTATTTACATCAACACCTTTTAAGTTCTCTAAACCATCATAAAAATCAGCTGAAGCTGTGTTTTTAATTTCTTTAAGGCCAAAACGCTCAACAGTTACCGGTGATTCAAAGATTCGTTCAGGAGTTCTAGACGCAGAAATTACAACTTCATCTAGAGAGGTTCCTTCTTTTAAAATAAAATTAATTTTTTGATTGTTTTCAGTTACTTCAATCGTAACAGTTTCAAAACCTACACTACTTGCTTGAACAGAAAATGGTGGATTCTGATTGTAAGTAAGTGTAAATTTACCATCAAAGTCAGTTACTGTACCCGTTGAGGTACCAACAACAATGATATTTGCTCCTGGAATAGGTTGATTGGTATCATCAACAACAGAACCAGAAATTGTTGTTTGTGAAAAAGTTAATCCACAAAAAAGCAATAGGAAAAATGGGAGAATTGTTTTCATCTATCTAATTTAGTTTAATTAAGTTCAGCAATATATGTATATAATATCTTACTTAGGAGTAAAAATAAAAAAAATTATGCACGCATAGTTCTTTTTTCACAAAAAACCCTTAAAAAAAATATAAGTTTAACAAAAATAAGCTTAAAAAACAAGAATATGAAAATAACTTGTTTAAAGAGTTTAATTTGATTTTAAATTTGAAAAGCTGAAATTTATGGTTTATTCCAATTTTATCACTTAAGTTTAGTTAAACAACTTTTAAGTATAGATGGATTTCGATTTAGTTTAGACTAAAGGTTTTTTAATTTCTTATTCAACCGTTACAGATTTGGCTAAATTTCGAGGTTGATCAACATTTTTATTAAGCATCACAGCTATATGATAAGAAAGTAGCTGAAGAGGTATAGTGGTTAATAAAGGAGATAATGATTCTAAAGTTTCAGGTACTTCTATCACATGATCTGCTAGATTTTTAACCTGAGTATCGCCTTCAGTAACAATACCTATTATTTTCCCTTTTCTAGATTTTATTTCTTGAATATTACTAACAACCTTTTCATAATGTCCTTTTTTTGTTGCTATGACTACAATAGGCATATTTTCATCAATTAATGCAATTGGGCCATGCTTCATTTCTGCAGCAGGATAACCTTCTGCATGAATATATGAAATTTCTTTTAGCTTTAAAGCACCTTCTAAGGCAACTGGGAAATTATACCCTCTTCCTAGATATAAACAATTGCGAGAATTTTTATAAATATTTGCAATCATTTTTATGTGTTCATCAGATTTTAAAGCTTTTTCAACTTTTTTAGGAATTAATTCTAACTCAAGTAAATGTTGACGAAAATCAGAACTACTTATGGTGCCCTTTGCACGAGCAAGTCTTAAGGCTATAAGTGTTAAAACAGTAATTTGAGTAGTAAATGCTTTAGTTGATGCAACACCTATTTCTGGGCCAGCATGTGTGTAAGCTCCTGCATGAGTTTCTCTTGCTATTGATGAACCTACAACGTTGCATACTCCAAAAACAAAAGCGCCTTTAGATTTTGCCAATTTGATAGCGGCAAGTGTATCTGCTGTTTCACCGGATTGTGAAATGGCAATAACAACATCACCTTCGTTTATAATAGGATTTCTATATCTAAATTCTGAAGCATATTCTACTTCTACAGGAATTCTTACTAAATCTTCAAATATGTACTCAGCAACTAAACCTGCATGCCATGAAGTTCCACAAGCTACAATGATTATACGATTAGCATTAAGGAATTTTTTCATGTTATCCTCAACCCCAGACATTTTGATGATAGCTTCTTCTCTTAATAATCTACCTCTATAAGTGTCTCTTATAGCTTTGGGTTGTTCATAAATTTCTTTTAACATGAAATGATCAAAACCGCCTTTTTCTATTTGCTCAAGATTAAGTTGAAGCTCTTGTACATATGTATCAACTAAAGAGTCGTCTTTAATTTTTCTTATTTTAACACCTTTTTTGAATCTGATGATAGCCATTTCTTCATCTTCTAAATAAACAGCTTTTTTTGTATATTCTAAAAAAGGTGAAGCGTCACTAGCAATAAAAAATTCATCATCATTTACTCCGATGCCTATTGCTAAAGGGCTTCCTAAACGAGCTACAACAATTTCTCCAGGATTAGTCTTATCAAAAACCGCGATAGCGTAAGCTCCAATAACTTGGTTTAGAGCAATTTGTACTGCTTTACCTAGTTTAACATCTTCTTGTTTTTTTACGTCTTCTATTAAATTAATTAAAACTTCTGTATCTGTATCAGACTTAAAAGTATAACCTCTAGATATCAATTCCTGTTTTAGGGATTCATAATTTTCAATAATACCATTATGTATGATAACTAAATCGCCTGAATTTGATAGATGTGGATGTGAATTTATATCATTAGGCACACCATGGGTAGCCCATCTAGTATGCCCAATACCAACATTTCCTTGTTTGGTTATTTCTCTATTTACTTTGCTTTCTAAATCTAAAACTTTTCCCTTAGTTTTACATACCTTAAGATTAGTTCCATCAAAAATCGCAATACCAGCACTATCATAACCTCTATATTCAAGTCTTTTTAAACCTTCAATTATAATTGGATAAGCCTCTCGAGGTCCTATATATCCTACAATTCCACACATAATTAATATAGATTTTGTTTAGTGTTCAATTTCAAAGTAAATATTTCAAAAACAAATAAGTTTAAACTTATTTGTTTTCATTTGGGTCAAAAAACAATAGTATTAACGGTTAAAATATTTTTAATTTTGATTTGGCTCTGTAAAAAATATTTTGAGTTTTAATTTTTTATTCTCTGGAACATTTGAATTACTGCCATGTATAATTGTACCTCTTGGACTTATTATTGCCGCTGGAGGAAATTCTGTAACATCATCATTACTATTTAAAATCTCATTAGTTACATTATAGTTTACATTATTTGATAAAACTAAACCTATTTTAGTGTTTGTAGAATCTCGAAGTAATATACTATTTAAATGCTCTGTGAGGCGTATTTTATATTTGCCTGAAATTGTATCTCTTTGGCCTAAACTGATTATTTTTGAGCTAAAAGCGCTGTTATTTTCTGTTGGGTCTAATTGGTAATCAACAGTTGGAGAATTATTTTTAATATCATATGCATAAATACGGTCGAATCTATGAAAATCACTACCAAATGACCCTGTATTTATAGTTTCATCTTCATAAATTTCTAAATGTGCTTCATTTATAAGCCTTTTTAAAATGTATAAACCTGTACTGGTATCTTTTTCATATCCACCATTACCATCAGATACTCTATAACGACTTATAAAATTTTCTAATCCCTGTTCATTTTCAAATAAATCAATAACACCCATTGATCCCGATGTCCCTTTTAAATAAAGTTTTTCGTCTCCAAATGTTTTATCTCCGTTTTGCAGGTTTATTAAATTGTAATCGTTAATAAATGTATTAAGATTTTTACCATTAAAAGTAAAATTATAATTAGATTGGGTTCTCTCTTCAGCTATTCCTTTTGTGTAATAAATACTAATGTTGGCACTTGATGAATTTAGATTTAGTAAAATCATGTTTCCATCACTACTAACCGATTCTGCTTTAATGTATAAACCTCTAAAATAATTATAAAAATTATTAGAATTACTAAGGTCTGATGTTCCTTCTCTTTCTAATATAGTGTTTTTCCAATACAAGATGTCTTCCGGGTCATTTAAAACAACACGATAAGCAGGAGCAGACCTAGTTTTTGTTGTGTCTCCGTCAGAAATAGTCCATAATTCAATAGCTTCTGCACTTGGAAGAAATGCGGTGTCCTCATGAATTGTAGTTACTATATGATCGTCAAAATTTACGATACTATTTCCTGTAAATACAGAATTAGAAGTAGAGTTTGCATTTGAATAAAAATTTTGAGTACTATTTAACTCGGAAGTTGGATCAAAATCTCTTAAAAAATAATTATTTTGATATATAGTTAGTTTTATTTCAGATGTTTGATTACCATAAATTGAATCCAATGAATATGTTGTATTTCCTTCATCGTCAACTCCAATTACAGTACTAAAGTATGGAATGTTGACAACCACAGAATCTATTACGGGATCGATACCAAAATCAGGATTATAAAATACGGGAGTAATTTGTGTTACAATACTAGCAGTAGTTTTTCCATATGCAGGGTCATTAAAAATACCAAACAAATTTGATGCTAAATTATTTATTTGAAGTGAATCTAGTTTTTTATTGTAAGCTAAAACAGATATAATAGTATCATTAGTAGTGAAATTTGTATTTCCTTTTCCAAGAACATCACTTTCAATCACATTAAAATCTCTGTCACAAGCAATAAAAGTTATAACAAATAATAAAAAAAAGGCAGGGAATTTAAGGGCTATAATTTTGTTTTTCATAGGTAATTTAATGAATGTTTGGTTTTAGCTTAAAACGGTATTATTAAAAAATGTTGTGTAAGCTTCACCAAATTCATCTTTACTTTTATATTCTAAAATAGGTTTGTTAGATGCTTTTAAGTATGTTTCCAATTCCTCAGGTATATTTTCAGACCCAACAATTAACGCATCAGAATAATCAATTGCAACTTTCATTAAGTTGTTGTATGAAGGTTCTTCCAATACTTTTATAACATCTTCGTTAATATTGTCAAATTTAATCTTATTAACCATATCTTTATTTAAGGTATTGTTAAAACTTTTGTTATATATTGAAGTAACTATTTTGCTTTCGTTAAATAAAGGCTCATCTTTATAATATTCTTTTAAATAGATTGGTAACAATGATGCTAGCCAACCATGAACATGAATGATGTCTGGAGACCAATTTAATTTTTTTACAGTTTCAATCACACCTTTTGCAAAGAAAATTGCTCTTTCGTCGTTATCCGAAAACAAATTACCTTCTTCGTCTGTAAGGGTAGCTTTTCTTTTAAAATATTCATCATTGTCAATAAAATAAACCTGTATACGTTCTTTAGGAATAGATGCAACCTTAATGATAAGTGGCATATCCAAATCGTTAATAACTAAGTTTATACCAGATAATCTTATAACTTCATGTAATTGATGTCTTCTTTCGTTTATATTACCGTAACGAGGCATAAAAATCCGTATTTGGCCACCTTGTTGATTTACGAGCCTAGGTGCTTCAAAGGACATAGAAGAAATTTCAGTTTCAGGTAAATAAGGCACTACTTCAGATGATACATATAATATCCTCTTATCTTTCATATGTTTGTTTTTGTTGACTTATAATGATGTTTGAAACATCAGCGATTATTAATTTTTAAAAATTTTAAATTTCATAAAGCTCATATTTAAAGAGCTAAACATTTAAAATTCAAAATAAAAAACATGCAAAAATACAAAAATTTATGCTAATTGATTGTAAAATCTTAAGTTTGCACCCATTAATTTTTTATTAAATAGTGGAAGTTTACACAGAAAAACAACAAATTGTAACAAAAATAAATGCTTTAAAAGCAAAAAAGCTATCATTGGGCTTGGTTCCAACTATGGGAGCATTGCATGAAGGGCATTTGCAATTAGTAAAAAAAGCTTTAGAAAATAATAACAAAGTTGTTGTTACTATTTTTGTTAATCCCACACAGTTTGATAATCAAGAAGATTTAGCAAAATATCCAAGAACTTTAGATAGTGATATAACACTTCTAAAAACAGTTAGTAAAACAAACATTTTAGTTTATGCGCCTTCTGTACAGGATATGTATGAAGGCCATACAGTTTCTCAAAAATTTGACTTTGATGGACTGGAATTTGAAATGGAAGGTAAATTTCGAAACGGCCATTTTGATGGCGTTGGTACTATTGTGAAGCGTTTTTTAGAAATTATAAAACCAGATAACG
Source organism: Flaviramulus sp. (assembly GCA_030731745.1). GTDB lineage: Bacteria > Bacteroidota > Bacteroidia > Flavobacteriales > Flavobacteriaceae > JANQTJ01. The sequence goes on along the minus strand of JANQTJ010000014.1, from coordinate 85,974 downwards.
CTTATTTTGGTGAAAAAGATTTTCAGCAACTAGCCATTATAAAAAAATTAGTTGAAAAATATCATATACCAGTTACAATACTTGGTTGTAAAATTCATAGAGAGAGCAATGGTTTAGCTATGAGTTCTCGAAATACACGCCTAAAACCAAATTATAAAGCAGCAGCACCTTTTATATATGAAATCTTAAAAACTGCCAAAGAACATTTTGGCACAAAAAGTGCTAATAAAGTTCAGGAATGGGTTGAAAATCAGTTTAAAAAGCATGATTTATTAAAACTAGAATATTTTTTAATTGCTGATGCTGAAACCTTAAAGCCAATTAAACAAAAATCAAACATAAAAGTATATAGAGCGTTTATTGCCGTATATGCAGATGATATCAGACTCATTGATAATATCGCTTTAAATTAATTATCTTTGCCACATGCAAATTCAAGTAGTAAAATCTAAAATTCATAGAGTTAAATGCACGGGTGCAGAACTTAACTATATAGGAAGTATTACCATTGATGAAGATTTAATGGATGCTGCTAATATTATACAGGGAGAAAAGGTTCAAATTGTTAATAATGATAATGGTGAACGTTTAGAAACCTACTGCATCCCAGGACCTAGAAAAACTGGTGAAATCACACTAAATGGAGCCGCTGCCAGAAAAGTATCAGTTGGCGATACTTTAATTTTAATAACTTATGCTTTTATGGATATTAAAGAGGCAAAAGTTTTTAAACCATCATTGGTATTTCCAGACGAGACAACAAACTTGTTAAAGTAGATTTTGAATCAAAAAACGAGAAGTTTATTAAAAATTATACTCCCATTACTATTAGGAGTTCTTTTGGTTTGGTATTCTTTATACCAAATATCTTTAACAGAGTTACTTCTATATTTTAAAAAAGCAGATTATTTTTGGGTTGTTTTAGGGATGTTTTTTGGGCTTTTAAGTCACTTATCTCGTGCATACCGCTGGCGTTTTCAGCTTGAGCCAATGGGATATCATATTAAATTTGGTAATAGTATCATGGCAGTTTTTGCTACGTATTTAATTAATTATACCATTCCAAGAGCAGGAGAAGTAGCAAGAGCTTCTATTTTAACAAATTATGAAGCTGTTCCTTTTGAAAAAGGTATAGGGACCATAGTTGCTGAGCGTATTGCAGACGTTATTGTTATGTTAGGAATTATAATGATTACGCTTTTTCTGGAGTTTGAATTTATTTATGCATTTTTAATAGACAAATTCGACCCACTTAAAATTATTTTAGGATTCATTACATTATTACTATTAGTACTCATTTTTTTAAGATATATAAAAAGAAGTAACTCTAAAGTTGCCTTGAAAATTAAAACTTTTGTAAACGGTTTAATTGAAGGTGCTTTAAGTATTTTTAAAATGAAAAAGAAATGGGCTTTTATTTTTCACACCCTGTTTATCTGGCTCATGTATGTGCTTATGTTTTATGTAACTACTTTTTCACTTGAACAAACATCTAATATTCCTTTTGCAGCTGTATTAATAGCTTTTATAGCAGGTAGCTTTAGTATTGCAGCTACAAATGGCGGCATTGGTTCGTATCCTGAAGCTATAGTTTTGGCATTTTTATTATTTAATCTTCCCGAAGATCCAAGTCGAGCATTAGGTTGGATTATGTGGACTTCCCAAACACTTTTAATTATAATTTTTGGAGGTTTATCTTTAATATATTTGCCTATTTTCAATCGAAAAAAATCTCTTTAGATTTTATATATTTCTACCAAGCTTACCAAAACTTTGCTTTCAATCTCTCTGTTAATTTATTACCTTGCCATATTAAATCTCAAATCATATTAAAAATGAAAAATACAGTTGTTTTCTTTTTGTTCATGTGTTTCGGTTTTCATAGTTTTGAAGCACAAGTTAAATACGAATCTATTCAATCTTCAAAATTAGGAGAAGATCGTCAATTAAAAATTCAACTTCCTAGAGGGTACAATTCTGATAATGATAAAAGTTACCCATTGTTTGTTGTGCTTGACGGGGATTATATGTTTGAAGCTGTAGCCGGAAACGTAGATTATTTTTCTTATTGGGAAGATATGCCAGAGGCCATTGTAGTAGGGATTAATCAAATAGATAAAAGATACGACGATTGTTTATACTCTGAACAAAACTCGCTACCTATCGAAACTGGCGCATCTTTTTTTGAGTTTATAGGTATGGAAGTCATTTCTTATCTGGAAAATAATTACAGAATAGGTAATTTTAGAGTTGCAATAGGGCACGGTGAAACCGCAAATTTTATTAATTATTATTTATTAAAACCTAACCCTTTTTTTCAAGGATATATTTCCCTGAGTCCAGAATTAGCTCCAAATATGATAGACTACATTCCAGAAATTCTAACAAAAACAGAATCAAAAATATTTTATTATTTGGCTAACACCATTAATGATGACAAATCAATATTAGATATGACTACTGCTTTACACAAAGATATTTCAGCCATAGAAAATAAAAATGTACAATATGCCTTTAATAGTTTTGAAGGACCATCGCATTACTCCCTACCTACACATGCCATACCAAAAGCTATAGAAGGGATGTTTAAAGTTTTTCAACCAATTTCAAAGAAAGAGTATAAAGAGGTTATTTTAAAATTAGAAACATCGCCAGTAGTTTATCTTCAAGAAAAATATCAAACTATAAATAATTTGTTTGGAATCGAAAAGCAAATACTGATTAATGATTTTAAAGCAATTTCAGCAGCTATAGAAAAAAACGAAACTTTCAAATACTACGAAGAATTAGGTAAAATAGCCAGGAAAGAATACCCAGAAACATTACTTGGTCTATATTACATCGCACGTTTTTATGAAGAAACAGGCGAGCCAAAAAAAGCTATGAGAACATATCAATCTGCTTACACACTAGATGAAATAGCTGGCATAACAAAAGATTTAGTTTTGGAAAGAGCTGATTTAATTAAAGCAGATTTTGGGTTTTAATGGCTAAGTTAAAAACTACTTTTTTTTGTCAGAACTGCGGTACGCAATATGCTAAATGGCAAGGGCAATGTAACGCCTGTAAGGAATGGAATACTATTATTGAAGAGTTGATTCAAAAACCTGAAAAAAGTGATTGGAAAACCCCAACTTCTTCAATAAAAAAAGCTTCAATTCCCTTAAGAATCAACGAAATTGATACGACTAAAGAAGCACGTTTAAATACTTTTGATGGAGAATTTAATCGCGTTTTAGGTGGTGGAATTGTTCCTGGGTCTTTAACGCTTTTAGGGGGCGAGCCAGGTATAGGAAAAAGTACCTTATTGCTTCAAATATCTCTAAAATTACCTTACAAAACCTTATATGTTTCTGGAGAAGAGAGTCAGAAACAAATAAAAATGCGAGCAGAACGCATCAACCCAAATAATAATAATTGCTATATTTTAACAGAGACTAAAACTCAAAATATTTTTAAACAAATTGAAGCTTTAGAACCTGATATTGTAATTATAGATTCTATTCAAACGCTTCATAGTGATTATATTGAATCGTCTTCAGGAAGTATTTCTCAAATAAAAGAATGTACCGCTGAGTTAATTAAATTTGCTAAAGAAACGGCTACACCTGTTTTGTTAATTGGGCATATTACAAAAGATGGTAATATAGCAGGGCCTAAAATATTAGAACATATGGTTGATACCGTTTTACAATTTGAAGGTGATCGTAATCATGTTTTTAGAATTTTAAGAGCTCATAAAAATAGATTTGGTTCTACAAACGAGTTGGGTATTTATGAAATGCAAGGTTCTGGTTTACGAGAAGTTTCCAACCCCTCTGAGATTCTAATTTCTAAAAAAGACGAAGAGTTATCAGGTAATGCTATTGCTGCAACTTTAGAGGGTATGCGACCTTTAATGATTGAGGTGCAAGCTTTAGTAAGTACAGCAGTTTATGGCACCCCTCAACGAAGTGCTACAGGATTTAATGCAAAAAGGTTAAATATGTTGTTAGCCGTTTTAGAAAAACGAGCAGGATTTAGATTAGGAGCTAAAGATGTATTTTTAAATATAACTGGTGGTATTACGGTTGACGACCCTGCAATTGATTTGGCTGTAGTTGCTGCTATTTTATCTTCAAACGAAGATATAGCTTTACAAAAAGATTTCTGCTTTGCAGCTGAGGTTGGATTATCTGGAGAAATAAGACCCGTACAACGTGTTGAACAACGTATTTTAGAGGCAGAAAAATTAGGTTTTTCAACAATTTTTGTTTCCAAATACAATAAAATTTCACTAAAAACTACAACAATAAACATCCATTTAATTTCTAAAATTGAAGATTTAGTAGCACTTTTAACCTAAATTTTGATTTATTTATTGTTGATAATTAATCTTAAAATCACTGTTCGTTGAAATAAAATAGCACTTTAACGTTAATTTATTTTATTTCGTCGATTTTTTTAATTAATATTGCTACATAATTTAAAAATATATGTCACACATCCCGTTTTTATGTATTTAACGTTTTTGTTATATATTTAATTGGGTTTTTTAAATGTTTCGTCGAATAATGATAAGCTTTAATTAATTAAAAAGTAATAATGTGTAATATTGTAAGTAATTAATTTAGAACTGTTTATTGATTTTTGATAATTAATACATCTTCCCTCTAAGATTTTTAAATCCATTTTACTGAAATTTATTTAGAATACTCATAATAATAAAATAGTCCCAAACTATTAAACATTAACCTATGAAGAAATTTCTACTTTTAAAGTTTTTATTTGTAGTTATATTTTTGACTACTAATAATATCTATTCTCAAGACAGTGATGGCGATGGAGTTATAGATTCGATTGATTTAGATGATGATAATGATGGTATTCCAGATACCTATGAGTGTTCAGCTACTATTCAATTTGATAATGCTAGCTCATTAACTGCTGCAAATATTTCAGATGTTCAAGAAGGAGAAAAAGTAATTTATTCAAACGCTCTTTTGTATCAAAATCAATATTATGATTTGATATTAACCGTTTTAACCATAAATGGATCTTTTAGAGTTGATTGTAATAATGAGCTAAGAGTAAATCGATTTAATTCCAGCGTGGATGAGTACATTACCTACTCCTTTGATTTGGTAGAGGCAGGAAGCGCTAGTATTGCAAATCCATTAGGAGAGCCAGCAATTTTATATGGGATGATTTTAGAGTTAAGAGATATTGATACAAGAGATGGTGATGATTTTACCGAGATAGCAGGTTTTAACCCTTCAACTGTAACATCTTCTGTAACTGGTTATTTAAGTTCAACCACTAATTTAGAGCAAGCAGGTTTTGTTAATGGAGGAGGGCCAGCTGGTTATACAACTTATAGATTAGACCCTACAATTGCAGGAGGATCTACTGATTGGGAAGATGAGCCAGATGATGGAGGAACACAAGGAGATGATCCAGATTTTTATCTATATATGGAGTTTGATATATTTTCTCATGTAGATTTAATTTATGGTGCTACTGGAACAGTTAATACCAGTACCAGATTAACTAATTTTGGTGTAAGTTCTAAATGTAATATTGATAATGATGCTTATTTAGATACGGTAGATATTGATTCCGATAATGATGGGCTTCCAGACAATGTAGAAGCACAACCAACCATAGGTTATATTCCACCAAGTAATATAAGTAGTAATATAACTGATGTTAACAATAATGGATTGGATGATGTTTATGAGTCTGTCATGGGTGGTACAGATTTAATTAATTTAGAAGATACTGATGGTGACAAACTTAAAGATTATTTAGATAGTGATACAGATAATGACGGCGTACCAGATATAGAAGAAAATGGACAAGCTAGTGTTTTAAGTGGAATAGACGCAGATGGAGATGGATTAGATGATGTTTTTGATTTTGTCACAGCACATTTAGATGTTAATGATGAGGTTTCAACAGGAGATGTTCCAGATCTAACAGCTTCTTTTGGAGATGTAGATTTTGATGCAACTATAGGTGGCGATTTAGACTACCGAGATTTATTTGATATCAATCCACCAAGTATAGCAAGTATTGATTTTGATGGTGTTGATGATTATTTATCCAGAGATTCTTTTATGGCTGGGATGAGCGATGTTACAATTATGGCATGGGTAAAATCTGATTCAGGAAACACTACTAATATGGTAATAGCTTCAGAAGATATGGCTCTAAAATTATGGTTAGAAAACGGACATCACCCAGCGTTTAGTGTTTCAACAAATGGAAGTTCTCAGCAAAAAGTTGGTGGTAACGGTAAATCGGAAATTGATTATGATGAGTGGCACCATATAACAGGAAGTTTTTCTGCTAGTACAGGTAAAATCAAGATATATGTAGATGGTATAGTACAAGATAGTAAGAGTGTTTCGGGGGTATCTTTAACAGCTAGTTCAGATGCTAGTGAAGTTTTTGAAGTTGGACGATATTCAAATCAATTATTAGACAATCAATATTTTAAAGGTGATATTGATGAAGTAAGAGTTTTTGATATCTTATTAACTGATGATCAAATACAGCAAATGGTTTATCAAGAAATTGAAGAAAATTCAGGTAATGTAAAAGGAAGTATCGTTCAAAAAGACATTAAGGATATTGCTACAGGAAATACAATTCCTTGGGCTAATTTAATTGCCTATTATCCAATGACGGATATTAAAATGGGAAGAACAATAGATTATTCAAATTATGATAATTTCATGTATATAAATTGGATTACAACCGTCCAAGATCAAACGGCACCGATGCCATATGAAGCGATTAATTCTGGGTTATGGACAAGTGAGTCAACTTGGTTACATGGCGATGTTTGGGATATAGAAAACGCTGCTGCTTATAATGATTATGGAATAGTAAAGATTTCGAATGATGTTACAGTGAGTCATGATTTTAAAACGTTAGGATTAATTATAGATTTAGGGAAAAAGTTAACCGTAGAGGGCGATCATTTAGTTGAGAACAGTTGGTATTTAGAATTAAATGGAACTTTAGATTTATTATCAGATTCACAATTAATACAAACCGTAAATAGTGATTTAGTAACCTCGGCAGAAGGTAAACTATTAAGACGCCAAGAAGGAACTTCAAATGCTTATAGATATAATTATTGGTCATCTCCTATAGGCTTTCAAGGAGTAACAAGTTTATCAGACAATAATGCAGCTACAAATAACGCCAACAATTCAGACTTTTCGCTAAACATGTTAAAAGATGAAACAGGTATGGGTTGTTTATTCACAAATGGTTATACAGGAAATGGTAGTATCAGTAACTATTGGATATATACCTTTAAAAATGGGGTAACGTATTGGGATTGGTCACGAGTAAGTACTAATACAGCTCTCCAGCCAGGAGTCGGTTATACCCAAAAAGGAACGGGAGTAGCAGGAACAGAACAACAATACATTTTTGAAGGAAAGCCAAATAATGGAACTATATTAGTAAATGTAACCGATAAAGGAGGACCAGGATCTATACAAAATGCATCTAAAACAATATACCTTTTAGGAAACCCATATGCTTCAGCGTTAGACATTCATAAATTTATAGATGATAATGCAGGTGTTATAGATGGAAGCTTACAATTATGGCAACAATGGAGTGGAAACTCACATAATTTAAATGAGTATAATGGTGGTTATGCTCAAGTAAATAAATTAGGGTCGTGTAGAGCTTATCAATTTGTAGGTTTTTATGGAGGAAATAATGGGTCGCAAGATGGTACCATAACCCCATCAAGATACTTGCCAATAGGTCAAGGATTTATGACAGAAATTATAGCCGATGGTCAAGTAGAGTTTAACAACAATCAGCGCGTATTTATAAAAGAAGTTGATTATGATGGTTACAATAATGGATCTGTATTCTCTAAATGGACATCAAGTAAATCCTCACAAGGAAGTACAACAAAGGCTGGAGAAACACCACCAGAGATGCAAAAAATCCGATTAGAATTTAATTCGATATCAGGACCACAAACCAGACGCGAATTATTGTTAGGATTTAGTGAAGAAACAACCGATGGTTTTGATTATGGGTACGATGCAAAATGTACGGAATCAAACAACAACGATTTAAATCTAAACTTAGAAGGTGATAACTTTAATATACAGGCATATAGTGCTATTACAGACGATAAAGTTGTACCTTTAAATTTTAAATCATCAGGAAGCAATTCTTTTGAAATAAAAATCACAGAAATAGATAACATTGATGAAAATCAAGCGATTTATTTAAGAGATAACTTAACAGAAATTTATTTTGATTTAACAAATGATGAAGCTTATGCTTTCTCATCAGAACAAGGTAAGTTTAACGAACGCTTTGAGATTGTATTTAAAAACCAATCCCAAGTGTTAAGCACCGAAGAAACCTTGGCAGATGAGAACTTCATGTATTATAAAATGGCAACAAATACGTTTTATGCTAAAAAGTTACATGCTGAAGTTAAAAACTTTGCCTTGATAAATATGCGCGGACAAAAAGTGATGGAGTTACAGAATGTATCAATCAATACTTTAGAAAATGGGATTCGATTCGATAACCTTTCAACCGGAACATATGTTGTTTGTTTAAGAACAGAAGCTAATGAGGTGTTAACAAAAAAAATCGTAATCAATTAATATTTAATAATTCAAAAATTACAAGTAAAAAGCCAAAACTAATGTTTTGGCTTTTTTTGATTTAAAAATTAATCATTTCGGGATAAATTCTTAGTTTTGCACCTCGAAAAGAAATATGTTATAATGAGCGCTAAATTTCCTGAATATAAAGGACTTGACTTACCAAATGTAGCAGAAGAAATTCTAAACTATTGGCAAGAAAACAACATTTTTGATAAAAGTGTGACATCACGTGAAGGCAGTAAACCATTTGTGTTTTTTGAAGGACCTCCCTCTGCAAACGGATTACCTGGTGTTCACCACGTTTTAGCGCGTGCCATTAAAGATATTTTCCCACGTTACAAAACCATGAAAGGTTACCAAGTAAAGCGAAAAGCAGGTTGGGATACCCATGGATTGCCTATTGAGTTGGGTGTTGAAAAAGAACTTGGGATAACCAAAGAAGATATCGGTAAAACTATTTCGGTTGAAGATTATAATGCCGCTTGCAGAAAAGCAGTTATGCGTTACACAGATGTTTGGAACGATTTAACCCAAAAAATGGGGTATTGGGTAGATATGGACGACCCATATATTACCTACGAACCAAAATACATGGAAAGCGTTTGGTGGTTGCTTAAACAAATTTATAACAAGAATTTGTTGTACAAAGGCTACACCATTCAACCATATTCTCCAAAAGCTGGTACAGGCTTAAGCTCACACGAGTTAAACCAACCAGGTACTTACCAAGATGTTACAGACACTACGGTAGTTGCTCAATTTAAAGCAATACCAGAATCACTTCCTGATTTTTTACAAAATGAAGGCGATATCTATTTTTTAGCATGGACAACCACTCCTTGGACATTACCAAGTAATACTGCATTAACCGTTGGTCCTAAAATTGAGTATGTCTTAGTTGAAACTTACAACCAATATACGTTCCAACCCATGAATGTGATTTTAGCTAAAAAGTTAGTTAACTATCAATTCTCTGGGAAGTTTTATAATGTTGAAGAAAAATCAGAATTACTATCTTACAAATCTGATGATAAGAAGATTCCTTTTTTCGTAGTAAAAGAATTTATTGGTAAAGATTTAGTGGGCATAAAGTACGAACAATTATTACAATATGCCTTACCAAATGATAACCCTGAAAATGCTTTTAGAGTTATTTCTGGAGATTTCGTAACTACCGAGGATGGTACAGGAATCGTGCACACGGCGCCAACTTTTGGAGCCGATGACGCCTTAGTAGCAAAACAAGCAACCCCAGAAGTGCCTCCTATGCTTGTTAAAGACGAGAATGGCAATTTAGTGCCATTAGTAGATTTACAGGGTAAATTTAGGCCAGAGCTTGGTGAGTTTGCAGATAAATATGTAAAGAACGAATATTACAATGATGGTGAAGCACCAGAACGTTCGGTAGATGTTGAACTTGCTATTAAATTGAAAGAAGAAAATAAAGCCTTTAAGGTTGAAAAATATAAACACAGTTACCCTAATTGTTGGAGAACCGATAAACCAATTCTTTACTATCCTTTAGATTCTTGGTTTATTAAAGTAACCGATATTAAAGACCGAATGTTTGAATTAAACGAAACCATTAACTGGAAGCCCAAAGCAACAGGAACGGGTCGTTTTGGAAACTGGCTATCAAATGCTAATGATTGGAATTTATCGCGTTCGCGTTATTGGGGAATTCCATTGCCCATTTGGAGAACTGAAGATGGTAAGGAAGAAATTTGTATTGGCTCTGTAGAAGAGTTAAAAAATGAAATGGTAAAAGCCGTTTCAGCTGGTGTTTTAGCTAAAGATATTTTTGAAAATTTTGAAGTTGGAAACAATTCCGAAGAAAACTACGCTAAAATCGATTTACATAAAAACATCGTTGATGCTATTGTATTAGTATCTCCTTCAGGGCAAAAAATGTTCCGCGAAAGCGATTTAATAGATGTTTGGTTCGATTCGGGTTCTATGCCTTATGCACAGTGGCATTATCCGTTTGAAAACAAAGAGTTAATAGATGACAAAAAATCGTATCCAGCTGATTTTATTGCAGAAGGTGTCGATCAAACCCGTGGTTGGTTTTACACGCTTCATGCTATTGGAACTATGGTTTTTGATTCTGTAGCTTATAAAAACGTCGTATCAAACGGATTGGTTTTAGATAAAAACGGACAGAAAATGTCTAAACGTTTAGGGAATGCCGTAGATCCTTTTGAAACTTTAGGGAATTATGGTGCTGATGCGACGCGTTGGTACATGATTTCTAACGCCAACCCTTGGGATAATTTAAAGTTTGATATTGAGGGCGTTGAGGAGGTAAAACGTAAATTTTTCGGCACTTTATACAATACCTATTCGTTTTTTAGTTTATATACTAATTTAGATAAATTTAGTTATGCTGAAGCAGATTTGCCTTTAGCAGAACGACCAGAGTTAGACCGCTGGATTCTTTCAGAATTACATACATTAATCCAAAAAGTAGATGCGTTTTATGCAGATTATGAGCCAACAAAAGCAGCACGTGCTATTTCAGATTTCACACAAGATTATTTAAGTAACTGGTTTGTACGTTTAAGTAGAAGACGTTTCTGGAAAGGGGATTATCAAAAAGATAAAATTTCGGCTTACCAAACACTTTATACTTGCATGGAGACTATTGCTAAATTAGGAGCTCCAATTGCGCCATTTTTTATGGATCGGTTGTATTTAGATTTAAATTCGGTAACTAAAAAAGAAGCTTTTGAAAGTGTTCATTTATCAGATTTCCCTCTTTATAACGAAGCTTATGTTAATAAAAGTTTAGAGCGTAAAATGGAAATTGCCCAAACAATAGCTTCATTGGTACTATCATTAAGAGCAAAAGAGAAAATTAAAGTACGTCAGCCACTTCAAAAAATAATGATACCAGTTGATAGCCAACAACAAAAAGAAGAAATTTTAGCAGTTTCTGATTTAATTAAGCATGAAGTCAATGTAAAAGAAATTGAACTTTTAGATGATGCTTCAGATATTTTGGTAAAACAAATAAAACCTAATTTCAAAACCCTTGGACCACGCTTTGGGAAGGATATGAAAGCTATTGCAAATGAAGTAATTAACTTTACTACACAAGATATTAACAAAATTGAGCTAAATGGTAGTTTAGAGGTTGTTATTAATGGAAAAAATATTACTTTAGAACGCGGAGATGTTGAAATTACGTCCCAAGATATTGAAGGATGGTTGGTTGCAAATGATGGTGCTTTAACAGTAGCTTTAGATGTAACAATTAATGATGATTTACTAAAAGAAGGCATTGCGAGAGAGTTAATTAATCGCATTCAAAATTTACGTAAAGATTCAGGTTTTGAAGTTACAGACAGAATTGATGTAACCCTTCAAAAAGATGAACACATTATAGGTGCGGTTGAAGCAAACATCGCCTATATAAAATCAGAAACATTAACAAACGAGCTTGAAATTATAGACACATTAAACAATGGTATAGAAATTGCTTTTGATGATGTAAATACCAAATTGTTTATTAAAAAACATTGAAATTATGGCTATTGAAAATACAGCAAGATACTCAGACAAAGATTTATTAGAATTTAAAGACCTAATAAAAGAGAAAATAGTAAAAGCACAACACGATTTAGAGCTTATTAAAAGCGCCTATATGAATGATCATAATAATGGTACGGATGATACGTCTCCAACATTTAAAGCATTTGATGAAGGTAGCGAGGTGATGAGTAAAGAGTCTAATTCGGCTTTAGCCATTCGTCAAGAAAAATTTATACGCGATTTAAAAAACGCTTTAATCAGAATTGAAAATAAAACTTATGGTGTTTGTAGAGTTACAGGTAAACTCATAAACAAAGAACGTTTAAAATTAGTGCCACACGCTACCTTAAGCATTGAGGCTAAAAACATGCAGTAAATTTATATACATATAACTTGAAACGTCTCATAATTTGAGACGTTTTTTATTTGTCATTCCTGCAAATGTAGTAGGAATCTAGTATATAAGAAGTTTTTAAAATGTCATTAAAAAAATCCATAATCCTTATAGTTTTCGTTTTACTCATCGATCAGATTAGTAAAATATATATTAAAACACACTACGCACTTTACGAAAATATTGAAGTTTTTAAATGGTTTAAAATATATTTTATTGAAAATGATGGTATGGCTTGGGGAACTAAATTGAGTGATATTGTGTCTTTTATATCTGATAGAACAGCAAAAGTAACATTAACCGTTTTCAGAGTTTTTGCTATTTTTGGTATAGGTTATTGGTTATACGATGCTACAAAAAAACACAGTTCTAAAATATTAATTACAGCTATAGCATTGATATTTGCAGGTGCATTAGGTAATATTATCGATTCTGTTTTTTACGGTGTTTTATTTAGCGATAGCGCTAACCAAGTAGCCACTTTTTCACCTCAAAATGGTGGATACGATGCACTTTTACACGGTCGGGTAGTTGATATGCTTTACTTTCCTTTATTTCAAATGGATTTACCAGAATGGCTACCTTTTTTTGGTGGTAAACGTTTTAATTTCTTCGAACCTGTTTTTAATATTGCCGATATGGCTATAAGTACCGGGTTTTTGATGCTAATTGTTTTTAATAAGAAGGCGTTTACAAAGCACTAAAGGCATTAACTGTAAGTATTTTCTACTTTAATAGTATTTTCTATATTTGTTTTTTTAACAATTAAAAACATAAAACGTCCTTTTATGAAAAATAAAAAGATATTCTTAATTGTAATATATATAGTAATTTCAAATACTATATGGTCTCAAAACACCTTTGATATCATGTTCCCTGGGAATGATAGAGATCAAATATGTCAGGAATGTTTCCAAATATTTAGTCAAAAATCAAAAGAGGTGCAATTTTCAATTAAAAGAGAACGAGATAACCTTTATTTTGAAGTTAACGATAAAAAATGGTTCGATTTATTATTTAAAAATCCCGGAGATGGTATTGCCGTAGATATTGTTATTAAAGACCGCTATTCTTGTGAATACGAAACTATTGCAAGTACTCAAATTAAAGGGCTTTTGCAAAAACCTGTGTACGCTCAGAAATTAAAAAGTATTATAAAACCCCAAGGAGGAAATCTTTTTAGAGCGCATGTTGCTAGGATTCCCGAAGCTTTTTTAAATGATGACATGGAATATAATATTTTATTTTTAAGTAATAAAAACTTATGCAATTATTATTCAATTTACAATCTTGAATCTTACCCTTGGGATTTGTTGGATATGGGGATGTTTTTAGATTCTCTTGTTTATGATACGAAGCAAATAAAATCTTTAGGTGATGAAGGGTATGTTTTAAAAAATAAAACGTTGAAATTTCAAATTCCTTTTGAAAAAAATAAAGCAGTATACTCACTAGAAGATATAAAACCAATTTATGACTCTTTGAGATTAACAGATTTTAATATTAAATCAATAAACATTAAAGCTTACTCATCCGTAGAAGGAAGTTTAGAGCGTAATTTGAATCTTCAAGAACAACGTGCCAAAAGCATTGTTTTAGCATTACAAACATTTCAAAAGCCAACCATTAAAACTGAAATTTCTTCATCTGAAAACTGGGTGGAATTTTTAAATGATATTACAGGAACTCCACACGAAAGTTTATCTAAATTGCCTAAAAGTAGTATTAAAGAAAAGCTAGTAGGTGCACTCTCAAAAGAGTTAGAGCCTATTTTAGGAAACCATAGAAAAGCGGTTTTAGTTTTAGAGCTGGAAAAGAAAGATAAGTATAAAACGATGTCTGCCAACGAATTGCTAGCTAAATTTAACACAGCTATAAGTTCAGAAACATTAGATGAAGCCATAGAAATTCAAAACTCTATTTTTGAAAAACTTAAAAACAAGGAAGTTGAACCAGATTTTTTAAGAAAAATGGAAATCCCTAAACAAGCAAAATTTGCTAAAATATTTAATAAGAATTCTGCTTACAGGTTTATGATGGATATTAGGCAAGCTTTAATTGTTTACAACGAACTACTTGAGCTTGAAAAATTAGTGCCTAAAGATGGAGAAGTTAAATACAATATAGCCGCTATTAAAATAAAACTTTGGCGATTTAAGGCTTTAGATATTGATGAAACTAAACTTAAAAATGAGATTAATACTTTAAAAAATTATAAAATACACAATACGCTTATTACCAGAATGTTAGTTAATTTTAACATCATTAAATCTGAAAATTTAATGCGTATTCGAGACTATTCAAACAAAGATAAAGCGGTTTTATTCATTCATAATAATTACAAAAAGTTTCCTTTATCAGATTATGATTATTTGAGTTTAGCACAGTTTTTTAGTTACTATGCCAACACAGGTTTCTCAGTGGAACTTCTTGAAGATAAAGCTAAAAGCATTGATATTGATGAAAATTTATTGTTCTATTATTTGAATTTAACTATGATTGATAAAAAATTAACCGGTAATTCTGATTATAGAACCATCATGTTAAACGCCATTAATATGAATAAGGCCCGTTATTGTAAATTGTTTAATGCTATTGAAAAAGGAGGTGTTACGTTTCAACTTTTAGAAGATGCGTATTTAAGAGAAACTTATTGTGAGGATTGTTTGGATTAAAACTGATACACCTTATCGGGAGTTACGCAATAATCCAATTTTATATCATTCTCAAAAATATCGGTAATTTCGTTTTCGGCTTCAAAAAACGATAATCCAATTTTTATGGTTTCAGGTTTACAATTTACTAAAAAACGATCGTAAAAACCTTTACCATAACCAACACGGTTTCCTGTTTTATCAAATGCTAGAAGCGGCATAAAAACAACATCAATTTTATCATTAGAAATTTCGATACCATCAACAGGTTCTGGAATATTATAACTGTTCTTTTTAATAATTATATTATCAGTTAATAAAAAATGTATCATATTTCCAGTTTCAAAATCACTTTTACTTATCAATATATGCTTGTCTTTACCTGATAAAATATTCAAAATAAAATCCGTATTCACCTCTTTTTTTTCTTCAATAGAAAGAAAAATATGGTAAAATAAATAATCCCATACGGGTAATTTTAAAAGCTGATTGGCAATGGTTAAACTTAACGCATCAACATCATTTTTAGATAGAATATTACGAAGCGTTTTATATTTTTTTCGTAATTCAAGTTTAGTCATTTAATGTTGTCTTTTCAATTTGGTAGAAATATGAAATAAAGCATCACCTTGATAAACAATAGGCGATTCGTTAACATTGATGATATAACCAGAGTTGGCGGCTTTTACAAAAAAGTTAAGTTTCCCATAGGGGTCTGTTATATTGCCTAAAACATCTCCTTTTTTCACCAAAGAACCAATAGGGATTGAGGCTCTAAACATACCAGAAAAACTGGCTCTTTGCCATTTACTTTCGTTTATAAAAACACATTCGTTTTTAGGTTTAGAGGATTTGAAATTGGCATGAAGCATACCTAAATGTTTGAGAACACGTTTAGATCCATTTACCCCAGAGTTTGTAACCACATCATCAATATGAAACGATTTTCCACCCTCAAAAAGCAATAATGATTTTCCTAACTTATAACAAGTTGTTCTAAAGGATTTAGAGA
Source organism: Flaviramulus sp. (assembly GCA_030731745.1). Taxonomy (GTDB): domain Bacteria; phylum Bacteroidota; class Bacteroidia; order Flavobacteriales; family Flavobacteriaceae; genus JANQTJ01. The sequence goes on along the minus strand of JANQTJ010000014.1, from coordinate 69,735 downwards.
GATTTTTAGAGTATAGTACAAATGGTGCTCCAAAAGCTTTTGCTAATATATCAAGCTCTTTATTATCTTTGGAATAGCGCAATTGTGGTGCATTAAACCGTCCAGAACCACCAGTATGAAAATCGATGATATAATCTACATGCGGGATCACTTCATCTACTAATTTATAAGCAACTCTTCCTGCTAGCGAACCTGTTGGACTACCAGGAAACACCCTGTTTAAATCTCTACCATCAGGAAATTCTCTTTTTAAGTTTATAAAACCAAAAATATTAATAACAGGCATACAAATAATAGTACCTATTTTAGGTTTATTAATGCCTTTAGCTATAATTTGCCTAACAATTTCAACCCCATTAACTTCATCCCCGTGGATGCCGGCAGTAAATAAAACGGTTGGTCCGGATTTTTTTGCACGCTCAATAATTACAGGAACATTTACAGATGAGGAGGTGTGTAAATTGGCTACATCAAAATTAACTTCTTTGCTTTCTCCTGGTTTTATTTGTTCACCTAAAATATATAATATATCGCTTTTTGTTTCAGGCATTTATTTTCTGTTTCGTTCTATATAAGTTATGATGCTTTTGGCAATATTACGTCCGGTAGCGCCTTCAATGCCTTCTAATCCTGGGGTCGAGTTTACTTCCAAAAGTAGAGGACCCCTAGCAGATTGTAGCATATCTACACCACAAACAGGAAGTTTTAAGGCTCTCGCTGCATTCATGGCTACAGATAGCTCATCGTGATTTAATTTTATAATATTTGCCGATCCTCCTCGGTGTAAATTAGACCTGAATTCACCTTCTTTCCCTTGGCGTTTCATAGCACCTACAACTTGCCCATCTACAACTAAAGCACGTAAATCGGCACCTTTAGCTTCGGCTATATATTCTTGTACCAAAGCTCTTGCTTGTAAACCATTAAAAGCTTCTAAAACAGATTCAGCAGCATTTTTAGTTTCGGCTAAAACCACACCTAAACCTTGAGTTCCCTCTAAAAGTTTAATAATAACTGGAGTGCCTCCAACGTGTGATAAGACTTTTTCGATATCGCGAGAATAGTTTGTAAAAACTGTTTTTGGCATGCCAATTCCAGCTTTTGATAGTCTTTGAAAACTTCTTAATTTATCTCGAGATCGAATTATAGCATCGGAAGTTACGGTTGTAAAAACACCCATCATTTCAAATTGTCTTACAACGGCGCATCCAAAAAAAGTAACCGAAGTGCCAATTCTTGGAATGATAGCATCTACATAATCTAAATAACGATCATTAAAATAAATAGTTGGTTTTTCCTTTTCAATGATGATATCACATTTTAAGGGATCAATCACTTCAACTTTATGCCCCCTTTTTACGCCTTCTTCTACAAGGCGTTCTGTTGAGTATAATTGTGCGTTTCTAGAGAGTATTACTATATTCATTATGTGTTTTGTATAAAAAAGAAACGTTTTCTAAATCTACATCAACTATAAATTTTTGTTTTAAAAATTGCCTACCTATCAATACAGGAAATTTCATATCGTCTCTAGTGCTTAAAGTTAAGTTAATCTTGTATGTTTTTCCAAAAAATACAACTTCTGATTTTACTTTGAATCGATTTTCTTTAAATCCGTTGCTGCTTTTTACATTTGTTTTTGTGTATTGATTGAAAATTATTTCTGTTTTTCCAAAGTTTTGGTGATAATCACTATTAAAAATACAGCGCAAATTTGTACCCTCTAGAATAATTTCAGAGCAGTGAATTGCTGAGGTATATGCGCCTGTATCAACTTTAACATTGATATTGAATAAACCTAATTTTGGGAAGTCAATTTTATCAACCCTTCCAATAATTTTTTTGCTCATTTATTCGATTAAAAATAGGTGCAAGTTAGGAAATTTGTTAATTGAAAAATTATTAATTAATCGATTTATCTTTAACACTATTCACTTCAAACCAATAGCCATTTGGGTCTTGTATATAAACTTGTTTTACGCCATCAGCTCTAATAGTTATTTTTTGATTTTCATCAGTCCAACTTGAATAATTGACATTCATTAATGTCAGTTTTTTTATAAAAATATCAAAATCTGATGTGGTAACAGCAAAATGGACCGCTTTATTAAGTTTAATATTTCCTTTTATAGTAGAGATTAAATGAAGTTCTTTTCCATCACCTAATGAAAACCATTTAATACCATCAGCCTTAGTTTTATTCGTAATTTCCTTAAGATTTAAAGTGTTTTTGTAGAATTCTGCCGATTTATCAAGGTTTTTAACAGAAAGTGCTATATGATCAAAACTCAAATAAAAATTTAATTTTTCTTGAGCTATGGCTTTTATCGAAATTAGGATGATAGCTAATAAGACTATATTTTTTTTCATTTTTTTTTAAAATTTCAATATACAAGATAGTAAAAAAGGAAAGCTAATTTTTACATTATCTATAATTTAATATACCTTTGATTTAATGGACACGCCTGCTTTAGATATACAATTACAAACCTTGCCTAATCAACCCGGAGTTTATCAATATTTTGATAAAGATGGTACTATTATTTATGTAGGTAAAGCTAAAAATTTAAAAAAACGAGTTAGTTCGTATTTTACTAAAACCCACGATAACGGTAAAACCCGCGTACTTGTAAAAAAAATTGTAAATATAAAACACATTGTTGTTGACACCGAAACTGACGCGCTTTTACTTGAAAACAACTTAATTAAAAAACACAAACCACGCTATAATGTATTATTGAAGGACGATAAATCATATCCATGGATATGTATTAAAAACGAACGTTTTCCAAGAGTTTTTTCAACACGAAGAGTTTTTAAAAACGGTGGCGAATATTTTGGTCCTTACACCAGTGTAAAAACAGTTTACACACTTCTGGATTTAATAAAAGGTCTCTATTATTTAAGAACCTGTAATTATGATTTGGCAGAGGAAAAAATACAAGCTGGAAAATATAAAGTGTGTTTGGAATACCATTTGGGAAATTGCAAAGGCCCCTGTGAAGGTCTTGAAACCGAAGCGGAATACAATGAAAACATTAAAGCCATCAAGGAAATCTTGAAAGGAAATTTTAAAGATTCATTGCAGCAGTTTAAAAAACAAATGCGAGATTTTGCTGATAATATGCAGTTTGAAGAAGCCCAAAAAATAAAGGAAAAAGTAGAGGTTTTAGAAAATTATCAATCAAAGTCTACTATTGTAAATCCAAAAATTAGTAATGTTGATGTTTTTACTATTATAAGTGATGAAAGTTATGGGTATATTAATTTTTTGCAACTTTCGTACGGCTCCATTATACGCTCTCATACGCTTGAAATAAAAAAGAAATTAGATGAAACCGATAAGGAATTATTGGAGCTCGCCATTACCGAAATTAGGCAGCGATTCCATTCAAAAAGCAAAGAAATTTTTGTGCCTTTTCAAGTCGATTTAGGGGAAGATATTAAGGTAACCGTACCGCAATTGGGCGACAAAAAACATATTCTGGATTTATCGCTTCGTAACGCTAAATATTTTAGAATGGAGCGTTTTAAACAAATGAAAATTGTCGATCCAGATAGACATGTAAATAGAATTATGGCTCAAATGAAGGTAGATTTAAGACTTTCTGAAGAGCCACGACACATTGAATGTTTTGATAACTCAAATATACAAGGCACCAATCCTGTTGCAGCCTGTGTAGTTTTTAAAAACGGGAAACCCAGTAAAAAAGATTATCGCCACTTTAACATCAAAACTGTTGTTGGGCCTGATGATTTTGCCTCAATGGAAGAAGTGGTTAACAGGCGATATAAAAGAATGCTTGAAGAGGAGCAACCTTTGCCACATTTAATCATCATAGATGGAGGAAAGGGACAATTATCATCCGCTTTAAAAAGTTTGGATGCTTTAAATCTAAGAGGAAAAATTGCCATCATTGGGATTGCAAAACGTTTAGAAGAATTATTCTATCCAAACGATTCAATTCCCTTATATTTAGATAAGAAAAGTGAAACCTTAAAAATTATACAACAATTAAGAAACGAAGCACACCGTTTTGGTATTGAGCACCACCGAAATAAACGCAGTAAAAGTGCTTTAAATACAGAGCTTGAAACGATTGCTGGTGTTGGAGAAAAAACAATCGTTGAGTTATTAAAACATTTTAAATCTGCTAAACGCGTTGCGAATGCCAAGTTAGATGAGTTGGAGGAAGTTATTGGAGTTTCAAGAGCAGAAAAGGTTTATAATTATTATCATAATGCAGAATAATACATTTTGAAAACTAAAAATATCATATTAACCCTATGCATACTAGTTTTGTTTTCCGCGAAAGCGCAAAATGATTTAGTAAAAACCCCTGAGCCAAAAGTTGGTTTGGTGTTAAGTGGAGGTGGCGCCAAAGGGTTAGCTCATATTGGTGTTTTAAAAGTAATTGATAGTTTGGGTATTAAAGTTGATTATGTTGCAGGAACTAGTATGGGAGCTGTTATCGGCTCTCTTTATGCCTCAGGATATTCTGGTAAGCAACTCGATTCGATATTTAAAACCGTAGATTTTGATGCGATTATAAATGATAATTTGCCAAGAGCTTCAACCGCTTTTGACGAACGTGCCAATACCGAAAAGTATCTAGTAAAATTACCTTTTAACAATTTTAAAGTTAAGTTGCCATCAGCACTTTCAAAGGGTTACAATACCTATAGTTTATTGTTAAAATTAACTTTACATGTAAATAAAATTGAAAATTTTAGTGAATTGCCTATTCCATTTTTTTGTTTGGCAACTAATATCGAAACGGGAAAACAAGTTGTTTTAGATAGCGGTAACTTGACGCAAGCTGTCATGGCAAGTTCTGCATTACCATCGTTATTTCAACCAGTAAATATTAATGGAAATCTTTTAATTGATGGTGGTGTTGTAAATAATTATCCGGTTGATGAATTACGAGCAAAAGGTATCGATATTATAATAGGCGTAGATGTGCAACACGGTTTAGCCTCTCGGGATCAATTAACATCAGCTCCTGAAGTTTTAATTCAGATAAACAACTTCAGAACCATTAACGATATGAAGTTTAAAGTGAATAAAACAGATATTTATTTAAAACCAGATATTGATAATTTTAATGTAGTTTCTTTTAATGAAGGGTCAAAAATAATTGAAGCTGGGAAAAATGAAGCATTATCAAAACTAAGTGCATTAAATGTTTTACAAACCAATTCAAATCCTTTGTTACTTAAACCTAAACAAATTGATAGTTTAATAATAAATACTATAACTGTAAAAGGTAATGAGAAATACACAAGAGCTTACGTTTTAGGAAAACTAAAACTTAAAAACGAAGAAAAAATAAGTTATGATGATTTTAAAAAAGGCATTAATAATTTAGTAGCCACCAACAATTTTGATGCTTTTGAATATCAATTAAAATCAACAAAAGATAAAGAAGGTTATGATTTATTGGCCAATTTAAAAGAAACACAAGTAAATACTTTTATAAAATTTGGTTTGCATTATGACGATTTATATAAGAGTGCTGCTTTAGTAAACTTAACTAAAAAACAACTACTTTTTAAAAACGATGTTGCATTACTTGATGTTATTTTGGGGGATAATGTGAGGTATAATTTTGAATATTTAATTGATAAAGGTTTTTATTGGAGCATTGGTATAAATTCTAGATACAATCAATTTAACAAAAATGTAAATGCGCAGTTACTATTAGATGATAATCAAATAGCAACTACTGGAATAAATAAAATTGATGTAAAGCTAAGAGACCAAACCAATCAGTTTTATCTTCAAACGTTGTTTAGAAGAGATTTTTCATTTAGTATTGGTGGCGAGCACAAACGTTTAGAAGTTAAATCTGAAACTATTTTTGGAAACAATTCTACAGATGATTTTTTCTTTGAAAACACCGACTATTTGAGTGTTTTTGGTAATCTAAAATTAGATACTTATGACAATAAATATTTCCCCAAAAAAGGTGTTTATTTTAATGGAGATTTACATACGTATTTATACGCTTCTAATTTTAATGAAGTATTTGAAGACTTTTCCATAGCAAAAGCAGATATGGGTTATGCTTTTAGTGTTTCTGATAAATTTGCTTTTAATTTACAAACAAGTGGTGGTTTTAAAATGGGCAGTAATTCTACTAGAACTTTAGATTTTGCTTTAGGTGGTTATGGTAATAATTTTATAAATAATTTCATACCGTTTGTGGGTTACGATTTTATTTCACTTACAGGTAATAGCTTTGTAAAAGCATCATTTATTGCAGATTTCGAGGTATATAAAAAGCACCACATTACAGCCGAAGGCAATTGGGCAAATATAGATGATAATATTTTTGAAACTGGAGAATGGTTAACCTTGCCAGATTACCGAGGTTATGCATTAGGGTATGGTATTGATAGTTTTTTAGGTCCAATTCAAGCAAAATATAGTTTCTCTCCTGAGGAAAAACAAAGTGTTTGGTTTTTTAACATTGGTTTTTGGTTTTAATTTTAAAAAAAAAATCAAACACTTCTGTGGATGTTTCTCTTAAAAATGTTATTTCCCAGAAATCTAGAATCTAAATAAATTTCTAATACTGTTCATTTTACGCTTTACTGGAAAATCAAAAATTCTAAAAAAATTACGATATTTGTATCATTATGAAACTTTTTTGGACAGATTTACTTCAGCATCTTCATTTTCTTATCAAGAGAAATCCTGAATAATTAGGCATTATTGTCATTTCTGCTAAGGCAGAAATCTATTTAATTTCACTATCTTTAGTATATTTTAACAACACATTTTAATTTTAAAGAAAATGCCTTTTTATCATAAATTAGGAGAAATTCCACACAAACGTCACACACAATTTAGAAAAGCAGATGGCAGTTTGTATTACGAGCAATTGTTCGGAACCATTGGGTTTGATGGCATGTCCACAAATAGTTACCACGAGCAACGCCCAACACAAGTAAAAGAAATAAAAAAACAATACAGTGTAGCCCCAAAAATAGCTTTAGTAAATAATATAAAATCTTATCGATTAAAAGGTTTTCAAGTAAAACCAGAAATAGATTATTTAGAAAGCAGAAAAACGATTTTGATAAATAAAGATTGCGCTATTATTCTTGCAGCGCCAAAGCAATCAACTCAAGATTATTTTTATAAAAACACAGATGCAGATGAGCTTATATTTATCCATAAAGGTTCAGGTAAATTAAGAACTCATTTAGGAAATCTAGATTTCAAATACGGGGATTATTTATTAGTGCCAAGAGGCATTATTTATAAAATTGATTTTGATACAGAAAACAATAGGCTGTTTATTGTGGAGTCTCGCAGGCCTATTTATACGCCTAAAAACTACCGTAATTGGTTTGGACAATTATTAGAACATTCGCCATTTTGCGAACGAGATATCCGCAGACCTTTCGAGCTTGAGACCAATAACGAAAGTGGTGATTTTTTAATAAAAGTTAAAAAGCAAGATGATATTATTGAGATGGTTTATGCCTCTCATCCTTTTGATGTGGTTGGATACGATGGTTATAATTATCCATATGCTTTCTCCATTCACGATTTCGAGCCTATTACTGGGCGCATCCATCAACCGCCACCAGTACATCAAACTTTTGAAACTGATGCCTTTGTTGTGTGCAGTTTTGTTCCACGTATTTACGATTATCACCCACAGTCTATTCCAGCGCCATACAATCACAGTAATATAGATTCTGATGAGGTTTTGTATTACGTAGATGGCGATTTTATGAGTAGAAACGATGTAGAAGCAGGTCACATATCATTACATCCAGCAGGTATTCCGCATGGTCCACACCCAGGGGCTACAGAGCGAAGTATTGGAAAAACAAAAACCGAAGAACTCGCTGTTATGGTAGATACTTTTAAGCCTTTAATGGTAACAGAAGAAGCCATGAAAATAGCCGATGAAAGCTATCATAAATCATGGTTAGAGTAATTTAATTTTTTGCTATTTCCTGCATTACGCTATATTTTTGAAAAAAAAGATGCCGCTTCAAATGCGAAGCATTCAACAAAACCAAAAGAAAGTACAATAACTGAGTTAATCATGGCTAGGGTTTAGAGTTAAATTTTGGCATTAAGAATAAACAATTTAACTCATAAATAAATATTCAAAAAATGAGTAAAGACATAAAATCAGTAAACTACGGTTTAGAAAAAATATTTGAAGGCGCACAAGATTTCTTACCACTTTTAGGAACAGATTATTTAGAATTCTATGTGGGTAATGCCAAACAATCAGCACATTTTTATAAAACAGCATTCGGTTTTCAATCATACGCTTACAAAGGTTTAGAAACTGGCTCAAAAGATCAAGTTAGTTATGTGTTAAAACAAGATAAGATTAAACTAGTTTTAACAACTCCTCTCAATAGTAAATCACCAATTAACAATCATATTGTAAAACATGGTGATGGTGTCAAAGTGGTAGCGCTTTGGGTTGAAGATGCAAAAAAAGCATATGAAGAAACTACAAGTAGAGGAGCCAAATCTTATATGGAGCCCGCTGTAGAAAAAGATGAACATGGAGAAGTTGTTAGAGCAGGAATTTATACTTACGGAGAAACAGTGCACATGTTTGTAGAACGCAAAAATTACAATGGCACTTTTTTACCAGGTTTCCGCGAGTGGAAAAGTGATTATAATCCAGCCCCAATAGGCTTAAAATATATAGATCACATGGTTGGAAATGTAGGTTGGGGTCAAATGAATACGTGGGTAAAATGGTATGAAGACGTAATGGGTTTTGAAAATTTCTTATCCTTTGATGATAAACAAATCCATACAGAGTACTCTGCACTTATGAGTAAAGTAATGAGTAATGGTAACGGACGTATAAAATTCCCAATAAACGAACCAGCTAAAGGTAAAAAACGTTCACAAATTGAAGAGTATCTCGATTTTTATGAAGGAGCAGGTATTCAACATATAGCTGTAGCTACCGATGATATTATTAAAGCAGTAAGCCAATTAAAAGTGCGTGGTGTAGAATTTTTATCAACACCACCAGAAGCTTATTATAAAGCTGTTCCTGGAAGATTAGAGGAATATAGTCATGAACTAAGAGAAGATATTGAAACTTTAAAAAATTTAGGTATTATGATTGATGCTGATGAGGAAGGTTATTTATTACAAATTTTTACAAAACCACTACAAGATAGACCAACTTTGTTTTTTGAAATTATACAAAGAATGGGAGCTAGAGGCTTTGGTGCAGGAAATTTTAAAGCCTTGTTTGAATCTATTGAACGTGAACAAGCAAATAGAGGGACACTTTAAAAAATTTTTTTTCAAAAAAAAGCTCTGTCAAATTTATTTTGATGGAGCTTTAATTTTATGTTAAGTTTCTTATAATAAAAGGTGGTCTGAAGAATTTTTATATTTTTGGAATAGTAATTGTAATTTATAATCTTTAACAATAAAGTATTGTAAATCGAGTTACAATAAAATCACCCAAATAGAAATGAAAAAAATACTACTAATAATATTGGTAATAGCTTCACTCCAAATAGCTTATGCTCAGAAAGAATCTTCATTTGGTGATGGTGAATGGTTTAAATTTAAAATGAGTTATAGTAATTGGCTAAAAGCAGGTAATGCAACACTTACAGTTAAAGATACCAAATTAGAAGATAAAGAGGTTTATCATGTTGTTGGGAAAGGCTGGACAACAGGCATGATAAAATGGTTTTTTAAGGTTAAGGATAGATACGAATCTTATTTTGATAGGAAAACAATAAAACCATATAAATTTATCAGGAATATAGATGAAGGGGGGCATACAAAAGATATAGAAATTAATTTTGATCATGAAAATAATAAAGCTTTTGTAAATGATAAAAAGCAAAATGTCCAAAAAGTTTTTGAAATCAAACCAAATATACAAGACATGGTTTCAACATATTATTATCTTCGAAATAATATCGATGTTAAAAATTTGAAAATAGGTGATGAGATTCGTACAAATATGTTTTTTGATGAAGAAAATTATGGTTTTAAGCTTATGTATTTGGGAGAAGAGATTATAGACACTCAATTTGGCGAAATTGAATCTCTAAAATTTAGGCCCTATGTAATGGCAGGACGTGTTTTTAAAGAAGAAGAAAGTTTAACACTATGGGTTTCAAAAGACAAAAATAAAGTACCTTTACGCATAAAAGCAGATTTGGCTGTGGGATCGTTAAGAGCAGATCTAGAGGCTTTCAAAGGATTAAAATATCCTTTTAAAATAGTTGTAAAAAATTAAAAAATTTTGAACTCCAAAATAACTAACCAGCTTAAGGAGAAATATGAAGCCATCGACCAAGATGTTGATGTTCATTTAGAAGGTTTATTATACAGTAAACCAATAAATTATTGGGATTATATTCAAACCGATGCTTTATTAAATTTACAAATACAACGCACCGTTTTTCCTGACGAAAAGGTGTTTATTATGTATCATCAAATTTCTGAGTTATTGTTTAAAATGATTCTTAGTGAAATAGAACAACTAGCTAAAAATGACGCTATTTCTACTGAAATTTTTACTGATAAAATAATGCGTATAAGTAGGTATTTTGATGTACTTACATCATCTTTCAGTATCATGAAAGACGGTATGGATTTAGAGCAGTACAATAAATTTAGAAACACTTTAACACCAGCAAGTGGTTTTCAAAGTGCTCAATACAGAAAAATAGAGTTTGCTTCAACGGAGCTTATTAATTTAATTGACAAAAGATTTAGAGATACAATTGATAGAACCTCCTCTTACGAGCATGCTTTTGAGCATCTTTATTGGCAAGCTGCAGGGAAAGATTATAAAACTGGTAAAAAAACTTATACATTAAAAGCTTTTGAGGATCGATATAAAGACGAATTTATTAGATTTACAAAGTTTTATTATGGTAATAATTTGTGGTCTAAATTTAAGGCTTTACCAGAAGAAGCTAAAACAGATAAAAATTTAATAAACGCCATGCGTCATTATGATTATACTGTTAATATTAAATGGGTTATGGCACATTATAATACTGCAAATCATTATCTAAATATCAATGGTAAAGCTGCAGAAGCAACCGGAGGAAGTGAGTGGGTAAAATACATGCATCCTAAATATCAAAAAAGAATATTTTTTCCAGATTTATGGACAGAAAAAGAAAAGGAAACTTGGGGAATAAATATCTAATAATACTAGCATTAGTTTTAGGGTTTTTAAGTTGTAAAAAAGAAGAAAAACCTTTAATAGAACAAGAATTAGCTTTAGTAGAAGAGCCAAAAGAGATTTCAGAATTTGGATTTAAGCTCAATGATTTTATTGTTAAAAGAGATACCATTAAAAATGGAGATACATTTGGTTTTATTCTAGAACGAAACAATGTAGGTTATCCAAAAATATTTCATATAGCGCAAAAAGCTAAAGACACTTTTAATATTGCTAGAGGTTTACAAGTTGGTAAACCTTATACACTTTTATGCGCAAAAGACTCACTAGAAACGGCGAAATGTTTTATTTATCAGCCTAATTTAGAAGAATATGTTGTGATAAATTTTCAAGATTCTATTCACGCATATACTAGTAGAAAACCTATTAAATATGTTGAAAAAACAATAACAGGGGTTATTAATAGTAGTATTTCTGAAACCTTAGATCAGCAGGGTGTTAGTGCCGTTTTAACAAATAAATTGGCAGATGATATTTTTGCTTGGACTATTGATTTCCGCCGTCTCCAAAAAGGAGATCGTTTCAAGGTTATTTATAATGATAAGTATATAGACGATAGTATTTATGCTGGAGTTCATAATGTAAAAGCTGCTTATTTTGAGCACAATAATGAGCCTTTTTATGCTTTTAGATTTAGATCAGATTCATTAAAAGGGAATGTAGATTATTTTAACGAAGAAGCTAAAAATTTACGTCGCGCCTTTTTAAAAGCACCTGTAACTTTTTCTAGAATTTCTTCTAGATACAATCTAAAAAGACGGATTGCTGTTTATGGGTATCAAGTGCGCCCGCATAAAGGCACTGATTTTGCTGCTGATATTGGCACACCTATTAAGGCAACAGCTAACGGTACGGTGACAAAATCTAGTTATACTGGAGGGAACGGTAATTATGTTAAAATCAGACATAACGCTACTTATGAAACGCAATACCTTCACATGAAAAAGCGTAATGTTAAAGTTGGCCAATACGTAAAACAAGGTGATATTATTGGTTGGGTTGGAATGACTGGTAATACTGGTGGACCCCATGTGTGTTATCGTTTTTGGGTTAATGGAAAACAAGTAGATCCCTTTAAGCAAAAATTACCAGAAGCGAAACCAATTTCAGATTCCCTAAAAACAGAATATTTAGAATTTATAAAGCCTGTAAAATATCAATTGGATAATATTAATTTTAAACCCCAAATTGATAAAAAAGAGGACCCTAAAAAAACCACAATAAACCAAGCAAACTCATAACTATGTCATTACCAAATGTAAATCCAACAACAACTAGTTCTTGGAAAAAATTAAGCGAACATTTTGAAGAAATAAAGAATGTTCACATGAAAGATTTATTTGCAAAAGATGGCAACAGAGCAAATAAATTCACTATAAGATGGGACGATTTTTATGTAGATTTTTCAAAAAACAGAATTACAGAAGAAACATTTAAATATTTGTTAGAACTAACAGATGAGGTGAAGTTAAAAGACGCCATTGAAAGTCAGTTTTCCGGCGAAATAATTAATGAAACAGAAGAAAGAGCTGTTTTACACACCGCTTTAAGAGCTCCAAAAACTACGGTCTTTAAAGTTGAAGGTGTAAATGTCATGCCAGAAATTTATGAAGTAAAAGCAAAAATAGAAGCCTTTACCAATGATGTTGTAAATGGACATTTAAAAGGTTACACTGGAAAAACTTTTACAGATGTTGTAAACATTGGTATTGGTGGTTCAGATCTTGGTCCTGCCATGGTTGTTGATTCTCTTCAATACTACAAAAATCAATTAACTACTCATTTTGTGAGTAATGTTGATGGCGACCATGTAAATGAAGTAATTAAAAAACTTAATCCAGAAACAACCTTGTTTGTTATTGTTTCCAAAACATTTACAACTCAGGAAACTTTATCAAATGCTAATACACTTAAATCGTGGTTCTTGAAATTTACTTCAGAAGATGCTATTGCTAAGCATTTTGTAGCGGTTTCTACAAATATTAAAAATGTAAAGGCTTTTGGTATTGACGAAAATAATATTTTCCCAATGTGGGATTGGGTTGGAGGGCGTTTTTCTCTTTGGAGCGCCGTAGGTTTAACAATTAGTTTAGCCGTAGGTTACATTAATTTTGATAATCTTTTAAAAGGGGCTCACAAAATGGATGAGCATTTTAAAAATGAAGATTTTTCAACTAATATTCCTGTTGTATTAGCTCTAATAAGTGTTTGGTATAATAATTTTTTTAAAGCTGAAAGCGAAGCCGTTATTCCTTATTCACAATACCTAAATCAATTTGCTACTTATTTACAGCAAGGTATAATGGAAAGTAATGGAAAAAGTGTAGATAGAAATGGAAATCCGATAGATTATCAAACAGGAACCATTATCTGGGGAGAACCAGGAACAAATTCTCAACATGCTTTTTTTCAATTGATTCATCAAGGTACTAAGTTAATACCTGCTGATTTTATTGGTTTCAAAAAATCGTTACACGGAAATCAAGACCATCAAGATAAATTGATTTCTAATTTCTTAGCGCAAACGGAAGCTTTATTAAATGGGAAAACAAAAGCTGATGTTAAAGCAGAAGGCACAAGTAATACTTTATTACCATTTAAAATTTTTGAAGGTAATAAACCAACCAATACTTTATTCATCAATAAGCTTTTACCTGAAAGTTTAGGTAAGTTAATTGCACTGTATGAGCATAAAATATTTGTTCAAGGTATTATTTGGAATATTTTTAGTTATGACCAGTTTGGTGTTGAATTAGGAAAACAACTAGCGAGTAAAATTTTACAAGAAATTAACAGTAGCTCTGATAATGAACATGATTCTTCTACTCATAATTTATTAAATTATTACAAGGAAAACTCATAAATGGTTGCTAAATAATCAACTATAAACCTAAAACGATTTGATATTTTAAATGTTAAATCGTTTTTTTTATTCACTAGTGTTAAATTAATTAACATTTGCATAATATTTAATAGATTATTATGTGTAATTTTGCAGCGACTAATTTCAAAAAATTAAATAAATTATCATTTAAAAAATTATGAGAAAAATTACTCAAATTTTAATGCTGGTTGTAAGTATGTTGGCAGTGACTTTGTCATTTGCTCAAACAACAACTTCTGCTCTTAATGGGCGTATTACTGACATTAACGGGGAGCCACTTCCTGGAGCAAATGTAGTTGCAAAACATTTACCAACAGGTACTGTTTATGGAGCTGCAACAGATTTTGACGGATTCTACAGAATATCAAACATGAGACCAGGAGGTCCTTATTCTGTAGTAATTACTTATGTAGGTTATTCAGAGTTTTCTGAGCAAGGACTTCAATTAACACTTGGTCAAACGACATCTATTAACAAACAATTAGCTGAAGAGGCTAATGCCTTAGAAGAAGTTGTTATTACTACTACACGTAACAATGTATTTGATTCTAACAGAACGGGTGCTGAAACTACAGTAAGTAAGAGAGATTTAGCCACTATTCCATCTGCTTCTAGATCTGTAGCAGACTTTTTAAGAGCAACACCTCAAGCACAATTAAGTGAAGGTAATGATGGTTTTTCTGTTTCTCTAGGAGGTCAAAATAACAGATTTAACAACTTTACTGTTGATGGAGCTGTTAGTAATGATGTTTTTGGTCTTGCAGGTTCAGGAACAGACGGTGGACAAACTGGAGCAAATCCATTTTCTATTGATGCATTAGAGCAAATCCAAATTCAATTAGCACCTTTTGATGTTAAAATTTCTGGTTTTACAGGTGGTGCAATTAATGCTATTACACGTTCTGGTTCTAACAACGTAGAAGGTTCTATTTACACATTTTTTAGAAATCAAGATCTTGTTGGGAAAACACCAACGGCTTTAACTAATGATGGAGACACTAGAGAGAAATTAGCTGATTTTACGGCTTTAACTTACGGAATAAGAGTAGGTGCTCCAATTGTAAAGGATAAATTATTCTTGTTTGTTAATTATGAAAAACAAGATAATGAAACGCCACAGCCATTTAATATTAGTAATTATATTGGTGATTCATCTGCATCTGATATAGAATCTTTAAGACAATTTTTAATTTCTAATTATGGTTATGATCCTGGAGTTTATAATAATAATGCCTCTACTTTAGTAAATAACATGGTTACTGCTAAATTAGATTGGAATATAAACGAAAATCACAGTATTACTTTGTCACATAGGTTACAAGATGTTGATAATTTGGAAGCTAGAAGTTCTTCTAATGCAGCAATAAATTTTATTAACGGATCAGAGCTTTTTGTAAATAAAACAAATGCTACAACCTTACAATGGAATTCTTCTTATGGTAATAAGTATGCTAACAGTATGACAATTGCATACAAATCAGTAAGAGATGATAGAGATCCTGATGGATCTCCTTTCCCAACTGTTAGATTAGATGATGGTGCTGGTAGTATCAATTTTGGTTCTGAGCCATTCTCAACAGCTAACTTATTGGATCAAGATATTTTTACATTTACAAATAACTTTGAAATTTTTAAGGGTAGACATACAATTACTTTAGGTACACACAATGAGTATTCTAAGTTGAAAAACTTATTTATACCAAATAACTATGGTAGTTACCGTTTTAGAAATAGTTCAAGTTTAGGTCTTTCTGGTTTAGAGCAATTTTTAGCCGGTTTAGCTACTTCTGATTACGACAAAGGTTATTCTCTTGCAGGTGGAACTGCTGTAGGGGATGAATCATCAGGAGCTTCAGAATTTGAAGTATTTCAATTAGGTTTTTATGTTCAAGACGAAGTACAAATGTCTGATGATTTTAAGCTAACTGCTGGTATTCGTTTTGATATGCCTTTCTGGTCTGATGGTCCTGTAAATGAGGATTTCAATAACAGAACAATTCCTTTATTAGAAGCTTTTGGAAAAGATTTAGAAGGCGCACAAGTAGGTCGTGGTGTAAACACTATAATGCATGTGTCACCTAGAATTGGATTCAATTGGGATGTTAATGGTGACAAAACAACACAAATACGTGGTGGTTTAGGTATTTTCACTTCTAGACTACCTTTAGTTTGGCCAGGAGCAACTTACAATAGTAATGGTGTAACAAGTGGTTCAAGTGATGAACGAAACTTTACTGACCCTATTTTCTTTAATTCAGACATTAATAATCAACCAGTGCACATAGCTCCTGGATCAGGTGCAACTTCTGGAAATGTAGATTTATTTGCTCCAAACTTTAAATTACCACAACGTTTTAAAGTAAACCTTGCTTTAGATCAAAAGTTACCTGTTTGGGGATTAATAGCTAGTGCTGATGTAATTTGGAATGATAACATTACAGATGTTTACTACCAAAACTTAAATTTAAAAGGCCCTGTTGGTACTTTAGCAGGAGCTGATAACAGACCTGTATACAACAGATCTGACCTTATCGATCGTACATATAATGGTATTTATTTAGCTACTAATACTGGAGGAGGAAATTCTTGGAATGCTGCCTTTACATTAAGAAAACCTTTTGAAAATGGTTTTGCTGGTCAAGTATCTTATTCTTATGGTGAAGCAAATGCTATATTTGATGGTACTTCATCTCAAAACAGTTCTCAATGGAGAAACCAACAAACTGTAAACGGTAAGAATTCAGTTTTACCTGTTACTAGATCAGATTTCTCTCAAGGACATAGAATTTCAAGTAACATGTCTTACGAGATTGATTGGAATGACAATATCAAAACAACTATTGGATTATTCTATAATGGTTCTCAAGGACAACCTTTCTCTTATGTATATAGAGCTGGTCGTTTTATATTAAATGATGATAGTAGAGATAATGCTTTAATGTACGTTCCTGCAACAGCTGGTGAAATTGTATTAGAAGATAGATCTGGTTCTGCTGCTGGTACGGCTGATGAGTGGGCAATATTAGATAACTATATTAGTAACGATAAGCATTTAAGCTCAAGAAGAGGTCAATATGCTGAAAGAAATGGTTCAAGAGGTCCATGGAGTCATATTTTAGATTTTAAATTGTTACAAGACATTTCTTTTCCAGCAATGAAAAAGAAAAATACGTTACAATTATCTATTGATATTTTTAACTTCACTAACTTAATCAATAAAGATTGGGGAAGACAAGCATTTGCTTTTAGCAATACCTCAATATTAGAAACTACAAGCGCTAGTGTTGGTAACACACCAGAATTTAGACTTATAGAAAATGTACTTGAAGAAGGTCCTACTGTATTTGATGATAGTGGAATTCAAAGTTCAAGATGGCAAGCTCAAGTTGGTTTAAGATATACTTTTAACTAATTTTAGTAAAATATTAAAAACTTAAAACCGCTTCAATTTGAAGCGGTTTTTTTATGCTTTTAATTATTACATTTGCTAAATAAAAATTAATACAAATCATCATGTACGAAACTGTAAAAACCCTACATTCATATTGGGCATATTTAGTCCTTTTAGTTTTAATTATTGCTACAGTAAATGCTATTGTTAAAACTTTAGGAGATAATGAATATGAAGCTTCCGATTTTAGAAAATCATTATTTACCTTGATAGTTTCACATATTCAATTACTTATAGGGTTGGCTTTGTATTTTGTATCTCCTAGATTACAAATCTTTAGCGAATTAGGAATGGGAGATATTATGAAAGATTCTGTAAATAGATTGTATTTAGTAGAGCACCCTTTAATAAATATTGTAGCAGTGGCTTTAATAACAATTGGCTATTCAAAACATAAAAAGAAACGCATATCGAAACCTAAATTAAAAACAATTGCTATTTTTTATTCAATAGCCTTAGTCTTGTTTTTATCTAGAATTCCTTGGAGCACTTGGTTAGGTTAGTTAACTTCCTTAATCACATAAACATATACAGGAAAGTGATCGCTAAAACCATCGCTGAAACCACCATTAGACCAGCTTCTGTAAGGATAACCTTTATAAGTACCTGTTTTAGTAGTTAAATATTGTTTATTAAAAATCCCTGCTTTATAAAATCTAAATGATGAATAATCTCTTTCCAGTAAAGGTTTGGTAAGTAAGATTTGATCGAATAGGCTCCAGTTGTCTCTGTAAGCTGTAGTACCAATTCCGTTTTTAAAAAAACTTTCATAAGGATTGTAAATACCTTTTAATCCCATCTTGCTTTTGTCTTTTTTGGTTTTTAATATTTCTTTAATACTTTTATTAGTAGGGTCGTCATTTAAATCACCTGTTATAAAAACCTTTGCGTAAGGATCTATAACTTGTAAGGAATCAACAAGGTGTTTAGTTAGTTTTGCTGCAGCGACACGTTTAGGATTACTTTTTGCTTGTCCACCACTTCTGGATGGCCAATGATTAACAATAATATGAATAAGTTCTCCGTCTAGATTCCCGCTAACTAATAATTGATCTCGTGTATAAACTCTTTTTTGAGTATTATCATCATAAATTTTTAACTCATGACTACTTGTCGAAATTGGTGAGAATAATTGTTTTTGATAAAGTAACCCCACATCAATCCCACGAATATCTGGTGATGAGTAATGAATTATGCCATAGTCTTTTTTAATCAATATGGAATCGTTTATTAAATCTTCAAGTACGGCTCTATTTTCTACTTCTGAAACACCTAAGATTACAGGAGAATTGTTAGTTACGTCTAACCCAATTTCAGAAATAACCCGCGCCATATTTTTAATCTTTTTTTTATAGATAAAAGTTCTGTTGGTGTTAATTTCCATAATTGGACTAGCTTCATCAAACTTATTTGGATCATTAATTGTATCAAATAAGTTTTCAAGATTATAAAATGCAACGGTATGAATTTTATATGTTTTTTTATTCTGACCGTTAAGAAATAAACAAAAGAATAATAAAATAAAAAAGCTAATCTGTCTCATTAATAACTATCTAAGGTTACAATTTTCAATACAAAACTTACGCCAAAAGTAAATATTTAATATAAATGAATTAAATTTAAAATTTTGATTGAAATTCTAGATTAAGAAATGAAGAAATTATCCGTAGTACTTTTAGTTTCAATTTTATCAATTTTCAAATCCCTTTCACAAGAAACAATTATTAAAGGTAGTGTGAGAGATGGTGTGTCTTATGAGTTAATATCTGGAGTTTTAATTACTATTGAAGAAACTAATCAAACAACTACAACTAATGCCTTAGGTGAATTTATTTTTTCTTTAAATGTGCCTTTAGGAGAACAGATTTTAAAGATTTCGAAAGTAGGATTTAATACAAAACGTTATCCTATTATTGTAAACAATAATGCTACAGTTAAAATTTTTGACATGACTTTAGAAAGAGACCTTGCAGAAAGTCAAGATTTATTTACCATTACACTTTCTGATGACGAATTGGATAATGATTTTTTAGGTTCTGATAATATTTCAGGATTGCTGTCATCATCTCTAGATTTGTTTCAACGTACTGCTGCCTTTGAATTTAGTGCCTCTTTTTATAGATTGAGAGGTTTAGATTCAGATAATGGATCTATTTTAATTAATGGAATAGAAATGAATAAACTCTATAATGGGAGACCACAGTGGAGTAATTGGGGCGGATTGAATGATGTTATGCGCAGTCAAGAATTATCGGTTGGTTTAACACCGTCTAATTATAGTTTTGGAGGCGTTTTAGGAACTACAAATATAAATACTAGGGCTTCAGAAGTATCCGAAGGAGGGCGATTAACATATTCCTCATCAAACAGAAGTTATACAAATCGTCTTATGTTTTCTTATGCTTCGGGTTTATTAAAAAATAATTGGGCTTATACATTATCATTGGGAAGGCGCTGGGGAAATGAAGGATATCAAGATGCTACTTTATACGAATCGAATTCGCTTTTTGTTTCAGTTGAAAAGAAGATTAATAAACATAGTTTTAATTTCACAGGTATTTATGCTCCCAATAGGCGAGGGAGATCATCACCAAACACTCAAGAGGTTTATGATTTAAAAGGTTTTAATTATAATGAGTATTGGGGTTTTCAAAACGGAGAAAAACGTAACTCTCGCATCAAAGAAGTAGAAGAACCTATTTTTATATTAAACCATTTTTGGAATATTAATAGTAAAACAAGACTAAACACCAATTTAGGATATCAATTTGGTGAAACTGGAAATAGTAGAATTGCATTTACAGGAACTAATAGAATAGTTACAACAGATGGACAAGTAACTTTTGAAGGTGGGGGACGAAATCCAAGCCCTACTTATTATCAAAAACTACCTAGTTATTATGAGCGTAATTTTCCAGACGATTTAGAGTTTGTCTATGGAGCACAACAGGCATTTTTAAGCAATGGGCAATTAAATTGGAATAGTTTGTATGAAGCCAATTTATCAAATGCTTCACAAGGGAAAAACGCAACTTATATGCTTTATGAGGATGTGGTAGATGATTCTCAATTTACAGTAAATACTATTTTAACAAGTGAAATAAATGATAATATATTATTTAATGCTTCTTTAGGGTATAAAAATTTAAAATCTAAAAACTATGCACAAGTTTTAGATTTATTAGGGGGCACAGGGTTTTTAAATGTAGATGCTTTTGATGGTATTCAATTCGATTTAAGAAACCCTAATAGAGTTTTGCAAGTAGGTGATGCTTATAGTTATAATTATAATTTTTTGGCAAATGTTATGTCTGGTTATGCTCAAGCTTTATTCAAATATAAAAAGTTTGATTTTTATGTATCTACAAGTTTAATAAATACGCAATACCTAAGAGAGGGGTTGTTTCAAAATGAAAATTTTGAAAATAATTCCATCGGAAAGGGAGACCAGCTATCCTTTTTAGGATTGGGTTTTAAAGGTGGTTTAACCTATAAATTTACTGGATCTCAATTGTTTGACGTTAATGTAGGTTATATAACTAAAGCACCATCTATAAGGAACAGCTATTCAAATTCAAGATTTAACTACAATATTGTACCTCGTATTAAAGAGGAAAAAATAATGGCATTTGATGCCAGTTATATTTATAGAAGCTCGGTTTTAAATGCCAAAATCACGGGCTATTATACTCATTTAAATGATGCCAACGAAATTTCATTTTTCTTTGCAGATGGTATTGGAAACGTAATTGCAGGTTCTAGTTCACAGCAATCAGGAAATGATGATACCGAATTTATTCAGGAAATATTAACAGGAATAGATAAATTACATTTAGGTGTAGAATTAGGTTTAGAGGCACAAGTAACATCAACTATAAAATTAAGAGGTGTAACTTCAATTGGCCAATTTACTTATGCCAATAATCCAGATTTATATTTGTCTTCAGATAGGTTTGAGAATGTTTATTTGGGGACTTCGAAATTGAAAAATTATAAAGTGGCAGCAGGTCCTCATCAAGCTTTTTCATTTGGATTTGATTACCGAGACCCTGATTTTTGGTGGTTTGGAGCTACAGCTAATTTTTTTAGAAACACTTATATTGATATTAGTCCGTTAACTAGAACAGATAATTTTTTTAAAGATATTGATGGTTTTACTTTTAGTGATTACGATGAAACTTTGGCGAGAGAACTTTTAAAACAAGAACGATTTGATGATTATATGTCTGTCAATCTGGTTGGTGGTAAATCATGGAAAATCAATCAATACTATGTTGGTTTTTTTGCAAGTATAAATAACTTTTTAGATGAAGCCTATAAAACGGGAGGTTTTGAACAAGGTAGAAATGCTAATTATGAACAATTAAGAGATGATAAAGCTTTAGATGCACCTGTTTTTGGATCTAAATATTGGTATGGAAGAGGCGCAACTTATTTCGTAAACCTTTATGTTAAATTTTAAAAGTATTATGCCATGAAAAATATAAAAAAACTTTTAATTCTTTTGGGTATTTTGATGATAGCATCTTGTGTTAATGATTATGATTATGGTATTCCAATTCCGGGAGAAGCTGAAAACGTAATGGTTCCTGCTAATAAAATTACCACATTCAGAGCTATAAAACAGCGTTTTGATCAAGCTATTAATAATGGAAATTTAATTACTACAATTGATGTCGATGAAGAGATTTATCTTGAAGGATATGTTGTTTCTAGTGATGCCGCTGGCAACTTCTTTGAAGAGCTTATTATTCAAAATAAAACAGATGCTAGTAACCCTGATAATGACCCTAGATTAGGTTTTAGGATTGATATTAATGTTTCTAGTTTATCAGAAACTTTTGAGTTTGGAAGAAAAGTATATATAAAGTTAAGCGGATTAACGATAGGGAAGTCTAATGGCATTTTAACTATTGCGAAAGGCGAAGGGCAACGTCTTGAACAAATACAAGAATTTGAATACCGTAATATTATTATTAGAACGCAAGAGGTAGTAAGTATTATTCCAAAAAGTACTACTCTGATTAACTTAACAGAAGCTGATAGAAATACCCTTATAAAACTTGATAACATGCAATTAAATAGGTTTGAGTTAGGCGCAACATATGCAAGTGAGTCTATTGATCAATTTGATGGATTGCGTACCTTAGAAAATTGTGATTCTGGAGTGTCAATTATCATGCAGACTAGTACATTTTCCAATTTTAGAACTCTTATTATTCCCCAAGGTAAAGGTTCTATTACTGGAGTTTTTAGTAGAGATTTTGGTGATGATTTTAATGTGTTAATTCCTAACAGCGCAGTTGATGTTGATTTCACCAATACAGAGCGTTGCGACCCATTAGAATTAGATTGTGGTTTAGCAGAAACTATTGGGACTCAAAATTTATTTTATGAAGATTTTGAGACGCAATCTAATAATAGATTGATTGAAATTAGTGGTTGGACAAACTACATTGAAGTTGGCAGTGAGGGATGGGAAGGATATTCCTCTACGTCTTCAAATGCATCTTTAGGGCGTTCTGCAAGAGTTCAACCTGCAAGTTCTGGAGATTTAAGTAATATCGCTTGGTTAATAACCCCTCCCATAGATTTAGACGCTTACAATAACCTAACACTACAATTCAAAACCTCTAATAGTTTAGCTGATAGTAGTTTTCTGGAAGTTTTGTATAGTTTAGATTGGGACGGCATTGAAGCTAATATAACATCGGCAAATTGGGGAGTATTATCTGCTGCATATGTTGTAAAAGATACCGATTCATTTGTGCAGTGGTTTAATTCTGGTAATGTCAATTTATATTGTTCATCTGGGACCATGTATATTGCTTTTAAATATACAGGTGGTGGCATAGATACTTTTGATGGTATTTATGAATTAGATGAGATTAGTGTTGATTATCTACCATAGAAAATTGCTTCATTTTATTATTCAGTAAAAAACACTCAAAATGACACTATCCGAAACACTATTCCATAATATTTTTGTCTACTATAAACCTAGATGGAAACAAAAAGCGAATGGAGTTGCATTAATTTATATTACTATTTTACAGGTTTCCATGATATTGCTTCTTGGTGTTTTCTTTTCAGAATTTTTTGAGCAAATGAATATGGATACCATCTCGTCTTCAAAAGGATGGGTGTTATTTGCTTTAGTGGCTATTTTTTGTTACTTCAAAAACTGGATGTATTATACAGGTAAAAGACGTATGATTATACAAGCTAAAATGAATAAAACAAAATCTAACAGCACTTATAATATTTACTTATTATGGCTTTTACTAATTGCTATTTTGGGTTTAACTCTTGTAATTGTTCAAGCTAGTTAATTACTTCTTAAAAATGGCATATACAGGAAAATGGTCGCTATATCCACCCTGATACTTTTTGCCTATATAGGTTCTAAATGGCGACCCTTTAAATTTTCCGTTAAAGAGTTTTAAAAAATCTTCATCAAAAATATTCGCAGTAAAGTATTCAAATAAATCTTTTGAAGGCTTAAAAAAGTTTTCTGAAATTAAAATCTGATCAAATAAATTCCATTGGCGATTGTGGTATGTTGATCCTCTATTAAAAGATCGTAAAGCTTCCATCGGATTAAATAAGTTACAGCAATCAGCAAGTTGCTTGATGCTTAAATTATGTGGGTCATCATTAAAATCTCCAATTATAATAATTTTAGCATGCTCATTTTCTTTTTTAATAGAAGTTATTAACTCAATCACTTTATTTGATGAAGCTAATCGTTTAGGTTCGGTTTCTTTTTCTCCTTCACGTCTAGACGACCAATGATTTACGATAACATATACATGTTCTCCATCAAGTAGACCAGAAACTAATAAAACATCTCTTGTATAATCTGGCAAGTCTTTATAATCAAATAATGGAACAGTAAAAGTTTCAGAATATAAAACTTCAAAAGCATGGGTATCATAAATTAAAGCAACATCGATACCACGTTCGTCGGGAGAGTTGTAATGCACGTACTTGTAATGACAAGATTCTAAATGTTTTGATTTTATTAAATCCTCAATCACTTTAGCGTTTTCAACCTCTGCTAAACCAACTAAGGCTGGATGTTTTCCCGTTTCTTTTTTACCAATATTGGAAATGGCAAAACCTAATTTTCTGAGTTTATTCTCGTATCGTTTGGGAGTCCATTTTTTAACGGATGTTGGTAAGAAATCATTATCGTTAGTATGTTTATCATCAACTAAATCAAATAAATTTTCCAGATTATAAAATGCTACAGTTTGCATATCATTACGCACAGGAATATCGTCTAAAAAATCAGTCATATTCATAATATAATGTCTAAAAATATAAAAATTAAAATGGTCGCAATTACGTAACTTTGTATAATATTTATTTATATGATTGAAAAGAAAGACATTGCTTTAGAGAAAGCGGTTTTAATAGGTGTTATAACAAAGGAACAAGGTGAAGAAAAATCTAAAGAATATTTAGATGAGTTAGAGTTTTTAACCTTTACAGCAGGAGGTTATGCGGTTAAGCGTTTTGTGCAAAAAATGGATATGCCTAATCCTAAAACCTTTATTGGAACGGGAAAAATAGAGGATGTTCGCCAGTTTATAGAAGAAAATGATATAGGAACAGCTATTTTTGATGATGAATTATCTTCGGCTCAAGAACGTAATATTAGTAAAATACTTAATTGTAAAGTATTAGATAGAACCAACCTTATACTTGATATTTTTGCACAACGCGCTCAAACAAGTTATGCACGAACTCAAGTAGAATTAGCACAATGCGAATATTTACTACCAAGATTACGAGGGATGTGGACACACTTAGAACGACAAAAAGGTGGCATTGGAATGCGCGGACCTGGAGAAACAGAGATTGAAACCGATAGACGTATTGTAAGAGATAAAATTGCCCTTTTAAAAGAACGCATTAAAACTATTGACAAGCAAATGGCAGTGCAACGCGGTAACCGTGGAGCCATGGTTCGTGTGGCTTTAGTTGGTTATACTAATGTTGGTAAATCCACATTAATGAATGTAATTAGTAAAAGTGATGTTTTTGCTGAAAATAAACTTTTTGCAACATTAGATACTACGGTAAGAAAAGTAGTAATTCAAAACCTACCATTTTTATTAAGTGATACCGTTGGTTTTATACGGAAGTTACCAACCCAGCTAGTAGATAGTTTTAAAAGTACTTTAGACGAGGTAAGAGAAGCTGATTTGCTTTTGCATATTGTTGATATATCACATCCAAATTTTGAAGAACATATCGAGTCTGTGAACAAAGTTTTAGGCGAAATAAAAAGTAGTGATAAACCCATAATTATGGTCTTTAATAAAATTGATGCCTACGAGCCTGAGCCTTTAGATGAAGATGATTTAGAAACTGAAAAAACAGAAAGGCATTACACGCTTGAAGAGTGGAAGAGTACTTGGATGGGTAAAGTAGGTAACAACGCCTTGTTCATTTCTGCGCTAAATAAGCAAAATTTAGAAGACTTTAAAAAACGTGTCTACGATGAGGTTCGTGAAATTCATGTAACCCGTTTCCCTTATAATCATTTTTTATATCCAGATTATATAGAGGAAAAAACACATTAATATTTTAGGCGTTTCCATTTGGGTTCTGCTATTGATTTCAATCGATAGAACATAAAAAAAGCGCACTTAAAAATGGTGCGCTTTTTTTATTAATATCAGATTTCGATTAAAATTTATAACTCAAACCAATAGTGTAATAGGTTTGTAAATCATTATTAACAGTATCAAAAGTATCTGAAGTATTTCCTAAAGTATTAATGGAGTAATCTAATGCTTCTTGTCTATTATTCCTTAAACCAAAATCAAAACCAACACCAATCATTTTCCATAATGTATAGCTAAATGAGTTATTCCACGTCCAGTTTGATAAGTTGCTACTTTCGTAACTCTGGAACATTGATAAGTTTGTTTTAAAGCTTACAGCATTAATTTGTCTTGTATAATCTACAAGTATTTTAGCACCTAAAGACGATGCGAATATAGCATCTTGTCTACTAAAAACAAAGTTGTAGTTTAATGGATGTATTACAACAACTAAATCTTTAATAGGTGTCCAAGTAGCACCAACTCCTAAATCTAAATATCCAGGATTATTAAAATTGTTTAAAATAGTGGTTCTATATTCTCCTAAACCAGATATCGCAAATGTTTCACTTAATTTTTGTCCATATAATGAAGAAATGTTAAATACATCAGTAGCTTCTCTAAATTTAGAGTTATCCGTAGGATTGTCTTTGTCATCAAACTTAACCCAAGATAAGTTTACGTTACCAGCATTTCTCCAAAAGAATTTTTCTTTATTCAAATTAGCAAAAGCATTTGCTGTAAAACCAATATTCCCTGAAACGTTATTTGGAGAGCCTTGAGAATACCAATTGCTAAAGTTTGATAAACTTCCGCCAATAGTACCAAAAGCACCTTTTTTCCAACCCGGTAAGGCGTCAATTTGAGCTTGTAAGGCATCAACT
This sequence comes from Flaviramulus sp., assembly GCA_030731745.1. GTDB lineage: Bacteria > Bacteroidota > Bacteroidia > Flavobacteriales > Flavobacteriaceae > JANQTJ01. The sequence goes on along the minus strand of JANQTJ010000014.1, from coordinate 42,667 downwards.
CGCCCTTGAATAGCTTTAATAGAATCTTTTTTAACAGCTTGTGTAGCCTTTAATTCATCTTCCGTTTGTGCGTTTATCGAAACCATCCCGATAAAGAATAGACATAATAATACTATTTTTTTCATTTTTTATTAGTTGTTAAATTTTTTGTAAATATAAGATTAAGACCCTGTTATGCAATTTAGTCACTTAAAATTTATATAAATTGTTTCTTTTTGAAAAGAGGTACTGAAGAACAAGCTTCGCCATACATAATAGATTTGGCAACTGGTTTTAGTTTTGTTGCTAGCATAATATAAGCATTTTCTGGCACAGGTTTTTTTGAGCAACCTTTTATAATAATAGGTTTATCTTGAAATTCAGTTACATCTAAATTGGCTATAATTTCTTGATATATAGATGTTTCTAGAGATTCTAGATTGCCAATAATTGTTTTTTTTGAGAAAGATTCTAATTGAATACTTAAAAGCATATAGGCCCAACCTGGAATAATAGCATCTGTACTACAGGTTAATGCTACATAAACATCCTTAAATTGACTCCAATCAAAGCTTTCAACTTGGTTTCTAAAATCTTTTTCGCGTAATACAAAACCCTCAAATAACCAGTCTTTAATATCAAATAATACACGTTTGCCTGAAGGGTAATAATCTTCAAGGTTAAACGTAATTAATTTGCTATTCGCTACGCGATTTATAATATCATCTTGCATTTTACAACATACCAAGCTCTAACTTAGCTTCTTCACTCATTAATTCTTGAGTCCATGGCGGATCAAAAGTAATTTCAACTTCAGCACTTTTTACAGCATTAAGCGATTTTACTTTTTCTTCAACCTCTAACGGTAATGTTTCTGCTACTGGGCAATTTGGTGTTGTAAGTGTCATTAAAATTTTTACATCGTAATCTTCATTTACAAACACATCGTAAATTAAACCCAGTTCGTAAATATCTACAGGAATTTCCGGATCGTAAATGGTTTTAAGAACGTTTACTATTTTTTCGCCTAATTCTGTGGTATCTAAAGTTTCACTCATTTTTTTAAATGTTTAAACGTTTATTTATTGAATTGTCTTATTGATTAAACGTATTAACTTATAAACTTAATTTAATTGCGTTTGATATGCAACGGCATACATTTTTAGTTGTTTTATCATACTAACTAAACCATTAGCCCTAGTTGGAGATAAATGTTCTTTTAATCCAATTTTATCAATAAAATCAGTATTTGCTTCAATAATATCTTTAGGGTTTTGGTTTGAAAAAACTCGTATTAAAATAGCTATAATACCCTTAGTGATGATAGCATCGCTGTCTGCAGTAAATGCTAATTTGCCATCAGTCATTTCAGCATGAACCCATACTTTACTTTGGCAGCCTTTAATAATGTTGCTATCGGTTTTATATTGCGTGTCAATTAAAGGTAAATCTTTCCCTAAATCAATCATATATTGATAGCGCTCTTCCCAATCTTCAAACATTGAGAATTCATCAATTATTTCATTTTGTATGTTTTCAATAGTCACAATCACAAATTTTTATACAAAAATACAATAACAAAAGTTGCTATTCAATATTTTCTGAAATAGATAAGATTTCTTTAACTAAGTTTTTAATAGCTTTAGGCGGATTTCCATGATCGAAAGGCTCAGACTCATATAATTTACCTTTATGAGTTATTTTTAACTTTGCAAAAGCTGCACCATCATATAAAAAGGCTTTACTGGGTGCTTCTAAATTAGGTATGGTTTCTATAGAAATATTCTTTAAGTTTTCTGTTATTTTTTGCCAAAAATCATCAGTACAATTTTTAATAGCTAACTTACTATCTATTTGGTTTGAAGTTGAAATGGTTTTTTTATTAATAATGATTTGTTTGAAAAATCCTCTCGATGATGCTGTATATTCTAACTCTGAATTATCAAAAACAATTGGTTTTGTGGCATTTAGTAATAATTCCTTTTTATTAAAAAGGGAAAAACCTCCATCCTTTCTAAACAAAATAACATGAGCTTTATTAAGTGTCTTTAAAAACTTACTTTCTACGCTATTAGCATTTTCTTCACACATCATTCTAGTAGAACCCAAATCTCCAAATTTTAATGTATTGCCTTCTATACTATAAGACCCGAAAAACCGATTGCAACCAGAAAATCCTGATACCTGTTTTGTACTGTTATTAAAAGTTATAGTTACATTGTGAGTTGAAATATCTTCAGTTTCTAAATGGGTTATTTGATAAGTTCCTTTAAGAACTTTTGGAACTGTATTATTATCTTCTTTTTTCATAAGTTGAAATTCTTTTGGTCCCCAACAGCATTGTAAAATTATAATACTAATTATTGTTAAAATGTATTTCATGAAATTAATGAATTTTTAGATTTTTAAAAAATAATATACAAAAAAGACGCCAAAGTTGGCGTCTTTCGAATTTTATTAAATAAATTCTTTTAATTTCCAGCTAATTCAGCTCTAGCACCACCTGAAGTAAAAATTGCTCTCATTCTTGCTTTCTGACCCTCTGAGAACATAAACATACATGCATCATTTGTGTAATCCATATAATTCATTGTCATATCATTAGACTTACATTTAACCGTTGGATAAGAAGGGCAACCATAGTTAGGTGCATCTGAACTAGGTGTGTCAGACACAAAATCATCTTGTCTACATCTTCCATCACCCCAAATATGGCGTAAGTTTAAATAGTGACCCACTTCGTGAGTTGCAGTTCTTCCTTTATCAAAAGGAGCAGCCACAAAGCCAGTAGTGCCAAAGTATTGTGGAGATATAACAACACCATCTGTAGCTAATGAGCCACCAGGAAATTGTGCATAACCTAAAATACCACCTCCAATATTACATACCCAAATATTTAAATGAGTTGAAGGGGTTACTGGAGGATATGTAGTTTTTACCGCACTTGTAGTACCCCAAGAAGTTCTTGAATTAGAATTTCTGAAAACACCAGCTAAAGAAAAGTTTATTTCTGAATCAGCCGCTATACCTGAAAATTCTGCAGGGATACCATTGGCATCGTTATTAGTTTTTCTGAAATCTTGGTTTAAAACAGATATTTGAGAGTTAATCTGAGCATCACTAATATTTTCATTTGAGTTGCTATAAACTACATGTACATATACAGGAATATTTACAACGCCTAAGTTATCAACAGGAGGTTCGGTACCACCACCACCACCTCCACCACCTGGGTTCGATGGTTTACCTTTAGCGGCTATAAAACTTCTTGTATGGTATTCTATATCATACATTTTTTTTGCAAGACCAGGGTTGGCCTCAAGATTTCTGTTAAGAACAGACATGGTGAAACAAGTTTTTGGATCGTCTTTCCCATTACTAGGTTTTGAAACTAATGCGTCACTTTCGTCTGTGTAAACATAAAAATCGCTCATGTCGATTTCCTGTACGTCAGCAACTTCATTTTTTTGGTCATCACACGCTGTAAATAATAAGGCTACAGCTACCATGCTTAAAAGTACTTTTTTCATTTTAAAATAAATTTGAATTAGTCGATGTTGAAGATATAATTATTTAAGAATAAATCTAACAATTGTTTAAAAAAAATATTAAATATTCTAAAAATACCATATTAATTAACATATGAAAATTAAACAAAATGAATATAATTTTAAGAAAGCATCATTTTTGCTTTCTTAACACCATTAACTAAAGTGTCAATTTCAGCCTTGGTATTATAAAAAGAAAAAGAAGCCCGAACCGTACCTGGGATTTTATAATAATCCATTATAGGTTGCGCACAATGATGGCCTGTGCGAACAGCAATTCCTAATTTATCTAAGATACTACCTACATCATAAGGATGAATATTCTCTAAGTTAAACGAAATAACAGCTGTTTTATGTTTTGAAGTACCGTAAATTTTTAAACCATCAATTTTAAGAAGTTCATTTGTGGCGTATTCTAGCAAGTCATTTTCATAAGAAGCAATGGTATTAAAACCAATAGCATTCATATAATCGATGGCTGCCCCAAAAGCAATGCCTCCACAAATATTTGGTGTCCCAGCTTCAAATTTATGTGGTAAATCAGCATAGGTTGTTTTTTCAAATGTAACCTCTGCTATCATTTCTCCACCACCTTGGTATGGAGGTAATTTTTTTAACCACTCCTCTTTACCATAAAGCATACCAACACCAGTTGGTCCGCATATTTTATGAGCTGATGTTACGTAGAAATCTACATTTAAAGCTTGTAAATCTGGCTTAATATGTGGGCAAGATTGCGCGCCATCTATTAAAATAGCAGCACCAAATTGATGGGTTTTTTCTATGAGGTATTCAATGGGGTTTATTGTACCTAAGGCGTTTGAAACGTGGTTTACAAAAACCAATTTTGTTTTTTCTGAAAGTATTTTGTCAAATTCAGAGATTACCAACTCGCCTTCTTGGTTCATCGGAATTACTTTTAAAGTTGCACCAGTACGTTCGCAAAGCATTTGCCAAGGCACTATATTACTATGGTGCTCTAAAGCTGAAACGATAATTTCATCTTCTTTTTTTAAAATTGATGAAAAGCCATTGGCAACTAAATTAATACTATGAGTTGTACCCGAAGTGAAAATGATTTCGTGGGAAAATTTAGCATTAAAATGCGCTTGTATTTTATGACGTGCTTGCTCGTATAAATCTGTAGCTTCTTGACTTAAGGTGTGTACACCTCTATGAATATTAGCATTGTAGTTTGAGTAATAATCTACAATAGTATCTATAACTTGTTTTGGGGTTTGAGAAGTTGCAGCATTATCAAAATACACCAAAGGTTTGTCATTTACTTTACGGGAAAGTATGGGAAAATCTTTTCTTATGTCTTCTACTTTAAACATAGTTTTTTAATAGCCCCGATAGAAACAACATCCTTTTTTAAGGTACGAGAAAAAGATATAGCGGATAGCGGGAGATTGCTTCAAATAATATTATAAATCAAACCCAATATTTACGCCTAATTTGTTGGCGATGATTTTGGTGATGCGTTGTTTCATTTCTGGAATTTTAACCGAGTTTAAAACGTTATTACTAAAAGCATACATTAGGAGTGCTTTGGCTTCTTTTTTTGGAATTCCGCGAGATTGCATGTAAAACAAGGCACTTTCGTCTAACTGACCAATGGTACAACCGTGAGAACATTTTACATCATCTGCAAAAATTTCTAATTGTGGTTTAGTATTTATAGTTGCTTTGTCGCTAATTAAAATGTTATTATTAGCTTGAAATGCATTAGTTTTTTGAGCTTCTTTTTCAACAATAATTTTTCCGTTAAATACGCCTGTTGAATTTTCGTCGAAAATACCTTTATAATCTTGATGACTTTCGCAATTAGGTTCTATATGATGTACTAAAGTATTGTGGTCTACATGTTGGTTATTGCCAATAATAGTAACACCCTTTAGCGTAGAATCGATACGCTCTCCGTTTTGATAAAAATTAAGGTTGTTACGTACTAATTTACCACCAAACGAAAAAGTATGAACCGATGCTACACTCTCTTGTTTTTGTTGAATGAAAGTGTTATCAATTAAAGAGGCATTTAGCGAGTCATTTTGTATTTTATAATAATCAACTATAGCTCGTTTATTAGTAAAAATTTCTGTAACAGAGTTTGTTAAAACTGGATTTGAATTTAAACTTTGATGACGCTCTATGATTTGTACATGCGAATTTTCATCAACAACAATTAAGTTCCGCGGTTGTAACATGTTTGCTGATTCGTTTCCTGTTGAAAAATAAATAATTTGTATCGGTTTTTCAACAAGTTTGTTTTTTGGAATATGGATGTAAGCACCCTCACTTGAAAACGCCGTATTTAATGAAGGTAGACTATCTTGAGTAGCCGCTTTGTTAAAGTAATTTTCAATAACTAAACGGTATTTAGGTTTTGAAAGTGCTGAGGACATTAAACAAATATCCATCCCATCATGTGTGGTTTGAGATAGGTGTGAAGAATATTTCCCATCGATAAATACTATTTTGAAAGAGTCTATATCATGAATAAAATATTTTTTTACATCACTATATTCTATGGTGTTTTCTTGTTTAGGGAAAACGCTATAATCTTCCTTCAGTATTTTATTTAAAGATGTGTATTTCCAAGCTTCCTCCTTTTTAGTAGGAAAACCTTTTTCTTCAAATATTTTTATGGCATCGTTTCGAAGGTTGTGTACATAAGAATCTATATCTACACGATCTTCAAAAACTAAATAGGACGATAATAATTTTTCTTTTAAATCCATGTTTCAGTCTTCAGTGGTCAGGCTTAAGTAAGCAGTTAAAAAGCATTACTAAGTCTGTATAATTTATAACTGTTTTATTATTTCTAGTTTCGTAAGAATAATCAGAATTTGAATAGGCGATTGCCAATTGGTAACTGAATACTACTAACTAACTATGCGTTTACTTCTTCTTTAATCCAATCGTATCCTTTTTCTTCAAGCTCATGAGCTAATTCTTTAGTACCCGATTTAACAATTTTACCATTATAAAGTACGTGTACAAAATCCGGAACGATATAATCTAATAAGCGTTGGTAGTGTGTAATTACCAATACTGCGTTGTCTTTGCTTTTGAGTTTGTTAACACCATTAGCAACAATACGGAGTGCATCAATATCTAAACCAGAATCCGTTTCGTCAAGAATGGATAATTTAGGATCTAGCATAGCCATTTGGAAAATTTCGTTACGTTTTTTCTCACCTCCAGAAAACCCTTCGTTTAATGAACGCGATAAGAATTTTCTATCAATTTCTAATAAGTCAGCTTTATCACGAATTAATTTAAGCATGTCTTTTGCAGGCATATCTTCTAATCCCTTAGCTTTACGAGTTTCGTTAATAGCTGTTTTAATAAAGTTAGTTACAGAAACTCCGGGAATTTCAATAGGATATTGAAATGATAAAAAGATGCCTTTGTGTGCACGCTCTTCAGCAGCTAAATCTTCTATATCTTCGCCTTCAAAGATGATGTTTCCTTTGGTAACTTCGTAATCTTCTTTTCCTGAAATAACAGATGCAAGTGTACTTTTACCAGAACCATTTGGTCCCATGATAGCGTGTACTTCACCTGGTTTAATTTCAAGGTTGATACCTTTTAAAATACTTTTATCGTCAACACTTGCGTGTAAATTATTTATTTTTAACATACTATTTATTGTCCTAGTTTAATAATATTTTGATCTTTTAATAAAGGTTTTGATACACTTAAAATTTCTTTTATTTCAACTCTTAATGGCCAACCTTCTTCATTTTCTGGTTTTGGTATTATTTTCCCTTTTATTTCTACGATAATCATATCTGTTGGTTCAGTTTTAAAAGGCTTTACTTGTTCATCAAGTTCATGCATTTTTTCGTCTATAACCACACCATAAATTTCGTTATTAGTTTGCAGTACTGCTGCATCCGCATAATAGATAAATTCGCCTTTTAAATGAGTTAAGCCATTATTTTGTTTTTCAGCACTTTCAGAAGAAATAGTTTCTTCCTTTTGTTTGGATTTAGTTTCGTTTTTACAGCTTACTGAGGCTATAAGAAAGCTCACGATAAAAAACACCTTTTTCATATAAAAAATTTAGTTTTAATTTAAAAGATTACGGCATACGTAGGAATGACAATTATCCAACACTTCCTTCTAAACTTATTTCTAATAATTTTTGAGCTTCTACAGCAAATTCCATAGGAAGTTTGTTTAAAACTTCTTTACTAAAACCATTCACAATTAATGCGATGGCTTTTTCAGTATCTATTCCACGTTGGTTACAATAGAAAATTTGATCTTCCCCAATTTTGCTGGTAGTAGCTTCATGTTCTATTTTAGCAGTTTTATTTTTAGCTTCTATATAAGGGAACGTATGTGCACCACATTCATTACCCATAAGTAAACTATCACATTGTGAAAAGTTACGAGCATTATCTGCATTTGGGCTAATTTTCACTAAACCACGATAACTGTTTTGAGATTTTCCTGCTGAAATACCTTTTGAAATGATGGTTGACTTCGTATTTTTTCCTAAGTGAATCATTTTTGTACCGGTATCAGCTTGTTGAAAATTATTAGTTACTGCAATGGAGTAAAACTCGCCAACCGAATTATCACCTTTTAATACACATGATGGATATTTCCAAGTTACTGCAGAACCAGTTTCTACTTGTGTCCAAGAGATTTTTGCATTTTTCTCACACAAACCTCTTTTGGTTACAAAATTGTATACCCCACCTTTGCCTTCAGCATTTCCAGGGTACCAGTTTTGCACTGTAGAATATTTAATTTCTGCATCATCCAATGCTATAAGTTCAACAACTGCAGCATGTAATTGATTTTCATCTCTACTTGGAGCCGTACAACCTTCTAAATAGCTTACATAACTACCTTCATCAGCAATTACAAGCGTTCTTTCAAATTGACCAGTTCCTGCTTGGTTAATTCTAAAGTAAGTTGAAAGCTCCATAGGGCATTTAACACCTTTTGGGATGTAACAGAAAGAGCCATCACTAAAAACAGCAGAATTTAAAGCTGCATAAAAATTGTCTTTTTGAGGGACAACGGTGCCTAAGTATTTTTTTACAAGTTCTGGGTGCTCTTTAATAGCTTCAGAAATACTCATAAAAATTATTCCTTTTTCTCCTAATGTTTTCTTAAACGTCGTTGCTACTGAAACAGAGTCAATAACAACATCCATAGCAACATTAGCTAGTTTTTTTTGCTCATCAATTGAGATTCCTAGTTTTGCAAATGTTGCCAGTAATTCTGGATCAACTTCGTCTAAACTATCGTATTTAGGTTTGCTATTTGGTGCAGAGTAGTACGATATTGCTTGAAAATCTGGTTTTTTATAATGTACATTTGCCCATTCTGGCTCGCTCATTTCTCTCCAAGATTTAAAAGCCTCTAATCTCCAATCTGTCATCCATTGAGGTTCTTCTTTCTTTTTAGAAATAGCTTTAACAATATCTTCATTTAATCCAATAGGGAATGTGTCCGATGCTATATCTGTATAAAAACCATATTCATATTCTTTGGTTTTTAGCTCTTCTCTTAAATCGTCTTCTGTATATTTATTGCTCATTGTTTTATTTTATAGAGAGAAACTTTCACCACATCCACAAGTACGGTTGGCATTTGGGTTGTTAAACACAAAACCGGTTCCATTTAATCCTCCTGAATATTCAAGCGTTGTACCTATTAAGTATAGGAAGCTTTTCTTGTCAACAATAATTTTCACACCATTGTCTTCAAAAACCTTATCATCTTCTTGATTTTCTTTGTCAAATTTTAAATCGTAAGACAAACCAGAACAACCACCACTTTTTACACCAACACGCACATAATCAGTGCTTGGGTTATAGCCGTCATCTTGCATAAGCTCGATAACTTTCTTTTTAGCTGTTTCAGAAACTTTTATCATATGCTTTTAATTAAATTTAGTAAAGTTTTAATAATATTTTTATTAAGACAGTTTCTAAATAGAGTGCAAATATACAATATAAGTCATGGATTCCAATATAACCTAACATTATATTAGCATATAATACGATAGGTTTTTATTATTAATCAATAAATGAAACTAGGGAATGAACATTTTTTAATAAGTATCTTGATATTTTGAAATATTACTTTATTAAATTGTTTAAAAAGTAATTGTATTTATTAACTTATGCTGCGGAAGGTTCAATTTGAAAGTCTTCATTATCATCAAATAATTTATGGCAACATTTACAGATTAATTCAGGAGAATCAGGACTTGTTTTTTTTAACCGCATATAATTATGCCCAAAAGTAAAGCAAAACAGGTTTGTAGTTAGTTCAGTTTTCATTTTAATGATTTTAGGGACAATAAATTTAAACAAAATACTGTTTTAATCGACAAAAGATTATATTTTTTCGATGAAATGCATTTTTTTATTGAATTTAATCGTTTATAAAATCCGGATTGCCTATAAAATCATAGTCAGAAAGTGCTAATAAAAAAGCTTTTAAATTGGATTTTTCTTGAATTGATAATCCAACACCACCTTGAGCTACTTTTTTCATTAGTGGGTCTATGGTTGAAGAGTTTTTTAAGCCTTCGCTATAATGATTGATAACTTCATCTATAGTTGTGAATCTTCCATCGTGCATGTAGGGTGCTGTGAATATTAGATTACGCAGAGAAGGGGATTTGAATTTGCCATTATCAGCAGGGTCTCCAGTAATGGTGCCTAAACCTAAATCTGTAAAGGTTTCGTCTAAACCATTGTTGTGAAAAATGTTATCTGTCCATAATGGGTTTTTATCACTTCCATGGCAATGAAAACAATCGCCCTTAGTTTCCTCCATAAAAATATTAAATCCATCAACTTCTTCTGGTGTAAGTATAACTTCACCTAAAAGATATTTGTCAAATTTTGAATTTGCAGAAATAAGTGTTCTTTCAAATTGAGCAATAGCTTTTGTTACTAAAGTTGAATCTATTTTAGAAGTTCCAAAAGCTTTTTGAAATAAGTTAGGGTATTCTGGGTGTTTTTGTAATTCTTGCTGTAATTGTTTCCAAGAATTTTTCATTTCTGTTGGGTCTGAGACCGGAATGAAAGCTTGGTGTTCTAGACTAAAAGTACCGCCATCCCAGAAAAAATTTTCATCATAATTCCAAGCTAAATTAAATAATGGCATAGAGTTTCTTTTACCCAAGCTACCATCGATGCCTTCGCTAAATCTAGATGAATCAGTAAACGCATTTTCTGGTGCATGACAATCAGCACATGCTAGGGTTTTATCTCCAGATAAAATAGGGTCAAAAAAAAGCTTTTTCCCTAACTCAATACCTTCAACCGTTTGTTGATTATCTGAAGGAATTACTGGTTTTAAAATATTGTTTTCAAATAGTTCAGGAATTTTAAGTAAACTTGGTGTTGGCGCATATTGCTGAACATCTTCATTAGAACAAGACAAAATAATGAAAATGATTAATAGTATATGTATTGCAAGTTTTTTCAATCTAATTATTGTTCTATGGATTCTAAACTAAATACATTTTGTCCGTTTTCAAACATCATAATTTGAGCATCGTAATTAGGCATCAACATATTATTTAATACTTTTAAATCCCAGGTGTTTGGGTTTTTAAACCATTCTGCAATATTCATTTCAATATTAAATATGGTATCATCTGAAATTGTAACACTCCCAAAATTAACTTCAAAAAAAGTATCCTCAAAAATTAATGAATCACCTGTATTATCAACAGCTCTAATTACGTGGTAAGCATAACCAGTTTCTTGAGTATTATTATCAGTAAATTTCCCTTCTAATTGCATAAAATGATAACCACCACCAAGCATTGCAGGAACATTCCATGAAACTGAATTTAAATCGGCATAATTACCGTTATAATTTGCATCATTATCAAAACCAAAAGTAAAAGATACATTATTATAAGTGCCAATTGGAATAGTAGTAATTAAATTGTAAGATAAATTTGAAGCATAAGTTAAATCCACTAAATTATAATCATTAAAGACCAGTTTTTCACCGGCTGAAGTTGTAAAAGTAATTTTTGAAATAAGATAACGTAGTCTTTCAATGCTCAAATTTTCTCCGTTAGAATTTATAAATTTAATGGTATTAAAATCTGAATTTGTTATTGATGTACCATCCCAATTATGTTTAAAGTTGAATGAAATATTAGCTTGATTAAAACTGTTGTTAGAATTATCAGTACACGAAATAGTTGAGAGCACAATTATTAATACAAATAATAGATTTTTTTTCATGCTGGCTATTTATTTTATAGAAATAATTAATAAATCAGTAAATCCTTTATTTTCAATAATATCAAGATTTGAGCTATTGGATTCACCAACTGTAATTATAGTTCTATCTTCAAGTTCCAAAGCATCGTTTGCAAAATCAATTTTAGAACCACCAACTGTTTTTTGCCAAATTAAATTGGCACTGGCATCTATTTTTAAAATCCATGCATCATTTTGCCCGTTGTTATTTGTTGTATTGCCATCTGCACTTCTGGAGCTTCCAGAAATAATAAAACCATTATCTTGAGTTTTAAAAACAGATCTGCCAACATCAAAATTTGAGCCTCCAAAAGTTTTCTCCCACATTAAATCTCCCTCCGGAGATATTTTTATAACCCACAAATCGGCAGCTCCTTTGTTTTTAGAAACGTCTAAATCATTACTTCTAGTATCTCCAACTATAACATAATTACCGTCTCCAGAATTAGTGATAGCTCTAGCTTCATCAATTTCAGAACCACCAAATGATTTTTCCCAAACTATATCCCCGGTTTCTGAAATTTTAATAACCCAAAAATCGTATGATCCTTTATTGTTAGAAATATCAACATCATTACTATCGGATGAGCCAACAATTAGATAACCATTATCTGGAGTCTGTATGCAATCGTAAGGGGTGTCTGTAAAAGATCCGCCATAATAATGGCTCCATTCTTTGTTACCAAAAGCATCTATTTTTATAGCCCAATAATCGCCGCCTGCATGCCTTTTGTTTGGCATCGTTTTGCTAATTCCTTGTCCGCCAGAAGCAGATACATCTAAAACTCCCGTTAACAGAAAGCCATCATCATTTGTTTGAATGATAGAAATGCCAGTATCAGCACCTAAAAATCCAAAAGATTTTTGCCAAATAATTGTACCCAAATAATTAACTTTTAAAATCCAAAAATCTTGCGCTCCAAAATTTTCAGAAACGTTAATGTCGTTACTTTTACTATAACCTAAAATAACATAGCCTCCATCATTGGTTTGAATAATATCGCTACCTCTATCATCATCGGTACCTCCATAGGTTTTTTGCCATTTAATAGTATTATTGCTGTCAAATTTTAAAAGCCAATAATCAAAAGAGTCATTTGATTTGTTTTCAATATCTCCATCATTACTTTGTGTGTAACCTAAAACGGCGTATCCACCATCAATAGTTTTAATAATAGATTGAGCGCTTTCATTTTTTGTGCCACCAAAGGTTTTTGAAAGACTAATAAGGTTTATTGAACTTCTTGATTCGTCATTATTAGAGCAACTAGAGAGAATAATGAAGCAGATAGCTACAAAAATATGAAGATATGAAAATTTATTTTTCATTTGAGTAAATAAGATATTTAAAAGTCACTCTTTCTAACTACAAATAAGCCTCTGTTTATATCACTTATAACAATGTTACCACTTTCGAAGAAAGGATATACACTCCAAGCTCCATCAAAAGCAGTGCCATTATCTTCTGGATAAGTATCGAAAAATGCCGTTTCAACAATCGTTTCATTTTGTATTTGAGAGACATCTAAAACTCTAAGTCCAGCTCTATAACTTGCTTGAAAATAAGAATTACCATTTACATAACCATTGTGATCGATGGATTGACTGGGGCCTAAATAATCAAAATGAAATTGGGGGTTATCTAAATCTCTAAAATCTAAAATAATAGTTCTAGTGTTGATGCCAATTCTAAGTTCATCCAATTCATCACCTAAAATAAAATAAGACATATCTTCTGTAAACCAACCTTGATGCGCATACCAAACATTATTATAACTGATTGTTGAAATTATACTGGGATTGCTTTTGTTTGTAACATCGGCAATAACCACTTCATTTTCATTACTTCCTATCAATATTTCTTTGCCATTATGCTCTGCATCTGGACCATTATAAGTAACTACTTGAGCATCATGTGAATAATTTCCTTCAGCAAAACCACCTTCCAATACAGGATTTTTAGGATCTTGAATGTTTATAAATATAGGACCACCTGCAAACGTATTACTTCTACTACCACCTACAATGTATGCATAACCTGTATCTTCGTTAATAACAATATTATGGGCTCTTCCAATATTAGTTAATCTATTATCTGCTACAAAAACCTCTGGTGGATTGGGAATATTACGTAATCGAGTTAAATCAAAAATTTGCATACCATGACTATCTTCTCCTGTATTATTATCAGCTACTATAAATGCATGATTTTTATATACTTTAACATCACGCCAAGGACTTGATATTGTTGCTGTTGGTAGTTTTCCTAAGTATATAGGATTTTCAGTATCTGAAATATCAATAAATGCGGTACTGTTATTTGTTGCCATTAAAGCATACTCTTTTCCAGTTTCTGGGTCTGTCCACCCCCAAGAGTCGTTTCCAGCTGAGGCACCAAAAACACTCAAAGGTATATGAGCCATTAAATCGTAACCATTACAAGGATATATATCTGCAAATCCATTTTCACAAATTGCTAAAGGTGATACTACGTTTAAAAAGTCATCATCACATAAGTTTCCGATGCCATCATTATCATCATCCTCTTGATTAGGGTTTGAGATAGAAGGACAATTATCAACGCTATCATCTATGCCATCAGAATCAGAATCAATTTTCGCAACCCTTTCAATAGGTTCTATATTACAAGAAAAATTAGTTAAAAATAATGCAAAAGCTAGCATTAGGGCATAAATAGGTTTATGAGGTTTCATGGGAATTTTAATATTAATAACTATTTAGGTTTAGTTTTAGTATCAAAGATAGTAAAAACAAAAATAGCTTCTTATTTTTGCAGCATGATAGAAGATAAAAACCAACAACGAACAAACCTTAGTGAATTAGGAGAATTTGGATTAATAGATCATTTAACTAAGAATTTTCAAATTAAAAAAACATCAACTATTAAAGGTATAGGCGATGATGCAGCTGTTTTAAATTTTGAAAAAAAGAATATTGTTGTAACTACAGATTTACTTGTTGAAGGTGTGCATTTTGATTTGAGTTATATGCCTTTAAAGCACTTAGGTTATAAAGCTATTATAGTTAACTTATCTGATGTTTATGCAATGAATGCTAATGCAACCCAAGTTACAGTTTCAATTGCTGTATCTAATAGATTTCCCCTTGAAGCTTTAGAAGAGTTATATGCTGGTATAGAGACTGCGGCCAAAATATATGATATTGATGTAATAGGAGGTGATACCACTTCGTCAAATACAGGCTTGTTAATTTCTGTTACAGCCATTGGTGAAGTTGACCCTGAAAAAGTAGTATATAGAAATGGTGCAAAACCCAATGATTTACTTGTTGTTTCTGGCGATATAGGTGCGGCTTATATGGGTCTTCAAATTCTTGAAAGAGAAAAAGAAGTCTATAAAGTAAACCCTAACAATCAGCCAGATTTAGAGTCATATAGTTACATCATTGAGCGTCAATTAAAACCTGAAGCTCGAAAAGACATTGTTAAATTACTAAGTGATTTAGATGTTAAACCAACCGCCATGATTGATATTAGTGATGGACTATCTTCTGAAATCATTCACCTATGTAAGCAGAGTGAAGTTGGTTGTGATTTGTACGAGTCTAAAATCCCTTTAGATCCACAATTAATTTCTACGTGCGAAGAGTTTAATATAGATAGTACAACAGTTGCTTTAAATGGTGGTGAAGATTATGAGTTATTATTTACTATTTCTCAAGAAGACTTTCCTAAAATTAAAGCAAACCCACATTTTAGTGTTATAGGATTTATAACTGAAAAAAAAGCAGGGTTAAATTTGGTAACTAGAGCAGAAACTAAAATCCCAATTAAAGCCCAAGGATGGAAAAACTTTAGTGACTAAAAACTAAAAGATTTTCAATGGATTGATTTCCTGAAGCTCTACTCTTTGTGCGTTTTGTATGTACAAGTTGTAAAACGTCGTTAATTTCTTTAGATTTTGTTGTGAGTTCAACAATATTACCATTAACATTAGTGGTAAATTGCTTTTTGCATTTTTTGCATTTGTACTCTTTAACATGATTGGTGACTTTTCGAGTAATACGAAAATCATGTCCAAACATTTTACAATGAATGTTTTTCATTTTTTAACTATTTTCTATTGGTAGAGACCATGAAAATATTAAAAAAAAACCGTTAAATTAAACTACTGCACTGTAAATCGACGAAGTGACTGTTTTCATCTTTAAACGTTCTCTTCTTGAGGCGTGTATATGCTCTAGAATAGCGTTTATTTCTTTAAACTTAGGTGTTAACTCGATTAATCTACCATTACTATTGGTAGTTAATTCTTTCTTACAATGCCTGCAAGTATATTCTTTTACATGGTATGTAACTTTCTTGCTTACTTGGTAATCATGACCAAATAGATTGCAGTATATCTTTGGTATTAGCATTGATTTGTTGGGAGTAGTTTTTTTCATTTTGGGAACAATTCGAATATAAATATAAATAAAAAAAACAAAGTAACGACAAAACGCTATATTTTTTCGACAAAACGCATTAATGTATTTAGTAAATCCTCTTTATTTTCAATATGGCTCATGTGTCCATCAGGAAACTCTACAACTTTTACACAGGTATTTATCGTTTGATTAATTAATGAATCATAATCTAAAACAGGATCTTTTTTACTAATAATCATAAGTTGTTTGTAAGAAGCTATTTGTAAAATTTTTTCTCTGTTTTTTCTAGTTTTCATACCCTCTAAAGCTGCAATTATACCTTGTAAAGGAGTTTGTAAGGCTTCTTTTTTTATTTGCTTTATTTCTTCTGAAAAAAGGATTCTATTTTTGGGCCTGAATAAATTTGATATTGCCATGTTTACAAACATTTTATAGTCTTGCTTTACAACTAAAATGGCCCTATCTCTATTTTTCTTTCGTTCTGATGAGTCTGCTTGTGCAGTTGAATTCATCAAACATAATCCTTTAACCATTTCAGGATTTTTTTCAGCGAAAGCAAGTGCTACATAACCACCCATAGAATGACCAACAAAAATAACTTTTGTGATTTTAAGTTTTTTAAGTACTGCTTCAACGGCTTCTGCCATAAGTTCCATGGTATGAATATATCCTAAACAATCTGTTTGTCCATGACCTAATAAATCAATACAAATAACTCGCTTGTTTTTTGATAAACTAGTGATAAAGGGAAGCCACATAGAAGAGTTTTCTAAAAAACCATGCAATAAAACAATAGGGTTTCCTTTGCCTTTATCGGTGTAAAAAATATGGGCATCTTTGTACTCTAAAAACATTTTTAATTTATATTAGACAAAGATAAAACCATCCTATGAATAAAACTAGAGAAACCTTCGTCTTCGGTTTTGCTTTATTTTCCGGTTTTTTTGGCGCTGGAAATTTAATCTTACCTCCTCTTTTAGGTTTTAAATCTGGTCCGGATTGGTGGATTGTAGCTATAGGTTTTATTATAACCACTACTATTATACCACTGTTATCTATTTTTGCTCATGCTAAATTACAGGGGACTATGTATGATTTTGGCAAAAAAGTTTCTCCTTTATTCAGTACAATTTTTTGTTTTGTTATTTATGCAATTGTAATTGCTTTACCATGCCCTAGAACAGCAGCAGTAACACACGAAATAGCTATTGCTCCAAATTTTGGAACAAGTGCATTACTAACCAGTTTACTGTATTTTATCCTTGTTTTTATTTTTGTTTTTAACAGAAGTCAAGTGCTTAATATTCTTGGTAAGTATTTAACACCTATAATAGTTTTAATATTAATTACTATAATTTGTGTTGGTATATTTTCTCCTTTAACCGAAATGAATATATCAACTTTTCAAACACCTTTAATTAGTGGATTATTAGAAGGCTATCAAACCTATGATGCCATTGCAGGATTGGTTACAGGTGGTATGGTAATAGTTTCTATAAATAGTTTTAAAACTAGTTTAAATTTTGAGGAAAAGAAAAAGATGATTTCCAAATCTGGAATTATTGCCATGGGAGGTCTATTTATCATCTACTTAGGACTTATAGTTATTGGAGCAATTTACAATAAGCAATTTGATACGAATATTTCAAGAACAGAACTTCTTTCAGGGATAGCATTAAAAACATTAGGACTGATAGGTTCTACTTTTTTAAGTGTTTTGGTGAGTCTATCATGTTTTACCACAGCTGTAGCTATTATTGTTAGTATAGCAGATTTTTTTAAAGTGTATTTTAAGACTTTTAAAAATGCTTATTTTTATACAACTAGTTTTTGCTGTTTGGTAGGAATTCTTATAGGGCAAATGGATGTAAAGTATATAATTAATATAGCACTGCCTGCTTTAATGTTTATTTACCCCATATGTATTGTTTTAATTTTACTTAACATTATGCCAGAAAAAATGGCTTCAAAACTCGTTTTTAGATGTGTTGTTTTAATAGCTTTTATTTTTAGTATTCCAGATTTTTTAGGTTTTGTTTTTCCTACTAATAATTTAGAAAATTTAAAATCATTAATACCCTTAGCGAATCAAAATTTAGGTTGGGTTTTACCTGCTTTTTTAACATTTATTTTAGTAAATATTTTTGAAAAATTTAAATCTTAAACCTAAGATTTTACTTTTTTAATAGCCGTAAAAGCCTTATCTACGAACTCATCTTCAACCAAAATAGTAAATTCATTAGTTGTAGAAATTACTTCATAAAGGACAACGCCTTCCCAAGCTAAACGTTTAAAGAAGTGATAATATAAACCCGCAATTTTAGAGTTATCTTTTGGTAGATTTATACTAATAGCAGATAAGCCATCCTGAACAGCTAGAAATGTTTCATTTTTTAATTGTTCTTCTATAAAACTTTTTAAACTACTAGAAATTATAATGTTACTTTCATGAATCCCTCTAGTAAAGGTGTAAAACAATTTAGATTCCTGATTAATTCTCTCTAAAATTTTAGCATGATTATCAATGATAGTATCTGAATTCTTTACCGTAAAATCAGTTAAATTAGACCGTACTGTTATATCTCCTAAATTTTGGATAACACGTTTCATTTTAACCGAATTTGAAAGTGAAGCTGGTGGATTGTATCGTCTTAGAGCCATCATTATAGCTCCAGGTTTTACATCTTTTTTTAGCATTTCACTTATTGGCTTAGTAAGTTCAATAGCTAAAGCACTAAAGTTAATAATGTTTCTAGAAAGCGCCTCTTCTAAATAAGGTTGCGCTATTAAAATGTCTTCTACACAGTTAGATACAGTTTTCATGTTAATTATTTAACAATATGTGCAAAAATAAACATTTTTTTCAATAAACATAGTTAATAGTAAAATGAGTTATAATTTTACCAATAAATTAATGAAAATGAAGGTATTGAAATTTGGAGGAACCTCGGTAGGTTCAGTAGAAAATATGAACAACGTTAAAAATATTATTAACGATGGACAAAGAAAAGTTGTAGTCCTTTCGGCTATGTCTGGTACTACTAATCAGTTAGTAGCTATTGCTCAAGATATTGCAGAAAAGAATCCTAACGAAGCTATCGATAAAATTAACAAACTAAATGAAACATACTTTACTGCAATTGATAAACTTTTAAGAAATAAAAAGTTAAATGAAGATGTTAAATCCTATGTTTCGGGAATATTTAATTTTTTAGTTGAAAGTACTTATAAAGAATATTCAGAAACTATAGAAAATCAAATAGTTGCTCAAGGAGAATTGCTTTCAACATACATGTTTAATAGTTATCTAAATCAAGAAGGGGTAAGTTCAGCTTTATTGCCAGCTCTAAGTTTTATGCGAATTGACGAGTTTACAGAACCTGATTATAATTACATTGAATCTAATTTTAAAGACGTTTTTGAAAATGTTGAAGAGTCTGAAATATATATAACTCAAGGTTTTATTTGTTTAGATATTAATGGAGAAATTTCTAATTTACAACGAGGAGGAAGCGATTATACTGCGACTATTATTGGTGCTGCTATTAAGGCTGAAGAAGTACAAATTTGGACAGATATTGATGGGATGCACAACAACGACCCAAGATATGTAGATAATACTAAGCCTATTTCTAATTTATCATTTGATGAGGCTGCTGAATTAGCTTATTTTGGAGCCAAAATATTACATCCACAAACTGTTACTCCTGTGAGAACTGATAATATTCCGGTTAGGTTAAAAAACACTATGAATCCTGAAGCTTATGGTACTTTAATTTCTAGTAAAACTTCTGTAAATGGAGTAAAAGCTATTGCTGCTAAAGATAACATTACTGCAATCAAAATTAAATCTGCGCGTATGTTGCAGGCGCATGGGTTTTTAAAAAAAGTATTTGAAATTTTTGAAAGCTACAAAACCTCAATAGATATGATTACTACCTCTGAGGTAGCAGTTTCGTTAACAATTGATGATGATAAGAATCTTGACAAAATTTTAGTTGAACTTGAGAAAATAGCAACTATAGAGGTAGATAAAAACCAAAGTATTGTTTGTTTAGTTGGTCATTCAGTAGTAAACCATCAAGATACTTTTAAGTTATTTCAAATATTACAAGATGTAAAAATTAGAATGATTTCATATGGGGGTAGTAATAATAATATTTCATTGCTAATTGATACAAAACATAAAATTACCACACTTCAAAAACTAAATAATTATTTATTTGAATTAGTCACTCTGTAAATTTATCTTAGTAATTATTGTTAAAAGAGTCGATTTAAAACGACTCTTTTTTAATTACAAATGGTTGCATAATTTGTAACATCATCTTTAATCCAATTGGTTGGAATATTTGCTAATTGGGAATCATTTACTTGAATACAGGTGATATTATTTGATGTACAATTTAGGTTAGTTAAATTTAGATTGTTACTTAAGTTTAATCCTGTAAGTTGATTATTATAGCATTGAAGCCAAGTTATAGATGCATTATTACTTACATCTAAGCTTGTAAGTTGTTGATTATTATTACACCATAAAATCTCTAAAGCTAAATTATTAGTGACATCTAAACTTGTAATTCGTGTATTTAAACATGTTAAGTTTTCTAGAGCCAGATTACTGCTAATATCAATACTTGAAATAGGATTGTTTCCAAATGATAAGGTTCTTAATGCGATGTTTTTGCTAACATCTAAACTACTAATTTGATTGTTATCGCAAGCAAAACTTTTTAAAGCTCTATTTTTTGTAATATCAATATTATTTAATTTGTTTCCAGAACATCCAAAAGTTTCCAAGGCTATATGTTTGCTAACATCTATATTAGTTAAAAGGTTGTCTGTGCAATCTAAAAGTTCTAGAGCTAAGTTATTACTCAGATTAATCCTCAATATACTATTATCCCAAAAGGAAAGATGTTTTAGATTGGTATTTGTATCAACATCTAACACGCTTAATTTATTAAATCTACAATCTAGAAATTCTAAATCTATATTATTACTAATATCTAATTGGGATAAGTTATTCCCGTAACACCATAGTTTTTTTAAGTCCACGTTATTATCAATGTTTAGATTTGAAAGTTGCAGATTCTCATAGGTATATAATTCTATTAAATTAACAGCCTTACTTAAGTCTAGGTTTGTAATACCACTTCTAAAGCACTTTAATATTTTAAGCTCAATATTTTTGCTGATATTTAAATTGGCTAAATTTTCAGATACCATATCTGCAATTTCTAATTCCTTTAAATTTAAATTATTACTTAAATCTAGTGAAGAAATATTTTGGGCAGAACAATTCAATTTTGATAAGCTAGTAAAATATTCAATGCCTTTTAAATCTCTCATTTTATCAACTAAATTTAAATTATAGCCAGATATATTGAGTTCATTCACCTCAACTACATTGGCAGTTAAAATTTCTCCATCTAAAACATCATCATAACCCAATTCAATTAAAGCCTGCTCAAAAGCTGGGTCTGGAATATTTCCAATTCTAGGAATACCGTCCTCATCATTTGGGCTACAATTGAATAATAAAACACTAAATGTAAGCGCACCAATTATTGTGTTTTTTTGGGTTTTTATTTTCATTAGTGTTTATTAAATTAGTTTGATTTCTTAATTCATTAAATCTTCAATTTCATCAACTTCAATAGGAATGTTTTTCATTAAATTTATGGGTTCGCCTTTTTCTTGAATAACCACATCATCTTCTAAACGAATACCAAAATTTTCATTTGGAATATAAATACCTGGTTCTACAGTAAATACCATATTGGCTTGCATAGGTTCTGTTAAAATACCATAATCATGAGTGTCTAAACCCATGTGATGAGATGTTCCGTGCATAAAGTATTTTTTGTAAGCTGGCCAATCAGGATTTTCATTTTGAATGTCTGCTTTATCTAATAATTTTAAACCTAACAATTCGGAGGTCATTATCTTGCCAACTTCAACATGATATGCTGCCCAATCTGTGCCTGGAATTAACATTTTTGTTGCTTCTTTTTTAACTTTATTAACTGCATTATAAACTTGTTTTTGCCTATCAGAAAACCGTCCAGAAACAGGTATGGTTCTAGTCATGTCACTGGCATAATTTGCATACTCAGCAGCCACATCAAATAATATCAAATCGCCTGCTTTACATTGTTGGTTGTTTTCTATATAATGTAGAACGTTGGCATTGTTTCCTGATGCGATTATTGGTGTATAAGCAAATCCTTTTGAGCGGTTTTTTAAAAATTCATGAATAAATTCAGCTTCAATTTCATATTCCCACACACCAGGTTTTACAAAATTTAAAACGCGTTTAAAACCTTTTTCGGTGATGTTACAAGCATTTTGAATTAAATCTATTTCTATTTGGTCTTTTACTGAGCGAAGTCTTTGCAAAATAGGATTGCTTTTAGCAACTACATGTGCTGGATATTTTGCTTTTAGCCATTTAGTAAATCGATCTTCTCTTGTTTCAGTTTGCACGTTTGCACGGTAATGCTCGTTTGTATTTATGTAAACGGTATCACATTGCGTCATAAGTTCAAACATAATTTTTTCCATATCCTGCAGCCAATAAACAGTTTTAATACCACTAGTCTTTAAGGCCGCTTCCTTAGTTAGTTTTTCGCCTTCCCAAACAGCAATATGTTCGTTAGTCTCTTTTAAAAACAAAATTTCTCTATGTTTTTCTTTTGCACAATCCGGAAATAAAACTAAAATACTTTCCTCTTGGTCTACACCACTTAAATAAAAAATATCACGATGTTGTTGGAAAGGCATGGTACTATCTGCGCTTATTGGATAAATATCGTTTGAGTTAAATACAGCTAAACTATTTGGCTTCATTTTAGCCATAAAGTTTCTTCTGTTTTTAATAAAAAGTTTGTTGTTTATTGCTAAGTATTTCATTTTTATTTATTCATTTGATTTTATAAAATTAGCAAAACAAAATGAATCTCAGACCTAATTAATCATATTTGGCAACACACAATTTCGACTCCCAAAATAATTGATAAATAAAATCAACAAGCACTCTTTATAATCATTCTAAATAGCTAAAACAAGCAGATGTTATTTGTCTATATATGAACGCTGACGTACCTTTGTATTAAATAAATTAACGTTATAAAAATGGGCGGATTTTTTAAGTCTTCAATTGGAAGAAAAGTAGCCATGGCGCTTTCTGCATTCTTCCTTATGTTTTTCTTGGTTCAGCATTTATCAATTAACATTTTGTCGGTATTCAATCCCGATCTTTTCAACGAAGTTTCTCATTTTATGGGAACAAATCCATTGGTTCAATTTTTACTTCAACCTGTATTAATTTTTGGAGTTGTTTTTCATTTTGTAATGGGTTTTATTTTAGAGTTGAAAAACAATACTGCAAGAAAAGTTAGTTATGTTAAAACTAATGGTGCATCCAATTCTACTTGGATGAGTAGAAATATGATTTATAGCGGTATTGCTATACTTGCTTTTATTATACTTCATTTTATTGATTTTTGGTTTCCAGAAATAAATACTAAATTTATAAATGGCGATTGGTCGGGTACCATGGAAGGCGTTGAAGGTTTCAGATATCATGAAGAGCTTACTCATAAATTTCATAGTCATACAAGAACAATTGCCTACGTTATAGCGTTTGTTTTTTTAGCATTGCATTTGTTACACGGGTTTACTTCTGCTTTCCAATCTATGGGAGGTACAGCAGGAAGAAAGAAAACATTACAAAATATAGGTAAGGCCTATTCAATTATTATTCCAATAGGTTTCATTTTTGTAGCGCTTTATCATCATCTTAAATACGTATTAGAATAATATGGCAACGTTAGATTCAAAAATACCAAAAGGGCCATTAGCCGATAAATGGACTAATCATAAAAATAAAATAGACTTAGTTAATCCAGCTAATAAGCGTTTAATTGATGTTATTATTGTTGGTACAGGTTTAGCAGGAGGTTCTGCTGCAGCAACTTTAGCTGAGTTAGGCTATAATGTAAAATCATTTTGTTTTCAAGATTCTCCAAGACGTGCGCATTCTATCGCCGCTCAAGGAGGTATAAATGCTGCCAAGAATTATCAAGGTGATGGTGACTCTACATACAGGTTGTTTTACGATACTGTAAAAGGTGGAGATTATCGTTCGCGTGAAGCTAACGTACATCGTTTAGCTGAGGTTTCTACTAATATTATAGATCAATGTGTTGCACAAGGCGTTCCTTTTGCTCGTGATTACGGAGGTTTATTAGACAACCGTTCATTTGGTGGTGTTTTGGTTTCTAGAACATTTTACGCAAAAGGCCAAACAGGTCAACAGCTTTTATTAGGCGCTTATTCTGCAATGAATCGTCAAATAGGTCGTGGTAAAATTAAAATGTATAGTCGTCACGAAATGTTGGATGTGGTTATAGTGGATGGTAAAGCTAGGGGTATTATTGCACGAAATTTAGTGACAGGTGAAATTGAGCGTCATTCTGCCCATGCGGTTGTTTTAGGAACAGGGGGCTATGGTAATTTATTTTACCTATCAACTTATGCTATGGGTAGTAATGTAACTGCAGCATGGAAAGCTCACAAACGTGGTGCCTTTTTTGCAAATCCTTGTTTTACACAAATTCATCCAACTTGTATTCCAGTTTCAGGAGATCATCAATCTAAACTAACATTAATGTCTGAATCTCTTAGAAATGATGGTCGTATTTGGGTGCCAAAAAATATGGATGATGTTTTAGCTATTAGAGAGGGTAAATTAAAGCCAACTGATATTTCAGAGGAGAATAGAGATTATTATTTAGAACGTCGTTATCCAGCTTTTGGTAATCTAGTGCCCCGTGATGTGGCTTCTAGAGCAGCTAAAGAGCGTTGTGATGCAGGTTATGGAGTTAACAAAACAGGTGAAGCTGTTTATTTAGATTTTGCTGCAGCTATTCAACGTTATGGAAAAGAGCAAGCGCATATAAAAGGCCTAGATGAAAATGATAAGACCATAACTACTAAGTTAGGTAGAGATATAGTGAAGGCTAAGTATGGGAATTTATTCCAGATGTATGAAAAAATTGTAGATCAGAATCCATACGAAACACCAATGATGATTTATCCTGCAGTACATTATACTATGGGTGGTGTTTGGGTAGACTATAATTTAATGACTACCGTTCCTGGATTATATGCTATTGGAGAAGCTAACTTCTCTGATCATGGCGCTAATAGATTAGGCGCTTCTGCATTAATGCAAGGTCTAGCAGATGGTTATTTTGTGTTACCATACACGATTGGTGATTATTTATCTCATGATATTAGAACAGGAGCAATCTCTACTGACACAAAAGAGTTTGATGAAGCAGAAGAGAAAGTAAAATCTGACTTAGATAAACTTATAAATAACAACGGAACGCATTCTGTAGATTATTTCCATAAAAAACTTGGAAAAATTATGTGGAATAAATGTGGAATGGCAAGAAATGAGAAAGATTTAAAAGATGCCATTTCTGAAATAGCAGAATTAAGAGCTGAGTTCTGGAAAGATGTTAAAGTTCCAGGAACTGCTGGTGAATATAACGAAGAATTAGCTAAAGCCGGACGGGTTGCCGATTTCCTAGAATTGGGAGAGTTATTTGCTAAAGATGCGCTTCAAAGAGAAGAATCTGCTGGAGGACATTTTAGAGATGAATACCAAACTCCAGAAGGTGAAGCTATGAGAAGAAAAGAGTTTCAGTATGTTTCTGCTTGGGAATACAAAGGAGAACCTAAAGATGCTTTATTACATAAGGAAGAATTGGTATATGAAAATATTGAAGTAAAAGAAAGAAGTTATAAATAACAAAGTAGTTATGAAATTAACATTAAAAATATGGCGTCAAAAAAGCGCTAACGATCAAGGAAAAATTGTTGATTATAAACTTGATAATGTGTCCGCAGACATGTCATTTTTAGAGATGCTTGATGTTTTAAATCAAGATTTAATCGATAAGGATGAAGAACCAATTGCATTCGATCATGACTGTAGAGAAGGTATCTGTGGAAGCTGTTCTATGTTTATAAACGGACGTGCACATGGCCCAGACAGAGCAATAACTGTTTGTCAATTACACATGAGAAGTTTTAAAGACGGCGATACTATTTACATTGAACCTTGGCGTGCAACCGCATTTCCTGTAATTAAAGATTTAATTGTAGATAGAAGTGCTTTTGATCGCATTCAACAAGCAGGAGGTTTTATATCTGTAAATACTTCAGGAAATACGCAAGATGCGAATGCTACGTTAATTTCTAAACAAGCCGCAGATACAGCCATGGATGCAGCAACCTGTATTGGTTGTGGAGCCTGTGTAGCCACTTGTAAAAACTCAAGTGCTATGTTATTTGTTGGTGCAAAAGTTTCTCAATATGCCTTATTACCTCAAGGCCAAATAGAAGCTGCAGATAGAGTTAAAAACATGGTAGCTCAAATGGATTTAGAAGGTTTTGGAAACTGCACAAATACAGGAGCTTGTGAGGTAGAATGTCCTAAAGGTATTTCACTTGATAACATTGCTAGAATGAATAGAGAGCTTATGAAAGCATCTATTTAATTAGTATAATTATAATTCAAAACTCATATTATTTTACCTAATAATATGAGTTTTTCTTTTTTATAAAATTTGAATTTGTATGTTTAATTATAAAGATATTTTTCTTAATAAAATAATTTGCAATCATTATAAATGAATAAGTATATCTTATATTTTGTTATTATTTCTTGTTTGTTCATAAATAGAAGTCTTGCTCAAGTAGATATAATTGATGCTAATTTTTTTGACGAAATTGCTTTATTAAAGAACATTAAATCTTTGTCATCTGATGCTTTTGAAGGCAGAAGAACTGGTACAAGAGGCGCTATTAAGACACAGAAATACATAATTAATCAATTCCATTCTTTTAAAGTAAAGCCTTTAGTAAAAAATTATAATCAATCTTTTTCATTTATAGATAAAAGGGAGATATATAAAGCTGTTAATATTTTAGGTTTTATAAAAGGAACTGAACTACCAAAAAAATATATTGTTATTAGTGCGCATTATGATCATGAAGGTATTAAAAATGATAGAATATATAATGGTGCTGATGATAATGCTTCAGGATTAAGTGCTTTATTTAGTTTTGCAGAATATTTTAATAAATATCCGCCTAAGCATTCTGTGATTTTAGCAGCATTTGATGGTGAAGAATTGGGGTTACAAGGCTCTAAATATTTTGTAAATAATTCTATAATTTCTATTGATGATATTTTAATCAATTTGAATATGGATATGATTAGTAGAAATGCTAAAAACGAATTATTTGTTGTGGGTACATCAAAAAATAAAAAATTAGAAGCTATCGTTAATCGCTTAGATGATTCTGAAAAAATCAAACTATTAGCTGGTCATGATGGTTATGATGGTGAAGAAAACTGGACTTATTCTTCTGATCATGCTAACTTTCATAAAAAAGACATTCCATTTTTATATTTTGGAGTTGAAGATCATAAAGATTATCATGAGCCAACGGATGATTATGAAAATATTAATCCAGAGTTTTATATAGAAGCTGTTAAAACCATTATTTCAGTTTTTGAAAAAATAGATAGGTTATAGTTTTAACAGCTTGACTTTTATTTATTCTTCACTTCCATTTAAAACCATAAAAGCACCTTTTATAATAACATCTTTATTTATTAATCTATCAGCATTTATAATGTTAACATAAGTTTCAGATTCTGTACCTGTATCAACTTTAATTTTTTCAAAGTGAAATACGTTTTCTTTTTTACTTTTTAAAACTAAAACAAAGTTATTGCCATCTTGCTCAATAATAGCTTCTTTTGGAAGTGCTAGTTTGTTTTTAGATTCTATTATGATATCTGCCTCAATAAACATTCCAACTATAAAATTAGCCTTAGATTCATCATCCCTGTGTCCATGTACATTTACAGTTCGGGTATTTTTATCTATGGTAGTACCTACTAAATGTACTTCTGCTTTAAAAATTTTATCTGAGGCTTCAGGTATTTTAAATGCTATTTTTTGTCCCTTTTTTACATTCAGAATATCTTTTTCAAAAACAGATAATTCTAAGTGAATATGATCTGTATCTACAATTTCAATAATAACATCATTAGAAGAAACATGCATACCATTACTTATATTTACCTTGGTAATGTAACCATCTATAGGAGAATATAGGTTTATGCTAGAGGTAATAGTACCAGTTTCAACAGAAGTTGGATTGATATTTAACATCACTAATTTTTTACGTAAACCATTATAATTTGCTAAACTACTCTTATAAGAACTTTCGGCTTTTAAAAAGTTTTTTTGTGAGGTAATATTTTCAGCAAAAAGTGTTTCCTGGCGAATATATTCAGCTTTTAAATAGGTAAGTTGTTCCGCTACTTCTAGATACTGTTGTTGCAGTTCAATAAATTCAGGGTTTTCTAGCGTTACTAAAACCTGTCCTTTTTTAACTTTATCCCCTATTAATAAAGGTGTTTTGGTAATATAGCCACCCAAAAAGGTGCTTATTATAGCTTTGTTTTGAGGTGGTACATCAATCATACCGTTAGTTTTAATGGTCTCGTTAAATAAGTATTCTTCAATTCGACCTAGTTCCATTTTTTCGCTTGAAAATTGAGATTCACTAATTATAATTTCATTTTGGTTTAAAGTTTCCGAAACAGTAGTTTCATTGTTTTTTTCTGATTTTCCACATGCTACTAAAACAATTGAAAATAGTGTGATATATAGATATTTCATTTTTTAAAGTATTAGATAATTGATAGTAATGATAGTTTGGTTATAAGCATTTAGGTTGTCAAGGTAAGAGAGCTCAATATCGGTTGCAATCTCAATACTTTGTATGTATTGAAAGAAATCTATTTCGCCTTCCTTAAAGGTTTGTTCAGCGGTTTTTATAATTTCATTTGAAAGTGTTTTTCCTTGTGTTTCGTAATAAATTATGGCCTCGTTATATTGCTGAAGTTTTGCCAATAGTGATTGATATTCAACATTTAATTTAATGGAGTAGTCTTGTTTTTCCGCTTCAACTACTTCCTCAGCTATTTTTGATGCCTTGATTTTTGATGTATGTCCGCTAAAAAATAATGGGATTTTAACACCAAATTGATAGCCTTTAATATTTGTATTTAATGTACTGTTTGTTCCCTGAAAATATTCAACATTTAAATCTGGTAAAAGGTTTTGTTTTTCCTGTTGATTTAATGCGTTATAGTAGCTTTTAGAATTTTCGAAATATGAAAAACCTAAATTATTTTCAATTGAGATGCTTTGTAGTTCTAGTTTTTGTGGGCGGTTTTCAATAATAGAGAACGAATCAATTTGTATTATTTTTTTTAATTGTTCTTCGGCTAAAATAACTTCTTGTTGCGATTGTTTGTAAACTGTTTCAAGTTGTTTTCTTTTAGATTTTGCAGTAATCATTTCTAAATAATTCGTTTCTCCCAATTCAAAACGACGTTCAGACGCACTAACAAACTTTTCGTATAAACTATCCAGAAACTTATAGGTTTTTGTTTTATTCTTAGCAAAATTTAAATTCGAATATGCTAAATGCACATTGCGTTTTAAAGCTTCTAGCTGGATATCATAATGAGATTTTTCCATATTCAATTTTGCTTTATTTACTTTTTTATCAGCAAAATAAACGGTTGGAAATTTAAAATCTTGAGACACTCCAAAAACTCTTAATGGTTCACCATTTATAGCTAAATTATTTTCGTCATAACTATAATAAACAGCTGTTTTGTCAAAACTAAAAGCGCTTCCAACTAATGCTTTGGCTTCATTCGTTTTTAAAGATGATGCTTTTAAGTTTGAGTTGTTTTCAATAGCTAAATTAATAGCCTCATTAACTGTAATTTGCTCGTTTTGTGCATTTATTTTTAAACACAGTAAAATAATAATAACAGTGATTATGTTTTTTTTGTTCATTTTAATTTCTTTTTTTTCTTCAAACCAAGCATATAAAACAGGTAGCACTATAAGTGTTAAAACGGTTGCGGTTACTAAGCCGCCAATAACAACGGTTGCTAATGGGCGTTGTACCTCGGCTCCTGCATTTGTTGAAATTGCCATTGGCAAAAAGCCCAAAGCAGCAGCAGCAGCTGTTAATAAAACGGGTCTTAAACGCTCTGTAGTCCCTCTTTTTATTAGTTCTTCTATATTTGTAATGCCTTCTTCTTTTAGTTCTTTAAAATGTTCGATTAAAACAATACCGTTTAATACCGCGATACCAAAAAGGGCAATAAAACCAACACCTGCTGAAATACTAAAGGGCATATCTCTAAACCATAATAATAAAATACCACCAACCGCCGATAGTGGAATAGCAGAATAAACCATAGCAGCTTCCTTTATTGAGCCAAATGCAAAATGGAGTAGAATAAAAATTAAAACAAGTGCTATGGGTACAGCTACCATTAATCTGGCTTTGGCACTTTGTAAGTTTTCAAATTGACCACCATAAGTGATACTATAGCCTACAGGGAGTTTTACTTTACTTTCAATAATGTTTCTAACATCATCTACAACAGATTGTAAATCTCTGTTTCTAACATTAATCCCTACAACAATTCTTCGTTTTGTATCGTCTCTAGAAATTTTTGCTGGTCCTGTTGTGTATTTAATTTCGGCTAACTCACTTAAAGGAATTTTAATTCCGCTAGGTGTATCCACATATAAATTTTCAAGATTTTCAATATTTGTTCTATGATTATGATCTAAACGAATTACTAAATCAAAGCGTTTTTCTCCTTCAAAAACATTCCCCACTATTTTTCCAGCAAAACCCATAGATATTATTTGATTAATATCTGAAATGTTTAAACCATATCGGGCAATTTTGTTTCTGTTATAATTAACACTCATTTGGGGTAAGCCTTCTACTTTTTCGATAATGATATCTGATGCACCTTCCACATTTTGAATAAGTGATTTAATTTCGTTTGCTTTATTAGCTAAGATTGATAAGTCTTCACCAAAAATTTTAACAGCAACATCGGCACGAACACCTGTAATTAATTCATTGAATCGCATTTCTATGGGTTGTGTAAATTCTACTTCCATACCCGGAATTATAGCAAGTGCTTCTTTAAATTTATCAGCAAGTTTATCTTTACTTTCCGCCGAAACCCATTCGCTTTTTGGTTTTAATTTTATGATCACATCACTCTCTTCCATACTCATTGGGTCAGTTGGTACTTCGGCAGCACCAATTCTACTAACTACTTGATCTACTTCCGGAAAATTTCCTAAAAGAATTTGTTCAATTTTAGTTGTTATTTCAATGGTTTTACCCAATGATGTTCCAGTTTTTAAAACGGGCTGAATTACAAAGTCACCTTCATCTAATGTTGGCACAAATTCGCCTCCCATTGTTGTAAAAAGCCAAATACTTGACGCCAATAATAAACCCGCTAGAGAAACCACAATTTTTTTATTTTCTAAAGCCCAATGAATGGTTGGTTTATATAATTTAGTTAAGAATGTCATTAACCTAACCGATATATTTTTATCGCTTTGTTTATTAGGTTTTAAAAACATTGATGAAATTACAGGCACATAGGTTAAGCAAAATAGCATAGCACCAATTAAAGCAAAACTGAAGGTAAGCGCCATAGGTTTAAACATTTTGCCTTCAACACCACTTAATGATAAAATAGGAATGAAAACAATCAAAATGATAAGCTGCCCAAAAATGGCAGAATTCATCATTTTTGATGCACTTTTATAAGTAATTGTATCTATCTGAATTTGCTGATCTATTTTAGAAAGTGATGAAATTTTTGCACTCTGACTCGTAATTTGAAAGGCTATAAATTCAACAATAATAACAGCGCCATCAATGATGATTCCAAAGTCAATAGCACCTAAACTCATTAAATTGGCGTCAATCCCAAAAATATTCATGAGTGAAATGGCAAATAACAAACACAATGGAATTACCGAAGCCACAACTAAACCAGAACGTAAATTACCTAACAATAAAACCACAACAAAAATGACTATAAGTGAGCCCAAAATTAAATTTTCGGCTACGGTAAATGTTGTTTTCGCAATAAGTTCACTACGTTCCAAAAAACCATTAATATACACACCTTCGGGTAAAGAATTTTGTATAGAAGCAACACGTTCTTTAACGGCATCAATAACTTGTTTAGAGTTACCATCTTTAAGCATCATAACTTGCCCTAGTACTTTTTCGCCTTCGCCATTCCCAGTTATAGCTCCAAAACGGGTAGCACTCCCAAAACCTACTTGAGCTACATCTTTTATGTAAACTGGCAAGCGGTCGTTTTTTATAACTATATTTTCGATATCATTTAGCGAATTAACTAAGCCTTCACCACGAATAAAAAATGCTTTATTGGTTTTTTCGATGTATCCACCACCAGCAACACTGTTATTTTTTATTAAAGCATCAAAAATTTCCATGTAAGTAATATTCATGGCTTTCAGCTTTTCTGGATTAATGGCAACTTCGTATTGTTTTAAATTTCCACCCCATGTATTTACTTCTACCACTCCTGGAATTCCAGAAAGTTGGCGTTTTACTATCCAATCTTGTATGGTTCGTAATTCGGTAGAAGAATAACGGTTTTTAAATTCGGGTTTTACATCTAAAATATATTGATAAATTTCGCCCAATCCCGTTGTAATAGGTCCCATTTCTGGAGAACCAAAACCCTCCGGGATTTTCTCTGATGCCGATTTTATTTTTTCTGCAATAAGTTGTCTGGGTAAATAGGTTCCTAGTTTATCTTCAAAAACAATAGTAACCACTGATAATCCAAATTTTGATACAGAACGAATTTCTTCAACTCCCGGTAAATTGGCCATTTCTAGCTCTACTGGGTAGGTAATAAATTGTTCAACATCTTGTGTTGATAAGTTTCTGGAGGTTGTAATAACCTGTACTTGGTTATTGGTTATATCTGGTACAGCACCAATAGGAATTTGTGTTAAAGAGAAAATTCCAAGACCAATAACAAATGCTGTAAAAAGTAGAATAATTAGCTTATTTTTTAAGCTGAATTTTATGATGTTTTCTAGCATAATTCATTTTAATGAAAATTAATGATTCCTATTTAAACAATTAATTTTAAATAGGTTAAAAATAAATGTCGAAAAAATTAAGCTAATTTTGGAGGCTGAAAAACAGATGGTTTTTCAAATAAAGAAATAGATTCTTTGTAAATAAAGTTTAGAGGAACTTCTATTAATGTTGAAGAATTAGCAGGATAAATGATGGTTTGAAATAACGTAAATGACGTGTTTATATGCGAAAGTATATGGTGACTATCTTTAAAAGGCAAATCTTCGTGCTCTTTGTGCTTGTTTTGATGAGACGCCATTTGTTCGCCGTAATGTTCTGAAATAAATTCAAAAAAATTATCGCCATAAACTTCTTGATGATACTTGGCATGATCCAATAGCGCATTGAACTTTGAGATGTCTTCAATGTTGATATTGAAACTCTGAATAAGAATCAAAATAGAATAAGATATGACGGTTATTTTACTCATATACTCAGCAATATTACAAAAATATTTTTTAGAAAGTCTGATAATATATTTAAAAATAGGCTTTTAACTGAATAGAACCTGAATGAATAGTCCTACTAGTTTCTGTTTTTCTTCCAAAATAACTCAAATTGAGATCTAAAAAATTTGTTAGTTTTTTTTGAGCTAACAAACTCCAAGTAAAGTTTCTTCCAGGTTGTAAACCTTCAAGAATTTGATAGGCTACTGGCGTATTTGCGTTTCCAGCATAATTATTTGAAAAATAATTAAATTCACCATTTAGTGCACTTTTTTGACTGTTTGCTAAAGCGAATGAAACTCCATATTTCTGTTGTTTTAGAGACTCTAAGTTTCCAATGGTATTTTCTTTACTGGTATGTTGGTAAAAAATATCGAAACTAGAATTATCATTAAATAGATAAGATAATTTCGGATTCAATCGAACTTCATTAAAATTAAAGTTTCTGCTAGAGAAATTTTCGCTAACACTTTCATTATTATCAAAAGTTGTTAGTAAATTAAAAAGCCAACTTTCGGCTATTTTATGATTAAAATTTAACTGATGGCTTTTTAAACTATTTTCTATAAAGCCTATAGATAAAATTGTTCTGGTGGTATTTTCAAGAAACGTGTAAGATGTTGTATAATGTTGTTTACCCCTATTAAAAAATAACACATTCCTAAAATTTAATTGCAAACCTAATTGGTTTTCTAAATTATTTTCAAAGGGATTAAGATTAAAACTATTGCCATTTCGTCTGGTTTTTCTATCAATTAAATAACTGGTTTGATTGTAAAAGTGTGACCAGAATTTTTTTGATTTATTGTCTAAAACCGACCATTGTGAAGGATTAATAATGATTGTTTGACTTAATCTGTTTTGATGAGTTTTTATAAAAATTCTGTTTGGTAAAAGTATTCTAATGTATGTTCCTTGGTCTTGAAATTGCGCAATTTCAAATTCTTCTAACTCCTGTATGCCATTGTTGTTATAATCAATCCAAGTATAGGTCCCTTGTCCTGCTTCTACTTCAACATAGGTAAAATCTTGCTGTGGCAAGGTGCCCGAGTTTGTTTCAAAAACAGTATTCCATTGAATAATTTGCTCAAAAAGTTTTTGATTAAACTGCATTCTCGAATTTACAGATTGCTCATCTTCAATAGTTTCATCAACACTTTTTAAATTTCTGTAATTGGCATAAAAGGATAGATTAGTTTTTTTATTTTGAATTAATTTTGAATTTATATAAAATGTATTAGAGGTGTTTACCTTTTGTAATTCGTTATTTCTAATACTATCATTCACTCGGTTTTTATAACCAAATTCTCCAAAAACCTTAGTGCTGTCTCCTACACCAATAAACACTTGGTACGATTTAAATTTTTGACTTAGTGGTGTTAGTGTTTGTGTTAAAACCGATCTTTGTTCATTATCTTCAATTGCTATTTTTGTTCCAATCCAACTCTTTTTCATACTGTAAGTAATCCTATTTTCAGACCTTAAAAAAGTTGAGGTGTTAATATTAGAGTCTGCATTTAAAAAACTTGAGTAAGATGAAATATTAAAGTTATTTAAAAGTAAATTACTATTTAGAACGTGCCTATTACCATTAAAACTATCCGAAAAATTTAAATGTTCAAAACGATAATTTAAATACCCTTTTTTATGATGGAACATTCTAAAGCCAGAATTTAAAAGTGTCTGATTTCCTAAGTTATAACCAATGCCATTAATATTGTTGAGGTCTAAATTCCAATCTCTATTAAATTCTGGATTGTATAAACCTTCAATATTTCGATAGTTAGAAGTCACATAATCCGTATCAATAAAAGCCTCTAAATTCCAAAGGCTGTCTTTTTTTATAAGAGCTTGTTCTATATTGATTTTACCAGCAAAACCATTATTATTTTCATCATCAATATTCGAAAACAAATTCAAATCATTTTTACTAGCCGAAGTTTCAAAATTTATGACTGTTTTTTCTGTTGGCTTATACCGTCCGTTTAAAACGGCTATTTGCAATTTTGTTGGTGCAACTAATTGTATAATCGGTGCAAAATTTCCTTGATTAACACCAACATATTCATAAATGTTATTAATAGCATTAATACTACTTAAAATGTAATCACCTTGATTATCTCCAACTAAGGTAAATGTTACTCGATACAATTCGTCATTTGGGTCGTTTGAGAAAACAAAAGCTTCGTTACCACTAATAAGTTCTTTTCTGTATAAAATTCTATTCTCGTTTAAATCTTCAAGCACTTCGGATGGTGCTGTCATTAGGGTTCTATCATCACCAGCATTTGCCAAAATTTGAACCTGATCTTGAGAAATATTTTGTTGTAACGGTTGGTTTTTTGCATCATTTTCGGAATATACAGATACCCCAATATTCAGTTTTTCACTTTCAAATGTACCACCACCATAAGCTACAAAACGGGAATAATTTCTATCGCTAAATTGATAATCAACCGTAATACGCATTTCGGAAGTAATGGGAAATGTTGCATTAAAAATAATTTCGCCGGCGTTATAATCTATGATATAATCTTGATCTTCACCACGTTTTACAGCAACACCATTCACATAAACTGTTTCGCTACCAGAAACTATTAAAACAAATAACTCACCATTTTGCCCTTGTAGTTTATACGGACCTTGATTGCCTTCTTGTGCAATAAATTGACTGGTTGTAAACTGCCCACGAACAATAGCACCTGCAGCAAATAAATTTGTTTTTTGGGTATCACCGTTAAGTTTGACATTCAAATTTAAACCTTGAACGCGTTTAGAAAAAGAAGCAAAATAGGATTGGGTATTTATTAAATCAATATCTCCAGCTCGGATATTCCAGTTATCACTAAATAACTCAATAAAAACCTGATCAAATTCGTCTAAACGCTGACTATAACCACTTTCTTGTAAAGGGATATTGGCATCTTGAATAGAAGCTCTCAACGAAACTTTGTCATTTAATTTTCCTGAAATTTGTAAATCTAATTCACTATTTAAAACCGAGTTTTGATTATTACCAACAGTTACCCCTCGAGAGATACTTCCTGAAGTAGTTAAACCATCAAATGGAATAAAATTATTATAAGTATTAGGTTGAGATAGTTTATATAAGGTTGCATTATTATTGTTTTCTACAATAATTTTTTCGTCTAATTGTTTGTAAGTTTTAGTTAAAAATTCTGGGTATCTTAAATAACTGATTACAAGAGAATCTGTTTCAATCGTCTTTTTAAGAGTTAAACTAGCTGTAGAAAAATTTATATCATAAAAACTAGAATCTATAATATTATTATTTTTTGTTTTGACTGAAAACAAACTCGGATTTATGCTTACGCTATCAACCTTTATTGTATCCTTAATTGCAACTTTTTTGATTTTATAATTAGGATTTTGCTCTTGTGAAAACCCACAAAAACTAATTAAAAACCAAAGCAAATAAGTAAAAATCTTCATCAGATACTTAAACTGTAAATTGATTAAAATATTTTGTTAATAGCTTCGTTAAAACTCGTGCTATAATTAATAGTGTAAAAGTAACGTATTATTTATTTTAGCTGAAATTAACTGGCTTTATAAAGTACTTTTCAGACTTAAGCCAAAACATTTAATTTAATTCATAATTAATGAAAATTATATCTTACAACGTTAACGGTATTCGAGCAGCTATAAATAAAGGGTTTATTAATTGGTTACAAAGTGCCAACCCAGATGTGGTTTGTTTACAGGAAATTAAAGCTTTAGAAGAACAACTAGATTTAAATCTATTTATTGAAGCAGGATACAAATATAATTATTGGTTTAGCGCCCAAAAAAAAGGCTATAGCGGCGTAGCTATTTTAAGCAAAACAAAACCCAACCACATTGAATATGGAACAGGGATAGAATCAATGGATTTTGAAGGTAGAAATTTAAGAGCAGATTTTGATGGATTTTCAGTAATGAGTTTATATTTACCATCGGGAACAAATGATGATAGATTAAATCATAAATTTGAATATATGGATATGTTTCAAGATTATATAAACAAACTTAAAATAGACATTCCTAACCTAATTATTTGTGGCGATTATAATATCTGTCATGAAGAAATAGATATTCACAACCCAAAAATGAAAAATGTTTCAGGGTTTTTACCAGAAGAGCGCGAATGGATTGGAAATTTTATTGATAGTGGTTTTATTGATTCTTTTAGATATTTAAATCAAGAGAAACAACAATATAGTTGGTGGAGTTACAGGGCTAATTCTAGAGCAAATAACAAAGGTTGGAGATTAGATTACGCAATGGTTTCAAAACCATTACAAGAAAACATAAAAAGAGCCGTTATACTCTCAGAAGCCATGCACAGCGATCATTGCCCAATTCTTTTAGAAGTTGATAATAAAGAAAATATTTAATAAATAAATGAATCCAAACAAAATGACAAAAAATTTTTTACTTGCCGTATTAACTTTAGCCATTATAACTTCATGTGTATCGCCTAAAGTTTATAAAGATTTAGAAGCAAAATATGCAGATTTAAAAGGAGAAAACAGAAAGCTTACCTCAGAAAACGAAGCACTTTTAAATGCAAAAATAGCCGCAGAAAACGAATTAAAACAACTCCAATCAGCTTACGATGAAGCCATTTCCAAACGCAATAAGTTGCAATTAGATTATGAAGCAACAAAAGCGAATTTAGATAATCTAAAAGCCTCCTACGATGCTTTAGAAAAAAACAGTTCAGCTGCAATAGCTTCCAATGTTCAAAAAAACAGAGAGTTATTAGCACAATTAGAAGCTAAAGAATTAGCGTTAGCGGCCGAAAATCAACGTTTAGAAAAATTAAAAAAAGAACTTGAAGATCGCTCAAATCGAGTAGCTGAGTTAGAAAAAGTTATTTCAGATAAAGATGCTGCTATGACTGCTTTAAAAGATGCTATTTCTAGAGCCTTAACAGATTTTGAAGGTAAAGGTTTAACCGTAGAGCAACGAGACGGAAAAGTATACGTATCCATGGAAAATAAACTTTTATTTAGCTCTGGAAGTTGGGCAGTTGGAAGCGAAGGTAGAAGAGCTGTGGAGCAATTGGGTAGTGTTTTAGGGGATAATCCTGATATTGCAGTTTTAATAGAAGGGCATACAGATAACGTACCTTACCAAGGCACTGGTCAATTAAGTGGTAACTGGGATTTATCAACCAAACGTGCTACGGCAATCGTTAATATTCTTAGAGAAAACAATAGTATAAACCCCGAAAATCTTACAGCAGCCGGAAGAGGAGAATTTGCCCCTATGGCAACTAATTCAACCTCAGAAGGTAGAGCAAAAAACAGGCGAATTGAGGTTGTTTTAACCCCTAAACTAGACGAGCTTTCTAAGTTACTAAACGAAAATTAATATTTTGGCGTTACCACAAGGGTAGCGCTTTACGTTGCAATCTTTTTTTCCTGCCTCAAAAAAGGATTTTCACTTCAATCGCTAACGCATAAAAACTTAACATAGTTTTAAACCTTTCAGTTCATATAGAATTGAAAGGTTTTTTATCTTTAACATCTTATTTTAACATTTAAAAAAATTTGTCATTCCTACTTAAGCAGGAATCTATATTTATAAAAGTTTAAATTATTAAGAATCCCAATTGTGGAAAAAACAAATAAATTAATGAAATACACAACGTTACCAAATACCGACATAAAAGTTAGTAAAATATGCTTAGGCTCTATGACGTGGGGAAACCAAAACACAGAGGCAGAAGGGCACGCACAATTAGATTATGCTCTAGAACAAGGCGTTAATTTTATTGATACAGCAGAGTTGTATCCCGTGCCTGCAACCGCAGAAACTAGTGGAAGAACTAGCAAAATTATTGGTAATTGGTTAAAAAAATCAGGTAATAGAGATAAGGTAATTTTAGCATCAAAAATAGCAGGACCAGGTGATTATACAGCACATATTAGAACCACAGGTTTTAGTAAAAATGCCATAGAAGAAGCTATAGATTTAGAGTTAAAAAGATTGCAGACAGATTATATAGATTTATACCAATTACACTGGCCAGAGCGACAAACTAACACCTTTGGAACCAGAGATTATATACATAACCCCAACGACCCTTGGATCGATAATTTTAACGAAGTACTTTACGCCTTAGACACCCAAATAAATGCTGGAAAAATTAGAAATATAGGCATGTCAAATGAAAAAGCTTGGGGTGCTATGCGTTACATAGAAGAATCTAAAAAAGGCTTACCAAGAATGATAACTATTCAAAATGCTTACTCATTAATTAATAGGGTTTTTGAAGGTGATATGGCAGAGGTTTCCTTAAGAGAAAATATTGGTTTATTAGTATATTCTCCAATGGCATTCGGCGTGCTTTCAGGTAA
The DNA here is from genome assembly GCA_030731745.1 of Flaviramulus sp. Taxonomy (GTDB): domain Bacteria; phylum Bacteroidota; class Bacteroidia; order Flavobacteriales; family Flavobacteriaceae; genus JANQTJ01. The sequence goes on along the minus strand of JANQTJ010000014.1, from coordinate 2,516 downwards.
ATATATTAAAGGAGTTGAAGCAGAAAATGCCAGGTTAAAATTATTCCCAAGATTTGCTAGATACAGTAGTGAAAATTCAACAAAAGCCGCAAAACATTATTTAAAAATAGCTGAGGAGAATAATATAACGTTAGCACAAATGAGTTTAGCATTTGTAAACCAACAACCTTTTGTAACAAGTAATATTATTGGGGCAACTAATTTAGAACAACTAAAAGAAAACATAGACTCTATAAACCTTAATTTGAGTGATGCAGTTTTAAAACAGATAAATGAGGTACATGCAGTGATACCTAATCCAGCACCATAATTTTTGTAATTTCTAATAAATAAAAACCCTTAATTTTTAGTGAGGGTTTTTTAATTTAAAAAATTGATTATTCAAATAATCAAGAATATTGATATAATATGTAAATTGAAACACTTAATTAATTAACTAGTAACATGAAATGGAAAGGTAAAAGACAAAGCTCTAATGTTGATGATAGAAGAGGGCAAATTAGCCCTAGACAAGGTGTTGGAGGGTTTAGTCCAACACTGTTAATGCCTTTAATTAGAATTCTCTTTTCAAAAGTAGGACTTTTTATTGTAGCTGCTTTTCTGGTTATTTCATTTATAATGGGTAAAAATCCATTGAGTTTAATAAGTCAATTTTTAAGTGGAGGTTTACAAAGTGAAACTTCTACAACATATCAATCATCAGCTGAAGATGAAGAGCTAGCACAATTTTGCGCTACTATTTTAGGAAATACAGAAGATGTTTGGAACAAACTTTTAAGTAACTACAGAGAGCCAACTTTAGTGCTTTTTGCAGGATCTGTTTCTTCTGCATGTGGAGCAGCATCTAGTGCTACAGGTCCTTTTTATTGCCCAGGAGATGAAAAATTATATTTGGATTTGAGTTTTTTTGATGATATGGCTCGCCGTATGAATGCGCCTGGAGATTTTGCACAAGCTTACGTAATTGCTCATGAAGTTGGGCATCATATTCAAAAAATTATGGGTATTACAGATAAGATGAATCGGTTAAGAGGTCAAGTAAGCCAAACAGAATACAATAAATATTCCGTAAGATTGGAATTGCAAGCCGATTTTTTAGCCGGTGTTTGGGCGCATCATTCTCAACAAATGTCTAAAATGATGGAAACAGGAGATTTAGAAGAGGCTATGAATGCAGCTAATGCTATTGGTGATGATAGACTACAAAAGCAATCTAGTGGCAGGGTGGTTCCAGATTCGTTTACTCATGGCACTTCGGCACAACGCATGAGATGGTTTAAAAAAGGTTTTGAAACAGGAGACATATCTCAAGGAGATACGTTTAGTATCACATTATTGTAGTAATTACTTTTTTGGTTTAAAAACAAAAAAACCGCAAATTTTAAACTTTTACGGGTTTCCCACATCAGTTTTTCAAATTATTTAATAAAACACCTAATTTTATTTAAAAAAAATAAAAAAAAATAAAATAAAGGTTTTAAGTTTATGCTATAGCAATCTTCCTTAAACAAAATTAATCGCAAAAAATAATATTAACATTTAAATTATTTGCGAAATATGAATTTATTAAACAATTTTCAAACAACAAACAACAAACAACAAACAACAAACAACAATCAAACGGTTAAGCTTTTTATTTTTTAGTTTAATTTCTTTAATTTTTTTCACTTGTCAAAAACAGGATATTTCTTCAGAAATAGAAAATGATCAAAATCTAGAAGTCCTATCAAATAGTGGTAAAACAGCAAAATTTCAATTACTAACCTCTGTTTTATTAAAAAATGATAAGGCAATTAGACCTATTATTGATGAGATACAACAAAATGCTACTACGCCAAACTTAAATAATAAAGTTAAGTATTCAGATATTTATAACTTTACAATTGATACAGATAAGGTTTTATTAAAAACTACAGGAAGTTATAAAACCTATACTTTTGAGACCCATAGAGAACAACCCGAAGCGGGAGTTCTAGAAAACTTTGTTATTAATATAGATACCAAATCTAACGAAGTTACCCAACTTTTAATTAAATACCCGATAACCGATAATGGTTACGATTTTGAAAACGTTTTAATAGAAGAAATATCAGACCCAGATCTTACTTTTTCAAAGGGTGATGGGTTAAGTTGTTTTATAGTATTAGAGTGGCAAGAATCATTTTCTACAGATTACCCTTGCACTGGAGGAGCACATACAGGGTCTAGTCAGTATAGTAGTTGCCCTTTAACTGGTTCAAATAAACCATATACCATTGTTACTCCAGGTAAATGGTTAGAAGTACAATACTGCTCGGATGATAATAGTAATCAGTGCAAGGGGGGGTGTCCTGGAGGGAATGATACTACAGCAGGCAACCAAGCAGGAGGAGGCACAAGTAGTAATCCAGATGGTATTGGTACACAACCATTGGAGTTAACAAAACCTTTATCTTCTTTAGATGTAGCTGCAAAGCTAGGTTTAAAAATAGGTACTGATGAGTTTAACTGGTGGAACAGCAACCCCACAGAGGCTG
>JANQTJ010000013.1 GCA_030731745.1 Flaviramulus sp. | reverse complement strand
CGTAATTTTCCTGTTACAGAATTAATTCCAGTAGCATCTGAAAAATCTGTTGGAAAAACTATAACTTATAAAGGGACTGATTACAAAGTTGTAAGTCTAGAAACCGCTGTTTCCTTGCGTCCTGATATTGCCTTATTTTCTGCTGGAGGAAGTACATCTTTAGAATGGGCGCCAAAATTTGCCGAAGTTGGTACTACTGTCGTTGATAACTCTTCTGCTTGGAGAATGGATCCTAACAAAAAATTAGTAGTTCCAGAAATAAACGCTCAAGAATTAACAAAAGATGATAAAATTATAGCTAACCCTAATTGCTCAACCATACAATTAGTTATGGCTTTAAACCCGCTTCATAAAAAATATAAAATGAAACGTGTTGTGGTTTCTACCTATCAATCAGTTTCTGGTACAGGAGTAAAAGCTGTAAGACAGTTAGAAAATGAAATTGCAGGGATTGAAGGCGAAATGGCTTATCCATATCCTATTGGTAGAAATGCTTTACCACATTGCGATGTTTTTGAAGATAATGGGTACACAAAAGAGGAAATGAAATTGGCTAGAGAACCTCAAAAAATCATGAACGATCGTACTTTTTCAGTTTCTGCAACTGCTGTAAGAATACCAACTTCTGGTGGGCATTCAGAATCTGTAAATGTTGAATTTGAAAATGATTTTGATTTATCTGAAGTTCGTAAATTATTAAGCGAAACTCCAGGTGTTATTGTACAAGATAATACACTAACAAATACGTACCCAATGCCAATTTATGCACATGATAAAGATGACGTTTTTGTTGGCAGAATTAGAAGAGATGAATCTCAACCAAACACCTTAAATATGTGGATTGTTGCTGACAACCTTCGTAAAGGAGCCGCTACAAATACCATCCAAATTGCAGAATATTTAATTGCTAATGATTTGGTTTAATGCTTTTATCAACTAAATCATGAAACTTTAAGCTTCTTCACTAATATTGAAGGAGCTTTTTTGTTTATTTTTGAGAAATTCAAAATGCATTTATCATGAAAAGTTTGTATGTTAAATTATTAACTTTTATGATAACTACTAATTTTATGGCACAACATATAGCACCTTCTAAAATAATATATCCTCAAACGAAAAAGGCAGATTCTTTAAACACTTTTTTTGGTGAAGAAGTAAAAGATCCATACGGTTGGCTAGAAGATGATAGAAGTAAAGAAACTGAAGCATGGGTAAAAGCTCAAAATAACGTCACGTATAATTATTTAAATAACATCCCTTTTAGAGACGCTTTAAAAGAAAGGTTATCAGAAATTTGGAATTACGAGAAAATAGGTGCGCCTTTTAAAGAAGGTGATTATACATATTTTACTAAAAATGATGGGTTACAAAATCAAAATGTTATTTACAGAAAAAAGGATGATCAAGCGCCAGAAATTTTTCTAGATCCAAATACGTTTTCTGAAGATGGTACAGTTTCTCTTGGTGGATTAAATTTTTCGAAAAACGGGAAAAAAGCAGCTTATTCAATTTCTGAAGGAGGAAGTGATTGGAGAAAAGTAATTGTTATTGATGCTGAAACCAAAGCAGTAATTGGAGACACACTTAAAAACATAAAATTTAGCGGTATTTCTTGGTATAAAAATGATGGTTTTTATTACTCCAGTTATGATAAACCTAAAGGGAGTGATCTTTCAGAAGAAAACAATAACCACAAAGTCTATTATCATAAAATAGGCACCTCTCAAAATGAAGATATTTTAGTATACGGAGGAAAAACAAACGAAAAATACTTATACACAAGATCATATGTAAGTAGAGATGATAACTATCTAGTTATTTTACCAGCAGAATCTTCGTCTGGCAATAAATTATTAATTAAAGATTTATCCAATATAAATAATGATTTCATTACTATTTTAGATCACTTAGAAAGTGATACTTATGTTCTAGAGAATATAGGAAGCACCATATTTCTGTCTACAAATTTAAATGCACCTAATAAAAAAGTAGTTTCTGTAGATGTATCAAATCCTAAGCCAGAAAACTGGATAGATATTATCCCAGAAACTAATAATGTGCTTACTGCGTCTTTAAGTGGTAACTATATTTTGGCGCATTATATGGTTGATGCTATTTCTAAAGTAATACAGTATGAATATGATGGAAAATTAGTTAGAGTAATTGAACTTCCAGGTATAGGTTCTGCAGGTGGATTTGGGAGTAAAAAAGAAGAAGAGGTCGATTATTTTTCATTTACTAATTATAATACACCAGCAAGTATTTATAAACTAAATAATAAAACTGGGACTGTTGATCTATTTTGGAAACCAGCGATATCATTTAAAAGTAATGATTATGAAAGTAATCAAGTGTTTTTCAAATCTAAAGATGGCACTAATGTCCCCATGATTATTACCCACAAAAAAGGATTAGACCTTAATGGTAAAAACCCAACCATACTCTATGGTTATGGTGGTTTTAATATTAGTGAAACACCTAGTTTTAGAATTCCAAATGCTGTTTGGATGGAACAAGGGGGGGTTTATGCGGTAGCTAATATTAGAGGCGGTGGCGAGTATGGTAAAAAATGGCATAATGCTGGCACAAAAATGCAAAAACAAAATGTTTTTGATGATTTTATAGCAGCAGGTGAATTTTTGATAGATAATAAATATACTTCATCAAACTATTTAGCTTTATCAGGGGGCTCTAATGGGGGTTTATTAGTAGGTGCTGTTATGACTCAGCGACCAGATTTGGCAAAAGTAGCATTACCTGCAGTAGGCGTTTTAGATATGTTACGATATCATAAATTTACTATTGGAGCTGCTTGGGCATACGATTATGGAACTTCAGATGATAGTATAGAGATGTTTGAATATTTAAAAGCGTATTCACCAGTCCATAATGTGAAAGAAAGCGTTTCGTATCCAGCTACCTTAATTACAACTGCAGATCACGATGATAGAGTTGTACCTGCACATAGTTTTAAATTTGCAGCCCAGTTACAGAGCAAACAAACGGGTAACAACCCCACCTTAATCCGGATTGAAACAAATGCTGGCCATGGTGCTGGAACTCCACTAAGTAAAACCATTGAATTACACGCTGATATTTTAGGGTTTACATTATATAATATGGGTTTTGATAAACTACCCAATAAAATGGATAAAAAAGTTAAAGGGTAAACTATTAGGTTATTTAATTTAACAAACCGTTCAATAATATGAGCGGTTTTTTTATACTATTTTTGTAACGTTATGTTAAAAATAAAAAACCTATCCTTTTCTTATCAAAAAACACCTGTTTTAAAAGCTATTTCTTTTGAGGTGAAACAAGGTGAGAACCTCGCTGTTATTGGCGAAAGTGGTTCTGGAAAAAGTACTTTACTCAATCTTATTTATGGAGAATTTGATTTAATTAATGGACAAATTTTTTGGAAAGAAACAGAAATTTTAGGTCCTAAATATAATCTTGTTATAGGTTATGATTTTATGAAATACGTGTCGCAAGAATTTGATTTGATGCCTTTTATTACGGTTGCAGAAAATATTGGTAAACATTTATCAAACTTCTTCCCTGAAGAAAAAAAAGCGCGTACTACCGAACTTTTAGAAGTTGTAGAACTTTCCGAATTTGCTGATATTAAAGTAAAAACATTAAGTGGCGGACAAAAACAACGGGTTGCTTTGGCACGAGCGATTGCAAGAGAACCTGAAATTATCTTATTAGACGAACCCTTTAGCCACATTGATAATTTTCAAAAGCAAAGTTTAAGACGTCGTGTTTTTAAATACTTAAAAGACAACAATATTACTTGTATTGTAGCCACCCATGATAGAGAAGATGTTTTGGGTTTTGCCGACCGCATGATTGTTTTAAACAACCATCAAATAGCTGTAAATGATAGTCCGGAAGTTTTGTATAATAATCCCAAAACACCTTTAATTGCTTCTTTTTTTGGAGAATTTAATGTAATTAAAAACAAAATAATTTATGCACATCAAATTAAACTAACTGAAAAATCGAATTTAAAAGCAACCGTTATTCAAAGCTATTTTAAAGGGCATTATTTTTTAATTGAAGCGAATTTAGAAGCAGAAAAAGTATTTTTTCAACATCATTCAACATTGGAAAAAAATCAAACCATTTATTTAAAAATTACAGCCTAATTTACCTGTCATACTTCTTCAAAAGCGCTGGTAAATAAAAAATATCCGTAATTAAAGCTATAGCCACCGTTACAGCGCATAGCAATCCAAAATCCCTTACCGATGGCGTTGCGCTTGATGAAATAATTAAAAACCCTGCTACTAATGCAAAAGTTGTTGAAAACAAAGCGCTACCAGTATAACGCATCGCATTATTCATTCTGGTCTCAGGTGTTTCTGTTTTAACTTCATTTTTTCTGTATTTGTAAACTAAATGTATGGTATCGTCCATAGCAATCCCCAACATAATGGGCGTTATCATGGCCGTTGTAACATCTAATGGAATATCTAACCAACTCATTAAAATAGCTAATATAGCTAATGGTAATATATTAGGGATTAATACTAAAAAGGTGGTTTTTATACTTCTGATAAAAAACCAAAGACAAATAAAAGCCACAAAAAAGGCAGCAAAAAAAGATTTGAACTGCGTTTGAAGTATAAAGTTGTTTAATTGAGCAAAAACCACTGCAAACCCATTAATTTTTAATTGGTAATCTTTTTTATTAAAAGTTGCCTCAAAATCCTTTTGAATATCACTAATAAGTTGTTCTAGTTGTGACGTTTTAATGTCTTTAAAACTGATTGTAATACCTGCCGAAGAAAAATCATTTGAAAATAACTTAAAAAAACTATTATCACTATTATCAACCGATGCCAATATATTTTCAATCTTTTCATCTGAAACAGCTGTTTGAAAAAGCACAGGTGTTCTTTTTTCTAAAAAAGACTTAATATTCACAGCAGAAACAGGTGCATTTATCAATGGATTTTCTTCAAGTCCTTTTTGAAAATCTTCCAACTGAGACATCGCTTCTTTAGTTAGAATTTTGCCCCCATTAACTTTAGAAATGTTTAACTGCATTCTTGAGCTTCCTTTAAGTTGACTCTCTACAATACGTAAATCTTGTTTTTCTTTTCCTTCTGCCAAAAGGTCTTGGGAATTGGTATCAATCTTAACTTGAAATACTGAGTACAAACCATATATCAAAATGAAAGTAAACGTGATAATGATACTGTTTTTGTATTGAGTTGTAAACCCGTTTAACCAATCTATAAACCCATGTTGACTAACATTTTTAAAAGCAATAAGAGGTTTTGTTTCTTTAAAATTAAGGCTCATAAAACTAAACCCAATAATAGTGATTATATAAACCAACAGAAAACTTAATACCAAACCTATACAGGTAAAAATACCCATATTTTTAAATGCTGGTAATGGCGATAAATACAATGCAAAATATCCAACAAAAGTAGTTAGTGTGGTATAAAAACAAGGTGTAAAACTTTTTCGAACAGCTACAGCTAATAATTGAATTTTTGTTACAGATTTATTTAAAAGCCCCTCTTTATGATAAATATTAATTATATGCACGGCATCACTAACGCTATAAACCATCAAAATAGTTGGAATCAACATCGAAATCATATTTAAAGCATGCCCTAAAGATGTAATAATGCCAAATAATATGGAGACAGGTACTGCTACTGATAATAAAGAAATTATTAAATAGCGCTTACTTGGTAACAAAAACACGAGCATTAATGTGATAACCAAAACCGTTAAAACTCCAAAAATTAGACTTTCTTTATAGATACCTTTACTGTATGCCTCATTTAAAACAGGTGGTCCGGTTAAATAATAGTTGTCATAATTTTGTTGAATGATAGCGGATATTTCACCTAAAATATCTTTTCGTTTAGTTTCAATGGTAGGCGTTGGATTCAACTGAATATAAAAAAACTGATTTCTAAAATCCTCCGACACCAATTGAGCACTGATATTTGGAAGCTTAGATAATAGAATTTTTAAACCTTTTTCGCTTCTCTCAGTATTATAAAGTTCATCAAAAACAATTGTGTTGTTGGCATAAATAGGATACTTTGCTTTGGCTAAACTAAAAGACGTGTTTACATATTGTAAGTTGTCTATAGCTTTATGTAATTTAAGTAATTGCTTTTTTTCATCGTTTCCAATCGCGTTTTTTACTGGTAGCATCGCTATGAAAATCTCATCGGAGCCAAATTTTTCTTGAAAATCGATGTAGGCTTTATAGCTAGGATCTTCTTCTAAAAACCATATAGAAAGAGAATTATCTATACGCAATTTTTTAAGTGTTTGATACCCCGAAATAGCCATTAAAATTGAAATCAATACAATGATTGAAATTCTAAATTTTATTATTTTATCAATAATCTGTTCTAGCTTTTTCATTACCATTACTACTCAATTTTTGTAATAACAAAGGTATCGTTTAAAAACTGAATTTTATCACCAATTGATTTAGTTAATAGCAGTTTGGCGATAGGCGTTGAGGAAGAAATAGCATAAAATTTTTCATTATCAAGCATGACTTCTCCAACACTAATTGCAATAAAATAATTAAACTTAGTTGTATGAACCAAACTCCCAAAAGCAACCTTTTTATGTGTGTTTTGAATATTTACTTTTGAAAGTATTTGTTTTATTTTTTCAATTTCTGCAAGTTGATTTCCAGCTTTTTCCCGTTCTAATTGTAACATCGCCCTGCCAGTTTCATGCTTATCACCAGCACTACTTTTGGTTTCGGAAAGCAGAGATTCTTGAATTTCATTAATTGTGTTTTGAACCGTTTGAAACCTATTTTCAATAAAATTTAAACAAGCTTGATATAATTGTAGCTTAGTTTTTTTTTCGCTCATCTTGCTTTTTATTAAAATCTAAAGTTCCGAAATAGCCCATTTGACGAACAATCCATCCTTTTCTTTTTTGAATATAGTAAGTGGCGGGATTTGCTCTACACTTTAACGGATTAGGAAGTATAGAAGCGATAGCTGCTGCCTCACTTTGAGTAAGTTTTACTGCCGGTTTTTTAAACCAATATTGAGATGCTGCTTCTGCTCCATAAATACCATTACCCATTTCAATACTGTTTAAATAGACTTCTAATATGCGCTCTTTAGACCAGATGGTTTCAATTAAAAAAGTAAAATAAACCTCTAATCCTTTACGAAACCAACTACGTTGTGGCCATAGAAAAACATTTTTTGCTGTTTGTTGGCTAATAGTACTTGCGCCTCGTGTACTTTTTCCTTTTTTATTATACTCTATAGCTTTTTCTATGGCTTCAACATCAAAACCATTATGGGTTAAGAAATTTTGATCTTCGCTACATATAACTGCTAATTTTAAATGTTTAGAAATGTTACCCTTAGGTTCCCAATCGTGTTTCCAAGCAAATGGCTCATTATTGTTTTTTTGTTGTATGGTTCTAATAACCATTAAGGGTGTTACTGGTACTGGTACCCATCTAAAAATAATCACTAAAGCAATTGAAATTGCAAAAAACCACAAAAAGCATTTCCAAAAAAACCTAACTACTTTTCTAACCATTTTAAACTATTAAATCAGACAACTCTTTACCTATTAGACTACCAATAGCAACTCCCATACCTCCTAATCGAACTCCACAAAAAACATTGTTTGAAAGTTGTTTTACAATAGCCTTTTTCTGATGACCCAAACCCATAATACCACTCCATCGATGTTCTATTTCAAAATCTGTATTTGGTAAAATAGTGGTTCTTAAAAGTGATTCTAATTTGTTTTGAATTAAACTAGTTTGATCAAAAACTGTGGTTTCTTCACCTTTAAAGTCGAGGTTTCTTCCGCCTCCAAATAAAATTCTATTATCAATATTTCTAAAGTAATAGTAGCCTTTATCTAAATGAAAAGTTCCTTTAATCTTTAAACTATCAATAGGTTTTGTAATCAGCACTTGTGCACGTGCTGGTTTTACTTCACTAATATTTTGTTGAGAGGCAAAACCGTTGGTAGCAATTAATAATTTTAACGAAGAAAACTCAAAGGCATTTGTTTCAATTTTAACTGTATTTAAATCTTCTGAATAACGTTCAACAAAGGTGTTATTCAAGATTTTTATACCATTAGTATATACTTTTTTTAGTAAAGCCTCCATCATTTTTCCCGTATCAATTTGTCCTTCAAACTTGTTAAGAATATAGGTTGACTCTACATTTTTGAAATTAAAGACATTCGATTTTGTTGTAAAAACGTCTTTTTTAAAAATAGGTTTAAGTAAGGTATTTATCATTTCCTTTTTTTCTAAGCAATCTTGTATCAACGTTTCATTTTTCAAAAACAATTCGAAACCACCATAATTTTTATAATCAATCGTTTTATCACCTAATGATGCTCTTAACAATTTTAAACCATCAACCCTTTTATTTATTAATTGTAAAACCTCTTCTTCAGAGTGTGTGTTTAAATCGTCTATAATTTCGCTTAGGCTACCAAAACATGCAAACCCAGCGTTTTTTGTACTAGCGCCTTGGGGTAACATCCCTTTTTCTAGTATTAAAATATTGGCTTTTGGAAAACGATTTTTTAATGCCAGAGCACAATTTAAACCAACAATTCCGCTACCAACTACAGTATAATGTATGTTGGATAGCCATGATTTTATTTCCCAGTATGATAATTTCATTGTTGGTTATTGGTTGATGTAAAAATAATGAAATTTTAAATTGAATTTCTGGATTGCGTTAGGGATTGTATCGGCATCCTTTTGTTTTTTATGAATGTAAAAACTATTCTGGGTAGGCTATTGATTAGGTTATCGATTCATGCATATACAAAAATGACAAAAACAAAAGATATAGTAGAAAGCCCGACCCTTGTGGTAACGCAAAAAAAAATCCCAACTTACATCGGGATTTTAAATATTTAATCTTCTTTTTGTTTTTCCATAACAAAATCTTCCATGAATTTCGTTGTATAATTCCCTGCAATATAATCAGGATGATCCATAAGTTGTCTGTGAAAAGGAATAGTTGTTTTTATACCTTCAATCACAAACTCGTCTAATGCACGCTTCATTTTGTTTATAGCTTCTTCTCTAGTTTGAGCTGTTGTGATTAACTTCGCTATCATTGAGTCGTAGTTAGGCGGAATGGCATAACCTGCGTAAACATGGGTGTCTAAACGCACACCGTGACCGCCTGGAGCATGGAGCGTGGTAATAACACCAGGTGAAGGTCTAAACCCATTATAAGGATCTTCCGCGTTAATACGGCATTCTATTGAGTGTAATTTTGGCGTATAGTTTTTACCTGAAATTGGCACACCTGCTGCTACTAAAATTTGTTCGCGTATTAAATCGAAATCTATAACTTGTTCTGTAATTGGATGCTCAACTTGAATACGTGTATTCATTTCCATGAAGTAAAAATTACGATGTTTATCTACTAAAAACTCAATGGTTCCAGCGCCTTCGTAGTTTATGTATTCAGCTGCTTTTACAGCTGCTTTACCCATATCATCACGAAGTTTATCTGTCATGAATGGAGATGGGGTCTCTTCAGTAAGTTTTTGATGACGACGTTGAATAGAACAATCTCTTTCAGATAAGTGGCACGCTTTACCTCGAGAATCTCCAACCACCTGAATTTCGATATGGCGAGGTTCTTCGATAAGCTTTTCCATGTACATATCATCATTACCAAAAGCTGCTTTACTTTCTTGTCTTGCAGAATCCCATGCCGCTTTTAAATCTTCTGGTTTCCAAACAGCACGCATGCCCTTTCCTCCTCCTCCAGCTGATGCTTTAAGCATCACTGGATATCCTGTAGTTTTTGCAACTTTTTGACATTCTTCAAAAGTTTGAATAACACCTTCGCTTCCTGGAACACAAGGTACGCCAGCTGCTTTCATAGTAGCTTTTGCGTTTGCCTTATCTCCCATTCTGTCTATCATTTCTGGTGAAGCACCTATAAATTTAATACCATGCTCTTCACAAATTTTTGAAAACTTAGCGTTTTCAGACAAAAACCCGTATCCAGGGTGAATAGCATCTGCATTTGTGATTTCAGCAGCTGCTATGATATTAGACATTTTTAAATAGGAATCTTTACTTGGTGGTGGACCTATACAAACGGCTTCATCGGCAAACTTAACATGTAAACTCTCTGCGTCTACTGTTGAGTAAACGGCAACTGTTTTAATGCCCATTTCTTTACAGGTTCTAATAACACGTAATGCTATTTCTCCTCTATTGGCTATTAATATTTTTTTAAACATAATTTATAAAAATTATGAATTCAGAATTCTGAATTCTGAATTAATTAAGATGGATCAACTAAAAATAAGGGTTGATCAAATTCTACAGGAGAAGAATCATCTACTAATATTTTAACTACTTTCCCTGAAACTTCTGATTCAATTTCATTAAAAAGTTTCATCGCCTCAATAATACAAAGTACATCACCTTCTGCAATTGTTTGACCAACTTCTACAAATAAAGGTTTATCTGGTGATGGTTTTCTGTAGAAGGTACCTATAATTGGTGATTTAATAGTAATATATTTTGAATCTTCTGAAACTGCAGGAGCTGCTGGTGAGGATACTGGTGCTGATTGAGGTGCATCATGTGCTAATGTTGCTGAAGCAACTTGTGGAGCTGAAGATACCATGGGTGCGTATTGAATAGCAGTCCCTTCAGTATCTGGACCAGTTTTAATGGTAATTTTAATATCATCCATTTCCAATTTAACCTCACTTGCGCCAGATTTGGCAACAAACTTAATCAAGTTTTGAATTTCTTTTATATCCATAATTTTGTTAATTAGTTCTTGGTTAGTTTTTTGAATTATAGGCCCATTTTAAGTAAATAGCACCCCAGTTAAATCCGCCTCCAAAAGCTGCGAATATTATATTATCTCCTTTTTTAAGTTGCGATTCATAATCATTTAAAAGTAATGGCAATGTTGCTGATGTAGTGTTTCCATATTTATGGATATTTATCATTACTTTTTCTTCTTCTAAATTAATACGTTGTGCTGTTGCGTCGATAATACGTTTGTTTGCTTGATGAGCAGCAAGCCAATCAACGTTGTCATTCGTTAAGTTATTACGCTCTAATATTTTAACAGTAGCATCTGCCATATTAAATACTGCGTTTTTAAATACAGTTTTTCCCTCTTGAAAAGCGTATTGACCTCCTTGGTCCATTTTTTCATGAGTTAATGGAAAAGAAGAGCCGCCGTAGGTAGCTTGTAAAAACTCCCTTCCTGTGCCATCACTTCGTAAGTATTCGTCTTGTAATCCTAAGTTTTCAGTATTTGGTTCAAATAAAACAGCGCCTGCACCATCACCGAAAATAATACAAGTAGCTCTATCTGTATAATTAACTATCGATGACATTTTATCTGCACCTATTAGTAATACATTTTTATATCTTCCTGATTCAATATATTTAGCAGCTACAGACATACCAAATAAAAAACTTGAACACGCAGCATCCATATCAAAAGAAAAAGCATTTGTGGCGCCTATTTCAGAAGCTGTATAAGCTGCTGTTGATGCTGCTTTCATATCTGGTGTTGCGGTTGCAACAATAACCAGCTCTATATTTTTGGGATCAATTCCCTTTTTATTTATAAGATCTTGTGCTGCTTTAATGGCTAAGAAAGAACTTCCCTTACCTTCTTCTTTAAGAATTCTTCGCTCTTTTATACCCGTTCTTGAAGTAATCCATTCATCATTAGTATCAACCATGGTTTCAAGAATCTGGTTGGTTAATACGTATTCTGGCACATAAGCACCTACAGCTGTGATTGCTGCTGAAATTTTACTCATACCTTAATTATTAATTCGATCAAAAATCTTTTAAAAACGGTAAAAAACATTCAAAATTTGACGAAAACTACTAAATTTTGATGAATTATGACGCAAATTTAATGTTTTTGTGATTTAGAAAAAGCTTTTCATAAAAAAAACGCTCATAATTGAGCGTTTTATAATTTTATAGCATAATTTGATTATGCTACGTTTTCTACTTCTTCTGAGTTGTCAATTAATACCTGACCTCTGTAATAAAGTTTTCCTTCGTGCCAGTGCGCTCTATGGTATAAATGAGCTTCACCTGTTGTTGGGCAAGTAGCAATCTGTGGCGCAGTTGCTTTGTAATGAGTTCTTCTTTTATCTCTTCTTGTTTTCGAGATTTTTCTTTTAGGATGTGCCATTTTATATGTTTATTTATCCGTTAATAATTTCTTTAATGTATTCCAACGAGGATCTGTTTCCTCTTCTTTTTCTTTAATTTCTTTAAGCTTTGGGCTTAATTCTTCTAATTTTATAAGTATGTCTGAATCTAACGTTCCATCTTCAACACCTGGATGTATTCTTTTTAGAGGTACAGATAATACGATTAACTCGTATATATATTGTTGTATATTAACCTCATAAGTTCCATGGGGAACTATAAGAATATCTATGTATTCATCGTTATATTCATCACCAAATTTTACTACTAAATCAAACTCATTTTCAATGTTTTGATTAAATGGTTCATTGGTAATATCACAATTGATATTAACCCATCCAGAAGTTTTAAAATGTAATTCAAGTAATGTTGACTTTTTTTCTAACTCAACATTTACTTCAATATTAACATCATTAAAATCTTCGTACTCAAAATGTTCAAAGAACGCTTTATCAACTTTATAATCAAAATGATGCTTTCCTAACTTTAATCCCACAAATGGAATTGTAAATTGTTTCAATAGCTTCATTTCTAGCTTATAATTTGAGGGTGCAAATATATAAATTTTTATTAACTCCGCATTACTTATAAACAATTTTTTGTTTATATCTCAAATACATACTAGTATATTTATTTTTAGGATGTTATGCGCTTATTGAGTAAATTGTTTTTTAGAAGGCTTTTTTAATGGGTTTGCTGTAAGAAGTTCATAATCAAATCTGTTTTTAAATATTTTAATAGCACTAAAAACAGCTTCTTTAAAAGAATTTTCGTCAGCAATTCCTTTTCCAGCAATTTCATAAGCAGTGCCATGATCTGGAGAGGTTCTAACTCTATTTAATCCAGCTGTAAAATTTACTCCTTGACCAAATGATAATGTTTTAAATGGAATTAAACCCTGATCGTGATATGATGCTATTATAGCATCAAAGTTTTTGTAATTATTGGATCCAAAAAAGCTATCTGCTGCGTAGGGTCCAAAAACTAACTTGCCAGTTTCTTTAATTTTTTTGAGAGTGGGTCTTAAAACCTCATCATCTTCATATCCAATAACTCCATTATCACCCGAATGAGGGTTGATGCCTAAAACTGCAATTTTGGGTCTTTCAATTTTAAAATCTTTCTTAAGAGATTCATAAACTGTATGAATCTTTTTTTGGATTAACTCTGGAGTTATATGATTTGCAATATCTTTTATAGGTACATGATCTGTTAATAATCCAACCCTTAAATTATCTGCAATCATAAACATTAAACTTTCTCCTTCAAGTTCTTTAGCTAAATAATCAGTATGTCCAGGAAAATTAAAAGCTTCAGATTGAATATTGTGTTTATTAATTGGAGCCGTAACTAATACATCAATTTCTTTATTTTTTAATGCTTTGGTAGCTTCTTGTAGAGCTTTTATGGCAAAAGCACCTATTTTTTGATCTTCTTTACCAAAGTCAATATTTACAGATTCGTTCCAACAATTTATAACATTTACCTTGCCTTGAACGAGTTGATCCATTTTATTAATAATGTGAAAATTAATCTCAGATTTAAAATGGGTTTTAAAAAAATTCATGGTTTTAGATGATGCAAAAATAACCGGAGTACAAAATTCCATCATTCTTGAATCTTCAAATGTCTTTAAAATGATCTCACCACCAATACCATTTAAATCTCCTATTGATATCCCTACTACTATATTTTCTTCTTGCTCCATTAAAATTGCTGACTTTTATTTGTGATTTCACTAAGTAAGATCTTAAATTTTTGTTGTTATTGAACAAAATTTAAATCTACATAGATAACTTCTCATTTATTATATTATTTTTTTCATTTATTTACATAAGTTTTCAAATAAAAAAATTCGTGTACTTTTGATGTTACAAATTTAACTAAATAAACACATAATAATATGTTTACTGGAATTATTGAAGATATTGGTGTCATCTCAAATTTAAAAGAAGAATTAGATAATCTTCACATCACTATAAAAAGCAATATAACTTCGGAATTAAAAATTGACCAAAGTGTCGCGCATAATGGTGTATGCTTAACAGTTGTTGCTATTAAAGATCAATCCTATACTGTAACAGCTATCAAAGAAACCTTAGACAAAACAAGTTTAAATACTTTAAAAATAAACGACAAAGTAAATCTTGAGCGCGCAATGAAACTTGGAGATAGACTAGATGGACATATTGTTCAGGGACATGTAGATCAAACGGCTACTTGTATTCATGTTGAGGATGTAAATGGAAGCTGGATATTTACTTTTAGTTATGATACCTCTCTTAACAATATAACCATAGAAAAAGGATCTGTAACTGTAAATGGTGTTAGTTTAACTGTTGTAAATTCTAAAAACGATTCGTTTAGTGTTGCTATAATCCCTTACACTTATGAGCATACAAACTTTAGTTCCTTTAAAAAGGGAACAACGGTAAATTTAGAATTTGATGTTTTAGGAAAATATGTTGCTAAGCTTTTAGCTACAAGTAAATAATTTAATTAGCTTTTCTAAAAAGTATTTTTTTTACTCCATAAAATAAAGCAAAAACAAGTCCTGAAATTATGCCGCCATCAATTGGAAAACCTGGTGGTGGTGGTGGTCCTGGTGGTGGTGGAGTTTGTCCAACACATATAACACTTATTAATACAAATAAGATTGAGGCTAATATTCTTTTATTTTGCATTTTCATTGGGACACAAATGTATAAAAAAAAGCGAGCTAGCAAAACAAAAAAATCTTAAACATCTCAAAAAAAATCTTTAAAGTGTTTAAAATAATCGATAAAACGTAATTTTTTGCTAATTATCCTATTAAAATTAAGATTCTTAAGAAATTGCGAGAGTTAAGAAAATTAATAAAAACAGTTATCGTTTTCAATTTACTAAACAAATATATATAAATTCATTCAAAACAAAAATTAAAATGTAATTACTTCATTGATAATCACATAAATTCAAAATAATGAAATGACCAATAAAAAAAAGCCTTTCAAAAAAATGAAAGGCTTTACAATTTCTAAAAGTGGTCCCACCTGGGCTCGAACCAGGGACCACCTGATTATGAGTCAGGTGCTCTAACCAACTGAGCTATAGGACCGAAATTGGAGTGCAATATTACTACTTATTTTAATTGTTACCAAGAAAAATTATTTCTTTATCTCTTGGCATAATTCAATTAAAACACCATTAGAAGATTTTGGGTGTAAAAAAGCCACTAACTTGTTATCTGCTCCCTGCTTTGGTGTTTCATTTAAAACAATAAATCCATCATTTTTTAATCGCATAATTTCTGCTTCGATATCATCAACATCAAAAGCGATGTGGTGTATTCCTTCTCCTTTTTTGTCAATAAATTTAGCAATAGGGCTATCACTTTTAATAGCTTGAAGAAGCTCTATTTTATTTTCACCTATTTTAAAAAAAGAGGTTTTTACCCCTTCGCTCTCTACTTCTTCAATTTTATAATGGGTTTTTCCAAATAGTTTAGAAAACAATTGGTTAGACTCATTTAGGCTTTTTACAGCAATTCCAATATGTTCAATTTTATTCATTGAAATAAGTTTTATATATAAGATACAAATTTTATAATCCAAATGTAATATAATCTTTAAATATCCTCTATTTTTGCATCATGGAAGAAAGCCAAAGACAAAAAAAAATAGGATCAGTATTACAAAACGATTTAGCTGATGTCCTCCAAAGTGCAGCCACAAGTGGTGGAATGCGAGGCGTTTTAATATCTGTATCTAAAGTTAAAGTTACGGTTGATTTATCTGTTGCTAAGGTTTATTTAAGTATTTTTCCTAATGAAAAAGGCAAAGAGCTTTTAGAAGGCATCAAATCTAATACGCCATTAATTAGACATGAATTAGCACAACGTACTAAAAACCA
Organism: Flaviramulus sp.; assembly: GCA_030731745.1. Taxonomy (GTDB): domain Bacteria; phylum Bacteroidota; class Bacteroidia; order Flavobacteriales; family Flavobacteriaceae; genus JANQTJ01. The sequence goes on along the minus strand of JANQTJ010000013.1, from coordinate 38,081 downwards.
ATTAAGACGTATGCCTAATTTAGAATTTTTTATTGACGACTCTTTGGAATATCTTGATAAAATCAACAAGTCTTTAAAAGGAGAAGAAAATCCAATAAAAGACCCAACTATTTTAGAGAAAAGAAAAAAATCTTAATTGATTTATTAAAATACAATTGAAATTGTGTGCTTTAAAATAATACTTAAGCTTTCTTTTTTATATTTAAAGCATGAACGTTTCTCTTTACATTGCAAAACGCTATTTACGATCAAAAAGCAGCAATAATGCTATCAATTTTATTACATATATAGCACTTATTGGTGTTATTTTAGGAGCTGCTTCGTTATTTATTGTGCTTTCTGGTTTTGCAGGTTTAAAAGATTTTACATTACAATTTTCTAGTGTGGTAGATCCTGATTTAAAAGCCATAACTGCTTCTGGAAAATCATTTTTTTTGACAGAAGATGATGTTTCAAAACTAAATTCCATTGACGATATAGCTTATTATTCTAAAATTATTGAAGAACGAGTAATTTTATCTTGTGATAACAAAAATACTTTGGCAACTTTAAAAGGGGTTGATGAGTATTATAACAATGTAGTAAACACTGATTCCATCTTAGAGTACGGTAATTGGCATGAGCAAAAATCGAATCAAATTGTTGTTGGTTGGGGTATTTCTAACAATTTATCTCTTGGGTTACTAGATTTTACAAAACCCATTAAAATATACGTGCCTAAACCAGGAAAAGGACAAATAACCTCAACAAAAAATGCTTTTAATTCCGTTAATACAATTAATGTTGGCGTATTTTATATTAATGAATCTCTTAATGATGAATATATATATGCGCCTATTGATTTAGCAATAAATCTTCTAAACTATAAACCAAACCAAATATCATCAATAGAATTTAAAATTAAAGATGGGGTTGATGAAAATCAAATAAAAATTAAAATTAAAAGTGCTTTAGGTGATAAAGTAATTTTAAAAAATAGGACCCAATTAAATGATGCCTTGTACAAAATGTTGAATACTGAAAACTTGGTAGTTTATTTAATATTTACCCTGGTTTTAATCATTGCGTTTTTTAATGTAGTTGGGTCTTTGATAATGATGATTTTAGATAAAAAGAAAAGCTTAAACACTTTATTTAATATTGGAGCTACGGTAAAAGATATTCGTAAAATATTTTTTTTACAAGGTAGTTTAATGAGTATAGTTGGCGGTATTATGGGCTTAGTTATTGCGCTGATAATTACTGTGCTTCAAAAAACTTTTGGTTTGGTAATGATAACCCCAACACTTGCTTACCCAATAACAATAAAAACTGAAAACTTTTTTATCGTATTTTTCACTATCTCTATTTTGGGTATTATTGCATCTAAAATTGCTTCAGTTAGAATTACTAAAAAACTAGTAAAGGGTTTTTAAATTAGTAATTACTCTGTAAATTGATAATTAGCAAAATGCTCTAGAACTTCATCAAAAGCAGCAAAAACATCTTCAGGTTTATCACTTGTTACCATTTTAGTTCTGTATTCTTTAAAATGAGGAATGCCTTTGAAGTAATTTGTATAATGGCGACGGGTTTCAAAAACCCCTAAAACCTCGCCTTTCCAATCAATAGCCATTTGTAAATGTCTACGAGCAGCTTCAACACGCGCTTCAATAGAAATAGGTGTCAAATGTTCAACTGTATTAAAAAAATGTTTTACTTGTTTAAAAAACCAAGGATTACCAATACTCGCGCGACCAATCATAGCACCATCTAATCCATAGTTATCTCGCATTTCAAGGGCTTTCTCTGGTGTATCAACATCACCATTACCAAAAACTGGTATGTGCATTCTTGGATTATTTTTTACTTGAGCAATCGGTTTCCAATCTGCGCTACCTTTATACATTTGAGCTCTAGTTCGACCGTGAATAGCAATCGCTTTGCAACCCACATCTTGTAATCTTTCAGCAACTTCAACTATTCTAATAGAATCATGATCCCATCCTAAACGCGTTTTTACGGTAATAGGAATATTGGTGCGTTTAACCATTTCAGCCGTTAATTGCTCCATCAAACAAATATCTTTAAGAATACCAGCTCCTGCACCTTTACTCACTACTTTTTTTACTGGACAACCAAAATTAATATCGATAATATCTGGTTTTGATGCCGAAACGATATCAATAGTTTGAAGCATACTATCTAAATTTGCTCCAAATATTTGAATACCCACAGGGCGTTCTTTTTCGTAAATATCTAACTTCATAACACTTTTTGCGGCGTTACGAATAAGCCCTTCGCTGGAAACAAACTCTGTATAAACAACATCAGCACCTTGTTCTTTGCATAAGGCTCTAAATGGCGGATCGCTTACATCTTCCATAGGAGCTAGTAGCAATGGAAAATCAGGAAGTTCTATATTGTCTATTTTAACCAAGTTTCAATAATTTTGGGCAAAATTAAGGTTTTTTAGTTTATTGTATAATTATCTATCTCAACAATAACTTCATTCCTCCTATTAAAAACTTCAAAAGGAGCATTATAACCAAAAAAATAAAATTTGTTAGTATAATAAATTCCTTCTGCGTCTAAAGCTGCTTTTAGTTTGTTTTTATAATTTTCTATTTTATTTGAATTAGCCCAACCACCAAATGAAATAGCGATCATTGTTTTTGCTGGTTCTTCATTAAACTTTATATTAGATTGATTCGGCTTTGGAAGATTTTCTTTTTGGAATTTTTTAGGTACCATAAACATCATGGTCATAGAATCTTCTAGAGATATAGAGACTGGAGAGGTCATGGCTATTTTGTCTTTAGTTTCGTTACCACCAAAAATATAACCTGCTAAAATTGAAAATCCTTGGCTTGAGGCTTTTTTATAATCATGTGAGTTTAATTTAACTGAAGTAAAAAGCATTGCTTCGTAATTTCTAATTTCAAAATTTTTGTGACTCTTTATAATGGTATAGGGATATTTTTCTATGCCGTTTTGACTTCTAATGGCGAAAACCTGAATAATTACAAATACTAAAAACAAAACACCAACCACGATAAATATTATCTTCATTTTCATGAGAATTTAGTTTGATTTAATCTTTTTAATACCCAAATACTATAAAACCCCAGGAATAGTTCTCCCACTGTTCCTAAAACAAATAAAAAAGTAGGGATGCCATCTAGAAAAAGGCTTAGTAATCTGCCAAAACCCAAACCTAACATAAATATAACATTTGATATCAAAGCAGGTTTAAAATATTTAGGTTTAAAAATTCCGAGAATCCATAAGGTTGAAAAACCTAAATACATACCCATTGTAGCCTTAAAAATATTGTGTTCGTCTGTAGATTTTAAATTAATATCAAATAATTTTTCTGGATAAAACCCATAAATAAAAGCAATACAAACAACCACTAAAACCGAAACAATTAAGTGGGATTTGTTTATGATTTGTTGTTTATCCATAAAAATTTAAAACGCTATTTCGGCTTCAACCATTTTACCACTTCTATCTACAATAACTTTCGTTTTATCACCTTCTTTAAATAACGCTAATATTTTCATATAACTCATCATATCGATAACTATGCTATCCCCTAATTTTACTACAATATCTCCTTTTTTTAAACCTGCTTTTTGTGCTGGTTTATCTTCACTAATCCCATCAATTCGCATTCCTTTACCATCAAACATATAATCAGGAATTACGCCTAAACCAACCTTAAAACGTGGGGTTTCTTCACTTTCATTTTTGGTTTTTCTAAAAGGTAATTTTCCATTATTATCCAAATCCGTAATAATCTCAAAAATGTAATTTGAAATGGTTTGCATGCCCTCAAAGTTAAGCTTATCAAAATCATCAGTAGGTTTATGATAATCTTCATGCTGACCCGTAAAAAAATGCAAAACAGGAATATCTACATTATAAAAAGACGTGTGGTCACTAGGCCCAACACCAGATTCTTTTTGTACTAATTTGAAATTTGTATTATGAGCATTCAAAGTTTGTTTTAATATAGGTGATGTGCCCACACCGTAAACAGCCAACGTACTATCTGCTTTCAATCTACCAACCATATCCATGTTTATCATATAGTTTACTTTTTTAGTATCTATAGTAGCATTTTTAACAAAGTAATTAGAGCCCAATAAGCCCATTTCTTCCCCCGAAAAAGCTATAAATAGATAGTTATTACCTTTGTTTTTGTCTTTTAATTTACTTGCAAGATTTAGTAAAACTGAAACGCCACTAGCGTTGTCATCTGCGCCATTATGTATTTCTTTGGTTTCACCTCTAAACAAACTTCCTTCTGCACCGTAGCCTAAATGATCGTAATGTGCTCCTATAACTACTGTGTTTTCTGAATTATTATTTATAAAACCAACAACATTAGTTCCTGTAATGGAACTATCCCCTTCTTTTACGGTATAATTTACTTTTTGATGTGGATTGGTTTTTGGTTTAAACGAAAACGTTTGGAAATAACCATTGGTTCCTTTACTTTCTAAACCTAAGTTTTCAAAACGATTAGCAATATAATCGGCAGCAGCTTTTTCACCATCTGTTCCTGTCTGTCTTCCTTCTAAAGCATCATCAGATAAGTAAGTAACATCCTCATTTATTGAGATACTTTTGCTAGAATTTGTTTGACAAGAAACAATAAATACTAAAAAAATGGTTGATAATAGGTTTTTCATATTGATATATCTTAATTTTACACAAATTTAGTTAATAAGTTAAAATGAAACGTATTTATATTGTTATTGTTTTGGTTGTCACTTTTGTAGCTTGCAAAAACCAAACTAAAACTGAAGAAAAAAATGAAGTTAAAGAGGTTATTGTAAAAGACTCATTAATATACCCTGAAGAAACTCATTTTAAATCGATGCGTCAAGTTACTTTTGGTGGTGATAATGCAGAAGCTTACTGGAGTTTTGATGACAAGCAACTCGTATTTCAATCGAATAATACGAAATGGAACGTAAGCTGTGACCAAATGTTTTTAATGAATGTAAATGAAACGTTTACAGATAGTATAGCGCCTCCCATGGTGAGTACCGGAAAAGGAAGAACTACATGCTCATATTTTTTACCAGATAACAAACATATTATTTATGCATCTACCCATTTGGGTGACGAAAAATGTCCAGATACGCCTTTACGTAAAAATGGAAAATATATTTGGCCTGTTTACGATACATTCGACATTTTTGTTGCCGATTTAGAAGGCAATATTGTTAAGCAATTAACAAACGAGATTGGCTATGATGCAGAACCCACAGTGTCTCCAAAAGGTGATAAAATTGTGTTTACATCAACCAGAAGTGGTGATTTAGAATTGTACACCATGAATGTAGATGGAACTGATGTAAAACAAATTACAAACGAGTTAGGTTATGATGGTGGTGCCTTTTTCTCTCCAGATGGCACAAAAATTATTTTTCGCTCATCACGCCCAAAAACAGAACAAGAAATTAAAGAATACAAAGAATTACTTGCAGAAGGCTTGGTAGAACCAACCGATATGGAACTTTATATTTGTAATGCGGACGGAAGTGATTTACGCCAATTAACCGATTTAGGGAATGCAAATTGGAGTCCGTTTTTTCATCCTTCAGGTAAGAAAATATTGTTTTCATCAAACTTTGAGGCAGAACGCGGTTTCCCTTTCAATTTATATTTAATTGATATTGATGGAAAAAACCTTGAACGCGTAACGCATAGTGAAACTTTTGATGCTTTTCCAGTATTTTCAAATGATGGTAAATACTTAGCTTTTTCATCAAACAGAAACAACGGTGGTGGTCGTGATACCAATTTATTTATTGCCGAGTGGCAAGACTAATTTAATGCAATTATAGATTGTTTGTGCTACTGTTTTAAAACTATTTTTAGCACGATATTTAAACTATATTTGCGAAATCTTTTTTAGAGAGATTCCTTTATGAAAAATATTAGAAATTTTTGCATTATTGCGCATATAGATCATGGTAAAAGTACGCTTGCAGATCGTTTATTAGATTTTACAGGTTCTGTTACAGATAGAGAAAAACAAGACCAATTACTAGATAATATGGATTTGGAGCGTGAACGCGGTATTACTATTAAATCGCACGCCATTCAGATGGAATATGAGTACCAAGGTGAAAAATACGTTTTAAACCTTATTGATACCCCAGGGCATGTTGATTTTAGTTACGAAGTATCTCGATCTATTGCGGCTTGCGAAGGCGCTTTACTTATTGTTGATGCCGCACAAAGCATACAAGCACAAACCATCTCTAATCTATATCTAGCTCTAGAAAACGATTTAGAAATTATTCCTATTCTTAATAAAGTAGATTTACCAAGTGCCAACCCAGAGGAAGTAACTGATGATATTGTTGATTTATTGGGTTGTAAACCAGAAGATGTTATCCATGCTAGTGGCAAAACCGGTTTTGGAGTTGATAATATTTTAGCAGCTATAATCGAGCGTATTCCAGCGCCAAAAGGTAATCCAAACGCGCCTTTACAAGCTCTAATTTTCGATTCTGTTTATAACACGTTTAGAGGTATTGAAACCTATTTTAGAGTATTTGATGGTGAAATAAAAAAAGGACAAAAAATTAAATTTGTTGCCACCAATAAAGAGTATTTTGCTGATGAAGTTGGTACTTTAAAACTAACACAAGTAGCAAAACAAAGCGTTAAAGCGGGCGATGTTGGTTATTTAATTACAGGAATTAAAACCGCTAAAGAAGTTAAAGTTGGTGATACCATTACAGATTTTGCAAACCCAACTACCAATATTGTTGAAGGTTTTGAAGATGTAAAGCCTATGGTATTTGCGGGTATTTATCCAGTTGATACCGAAGATTATGAAGAACTTCGTAACTCTATGGAAAAACTTCAACTTAACGATGCTTCTTTAGTATTTCAAGCAGAAAGCTCAGCGGCATTAGGATTTGGTTTTCGTTGTGGTTTCTTAGGAATGCTTCACATGGAAATTATTCAAGAACGTTTAGAGCGTGAGTTTGATATGACGGTTATTACAACAGTACCTAACGTATCATACCAAGCTTATACTAATAAAGATCCTCAAACGCCTTTTGTGGTTAATAACCCATCCGATCTTCCAGAACCATCTACATTAAATCGTGTTGAAGAGCCTTATATCAAAGCAACCATAATTACAAAAGCCGATTTTATTGGTAACGTGATGTCGCTGTGTATTGAAAAAAGAGGGATTATAACCAATCAAACTTATTTAACTCCAGAGCGTGTTGAATTAACTTTTGAAATGCCTTTAGCTGAAATTGTTTTTGATTTTTATGATCGTTTAAAAACGGTTTCTAAAGGCTATGCTTCATTTGATTACCATCCTATTGGGATGAAAACATCTAAACTTGTGCGTTTAGATATTTTATTAAATGCACAGCCTGTTGATGCTCTTTCTGCTTTAATTCACACAGATAATGCTCAAAATATTGGTAAAAAAATGTGCGAGAAATTAAAAGAATTAATTCCTCGTCAACAATTCGACATTCCTATTCAAGCCGCTGTTGGTGCAAAAATTATTTCTCGGGAAACCATAAAAGCGCTTCGTAAAGATGTGACTGCAAAATGTTATGGTGGTGATATTTCACGTAAACGTAAATTACTTGAAAAACAGAAAAAAGGTAAAAAACGTATGCGTCAAGTTGGTAATGTAGAAATCCCACAACAAGCTTTTATGGCAGTTTTAAAATTAAACGACTAAACAACAAGACTCCTTCTATTATAAAAAAACAAATAGTTAGAATAACCCTATCAAATTTTGTGAAAAATTAAGACTAATATCGATTAATTACTCCTTTTTTTTAGTGATAATTTTGATTATCATTAATAATCCGTTAAATTCTTCAAAAATATTATTTCAACAAAGTTATTAACAATATTTTTGTATGTTTATAATCGAACGTTTGTATCCTTTAATTACAGGATTTTCAAAATAAACAGCATTTGTTTTACAAATTATTTTTTACAGGTTTTTATGAAAGCACTTTTCTATACTAGAGAATTTCCACCCTATGTTTACGGCGGAGCTGGAGTTCATGTTGAATATTTAGCAGACGAATTAGCAAAGTTAATGGACATAGAGGTGAGATGTTTTGGTGATCAAGATAAAAACTCAGACCAATTAACCGTTAAAGGCTTTCCTTATGAAAACCCTATTTTTGATATAACAGATAGTAAGCTAAAAGCTGTATTGCAAACATTAAGTACGTGCATACAAATGAATGCCGATACCATTGATGCCGATGTGGTTCACTGCCATACTTGGTATGCACAATTTGCTGGTATTGTAGCAAAACTTTGTTACGGAAAACCTTTAGTTATAACAACACATTCCTTAGAACCATTAAGACCTTGGAAAAGAGAGCAACTTGGTCGTGGTTATGATGCATCTTCATGGGTTGAAAAAACAGCTATTGAAATGGCTGATGCCGTTATTGCTGTTTCAGAAGAAACAAAAATTGATGTCCTTAAGCATTTTAATGTTAATAAAAATAAGGTTAAAGTTATTTACAATGGTATAAATCTCAAACAATATAAAACGACTTCAGACACATCAACTTTAGATGAATATGGAATTTTTAAAACAAAACCTTATGTGTTATTTGTTGGAAGAATTACGAGGCAAAAAGGAATTATACATTTAGTAAATGCCATAAAATATATAGATCCAGAAACTCAAATTGTACTTTGTGCAGGCGCTCCAGACACCAAAGAAATTGGCAAAGAAATGGAAGATGCTGTTAATGCTGTTAAAAAAACAAGAAAAAATGTTATTTGGATTGATAAAATGCTCGAAAAAGAACAAATTATCCAGTTATACTCGCATGCAGATGTGTTTTGTTGCCCCTCAATTTACGAACCTTTTGGAATTATAAACATTGAAGCTATGGCTTGTAATACAGCTGTTGTTGCAAGTGCTGTTGGCGGTATTAAAGAAGTGGTTGTTGATGGAGAAACCGGCATTTTAGTGCCTTTAGAGCAGCAAAATGTAGCACCTTTTGAACCTGTAAATCCCGATAAATTTTCAAGAGATTTAGCAAACGGAATAAACAAAGTCATCTCAAACGAAAGCCTAAAAGAAACCATGGCAAAAAATGGTAGACAACGTGTTGAGGATTATTTTGACTGGGAAGCTATTGCAAAACAAGTAGAAGCATTATACAAATCATTAATATAAGATTACCACATACTAATTAAAACGATAAGACATGATAAACGATAAGGTTTTAGCAATCATTTTAGGCGGCGGCCAAGGCTCAAGATTATATCCTTTAACGGATCAACGTTCTAAACCTGCAGTTCCCATTGCTGGAAAATACCGTTTGGTAGATATTCCTATTTCTAACTGTATCAATGCGGATATTAAACGAATGTTTGTATTAACACAGTTTAATTCTGCTTCTTTAAATAGACATATAAAAGACACTTATCATTTTAGTTTTTTTAGTAGTGCTTTTGTTGACGTTTTAGCGGCAGAACAAACACCTCATAACAAAACATGGTTTCAAGGTACAGCAGATGCAGTACGCCAAAGCATGCATCATTTTTTAAGACACGATTTTGAATATGTTTTAATTTTATCTGGAGATCAATTATATCAAATGGATTATGATTTGATGATAAATGCTCATGTTAAAAGCAATGCAGAAATATCAATTGCAACCATTCCTGTTAATGCAAAAGACGCCACTTCTTTTGGTATTTTAAAATCAAACAGTGATAGTGTAGTAACCTCTTTTATCGAAAAACCAAATGTAGACTTATTGCCTGATTGGACTTCTGAAGTAAGTGATGAGATGAAATCTCAAGGTAGAAATTATTTAGCCTCTATGGGTATTTATATCTTTAATAGAGATTTACTAATAAAATTAATGTCCGATCCTTCAACCAATGATTTTGGTAAAGAAATTATTCCTCAATCGATTGAGACTCATAAAACTTTAAGCTATCAATACGAAGGTTATTGGACAGATATTGGAAATATAGATTCGTTTTTTGAAGCTAATATTGGACTCACTGATGATATTCCACAATTTGATTTATACGATAAGAAAAAACGTATTTATACAAGAGCCCGAATGCTACCAACCACAAAGCTTGCTGGCACCATGCTTGAAAAAGCTGTTGTTGCTGAAGGCTGTATCATTAGCGCAGCAAAAATTGAGAAATCAGTTATAGGTATTCGATCCAGAATTGGTAAAGAATCAACCGTAATTAACACATATATGATGGGTTCTGATTCCTACGAAACCTTATCAGAAATTGATAAAAACCAGATAGAAATCCTCATGGGAATTGGCGAACGTTGCTTTATAAAAAATGCGATTCTAGATAAAAATTGTAGAATTGGTGACGATGTTAGAATAAATGGTGGAAAACATTTAGAAGACAAAGATACCGATATGTACACCATAAAAGACGGTATCGTGGTTGTTAAAAAGGGCGCAACCATTCCTAAAGGATACGTCATTTAACTAAAATTTTAAAACCATTCTTTTTATTTAACCAACTAAACAATGCAAAACCAAAAAAGAGTTGTAATTGATTCTGTATCACCAAGTGTAAACGGTGGTGAATTTTATATCAAACGAATTGTAAATGAAATCGTTAATGTTAATGCATATATTATGGCTGATGGCCATGATGTATTGGGAGCATCCGTTCTTTACAAGCATGAAAAAGAAAAAAATTGGCAAGAAACCAGAATGCATTTAATATCAAATGATGAATGGCAATCATCATTTGTAGTTACAAAACAAGGTTATTATAATTACAAAGTGCAAGCTTGGGTCGATTATGCGTTAAATTGGAGGTATGGTTTAATTAGAAAAATTAAAGATGGACAAAAAGTAAATTCTGAGTTATTAGAAGGTATTTCTTATTTAAAAGCCATCAATGCTAAGATAAGCGCCAGAGATAAAACGTACTTAGAGCATTTACAAAACATCTTTAAAACTGAAAATGATTACGACGAAGCTATTTCTGAAGCTAGTAGCGACAGATTATACAAACTGTTTTTTGATAACCCAATAAAAATACTCGATAATTCATCAAAAGAATTTCAAGTTTATGTAGACAGAAAAAAAGCAAGGTTTAGCACTTGGTATGAGTTTTTTCCAAGATCCACTTCAGAGCATCAAGGAGTACACGGTACATTTCATGATTGTCAACGTATTTTACCGCGAGTAAAAAGTATGGGGTTTGATGTTGTTTATTTACCCCCTATCCACCCTATTGGGGAAGTTAACCGTAAAGGTAAAAACAACACTACAGAAGCCAAAGAAGGCGATGTAGGATCAACTTGGGGAATTGGCTCGCAATATGGCGGCCATAAAGATGTACACCCACAATTAGGAACTCTTGAAGAATTTAAAGCATTAATTCAATGTGCAAAAGACCATGATATTGAAATTGCTATGGACTATGCTTTACAAGCAGCACCTGACCATCCATGGGTAAAAGAGCACCCAAAATGGTTTAAGTGGCGACCAGATGGCACGGTACAATATGCAGAAAATCCTCCTAAAAAATATCAAGATATTTTACCTATTTACTGGGAAAGCGAAGATTACAAAGCCCTTTGGGATGAGTGTTTAAGTATTTTAATGTACTGGATAAATTGTGGTATTCATGTTTTTAGAATAGACAATCCGCATACCAAACCGTTTTATTTTTGGAACTGGATTATAACAGAAGTAAAAGCAAAACACCCTGATGTGATTTTTCTAGCAGAAGCTTTTACGGCGCCAAAAGTAATGCAACAACTTGCAAAACAAGGGTATACACAATCATACACCTATTTTACATGGCGCAATAATAAGCATGAGATAATTGAGTATGTTGAAGAATTAACAAAATCGGAATTAAGGGAATATATGCAGCCTAACTTTTGGCCAAATACCCCAGATATTAACCCATTTCACCTGCAAGGTGCAAACGAATCAAAACATATACAACGCTATGTGCTTGCTGCTACTTTAAGCTCTAGTATTGGTATTTATGGGCCCGTTTTTGAGTATATGTTATCTGATGCGCTTTTAGGTAGAGAGGAATATAATAATTCTGAAAAGTTTCAAATCGCCCATTATGATTGGGATATTAAAAATAAACTCATCACCATAATTGCAAAAGTTAACTATATAAGACATTATAACGAGGCGTTTCAGCAAACCAATAACATCAAATTCTGTTATGTTGAAAATCAAAATTTATTAGCTTTTTACAAATGGAACGATTCAAAAACTAATGAAGTTTTTGTTGTAATAAGTTTAGATGCGTACAACTCGCAACAAGGCAGCATACAACTTCCTTTAGCCGAATTAGGAGTAAATGCGGGACAGCAAGTAGAAATGCATGATTTAATTACAGATAATAAATACAATTGGAATAACGAATGGAATTTTGTAGAGTTACACCCTACCTTACCTTTTCATGTTTTCAAGATAAATAAATAAAATGCCAAATCAGTCATCCATAAAAACAATGAATCCCGCTTTTAAAACAACTAAAAGTTGGGAAGAATTGCTTGATAGTACCGATTTTGTGAGCGCTTTTTTATCATATGTTTTAGAAGATTATATTGTAAAACAACGCTGGTATGCTGGAAAAGCAAGTAAGCTAAAGTATATTGAATTAGCTGAGTTTTTTAGAATTCAGCAAAAAGGCGAAGTGTATTATGGTTTAATACTAGAGGTAAACTTTGTTGAAGCCTTTTATCAGCATTATTTTTTACCTATCGCTTTTGTAACCGATGAGCATTTTTCAAAACAAGACAGAATTCTTCCCATAGAAATAAACAAAAAAAAAGGCTACATTATTGACGCTATTAATCTTGAAGCATTCAGAAAATTAGTCTTTGAACGTATAGCTACCGCAGAAACTATAGATACTACCAAGGTACAATATCATAAAAGTCATTTGTTTGAAAACATAACTTATGAGTCTTCAAGATTCATGGGCTTAGAGCAAAGTAATACTTCTTTAATTTATAATGACAAATATGTTTTAAAATTCTTCAGGCGCATTTTTGCTGATAAAAATCCGGATTATGAAATGAGTCGGTTTTTATCTGAAAAAAAAGGGTTTCAAAATACGCCCTCATACCTCGGCAGCATTAATTTGGTAGATTCTGATAATGATTATATAACTATTGGTTTGATGCAAGAAATGGTTCCCAATCAAGGAGATGCCTGGGATTACATGTTAAAAGAATTGCATAAAGTGTTTTCAAATTTAGAGTACAAAAATATAGCCATTGATTCACTCCCTAACACCGAATTATATCAGCGGTTAACAATTCAAAATATCCCCCCTCAAATCATAGATTGGGCAGGTTTAAATTTGTTTTTACAAGTAAAAACTCTAGCAAAACGTACCGCAGAAATGCACATTGCTTTAGGCTCAGAATTTGAAGAAACCGCTTTCACGCCAGCACATTACAATGGTGATTACACGGTATGGTTAAAAAACAAAGTGGTGTATCAGTTCCAGAACAGATTAAATACCACCGAAAACAACTTACACAAACTTAATGGTTTAGCTATACAACTAGCCAAGGAGTTTTTAGATAAGAAAAATCGCATCAGAAAACACTTTTTAACCTTTGATTGGACCAAGCTTAAAGGGGAGCGTATTCGTATTCATGGCGATTATCATTTAGGTCAGGTTTTAGTTAAAGACAATGATTTTTTTATATTAGATTTTGAAGGTGAACCGGAAAGCACCATTAGAGATAGAAAGGTAAAACAACCGCCTTTAAAAGATGTTGCAGGTTTATTTAGGTCGTTTCATTATGCTATTTACGCTACTATTTTTAATAATGCAGAACATTATCTTGCAAATCAAGAAAGCTTATTTAACGCGGGAGAAATATTATACCGTTACATTACTGGTTTATTTTTAGGAACCTATGTTACCGAAACACAAAATGCCAATTTAAACCTAGGTTACAACCAAGAGCGCATTTTTATTTTAAAATATTGTTTGCTAGAAAAAGCAATTTACGAATTGGGTTACGAGCTTAATTCGCGTCCGCATTGGGCTGTTATTCCTTTAAAAGGAATTTCTAATATTATAAATCATTAAAATTTTATGGCACAAGTAAAAGTTCACAGTCTATTTACAGAATTCGATATCAACCTTTTTAAATCTGGAAAACACTTTAGACTTTATGAAAAACTAGGGTCACATTTAGTAACAGTTGATGGTATTGAAGGTACTTATTTTGCGGTTTGGGCACCTACTGCAAAACAAGTTTCTGTAATTGGTGATTTTAATTATTGGATTGAAGGTGAGCACCAGCTAAATGTACGCTGGGATTCTAGTGGTATTTGGGAAGGTTTTATACCATTTGTTGGTAAAGGCAGTCTTTACAAATATAAAATTCAAAGCAATAACAACGACATGAAAACAGAAAAGGCAGATCCGTATGCAAGACGTTGTGAGCATCCACCAAGCACCTCATCTATCGTTTGGGATGATAATTACAAATGGAAAGATGCCCAATGGATGAAAAAACGTAAAAAACACAATGCTTTAGATGCACCATACTCTGTTTACGAAGTGCATTTAGGCTCGTGGAAACGCCATATTGAGGAAGATCGCTTTATGTCATATTACGAACTGGCTGATGATTTAGTGACCTACTTAAAAGACATGAATTTTACGCATGTAGAATTGATGCCTATAATGGAATATCCTTACGATCCTTCATGGGGTTATCAATTAACAGGCTATTTTGCACCTACTTCTCGTTTTGGATATCCTGAAGAGTTTAAATATTTAGTTGATAAATTACATCAAAACGATATTGGTATTATTTTAGATTGGGTACCATCACATTTCCCAGAAGATGCTCATGGTTTAGGCTTTTTTGACGGCTCTCATTTATATGAACACCCTGATAAACGAAAAGGCTATCACCAAGATTGGAAAAGCCTAATTTTTAATTATGAGCGCAATGAAGTACGATCTTTTTTAATAAGCAATGCTATTTTTTGGATGGATCAATACCATGCTGATGGTTTGCGTGTTGATGCAGTAGCATCCATGTTGTTTTTAGATTACTCGCGTGAAGATGGCGAATGGGAACCAAATATTTATGGTGGCAGAGAAAACCTAGCAGTAATAAGTTTCTTAAAAGAATTAAACGAAGCTGTTTATGCCTCATTCCCAGATGTACAAACTATTGCTGAAGAATCAACAGCCTTCCCAATGGTTTCTAAACCAACTTTTGTTGGTGGTTTAGGTTTTGGCATGAAATGGATGATGGGTTGGATGCACGATACCTTGGAGTATTTTGCCAAAGATCCTGTGTACCGTAAATACCATCAAAACGATATCACATTTAGTTTAGCTTATGCGTTTACAGAAAACTTTATGCTACCACTATCGCATGATGAGGTGGTTTATGGTAAAAATTCCATTATAGGAAGAATGCCTGGTGATGAGTGGCAACGTTTTGCCAATCTTCGTTTGTTATATGGCTATATGTTTACGCATCCAGGTACTAAACTATTGTTTATGGGTAGCGAATTTGGGCAATATAACGAATGGAATTTCCAAGAAAGTTTAGACTGGAATTTATTAGAGTTTGAACCTCATAAAAACACACAAACCTATTACAAAGAATTAAATAAATTTTATAAAACAACGCCTGCTTTATTCGAAAAAGCATTTACAGGTGAAGGTTTTGAGTGGATAAATTATGGTGACCACGAAAACTGCGTTATTTCTTATATCAGAAAAGGTTATAAACCAGAAGATGATGTGGTTGTTATCTGTAATTTTACACCAACCATAAAAGAAAATTACTGTATCGGATTGCCTAAAAAAGGCAAACTAAAAGAAGTTTTTAACAGCGACTCAAAAGATTTTGGCGGTAGTGGCGTTTCAAATACAAAACAAATAACCATTAAAAAAATTGCTTGGAATGGTAGAGACTATTCTGCAGAGGTTACATTAGCACCTTTAGCACTTACTGTTTTTGAATTTAAAGCATAAAAAAACAACTCATTAGGTTTTAATTAAAGTCTAATGGGTTTTCTTTTCCCTTTTAAATAAAATTATTTTGATACTTCTATTCCATATTCCTTAAAAAACCAAATAGCTTAACAAATTAACAAATTGTAAGTCCTTGTGTTTTTGATAATTATTAAGCTAATTCATTAGTTTTTATACAATTTTAATCTGTTTTTTTTAATAAAAAGAAACGCTAGAGGTCTATTAATTTTAGTATTTTCGTCAATTAATATGAATGCCTTAAAATATGATATTAAATACCGAATTAGAATATAAAGGAAACCTGTTTCCTTCCAAAATAGTTAAATACGAAAAAAACCTAAACGCCCTGTCTTTCACTTCAGAAAATGGTGTTGTTTTACAAATTACAGTTCGCAGGGATAGTGTCCTTCGTTTTAGATATACAACCACAGGAATCTTTGAAAACGATTTTTCATATGCTATTACGAAATACGCAAGCAGAGGTTACAACCACCTAGAAGTTACGGAAGAAGATGATAGGTATGTTATAATAACCTCAAAACTTATTTGCAACGTTTTAAAAGCAGATTTGCGAATATCAATTTACGATGCCGTTGATAAAAGCTTGGTTTGTGAAGATGAGCTTGGTTTCCATTGGGAAGAAAGCTACCACCACGGTGGCGATGTGGTTAAAATGTCTAAAATCGCACAACCAGGAGAAAGCTACTATGGTTTGGGAGATAAACCTGTTGATAACAACCTAAAAGGAAAACGCTTTGAAAACTGGGTAACAGATTCTTACGCTTACGGCAGAGACACCGATCCTATTTACAAAACCATTCCTTTTTACACAGCATTACACACCAAAAAATCGTATGGAATCTTTTTTGATAATACCTTCCGTTCCTTTTTTGATTTTTGTAGTGAACGCCGAAACATCACTAGTTTTTGGGCACATGGCGGCGAAATGAATTACTATTTCATTTATGGCCCAGATATGTCTGATGTGGTTGCAAATTACACCGATTTAACAGGAAAACCACATGCGATGCCTCCCCTTTGGGCATTGGGGTACCATCAATGTAAATGGAGTTACTATCCAGAATCAAACGTTAAAGAAGTAACCTCTAAGTTTAGAAAACTAAAAATCCCTTGTGATGCTATTTATTTAGATATTGATTACATGGAAGGTTTTAGATGCTTTACTTGGAATAAAGAATATTTTCCAGATCCAAAACGCATGGTTAAAGAGTTAGCAGATGATGGCTTTAAAACCATTGTAATTATCGATCCGGGTATAAAAATAGATATGGAATACGATGTGTTTAAAGAAGGCTTAGAAAAAGACTACTTCTGTAAACGTGCTGATGGCCCATATATGAAAGGTAAAGTATGGCCTGGAGAGTGTTATTTTCCAGATTTTACTAACCCAGAAGTAAGAGAATGGTGGTCTAATTTATTTAAAGAATTAATTGAAGATATAGGTGTTAAAGGTGTTTGGAATGATATGAACGAACCTGCCGTTATGGATGTTCCAGGAAAATCTTTCCCTGATGATGTAAGACATGATTACGAAGGCAACCCTTGTAGCCACAGAAAAGCACACAATGTGTATGGTATGCAAATGGCAAGAGCTACCTATCAAGGATTAAAAAAATTCTCATACCCTAAACGCCCGTTTGTTATTACACGTGCCGCTTATTCGGGTACACAACGCTATACTTCAAGTTGGACGGGTGATAATGTGGCCACTTGGGATCATTTAAACATTGCCAACCTACAAGCACAACGAATGTGTATGTCTGGATTCTCGTTTGTGGGTTCGGATATTGGTGGTTTTGCTGAACAGCCCAATGGCGAATTATACGCACGTTGGATACAATTAGGTATTTTCCATCCGTTTTGCAGAACCCACTCTTCTGGAGATCATGGCGACCAAGAACCTTGGGCTTTTGGAGATACCATTACCGATGTAGTGCGTAAATTTATAGAAATAAGATACCAATTATTACCGTATTTATATACTGCCTTTTGGCGTTATGCCGAAGAAGGGATTCCTATTTTAAAATCGTTGGTATTATACGATCAAACTGATCCGCAAACTCATTACAGAAACGATGAGTTTATTTTTGGTGAAAAAATATTAGCTTGTCCAGTAACAGGACCAAACCAAAAAGGCAGACGCATGTATATACCTATTGGGAAATGGTATAATTTCTGGACAGACGAACTTATAAAAGGTGGCCAAGAGCATTGGGTAGATGCCGATTTAGAGAGTATGCCTATTTTTGTAAAAGAAGGCGCCATCATCCCTAAATACCCCATACAGCAATATGTAGGCGAAAAAACCATTGACGAATTAATTTTAGATGTATATTATAAACTAGGTAAAGAAACCTCGCAAGTTTATGAGGATGCTACAGATGGATACGATTATATAAAAGGCCGTTACAGCTTACGAGATTTTAATTTGTTGGGTAAAAAAGATGAGCTTATTATACAACAACACAAAACCGGTAAATATATTACCACGTATAAAACCTTTAAATTGAATTTACACGGGTTACCATTTAAAATCTCTAAAATTGAGGTGGATAACGTAGAAATACCATTTAGCAAACTAAAACTTAATGGCGATAATACCTTAACCTTAGATAAAGAGTTTACAGAGCTACACATTATGGCTTAAAACACCTGTTTTTACAAAAAAAGCCCCGTTTTATAGTATTACGGGGCTTTTTTGTACTGTATTATTAAGTTTTAGGTATTGATTTTGTGCTAAAAAAATGATAATTTCGCTTAACATCTGATATAAAATATTAAAACAATTTCATATCTATACATTAGGTGGAATTGAATAAAACTATGAGTGAAACAGTCTAAGCTAATACTTCCGATAATCGTACTCTCTCAGTTCTGCTGTACATCACTTTGGTTTGCTGGGAATGGTGTGATGGGAGATCTTATGATGGATTTTAACCTTAAAGGTAGTGCTTTGGGGCACTTAACATCGGCCGTACAATTCGGTTTTATTTTAGGGACACTGATCTTCGCCATTTTAACTATTACTGACCGTTTTTCTCCATCAAAAGTGTTTTTAACCTGTGCTTTACTTGGTTCTCTATTTAATGCTGGAATAATATGGGAAGGGAACAGTTTAGCAAGCATCCTTTCACTTCGTTTTATTACTGGCTTCTTTTTAGCCGGTATATACCCAGTAGGCATGAAAATAGCAGCGGACTATTATGAAAAAGGATTAGGTAAATCGCTTGGTTTCCTAGTCGGTGCATTAGTGGTTGGCACTGCATTCCCACATTTAGCGAAGGAAATGACTGGAGCTTTTCCATGGAAATCCGTACTAGTCTTAACTTCATTTCTTGGGGCGTTAGGTGGTATTTTAATGTTAATAATGGTGCCTGATGGGCCTTACCGAAAACCAGGAAACAAGTTGAAAATATCAGCTTTTTTTGGTGTATTTCAAAATCCTAAATTTCGTTCTGCGGCCTTCGGTTATTTTAGTCACATGTGGGAATTGTATGCCTTTTGGGCATTTGTACCGATCATACTCAAAACATATAGCACAGAGCATCCTGAATCTGCATTTAATATTCCGTTATTGTCATTTCTGATTATAGGAATTGGTGGATTGGCCTGTGTGATTGGTGGATATCTCGCACAAACATTAGGTACTAACCGAATAGCATTCATAGCACTTCTCCTATCTTGCGGATGCTGCCTTATTTCTCCTTTGATGTTCGCAACTGAATCTGAAATCGTTTTTATTTGTTTTCTTATTTTTTGGGGAATAGTTGTTATTGCAGACTCACCTCTTTTCTCAACGCTAGTTGCTCAAAATGCATCAGCAGAAATAAAAGGGTTCGCACTTACCATTGTAAATTGTATTGGTTTCTCAATAACAATAATTAGTATCCAGCTTCTGAATGTTTTGCAGGCTAAAATAAATCCAATCTATATTTATACAATATTAGCTTTAGGCCCAATATTTGGTTTGATCTTATTATACGAAAAGAACAAATCAAACCGCCTCCACACCTTCTTCAAAAGGTTTACCTAAATAAACTAGTTTGTAGCCTTTTTTGATGGTATTAGCCTGTAAATGGTATGAAGCAATTATATGCAATTCACCATTTAAATCTTTAACAAATAACGGGATGCAGTCGTCATCATTACTGGTTTTAGCAATCAAATCATGGTAATGGTCTCTACTTAACAAGGCTATTTCGTGTATTTCTGGATAGGTTCTTGCTAATTCTGTTAGGGTATTAAAATCATAGGTTTGCGATAGCAAATACTCCCTTAGTCCGCTAGTTTCTTCCAACTTTTCTTGGGATGAGATTAACCTAAACGAGCCGTTTTCTCCAAATTGTTTCCCGTATTTTTCAATGGCGTATTTATTAATATCCGAGTTACCGGTTAGAGCCAATAAATAACCCACATCACTCAACTCAATATTATCCATTAAATTATCAGAATATATATTGGTGCTCATGGCTTCCAAACCTAACTCTTGTGCTTTTTGTATGTTGCGTTCGTTGCTATCGATTAGTACCACATGCCTACCATTGGCTTCTAAATATTGCCCCAATATTCTTGAAATTCTGGTAGCACCTACTATTAAAATACCACCAGATTTTGTTAAAAATACGCCTACAAGTTTTGCAAATAATCTGGCTGTGGTAGCATTTAATAACACGGTTCCTAAAACAATCATAAACACCAAAGGGGTAATATACTCGGCGCCTTCAACGCCTTGTTTTAAAAGCTTACTTCCAAAAAGCGAAGCGATACCTGCGGCTACAATACCTCGTGGTCCTACCCAACTTATAAACACTTTTTCGTTGGTTTTTAAAGGGGAGCCTATGGTACTTAAAAATACCGCAAGCGGTCTTATTACAAAAACTACCACCGCAAAAAGGGCGGCGGTTTGCCAGGTGTAAAGCAGCATCAAATCTTCAATATTTATATTGGCAGCCAATAAAATGAATAAAATAGAGATAAGTAATACGCTTAACGACTCTTTAAAATACAAGAGCTCTTTAATGTTTTCCAGCTTACCATTACCTAAAACCATACCCATAACTACCACGGCTAATAACCCAGACTCGTGGGCAAAAATTTCAGATTCTACAAAAACCAACAACACCGTTGATAGCGATACCACGTTTAATAAATAATGTGGTATTAATTTTTTATTGATTGAAAACGCTAGGGCATGCGCAAACGTAAACCCAAAGGTGGTACCAAATAAAATAATTTTACCGAACTCGATTAAGGCTGTTTTTGTAAAACCACTATCGTCTTCCACACTAATAAACTCAAAAACCAAAACAGCTACCAGCGCGCCAATTGGGTCTATTAAAATACCTTCCCATTTTAAAACCGTTGAAAGGTCTTTCTTTAAAGGAATATTTCTTAAAATAGGGGTAATTACGGTTGGTCCGGTAACTATAATAAGACCAGAAAATAAAAAAGACAGCTCCCAACTTAAGCCAAAAATAAGATGCGCCATCAAACCTGCACCAAAAAAAGTAATCGCAGACCCCAGGGTAATGAGTTTGGTAATAACAGGGCCTACTGTTTTTATTTCTGCTCTTTTTAAGGTCAGTCCGCCTTCAAAAAGAATGACACTAATGGCTAACGATACAAAATAATAGAGGCTTTCTCCTGGAAATAATCCCTTTTTACCATTCCAAACGGGCTCAATCCACTTGGTGCCATCTTCACTTAAAAACTCAGCAGCAATAGGGCCTACCAATAAACCTATTAATATTAATGGTAATATGGCTGGAATTTTAAATTTCCAAGCTACCCATTGGGCTAATATTCCTAAAATAATGATGCCTGCTAATTCTAACATATTGTAAATTCGGTATAAAGTTACTAATTTAAGTAAAAGAGATGATTTGAAGTTTTTAAAAAATACTATCTTTCAACTTTCAGCCTAAAAATTCATCAAATTGTCTTTAAAACCCTTTAAAAATATAGGAATTGGTGTGGCATTTTCGCCCAACTTAAAAGCGAACCTTTTTGAAGCGGCACGATTAGCTGTTTTTTTCAATTCTAAATTATTTTTAATTCATGTTGGTGAAGCTTCCACCGATAAAAAAACGATGCTAAAATTGATTCTTAAAAGTTTTGAAAAAGATAACTTAAATTTTGAAGTAGTTTTTAAAACTGGAAAACCGGTTGATGTTATTTTATCAACTTCAGAAGAAAAAAATATTGACTTACTCATTCTAGGCGCTTTAAAACGCGAAGGTTTTTTAAAATATTACGTAGGCTCTATTGCTAGAAAAATTACAAGGCAAGCAAAATGCTCGATACTTTTATTAATAAAACCTTCAGTTGAACGTGTGCCCTGTAAGCACATTGTGGTTAATGGCCTAAAAGAACCTAAAACAGAGCAAACCATTACCTTGGCGTTTTATGTTGCCGAAAAACTACATGCTGAAAAAATTACGATTGTTGAAGAAATTAACCGAGAAGCCGTTTCTGTAAAAGTTGATGATGATAAATCTCTTAGAAGAGCTACCATTGCTAAAGAACGGATTAAACTGAGAGAAAACTCTAGAATAAAAGAGATTATTAAACATATTCCGGAAACCTACACAAAAAACAAACTGATTAAATTACAGCCTATTTTTGGAAAACAAGGATATTCCATTGGGCATTACGCGCAAATTTCAAGAGCCGATTTATTGGTGATGAACGCACCAAAAAAAATGCGTTTTTGGGATCGCTTATTTCCGCATGATATCGAGCATATTTTAACTGAGTTACCAACCGATTTGTTAATTCTACAATGAGCCCTAAAAAAAGCAATATAACAACCTTTTTAAAGACGATTCCGCAAAATATATTTTCTGGTTTTGTAGTGAGTCTTATTGCACTACCTCTTGGTTTAGGACTTGCTATGGCTAGTGATGCGCCACCTATTTCTGGGGTTATTGCCGCTATAGTTGGTGGTATTATAGTTTCCATTTTAGGAGGTAGCCATGTTACTATAACCGGACCAGGAAATGGTTTAGTTGGAGTTATTTTAGTTGCTATTACATCCTTAGGTTTAGAAACAGCTTATGTGGCTGTGGTGTGCTCGGGTTTATTGCTTTTAATTTTAGGTTTTTTTAGAATGGGCTCTTTGGCTGATTTTTTTCCGTCTTCCGCCATTCAAGGGATGTTAGCAGCTATTGGCTTAATTATTTTAGGCAAACAGTTTCACATCATGCTTGCCCACAAAATAAATAGAGAGGATACCATTGATTATCTTTTAGAAATACCTCATACTATAAATGACGCGTTTCATTACGGAACTAAAGGTTTAATTTATGCCGCTTTAGCCGGAGCTATAAGTTTAGCTATTATGTTTATATATTCTAAAATTAGGAATAAATACCTGCAACTTATTCCCGCTCCCATGTGGATTGTTATGTTATCTATTGGCTTTAGTTATTATTTTGAAATAGGATTGCACGAACCCAACCCCATTGCCAAAGAATATATGATTTCTGGCATTCCTTCTATACAAAATATTATAGCCGATTTACCTTCGCCCAATTTTAATGGCTTTTGGAGTTTATCTTTTTTTGGAAGTGTTTTAGCCTTAACCCTAATTTCGAGT
The DNA here is from genome assembly GCA_030731745.1 of Flaviramulus sp. Classification (GTDB taxonomy): domain Bacteria; phylum Bacteroidota; class Bacteroidia; order Flavobacteriales; family Flavobacteriaceae; genus JANQTJ01. The sequence goes on along the minus strand of JANQTJ010000013.1, from coordinate 14,440 downwards.
ATTGAATCATTACTAAGCATTAAAGCGGTTGATAAACTAGACCCTGAAAAAAGACGCTCGAATGTTAATAGAGATCTTAAAGCCTTAGGTTTAGCAACTATTGTTAGTGGTTTATTAGGAGGTTTAAATGTAGTTGCGGTCATTGCACGTAGCTCTGTAAATGTAAATAATGGCGCTAGTAACAGGTCGTCCAACTTTTTTCACGCCTTGTTTTTAGTTATTTTTATTGTGTTTTTTAGTACGCAGTTAACACGCATCCCGCTGCCTGCATTAATGGCTATTTTGGTTTATACAGGTTATAAACTCGCATCGCCAAACATTATTACTAAAATGTTTTCTATAGGTAAAGAGCAACTTATTGTGTTTTTTGTAACGCTTATTATCACCTTAAAAATAGGTTTAATAACAGGTATTGTTGCTGGTGTTTTAATGACTCTAATCATACATATCATCATAAATAAAAACTCGGGATTGATTTTAAGAAATGTATTAAAACCGAATGTTTTAATGTTTAAAGAACAAGACGCTAGAAATAATTTTTATGTGAGCATCAAACACTTTTGTAGTTTTTTGAATTACTTCCGTTTAAAACAACGTTTAGATGCGGTGCCAGAAAACCAAGACATCATTGTAGATTTTTCGCTTTGTGAATTTGTTGATGATACGGTTTTAGAGAACATTAATAATTATCAAGAATTATTTGCGAAGAGAGGTGGTAATTTTGAAGTGATTGGTTTAGATATGCACGATGCTTACTCAAAACACCCCTTTGCTTCTAGGCGCTTATTGCCCGTACCAAAAATTATAAAAAACAGCCTTACCAGACGCCAAAAAACCATGGAAAGCTTAGCAGAAAACTATGATTTAAACTACCACTCTAAAAAACAAAAAAACATACAGTTTTTAAATACCTTTTTATTTTTCAACACTAAAAAAATCAATCATATTTATAATGAATTATATGAAAAAGACAAAAGTATAAAGTTGTTTGATGTGGAGTTTACTGAGGGTGAATTTATAACCAAAAACGAGATTAGCTCTACAATGCTTTATATAAATTTAAATGATATTATACCACAGTTTACATTGGATAGAGAAGGACTTTTAGAAAAAGTATATGCGCTTGCTGGGTTTAAAGACATTCCTATTGAAAATCATTCAGATTTTTCTAATCGCTTTTATTTATTAGGTGAAAATGAAACTGAAATTAAAGCGTTTTTTAATGATGATTTGGTTAGGTTTTTTGAAAGCAATCCTTATTATCATATAGAATCTAATGGCAATGCCTTATTAGTATTTAGAAAAGAACGTTTGGCTAGTATTAAAGAAATTAAATCTTTGTTTGATTTTGGTAAGCGTTTAAAGCAGGTTATTTCTTCTGTTTAAAATGAAGCAGATTAACAATAAAAAATATAAATGATTTCATAATATATTCTTAACATTTTTAAGGATTAACAATAGATTTCTTAATTTTACAAAGCTATGAATTTATATGCTATTAATGCTGGAAATTTAAAACTTGATGGCGGTGCTATGTTTGGTGTGGTACCTAAATCTATATGGCAAAAAACCAATCCAGCAGATCCTAATAATATGATTGATTTAAGTACACGCTGCCTGCTTATTGAAGATGGTAGCCGCCTTATTTTGATTGATAATGGCATGGGTAATAAACAATCTGAAAAGTTTTTTGGTTACTATCATCTTTGGGGAGATTTTACTTTAGATAGCTCGCTTAAAACACATGGTTTTCATCGAGACGATATCACAGATGTGTTTTTAACACATTTACATTTTGATCATTGCGGAGGGAGTATACAATGGAATAACAATAAAACAAGCTATGAGCCAGCTTTTAAAAATGCACATTTTTGGAGTAATAAAGACCACTGGTTATGGGCAACCCAACCAAATAAACGCGAAAAAGCATCCTTTTTAAAAGAAAATATTGTTCCTATAGAAGAAAGCGGACAATTAAAATTTATGACGCTTCCTGAAAGTGATATTCTTAAAAATTCAGAACTCCATTTTGATGTGTTTTTTGCTAATGGTCATACAGATAAGCAAATGATACCGCTTATAAATTTTAAAGGTAAAACTATCGCTTTTATGGCAGATTTATTACCAACAGTTGGGCATTTACCATTACCCTATGTTATGGGCTATGACACCAGACCTTTATTAACACTGGATGAAAAAGAAAAATTTCTAAACCTAGCTGCTGATAATAATTATTATTTGTTTTTAGAGCACGATGCTCATAATGAAATTATAACTGTAAAAAACACAGAAAAAGGCGTAAAACTAAACAGTACATATACAACAAAAGACCTATTTAACTAAATTATTAAAAACATGAAAACACTAAGAAACATCATAACTTCAACCTTATTTTCATTACTTCTTTTTGGTTGTGGTAGTTCCGCTTCCATTATATCTACTCCTGTTGAAAATATCGATACTTCTCCTTTAAAAGTTTCAGATTTAACAGAAGCCGAAAAACATAATTGGGGGCATTTAGATTTGGTAACAGATACTATTCCTGGAATGTCTGTTGATAAAGCTTACGCCGAAATTATTAAAAATAAAAAAGGCGCAAAAGTTATTGTGGCAGTTATAGATTCTGGTATTGATATAGATCACGAAGATTTAAACGATAATATCTGGACTAACAAAAACGAAATACCTAACAACGGAAAAGACGATGATAACAATGGTTATATAGACGATATTCATGGATGGAATTTTTTAGGTGATGGTTACGATGAACAATTAGAATATGTGAGAATTTTAGCGAGTGGTAATACAAATAATCCTGATTATGCTAAAGCTAAAGCTGAATACGATAAAGAATACGAAAAGTATTTAGGCTATAAAACGCAATACGATCAAATATTTCAGCAAATTACAAATGCCGATGAAACCCTAACGAAACATTTAGGTAAAAAGGATTACACAAAAGAAGAAGTAAACGAAATTAAAAGTGAAGTCCAAGCAATAAATCAAGCTAAACAAATTGCGCAATATATGTTTAGCAATGGTATGGACTCTATGGGTGATGCTAAAAAAGAAATTAAAGATGGTTTGGAAAGCATCAATGAACGCTTAAACTTTAACCTTAATAAAAACTTTAAAGGTCGTGTTAGTGGCGATAATCCAGATGATATGTCCACTAAATTTTATGGTAATGGCAATGTAAAGCCCGTAAAGAAAAGCGAGAGCCATGGAACACACGTTGCTGGTATTATTGCTGCAGAACGCAATAACGGAAAAGGCGCAAATGGGGTAGCTAATAATGTTGAAATTATGAGTGTAAGAACAGTACCAAATGGTGATGAGTATGATAAAGATATTGCTTTAGCCATCAGATATGCTGTTGATAATGGTGCTTCAATAATAAATGGAAGTTTTGGGAAAAGTTTTTCACCACACAGTGATTGGATTCGTGATGCGATTACATACGCTTCACAAAAAGATGTCGTATTTGTTCATGCAGCAGGAAACGATAGTAAAGATGTTGATGTAGAGCCTAATTTTCCTGATGATAATATTAATGGTGAAGAAATTTCAGATACTTATATTAGAGTAGGTGCTTTAGCTCCTAAATATGGTTCTGGTATGGTAGCTGGTTTTTCTAATTACGGAAAGAAAAATGTTGATGTATTTGCTCCTGGAGCAAGTGTATACTCTACAACACCAGAGAACGAATATGACACTAAAGGTGGCACCTCTATGGCTGCTCCTGCCGTTGCCGGTGTTGCTGCTTTAATTCGCTCTTATTATCCTAAATTAACAGCTGCTCAAGTAAAACAAATTATTATGGATTCTGGTTTAGCGCTTAAACCTAAAGTAATTGTTGGCGGTGATAATAATGATATTCGTCCTTTTGCTGATTTATCAAAATCATCTAAAATAGTTAATGCATACAACGCTCTAATCATGGCTTCTCAAATAGCTTCTAAATAAAATCTAAACTCATTATGAAACGTTACTTTTTATTTGTTTTTTATATTGCATTTTTATTATCATGTCACAGCTCGAAAGAATCAGTTGCTACTTCGGTTTCTAATATTACAGAACCACAAACTAAAATAGAACCCACAAATTCTGATTATTGGCAACAACATGTTGATTATAAAATGGATATTGATATGGATGTAAACACCTATCAATACAAAGGAAAGCAACAATTAGTATACACTAATAATTCTCCAGATGCTTTAAACAGAGTTTACTACCATTTGTATTTTAATGCTTTTCAGCCTGGAAGTGAAATGGATGTGCGTTCTCGAAGCATTGCAGATCCAGATTCTAGAGTGCAAGACCGTATTAGTAAATTAAAACCGAACGAAATAGGTTACATTAAAGTAAATTCTTTAAAACAAAATGGGGTTAGTTTAAAACACGAAACAGTTGGTACCGTTTTAGAAGTAAAATTAGATATGCCTATAAAACCGGGTGAAAAAGTAACTTTTGATATGGATTTTGAGGGTCAAGTGCCGGTTCAAATCCGTCGTTCTGGGCGAAACAATGCCGATGGTGTTTCTCTTTCTATGACCCAATGGTACCCAAAATTAGCAGAATATGATTTTGAAGGTTGGCATGCCGACCCTTATATAGCAAGAGAATTTCATGGTGTTTGGGGAGATTTTGATGTGAAAATAACCATTGATAAAAATTATATAATTGGTGGAACTGGTTACTTACAAAACCCAAACGAAATAGGGTTTGGTTATGAAAATGATACCGTAAATAAACCTAAAGGCGATAAGCTTACATGGCACTTTAAAGCGCCAAAAGTACACGATTTTACTTGGGCAGCAGATCCAGATTATTTTCATGATACCGTGCAGGTTCCTGATGGTCCGGTTTTACATTTTTTATATTCCGGTGATAAAACCATTCAAGCAAATTGGAAAAAAATTCAGCCTGAAACCGTAAAATTAATGCAGTTTTTTAGTGAAAATGTTGGCAAATATCCATACAAACAATACTCGTTTATTCAAGGTGGTGATGGCGGTATGGAATACGCTATGTGTACTTTAATTACTGGTGGTTCTAATTATGGAGGTTTACTAGGTACGGCTTCACATGAATTAGCGCATACGTGGTTTCAATTTTTACTAGCGAGTAACGAAGCAAAACATGAGTGGATGGATGAAGGTTTTACAAGCTATATTTCGGCTTTAGCCATGAATTCTTTGCGTGAAGAAAAAAGAGAAAACCCTCACTCAGGATCTTATAGAAGTTACATTAGATTAGCAAAATCTGGCACTGAACAACCGTTAACAACTCAGGCCGATAGATATGCGTTAAATAGCGCTTATGGTGCCGCTGCTTACAGTAAAGGCGCTGTGTTTTTAGCGCAACTAGGTTATATTATTGGTGAAGAGAACTTAAAAAAAACGATAAAAAAATACTTTAACGATTTTTCATTCAAACACCCAAAACCTTTAGATATAGTTAGAACAGCAGAACGTATCACAGACTTAGAACTTGATTGGTATTTAATTGATTTTGCACAAACAACAAATACCATAGATTATGGTATAAAAGCTGTAGAAGACAAAACAGTTACGCTAGAACGTATGGGATTAATGCCTATGCCTATAGATTTAACCGTTACTTACACAGATGGAACTGTTGAAGATTTTTATATCCCTTTACAAATGATGCGTGGTGAAAAACCAACAAAAGCAACTATAATTAAAGATTGGGCATGGGCATATCCAACGTACACTTTTGAAACTTCAAAATCTATAAAATCAGTTGAGATAGACCCAAAAAATGGTATGGCTGATATTAATGCAGAAAACAATAAAATGTAAACATATTATTAATTTAACCAATTGGTTTTTGGTTTTCTTTTTTGAAAAAAATTTCTTTTATGAAAAAAATACTATTTCTCTTTTTTGGTTTTATAACTTCAATAGCATTTGCACAATATGAAATAGTAATCGAGGCCTATGTTGTAGATGATGTAACAAAATCACCCATTCCATACGTTAATATTGGATTTTTACAAAAAGGAATTGGAACGGTAAGTAATGAAACTGGTTATTTTATATTAAAATATGACGAGCAATCTGTTTGGGAAAAAGAAATACTTCAATTTTCGGTTTTAGGTTATGAAACCCTTAGTGTAGAGGCTAATCAGTTGTTCGATTTGTTAAGTAACACTGATAAAATAGCATTAACACCTAAAGCAATTAGTTTAGACGAGACTGTTATCACAGCTATTGCAACCGAGGATAAGCAAATTGGAACTTTAAATTACAGCAATGGTACTATTGGTTATTGGAAAGATAAAATAGCGCTTGGTGGAGAAATTGGAACTAGATTAAGAATAAATAAGAAAAAATCAAAAATTAAAGAGTTAAAAATTCGAGTTTTAGAAAACCTTTCAGATAGCTTAAGGATAAGGATAAATATTTATGATTACGATAAAAGAGAACCCAAAAACAATATTGTAAACACCAATATTTTTCACACTATCTCTATTAAAAAGGGCATAGAAACTATAAACCTAAAGCCATATAACATTGTGGTTAATAATGATGTTATTGTAAGTATTGAGGTAGTTGAGGTTTTTGATGATGTTATTGGATTTGTGGTTGCTGGACTTAAAAAAACAGGGGTGTCAACAGCTTCAACATATACCAGGTATATAAGTCAAGATAAATGGAAAAGAACCGATGGAGTGGCTATGAATTTTAGCTTACTCACCTCCTACCCAAAGTCTAACAAAGAAACCATAACCGTTAGAGCTTTACCAAATAAAATTACCTTGTTTTGGGACACATCCAATTCGATGAAAAAGGATCGTGATATCGAAAAAGAGTTAAGATTTATTAAAGGTTACTTAAAGAAGGTAGAAAAAACAACTGTTGAAGTTGTAGCTTTTAGTGCAAATATTAACGCAAAAAAAACATTTGAAATAAATAGAGGAAATACTGATGAGCTTACAAAATACTTAGAAAACTCTAGATATGATGGTGCTACAGATTTTTCAAAACTAGTTATAAATTCTGAATTAAATATAGACTCCATTATACTATTTACAGATGGTAATGCCACTTTAGGTAATTTAAATTTAGAGACAGATGTTCCTGTGTTTTGTATAAGTTCTTCAGAAAATTCAAATCATGTTGTTTTACAGGATATTTCTTTTTTCTCAGATGGTCATTATATAAACCTAAATAAAAATACGTTAGATAATGCTTTAAATTTTATTTTAAATGACATTAAAGACGAAGAGGTTTATAATGAAGAAGGCGAATTATTCAACCCAAAAGATCATGTTTATGGAAAAGTTTTTGATAGTATTTCTCCAATAAAAGGCGCCTCAATTAAAATTGAAAACTCTTTTATAGAAACCATTTCAGGCGATGACGGCGCTTATAATATCCCTGCAAAATATGGTGATATTTTAGTGATTAATTATTTAGGAATGACGCCTGAAAAGGTTGATGTTTCTAATGAAAAAAACATAGATATTCAACTAGATTTTGAAGGTGTTGTACTGGATGAAATCTCAATAAAAGCAACTCCAAAAAAAGAAGAAACTATTAGAGATATTTTTGCTGCTGATGGTGTTTCTAACGCTGGTGGTGGTACTTTTTTTACTAGCAAAGATATAAGGCCTTCCGATTTGTTTATCGCCGATGTTTTAAGAAGAGTTCCAGGTGTGTTTGTAAAAGGTAGCAGAGAAAACCCTTCTATCTCCATTAGAGGGAATACAGGCACGCCTTTATTATTGCTTGATGGAGGGCTTATTGGTGATGTAAGCTTTGTAGACCCACAAAATATTGCTGGAATAGCTGTACTTCGATCATTAGCTGATACAAATAAATATGGTTCTGAAGGGGTTCCCGGTGTAATTCTTATTAGATCTAAAACAAATTTTACAGAGAAAGACGAAAACGGCAATATTATTAACTCCGCATTAGTAACTGGTAATGATTACAGTGAACAACTGCCTCTTTTAAATAACATTGAAACACTATCTACTCTTAAGTATTTAAGTAGCGCAACTTCATTTGAAAATGCACTTGATTTATATGAAAAAGATAAAAACGCACAAGTAACACCAACGATTCCTTTTTATATTGAAGCTTCAGATTATTTTACAAAATGGAATCAAGATTATGCGTATAGTATTCTTTCTAATATTGCAGATATCGCTTTTGATAATGCTACAGCATTAAAAGTATTGGCTTATAAATTAGAAGTATTGGGTAAATTAAACGAAGCACGATATATTTATGAAAGAATTACACAACTAAGGCCTAAAGACGCACAATCATACAGGGATTTAGCGCTTATATTTCAAAATACTGGTTTGTATGAAGAAGCTATGGTGCTTTACAAACAAATGATTACAAACTCCATTGAAGATGTTGATTTTTCTGGACTAGATAAAACAATTATTAACGAGTTAAAACACCTTTTAGCATTTCATAAATCTAAAGTTACTTACAACGATTTGCCTTCCGAATTACTTAAGGTTGGCTTTAATCAAGATGTCCGAATTGTTTTTGAATGGAATAAATCGAATACAGAATTTGAAATTCAGTTTGTAGATCCAAATAAAAAATATTTTAAATGGCAGCATACGGTTCTCGAAAATAAACAACGTTTAATTAATGAAAACGAAACCGGTTATTTTACTGAAGAATTTACAATAGACGATTCTCCAAAAGGACCATGGATAATAAATGTTCAGTGTTTAAATGAAGAGCCTCTTTTAAATCCAACGTTTTTAAAATATACAATCTATAAAAATTATGGTTTAAATAACGAAACCAAAGAGGTTCGTGTAATTAAATTGTTTGGATTGAAAGAAAAAGTGACTTTAGACACTTTTATTTACAATTAATGCTATTTCGCTTATAAAAAACTTCGCGATATATCATTACAAAAAATCCAATCTTTAAAAAGTGTTTTTATTATCAAATTTTATTTGAAGCTAAAACCAATAAATATCATATAACATCTAAATACCTTTGTATTGATTGTTATTGTTATTTTTGTGACTACAAAATCACTTATGTCTACTTCATATCCAAAAAAAGAAAAACTAAAAAGCAAAAAACTTATTGACCAACTGTTTATAGAGGGTCAATCTGTTTCTGTATTTCCGTTACGTTTAGTTTATTTAGCAACTTTTTTTGATGATGGTGTTCTTGCTAAAACAGGTGTTTCAGTAAGTAAAAGAAATTTTAAAACTGCAGTAGGTAGAAATCGAGTAAAACGCTTGCTAAGAGAATCTTACAGATTAAACAAAGCGTTGTATTTTAACAGTTTAAAAACACAACACGCGTTCATGATTTTGTACATTGGCAAAGAGATTTTATCATTATCAGATATAGAAATTAAAATGAAAACATTATTTGAAAAATTTTCAAATAAAATTTCTGAAAAATAAATAACATAAAATGAAAAATATATTAAAAAAGAAAGTTATCATTCCTTTAATGGCTTTCGCTATTTTTTTATCAACTACAGCTTTTCAAAATGATTTTTTTGAAATTGCGAAACAGATTGAGATTTTCACTACTGTTTTTAAAGAACTCAATATGAATTATGTTGATGACACCAATCCTGGTGATTTAATGGATATTGCTATAAAAAGCATGTTAGCCGATTTAGACCCTTACACTAACTTTATGAATGAACAGGATGTTGAAGCGGCAAGAATTAATAACACAGGAGATTATACTGGTATTGGAGCTAAAATAAAAACGTTAAAAGACAAGCTTGTTGTTATTGAGCCTTATAAAGATTATCCAGCTGATAAAGCAGGATTAAAAGCAGGAGATGAAATTATTAAGGTTGGAAACACCCTAGTTGAGAGTTTTAAAGAAGATGCTGGAGATTTGCTAAAAGGCACTACAGACACATCAATTGAAGTTACTTATAAACGTCAAGGAAAAACACAAACGGCTACCATAAAAAGGGCTGAGGTAGAAATAAAAGCAGTTCCCCACTTCTCGATGGTAAATAACAAAACAGGGTATATCGTTTTAAGTAGTTTTAGTGATAAAGCTTTCTTAGAAACAAATTATGCTTTAAGAGATTTAAAAGCACAAGGCGCTGAGCGAATTATTTTAGACTTAAGAGGCAACCCTGGCGGATTGGTTAATGAGGCTATTAAAATTGTTAATCTTTTTGTACCTAAAGGCCAATTAGTTGTAACGACTAAATCTAAAGTAGAGAAATATAACAAAACGTATTACACACAAAACGATCCTATCGACACAGACATACCTTTAGTTATTTTAATTAACGGTAATAGCGCCTCAGCAAGTGAAATAGTTTCTGGGGCCTTACAAGATCTTGATCGTGCTGTAATTGTTGGTTCTAGAAGTTTTGGAAAGGGTTTGGTACAACGCCCAAAACAACTTACTTACGGGACTCAGGTTAAAATTACTATTTCTAGATATTATACGCCTTCTGGTAGATGTATTCAATCTTTAGATTATTGGCATAAAGATGATAAAGGTGGCGCTGTAAGGATTAAACAAGAAAACTATAACGAATTTAAAACCAAAAAAGGGAGAAAGGTTTTTGATGGTGGCGGTGTTCTACCAGACGTTGTTATTGGCTCGCAAACAAATTCTCCTATAACCACTGCAATTATTAACAATGATTTAATTTTTAATTACGCAACCAACTATCATTACAAACATAACATTGAAGATGTAAATAGTTTAATTTTAAATAATTCAGATTTTGAAGACTTTAAAAATTATTTGAAAATTAATAATTTTACATTTGAAACCGATACTGAAAAAGCGCTTTTTAAAGCTTTTGAAACCGCTAAAGTTGAATCATTGAATAATGATATTAAAGAAGATTTTAATACTTTAATATCAAATTTAAACGCCTCAAAAACCTCAATAATAGATCAAAATAAAACATATATATTAAAACTACTTACAGAAGAAATTGTAAAGCAATATGCTTACAGAGAAGGTTTGTATGAATATTATAAAATACACGATGCTCAAATAAAAAAATCTAATGAAATACTTGAAAATCCTGCTACTTATTTAGGATATTTAAAATAAATTTCATCGTTTTATCGTTATAAAAACCCTTGTTATCAGGCATCTGGCATGGTTTTAGATTTAAAATAGTATATTTATACCTGTTCTATAATCCTACTATGAATAAATTTTTGATTTCAATTTTTATAACATTTAACACGGTGTTTGCTTTCTCCCAAAAAGAGCTAACACATGAAGTTTATTTTGAAACCGATAAATTTGATGTCCCTATAACCGAAGAAAATCGCTTATTACTTTTTATTTCAAAACTTTTAGATGTAGATATTGATTCTATTTCTATTTTTGGTTTTTGTGATGATATTGGAGCAGAAACTTATAATCTAAAACTATCTCAACAACGAGCAAATGCGATAAAAACTATTTTTTCAAATAACGAAATTAGTGAGTCTTTAATAACAAATGTTGATGGAAAAGGTGAGATTCTTTTAAAAATTGTTGAAGAAAAAAATATTTTAAACATAAGGGGTTTAAATAGAAAAGTTGAAATTAATGTTAAGCCAAAACCTCCAAAACCTCTAGTAAAAGATACTATTCCTAAGGCTATTGTTAAAGAAAAAGATGTTGTTGATTTAATAAAAGAGAGCTCAAAAGGGGATAAAATAGTTTTTAAAAATATTTTATTTAAAACAGGTTATGCCACTATAACCCCGGAATCTAAGTTAAATTTAGATAATATAGCCAAAGCACTTGTAGAAAGAAAAGATATTTACTTTACCATTCAAGGGCATGTTTGTTGTACTCAACTTACTAGAGACGCTATTGATAGAAAAACTCAATTACGCAACCTTTCTGAAGCAAGAGCTAAGTTTGTTTATGACTATTTTGCTAAAAAAGGTGTTGATAAAAAAAGAATGCGCCATTTAGGTTTGCGTCGAAAATTTCCTCTTGGTGGCGATCCTAAACTTGACAGAAGAGTAGAAATCGTTATTACGTATGTTGATGATTCTAATTAAAGGTTTATGGTTTGTAAAACTAGTTTTCTCTCGATAATAGTCTTTTTTTTCATAAACACTGATTTATTCTCTCAAACCTTTGTTCCTGATGATAATTTTGAACAAGCCTTAATCGACTTAGGTTTAGATACGGCTCCTTTAAATAATTTTGTTCCAACTGAAAATATTATTGGTATAACTAGCTTAAATATACGCGAGAAAAACATCTTAGACCTTACGGGTATTGAAGATTTTACAGCGTTATCTATACTTGATTGTTCAACAAACAAATTAAATGCTATAGATGTATCTAAAAACACAAATCTTACAGAATTGTATGTTTTTGATAATGAGTTAACTAATTTAGATGTAAGTACGCTCCCGGATTTAAAAATTTTATGGTGCCATAATAACCTAATATCTGTAGTAAACACCAACCAAAATCCTGACTTAATATCATTAGTTTGTAGAAACAACCGGTTAGAAACTCTAAATGTTACTAAAAATCCTGAACTTGTTGTTTTAGCTTTTGAAAATAACGAAATTTCAAATATTGATTTAAGTAACAATTCTTTTTTGGGAAGACTACAAGCTGGCAGAAACCGTTTAACATCTTTGGATGTAGCACAAAACATAAATCTTTCATATATTTCTTGTGAAGAGAACAATATTAACTCATTAGAAACAATTAATAATTTAAACTTAAGCACTTTAATTTGCTACTCCAATAACATTTCAGAATTAGATTTATCTAGAAACGCTTCGTTAACAGTTTTAGATTGTAATAACAATAATTTATGCAGACTCAATCTTAGAAACGGCAATAACGCCTTTGCTATTGCAGATTTTAGATTGAATAGCTCATTGGGTTGTGTTGTTGTTGATAATCCATCAAAGATACCTATTAATTGGGAACCAGAAGATTTTATTAGTTATGTTATTTCTCAAGACGATTGCGATATCACGGTACCAGTAGATAGATTGAATAATATAGTTTCTAACAATTCTTTTACATTACCAGTACTTTTAAATGGAAATTATTTTACAGAAACAGGTGGAAATGGTGTGATGTTAAATTCTGGTGATGTTATTTCTACATCACAAACTATTTACATTTATAAAGAAACTATTTGTGATAGTAATGAAACCTCTTTTAGTCTTTTAATTAGCAATGACAGTTATTTTATTCCAAAATATTTCACTCCAAATAATGATGGAAACCATGATTTCTGGGAGGTTTTTGATAATACAAATAGCATAAAACACATTTCTATTTACAACCAATATGGAAAACTATTAAAGTTTTTACCTAAAAATGCTTTTATTTGGGATGGTACAATGAATGGAAACCAATTACCTACTAATGATTATTGGTATGTTATAGTTTTGAATTCTGGTGAAATAGTAAAAGGGCATTTTTCACTAAAACGATAATTACTTTTTTATCATAGCAATATGCGGAATATCATCTTCTAGATACTCCTCTCCTTTTGCTTTAAAACCTAAATTAGAGTAAAATTGTTTAAGATAACATTGAGCAGAAATTTTTATAACCGTTTCGTTATAATAATCTTTTATAGCTTTTATGGATATTTCCATAATATCATAACCATACTTAAAAGAACGCTCATTTTTAAAAACCACTACCCTACCAATACTAGCATATTCAAAATAATCTCCTGGTTTAAAAATACGTGTATACGCTACTAAATTATTGTTTTTAAAGCCTAAAACATGTAATGCTTTTTGATCTTTACCATCAATATCTTGATAAACACAGTCTTGCTCAACTACAAAAACTTCACTACGTAATTGAAGTAAATTGTATAACTCTTGAGTTGTTAATTCAAAAAAAGATTTAATTTTAAATGTTATCATAAATAACTATTATAAACACCTTTTAAAAGAAAAAATTATTAACAAGATAAAGGGATTTTATCTATTCTATCTTGATGTCTACCACCCTCAAACTCCGTGTTTAAAAATTCTTCAACCATTTCAACAGCTTGATGAATCGCTGTAAATCTAGCTGGTATACAAATTACATTAGCGTTATTATGGCTTCTGGTTAAATGGGTTATTTCTTTATTCCAACACAAGCCTGCTCGAACTTTTTGATGTTTATTAGCTGTCATAGCTACACCATTTGCACTACCACAAATTAGTATACCATATTGAGATATGTTATCTTCAACATCTTGAGCGACTGGATGTACAAAATCAGCGTAATCTACACTATTATTACTATTAGTACCGTGGTTAATAACTTTGTATCCTTTTGATTCTAAATAAATTACAATAGCAAATTTATAATCTGTTCCAGCGTGATCGTTTCCTATAGAAATAGTCATTTTATATTAATTTTAAAGTATACTAACAAAGGTAACAATTATAAATATTGTGTATTAAAATATTCATTACTTGTTAATAAGTGTT
>JANQTJ010000012.1 GCA_030731745.1 Flaviramulus sp. | reverse complement strand
GTTGTTTTAGATATTACTACGACGTGAACGGACAAGAGAATACAGCACAGTTTTTTGCAATATAATAGTATTTATGTGTAAATAATAAGATTTAACATCAATAAGAATGATGTGAGTAAAACAGCAGAATGTTGTACCTATGTTGTACCCAAGACATAAAAAAAGGCCTCACATTTCTGTGAAGCCTTGATTTTACTAGTAGCGGGAACTGGACTCGAACCAGTGACCTTCGGGTTATGAGCCCGACGAGCTACCTACTGCTCTATCCCGCGATATATTACTAAAACAATTTTCTTAGCTTTTAAATTTCGGTTCATAATGCCGACATAATTGTTTTGGATTGCAAATATACAACCCTTTTTAATTTCTACAAGAATAAATTAGAAAATATTATTATTCTAAATTATCAGCTTGAAAACCAATCATTTCTGAGCTTGAAAACTGAACAGAAATTTGTATTGGATTGCAACACACCTCACAATCTTCAATATAAGATTGATTTGATGTAGAATTATCTATTAACATAGATATGTTTTCCCAACAATATGGGCATGTAAAAAAATGTTCTATCATAGTCACATAGAAATAAAAAAATAGCCATCATTTTGACGGCTATTTGATACAATATTTATAAAATTTATTTTATTCTTTTTCAATATCCATTACAGCAGTAGAACTTTGCATCTCTAAAATCCCTAATGTTGGAGGATTTTTACCAGACACTGAAATATAGTCTCGGTTAAGCTTATTATCACTAACCATTACAGTCGATAATTTTGTTAAATTAATAATACTTAAAGGTAAATCTCCAGTAAACTCATTAGTTGATAATAATAACTCTTCTAAGTTTTTTAATTGTGCTATTTCAGAAGGGATATTTCCATCCATTTTATTATCCATCAAACTTAACTTTTGCAATTTAGATAAAGCGTAAATTTCATTTGGAATATGACCTGTTAAAAAATTACTTCCTAATAAAAGTTCTCTTAAGTTCGTCAAACCCATTATTGAACTTGGTATTTCTCCGGAGAATTTATTACTATAAAGCTTTAAATATTCTAATTTTTTTAACTCTCCGAGTTCAGTTGGAATATGACCTTCTAAACCATTCATAAATAATTCTAAAGAAATTAAATCTTTAAGATTTTTCATTGATGTTGGAAGTGTTCCTGATAATTTATTAAATCCAAAGTTTATTTTTCTTAAATGAACCAAATCACCAAGCTCTTGAGGAAGAAAACCTTCTAAATTATTAAACTGCAAATTAATTTCAATAATTTTATCGTTTTCAATTTTTACTCCATACCAAGATTCAACTGGCGTGTTTAAATCCCATGTAGAATGCCATTCTGATCCGTTAGTTGCATTATAAATAGCAATTAATGCTTCTTTTTCAGAAGAGGAAGTATTAGCAAATGAGAAAAATACTGTAAATAATAGGGCTAAAGTGAGCTTTGTGGTTTTCATATTTTGGTTAAATTCGGGATTAACTTATACGAAAGTACACAGGATATAGATAAAACACCAATTTATTCGATAAAAAGCATAAAAATTTAACAAATGTTACTAGACGAAATGCACTCTAAATAATTTTTAGCTTTAAATAAAATACATAAGTTCTAACTAAAACTCAATATTTAAAATCTCTCCACTAATATTCAATAATAATAGTTCTGCTAGTTTAGCTGAATATTTTGCCTGATTCCTTAATAATTCAGCATTTAAAAGATTAATTTGAGCTTGTCTGAATTCAATAGAATTTAATTGACCAATTTTAAATTTTTCTTGAGTTCTATCAAAATTATTTTGAGACGTTTTAATATTATCCTCTTGAAGTCTAAAAATTCTTAATTTATTTTGATAATCATCCCAAGCATTATTAAAATCCCGCTCTAGGGTTATTAAATATTCTTCTTTCTGAATTTCTTGAGCTTCAAGATTTTTTTGTGCATTTTTAACTCTAGTTATGGTAGTTCCTCCATCAAATAAATTCCATGATAAATTTAAACCAGCTGATAATCCTGTTGATGTATTTTGAAGAACAAACGCTAAGGGACTATTATTTGTAGATTCGTTCCAACCATAAGAACCTGTTAAACCAATAGTTGGTAGATAACTAGTTTTACTTGACCTTATACCATAATTATTAATTAAAATATTTTTGTCTATTTGCATTAAAGTAACGTTTCTGAGTTTGGCTTTTTCAAAAAGTTGATCTTTAATAAGTAAACTTTCAAAGCTTATATTGGAATCAACTTCAAAATCATTATGGATAGTATTCCCTAAAACAACATTTAAATCTCTCTTAGAGTTAATAAGTTGTTGTTTAGCATTCATTAAATTAATACTATCATTATTTATATCAACTTCAGCATTCAATAACTCTAATTTAGTACTTTGCCCATAATCAAACTGATATTTAGCCCTTAGTAATCTATCGTTAGATATATTGAGTGTTTGCTCCAATGCACTATTATTTTCTCTTAATTGTGCAACATTATAATAAACGGTAAACAATTGAAATACAGTGTTTTCAATGGTTTCTCTTGCTTGCAGCTCAGTTAGCTGATAACGCTCTTTAAATTGTTTATAATTATAAAGCCTCCCCAAACCATCAAACAAAGTGTAGTTTAGATTTATTGATGCATTATAACGTCTAGTTTCAGCGCCTTCAGCAATTCGAACGTCACCATTAGCAAGTTGTCCTTCCGTATTTTGCTTATCAATTGTTGCACCTGCATTTCCAGTTAGTGTTGGTAAATAACCAGAATTTAAAATACTTGCATTGTTTTTTGCAACTTCTACCTGAGTATTTGCGAATTTAATGCCATAGTTATTTTCTAAAGCTAACGAAACTGCTTTTTCAGGAGTAACTACCTCTTGCGAAAAAACATTTATAGTAGAAACCAATAAAACACTAAAAAAAATTAATTTAATCTTCATGCGCTTCTTTTTGTTCTTTAATAGCTCTTTCTACTTCTTCTTTGGTAACATGATTACCAGTTATCAACCACTTTATAGTAACTTTTGCGCTGTTTGTAGCAGATAATAAAATTGGTAAAACTATAAGTGTAAGTATGGTAGCCATACCAATACCATAAGCAATTGAAATAGCCATGGGTTGTAAAAACTGAGCTGCTCTACTCTTTTCTAATAAAAGCGGTGCAATACCAGCTATTGTTGTTAAAGATGTTAAAAAGATAGCTCTAAATCTGTTTTTTCCAGCCTCAAATATAGCTTTATCAAAAGACATACCTTCTGTTAAAAATGAATTGAATTTCCCTATCAAAACTAATCCATCATTAACCATAATACCAACTAAAGCAATGATACCTAACATAGAAGATATGTTTATAGGGAAATTATGTAAATAATGTCCCCATCCAACAGCTATGAAACTTAAAGGAATCATTAATATTAATAAAAAGGGTTGGCTGTAACTTCTAAAGGTAAAAGCAATTACTACATAGATCAAAAATATTACGACTGGTATAGTGGTTTTAGCAGAATTTGAAAGTTTATTAGCTTCACGATTTTGACCTTCGTAAGACACCGATATTGTTGGGTATTTTGATAAAATATCAGGCATAACATTCTCTTTAATATCTGTAAGAATTTCGGTAGGGCTTCCTTTTGAATCTGAAAGATCTGCATTCACTTGAATTTCTCGTCTACCATCCAAATGCCTTATACTCTCCTCGCCTCTTTTAATTTCATAAGTTGCAATTTCACCAAAAGGAATACGCTCTCCCGTAGGTGTAATAATTCTCATATCATCTAAATCGTTGATTGATTCTCTATTTGAGCGATCATAACGAACCCAAACTCTTATTTCATCTTGTCCGCGCTGAAAACGTTGTGCTTGTAGACCAAAAAATCCTGAACGCACTTGAGACATCACATCTCTAAGATTTAATCCTAAAGCGTAAGCTGATTCTTTTAACTCAATATTAATTTCTTTAATACCTTCTGGATCTGTATCAGTAATATCTGTTAGTTGTGAATTACTTTCTAACTTCGATCTTAATTCTTCAGTAGCGGCTTTTAACTCATCCGTATTGTAACCTAAAAGTGATACTGAAACTGGAGTACCTCCAAAATTTCTCCCAGAGCCAAATGTTAACAATTCCACACCATAGACCTCACCAACTTCTTTACGAATTGCATTGGTAATATCTTGAGCTGGGAAATCTCGTTCCTCACCTCTCAACAAGTTAACCGTTAAACTTGCTTTATTATTTCCAGGTCCTACATTTTTAACAACATTTTGTACAACCTGTTTGTTGTCGGTTTGTTTTTCAGTAAAAATCTTGTTAATTCTCCATGAAGCGTCTTCAATCATAGAAATAAGAGAATCTGTGATTTTTGGATTAGTACCTTCTGGCATTAATAAATTAACGCTTACACTATCACTATCTAAATTGGGGAAAAAGGCACTTTTTATAACACCTCCTTTGTAGGCGCCAACTGTTAAAATCATAATTCCTAGAAAAACCGAAAACGTAAAAAATCGTTGCCTTAAGGCAAATTTTAAAACAGGACTGTAAAGTTTGTCTCGAAGATACCTCATCAAATTATCTCCATACTCATTAAACTTCCTTAGTTTTAAAAAGATTTTATCAATACCACGTTGCTTTTTTTCTTCCTTTGGTGTTAATGCATTTAATGCCTTAGAATGTGCAATATGAGCAGGCAAAATTACCAAAGCCTCAAATAAAGACACTACTAATGTTAAAATTACTATTAAAGATACTTCACTAAAAGTATCGCCAATTCGTCCGTCCAAAAACAAGAAAGTAGAAAATGCTAAAACAGTTGTTAATATAGCAGAAATAATAGGTGGCAAAACCTCTATAGTACCATCTATGGCTGCTTGTATTCTAGGCTTTCCTTTCTCGTAATGTTGGTAGATATTTTCTGATATTACAATGCCGTCATCAACTAAAATACCTACAACAATAATCATCCCAAATAAAGATACTAAATTTATAGTAATCCCGAAATATGAAGCGAAAATAAACATTCCTAAAAATGAAACTGGTAAGCCCAATGCAACCCAGAATGCTAAACGAGTGTTTAAAAATAAAGACAGAAATATGAGTACCAATAGAATACCCATGGCACCATTTTCAAGTAATAAGCGTGTTCTATCTCTTAAATTGATAGAACTATCCCTCACAACATCAATTCTTACACCTGTATTTTTCTGATTGAATTCTTCTATGTAATTATTAACATTAGCAGCAGAAACTAATAAGTCTTCATTATTTGTGTTTGTAATTTCAATATTTACAGACGGATTACCGTTAAAATAAGAAGCGTTTGGTGTCTCAGAAAATCGATCTCTGATAGTTGCAACATCTTGAAGAAGCACCACAGTTCCATCTTCTTTTGCTCTAACAATGAGATTGTTTAATTCGATGCCGTAGTAGGAACGATTATTAGCTCTAATTAAATAATCTTCAGCTTCGGTTTTAATATTCCCTCCTGTTGTGAGTATATTTGCTTGAGATACTGCTACTGCAACTTCTGAGAAGGTAAGATTATAAGCTAATAAATCATTTTCACGAACTGCTATTTCTATTTCTTCTTCCGGGTAACCAGAAACATTAATTTGAGAGATACCCTGGATAGCTCGCAAATCATTTTCAACTTGCCTACCAATTATTTTTAGTGTTTTTAAATCAACATTTTGACCATTAATTGCAAAAACAATGGTTTGTCTATAACTTTCTTGCTTAGAAACCACTAAAGGCTCCATACCAACTGGATAATTTGATACTCTATCAACAGCATTTTTAATTTCAGCTAACATGATATCAATATCTTCACCACGTACTACTTCAATAGCAATACTTCCGCCATTTTCTCTGGCTGTTGAAGTGGTTCTATCAATACCTTTTAATCCTTTTAAATTATCTTCAATTTTTAATATAATACCTTCCTCAATCTCTTCAGGTGCGGCACCAGGATAAGTAATATTAATATTAATGTTTTTGGCGTCTTGTAATGGTAAATAAGAAGATTTTAATTGTAATATTCCAAAAACTCCAAATAAAACAAAGCCTATAAGTACTACATTAACTGCAACACTATATTTAATAAAATATGAAATGATTTTTTTCATATTAGTTTTTTACTGATTTGGTTTGTTCTTTTGAATCATTATTGTCATCTGCTACTTTAACCAACATACCAGCAAATGCGCCTGCTAATGGTTTTGAAAGCATTTTAGTTCCATCTGGAACACCTTTAACAACGACGTCATTAGGAGAGAAAAAAACTGGCTCGATTTTTAAAATATCTAAAACACTATCTTTTAAGATAAATATTTCAGAATTATTAACTAATAGTTTTCTTGAAATTTTAATAGCATTTGGCTCATCAGCAGCTTCTAATTGTGCTTCTAAATACATGCCTTCTTTTAAATCATCTCCTTTAACTTCTACAAAAACTTTTATTGTTTGTGTGGTTTGATCAATTCTACTATTGATTCTGGTAACTTTACCTACATAAGCATTTTTTCCGTCTAAAGTTTTCAAATCAACAGACTCGCCAATTTTTAGCAAATCACTGTACGTTTTACCAATTGAAAGTTCAATTTCGTAAATAGATGTATCTATAAACTCACCTAATTTTTGACTAGATCTAATTAAGGTTCCTTTGGTAACCAAAGCCTCAGTAAGTACCCCACTAAAAGGTGCAACAAGTTTGTATTTCACTAAACGTTGCTCTAAATTTTTAACATTATAATAGCTAGAGACAATACCTCTTCCAGTGATAAAATAATTAAGTTTTTCGTCGTTTATTTTAGGCAAATGTGGCGTTGTTTTATTTAAATCAAAACTTCTTATATATCCATCCCAAATATTAAAATAGTTAGGAAAATCTAATCTTAAATCAGGTATAATTGACGTTATTAAATTGTAAAGATTACTTTTTGCAACTTGAACCGATGCAAAATACTCATTTGAATTAATCCTAATTAAAGTTTCTCCTTTTTTGTATGACTGCCCAGGTTTAAAATCGTGTGCTGTACTTTCAAAAATACCTTGAACTTCTGAATACAATTCAAAGCGATTTTTCGCTGTCAAATTACCGTTGGCAGGAATGACTATAGGAACACTTCTATTCTCTACAGTCTCTACAAAAACAGTTTTTATAACTTTTTCAACTTTAGGCTTTACTTTAACATTACTTTTAATAATGTAATAGGCTCCAATAAAAGACATTCCTAAAATTACAATACCAATACCAAGGAGTATTATTTTACGCATTATTTGTGTTTGATGGTGAGGATACAAAATTACCCATTATGACCCATCGAATAGTTAAAAAAAACCTAAAAAAATACTAACCTTCGAAAGCTTCAATTTCGAATTGAATTTGTTCCCATTTATCCATACAACTATGTAACTCAGATTTCATTTTTTGATAATTATCAAAGAAGTTGGATTTTGAAGTAACTTCAGCATAATTAATTTCTAATTCTAAATCAATCGCTTTAATTTCCCGTTCTAACTGTCCAATTTTAGACTCTAGGTTACTTAACTTATTATTTAGAGATTTTAACTTTTTCTGATCTTCATAAGATTGCTGATTTTTTTCTTTCGGAGTCTCTTTTATAACCGTACGTTTTTCAACTTCTCTTAAACTATCAACTTTACGTTGTTCTAAGTAAAAATCTATATCGCCTAAATATTCTCTTAATTCATGGTCTTTAAACTCATAAACGATGTTGGTTAATCCTTGAAGAAAATCACGATCGTGAGATACTAAAATTAAAGTACCTGCAAACCGTTTTAAAGCTTCTTTTAATACGTTTTTAGATTTTATATCGAGGTGATTTGTTGGCTCATCCATTATTAAAACATTAAATGGTTGCAACATTAATTTGGCTAAGGCTAAACGATTACGTTCTCCACCAGAAAGAACACGCACATATTTATCGACCTCATCGCCTCTAAATAAAAACGATCCTAAAATATCTCGAACTTTACTTCTATTGGTTTCATTAGCAGCATCAATCATAGTATTCAAAACGGTTTTACTACCATCTAAATACTCTGCTTGGTTTTGAGCAAAATAACCTATTTGAACATTGTGTCCTAGCTTTAAATGCCCATTGTACTTTATATCGCCAACTATAATTTTTGCGAGTGTAGATTTACCTTGACCGTTTTGCCCAACAAAAGCGGTTTTGCTATCGCGCTCTATTAATAAATCTATATTTTTTAAAACTTGGTTATCTCCATAATTTTTTGAGATTTTTTCAGTTTCAACCACCACTTTTCCAGGTGTTATAGATACTGGAAAATTCAGAGTCATCACACTATTATCATCTTCATCAACCTCAATTCTATCAATTTTATCAAGCCTTTTTATAAGCGATTGTGCCATAGTTGCTTTTGAGGCTTTAGCACGAAACTTTTCAATAAGCTTCTCTGTTTGTTCTATTTGCTTTTGCTGGTTTTTTTGTGAAGCTAATTGTTGGGTTCTTAGCTCTTCACGTAAAACTAAATATTTAGTATATGGCTTCGGATAATCATAAATACGTCCTAAAGAAATTTCAATTGTTCTGTTAGTTACATTATCTAAGAACATTTTATCGTGAGATACAATAACCACGGCTCCTACATAATTTTTCAAAAAACCTTCTAACCAGATAATAGACTCAATATCTAAATGATTTGTTGGTTCATCCAAAAGTAAGATGTCATTGTTTTGAAGTAATAACTTAGCCAATTCAATACGCATGCGCCATCCACCAGAAAATGTATCGGTAAGTTTATCAAAATCTTGACGTTTAAATCCTAAACCTTGAAGAATTTTTTCGGTATCACCCTGATAATTATAACCCCCTAAAATTTCGTATTGATGTTGTAACTCATTAATGTCAACCATTAATTGATGATATACTTCACTTTCATAATCTGTACGTTCTACCATTTGAGTATTAACAGATTCCATTTTAGCCTCTAAATCCTTAATTTCTGTAAAAGCTTCATAAGATTCCTCAAGAACTGTTCTTCCTAAAACAAAATCAATATCTTGTTTTAAGAATCCTATTTTAAGTTCTTTATCAGTTGCTATTTGACCAGTATCTGGTTCCATTTCCCTAGATAAAATTTTAAGCATAGTAGATTTACCAGCACCATTTTTACCTATAAGCCCAATTCTGTCGCCATTTCCTAGTTTAAAAGTTATATCTTCAAAAAGGTATTCTCCTTGAAATGAAATTGATAAATTATGGATGTTCATCATAGAAATGTAACTTTTAGTACAAAAGCTTCTTTATTAAAAATGTATTTTTACAGCATTATTTGCATTTGCAAAAATACATAATTATTATGTTTAAAAAAGGAACTAAATTATATAGTATTTTAACTGGAACTTGCCCTAAATGCCATCAAGAATCCATGTTTAAAAACCAAAATCCTTACAAGCTCTCTGAGGCTTTAAGTATGCACGAACATTGTTCTAACTGTAATACACGTTATAAAATTGAGCCTTCATTTTTTTACGGCTCTATGTATGTTAGCTATGGTGTAGGGATTGCTTTTGCTGTTGCAGCATTTGTGATTTCGCATTTTATCTTTGAGGCTGATATCGATAAAGTTTTTATTTCAATTATAGGAACATTAGTTGTTTTTATGCCAGTTATTTTGCGTTTATCAAGAAATATATGGATTAATCTTTTTATCCATTACGATAAATCGTTGGCTAAAAAGTAATTATTCAAACCTTTTAATATCAATATCATTATCTAAAACCGCATCATTTTCTATAAAATTGTAAAGTTTATTGGCAACATAGGGTCCTATCATAACACCACGAGTTCCCAAACCATTTAAAACATATAAATTTTTAAATTTAGGATGTTGCCCTACTAAAGGCCTTCTATCTTTAACTGTTGGCCTTACACCAGCTACTTGGTTTACAATTTTAAAAGAGCAATTAATAATTTTTTCTAGTTTATTTAGCAATTCATCTTTAGCAGTCTCTGTAACCTTATTACTTAAATCTTTCCACTCATAAGTGGCTCCTACTATATATAAATCATTTCCTAAGGGGATTATAAAAACAGCTGCTTTTAAAACATAATCAATATTTAAATCTGGTGCATGTATCGTTATTAACTCTCCTTTAGCTGGCACTAATGGTAAATAATTAAAATATGGGTTTTCTCTTATCCCAAAACCTTCTGCAAATACCATATTTTTTGCAATTATATTTTGATATTTAATACTGTTGTTTTCAAGAATTAATTGATTGTACTTAAAGATACTTTCATACAATGAATTATTATGAGATAATTCCATTTTAAATGCATCAAGCATCACTTTAACATCTACTCTACCAGTTTCAAAAACTTCACCAAACCCAAAGGGAGCATCAATGTTTTTATTACTATTTCGTATTATTTTAGTTGATAAATAATCTGAAAGTAATGGTTTATCTGAAGCTGCAAACCAATCATTTTGCTCTTCTAAAGAGGCGAATTTTCGATAAACGGGAATTTTATAATCTAACTTTAAGTTTAGTCTCTCTTCAAGTTTCGAATAAAATGTCACAGCTGTTTCCAATTGTTCTTTACTTTTCCAAACGGATGTAAATCGTTTTAAAACAACTGGATTATACAAACCGCCAGCGACTGTTGATGATAATTGAGAATTATTATCAAATACTATAAAAGACTTATTATTAGCTTTTAATTGTTCGCAAAAACTAATTCCTGCAATTCCAATACCAACAATTATATAATCTACATGCATGACTGCGCGAAGATAGTCAGAAAAATTACGCTTTATTTATATTGTTGAACAAAAAAAAACGCTCACTAAATAGTGAGCGTTTTTTTATAAATTTTTGAATTTTAATATGTCCACATATCTAATTCAAAATCTCTAATTTTATCTTTAATCCTTTCAGATTCTAATAATTGCATTAAAGCATTTTGAGATACATACTCGCTTACTGCTCTATCGCCTTGTACATTTTCTTCTCTAAAAATATAACCATGAAAACGTCTTGCGTTTAGCATATGATCAAAAGAAAATGGCATAGAACTATTTTCATTGTTAAAAGATTTAGCCGCGTGTAATACCTCTCTGGCATCTGGGAAAAATATCCAAAATAATGGTACTAAATCTGGTTCTTCTTCATCAATAAAATTAACATCCGGCGCAACGGGAGCAATACCTAGTAATCTGTATTTCATTTCTGCTTGACGCTTATCAAAATACCAAAGTCCTTTGATATGATACTGCTTAATATCAGCTGAAGTAATAGCTCTTTTATTAATGTATTCTGCAGATAATTCTTCACCGGCATTTAATTGCTCGATACCTAATTCTGTAGTGTCAATTTTAACTAAAGCAGCTTCAATATCTTTTAAAGTTCTCTTTGTTGTAAAATAAGAATCGTCATAGATGTTTTTTATTTCACCATCTTTAACGGCCTTCATAAGAACATCATACAATGATCTTCTATCGCTACCAATGTTGTTAGTATCTATCGGATAGTAAAGTGGAAAATTTGAACGTTCATCAAGAACTACTTTTTCCCAAACCATCTTAGAAAACAATATGTCTCTATCGTCAACATATCCATATTCTAATGGTTTATCATTGTCAACTGCCTTTTGAGCTTCTGTTCTCACACCTATTTCATCAGGGCTTTTAGCATTTAATATATTGGCTTGAGCAAACATACTTGATGCTGTAAAAACAGTAGTAACGGTTAATAAAAAACTCTTTAAATTCATGTGATTAATATTTATTGTTCTTCAAAGATGATATTTCATCTTAATCTTATTATACATTTTTATATGGTAATAACTAAACGCCGTAACCAGTAGTTTAGTTTGTTAACTCAACAAAAACTGGAGATACTTTTTTAAGTATGACACTAACACCACTAGCTTTAGCTTCGATGTCAAATATTTGAACATCTGATCCACGTTTTGCTTTACTTAATGCTTGCTGAGCTCTACTATCTAACTTATTTCCGTTAACATTTATTGTTGGCTGTCCAGCAACTTTAAATTTAAATCCAGTAACATTTAGTGTTAATTCAAAATCGAAATCATCAAATTTAGCTCCAATTGTTGAAATTTTAAGTGCATCACGTTGCATTTTTATTGCACCGTCTTCACCTCTAATTGTTCCTGTTGGTTTTGGTAAATCTTTAATTCTGAATTTAGCATTATCACTCACTTTACCTCCATCTGGCAAAGTCCCAGTTACATTAATAGTTACCTCTCTACCTTTAATTAAAGTTGCATCCATAATATAACTACTTCCAGCGCCTCTAGATAATCCTTGAGCACTAGCAGCTACTTTATTATCAGGAATACCAGCAAATGATATAGTCATTGGGTTTTTAACACCACGGTATACAACATTCATTTTATCCGCAGAAATTGTTGCTGCATTAGGCTTTGCTACTGTTGCAAATGATGATTTTACAGGAACTTCAATTTCTTCTCCATCTTGAGCAAAAATTAATTTTCCTTCAATTTTGTGTTCACCAACACCACCAGTCCCAATTTTCAACTTAACTTTACCATCTTCAATTGAATATTGATCAGCATTAAGCTTTCTACCATCTAGAGTTAATTCTACTCTACTAGGTTTTGTAGAAGCATCTTTACGTCCTAAAACGATTTGTCCATCAAACTGCTCGCCATTAAAATAAGCGGATTTAGATGTTTCCATCAAAGTTGTATAGTTTGTCATAGACACCTCACTAGAAAGTGTACCAGCTAACATATTAGACAAAACTTGAGACTCAGTAGTTTTAATATCAGATTGTAAAGACGTTAATTTAGTTAAAGACGCTACTAAAGGGTACCCTTTGTAGTGATAATCTAACCATTCTACTTTTACACCATCTCTATTAACAACTTCATTAGTACTAAATTTGTCATTAACTTCTTTTATAACAGCTTCCATACCTTTCTCGTCTGCTAAAATTTTAGCAACGCCTTCTCGAAAAGCTTTCATTTGACCTAAAAATGCTTGACCATCTTCTTTTATTTTGTCCCCTTTAAAAAAATGTTCATCAAGATAATCACCTTTGTCCATAATCTCATAATCTGTTGGATCATCGATTTTAGCAGTCATTTTAGTTTTTAAATCTTCTAAATAAGCACTAAAATTATGAGCTAAATCATCTATTTGATCAGCTTTAGCTTTTAAAGGTTCGAATTTTTCTTTTTGCTCGTTAGCTTTTACTTCTAGACTTGCTACAAAGCTATTATTTCTAGCTTCAGTAGCTTCGTTAGATTCCGTAAGCTTTTCATTCATTAATCCGAAGGCTGAAAGCACTTCCTTAGACATATTTAAAGCTAGCATTGCTATAAATATTAAATACATCAGATTAATCATTTTCTGTCTTGGTGTTAGATTTCCTCCTGCCATGTTTAATTAGGTTTTTTTGGTTAATTAATAATAAATTTGGGAATTAATAACTCTCCTAATTAGTTTTTATTCATTGCAGAAAGCATACCTCCATAAACACCATTTAATGATGATAAGTTAGAAGCTAAAGATTGCATTTGCTCTTTTAATTTAGCTGCATTTTCTACAGACTCTTCATTAATAGTTGCTTGTTTATTAGCACTTTCTAATTGTACTTTATAAAGACTGTTTAAAGATTCCATTTGAGCTGCAGCTAATGATAGTTCTTCACCATATTTCTTACTTGCTTCTATTGAATCAACAGTTGAAGACATATTTTTAGCAGCACCTTCAAATCCTCTGATGCTTTCTCCTAAACTAGAGATTAATTCACCATCAATTTTAGCTTCTTTTAATAAGTCGTCTAATTTTTTAGACAATAAACCTTGTGCGTCTTCTTTTCCTTCCTTTTTACTTGATTGTCCTCCAGCTAATTCTGGATATACTAATGACCAATCTAATTCATCATCAACTGGTTCGAATGCTGATAATGCAAATATAATTGCTTCGGTTACAAGTCCAATAGTTAACATCACGTTACCTGTAAGTGGTCCTATTTCAAAGTGAATAATTTTGAATAGAGCTCCAACGATTACAATTGCTGCTCCTAATCCATAAGCCATATTCATGAACTTTTTACTTGCTTTTGACTTTGCCATAATTTTCGATTTTTAAATTTTAAGTAGGTTTTACTTAAGTAGGTTAATTAATAGTTATATTGTTTTGATTAAAATTCTTAGTTACCGTTTTTTGTTACTTGTGTCCCCATATAATCTTGAACGGTTCTGAAACCTATGTAACTTCTTGCAGAATCTGCATATTCATAATCTCTAGAACTTACTTGTAAGAAGTATGCAACATCTTTCCATGAACCACCTCTAACAATTTTTCTTTGATTATTTTTATCGTTTACACTAGGGTTAATTGTTGATGTAAACTCATAAGCAGATGGATCATAAGATGCATTTACCCATTCAGATACATTTCCTGCCATATTATATAAATTATAATCATTTGGCTCGTAAGACTTTGCTTCTACCGTATATAATGCGTCATCGGCTGCATAATCACCTCTTACTGGTTTAAAGTTTGCCATAAAACAGCCTCTATCACTTTTAGTGTAAGGTCCACCCCAAGGGTAAGTAGCTGCTTGTAAGCCGCCTCTTGCTGCATATTCCCATTCTGCTTCAGATGGTAATCTAAAAGAATTTACAAATGCGGCACCTTTTCTAGATTTTTGATAAGTATTTTTGTTAATAGTCCTCCACTCACAAAATGCTTTTGCTTGTTTCCAGGTAATACCTACTACCGGATAATCACTGTAAGCATCATGCCAAAAATAATCGTTATGCATTGGCTCATTGTATGAGTAAGCAAAATCCCTAATCCAAACCGTTGTATCTGGATAGACTTCAATTTCTTCTTTTTTGATAACATCTTTACGCTTAATTCCTTTAGCTCTTGCAGCTTCTTGAATGTCCATATAACTATATTGGAATTTAAACTTTTTAACGTCCCAAGTACGTTGTCCGTTATAAGATTCTTCTAAAGGTAAATACATAGTATCCATGACTTCTGTATAATACTCATCTGGATAATCTGAAGTGTCAAAAATTAAATCAATATCTTTATTTAACTTTCTACCTTCATATCCTGTAGGTCCTAAACCTGTATAGTTTTCGAACATATACTTTTCGTAAACAGACATATTTGCGGTATCTGCATCTTTAAATGCAAATTCACCGATACCCCCGTCATCTGGCACTTTACCAACTTCATCAGCTAAAACAGCTAATTTCATTCTTACAATAGAATCTCTTACCCAGTTTACAAATTGACGGTATTCACTATTAGTGATTTCTGTTGCATCCATATAAAAGGCTCTCACTGTAACTGTTTTTGAAGGTGCGTCATTTACGCCTGCAAGATCGTCATCTGCTTTACCCATTATAAATGCACCGCCGGGGATAAGTTCCATGCCATAAGGCTTTTCTGGATGCCATTTTTTTCCTTGAACACCTACTAGTTCGCCCTTGTCTTTAGAGCCACAACTAATTAGTATTGCCATTACTGTAATTGATAATATAAACTTCTTCATATCCATAGAAAACTCGAGGTTAATTATTTTAAGCTTCATTTGAGAGCGTAAACATATTTATATATTTATTAAAAAACAACTTTTTATCTAAAAAATTTACATTTCATCGTAAAAAAAACACATTTTGCCGATGAAATTGACTCTTTGACCATACTTTGTCTATTAAACACAATTCTTTTGAATTGCTTTATACCAACGGTCTGGCAACTTATCATTACATGCATCCAGGTAATCTTGATGCATGCAAGGTAATAACGTATGTCTTTTTAATTTATTATTAATTTCTGATAAAAAAGGAATCTCAATCCACCATCTACCAGTTTTATTACTTTTATAAAACACTAATTCTTCAGACTCGACTAAGGTTATAAATTTTTGATAATTCATATCATCTGAAAAATCATCATCTTTTACTCTAAAATTTACTCCCTCAATAAAGTACCAAATCATTTGTGATACTAACATAGATGTTAATTCATCATCTTTTGAAGGTTTATATTCATAAATTCCAAATGATGTTACTTTATTACTAATACCAGCATAACGGGAAATAGCACAAATCTCCTTACCATCTAAACCATTTGGAGAATATTTTTGTTTTAAACTTACCTCTGCACCTTTTACAGATGTTAAATCTATAGTTACAATATTAGCATCACGCATTACAGGTTCTACAATCTTAATATTCTTTGAAACCTCACCTAATCTATAGGATTCAAAATACAGATTATCCATTAAATCAATTTCTTCTTGAGAATTGAAGTAAGTTTGATAACCCACAGTTGCATAGTTAAAAAGATTATAAGGCTCGTTTAAAATTATTTTTCCAATAAAACTATTATTTTTTATGGGCTTTGTTGAATCTCCTAAATCGAATTTTGCATCAACATTTACTATGTTTACCATTGGTATTAAACCATCATAAGCTCTGTAATTAGGGTAAGTAAGATCTTGAGAACCACCTAAGATAATAGGTATAATATTTTCTTTTAATAATATATTGATAGTTTCTTTTAGTGCAAAATAAGTATCCTCCACACTTTCACCTTTACTTATATCACCTAAATCAGCAATATTTACATTCCAGCTTCCGGGGAATAGACTATAAAATGCTTTTCTTATTTCATCTAAATATATAGTTTCTCCAATATAGTTAATATCATTTCTGTTTTCTAAAACACCAATAATAGCTATTTTAACACCTTCTAAATCTGGAATTCCATTGTGAATTGTGTGAATTTTAAGCTTTCTGCCTATAGCTTGTTGGGATAACAACTCATTGTGAGCAAGAACTAAATCTGAAACAGGTGATAAAAAACTAAAGTTCATTTATAAAAACGAAAATTGATGTTGGTAAATTGAAATTTTAATTTCACACAAATATCAATAGAATAAATGAGTTTTTTATCACCTAAATGTTAAAATAATCGATGAATCACCAATTTTAATTAATTCTTTTTGAGTTATTAATTTTTATTTTAAAAAATAATTAACACTAATTATTTTTTCTTGGAAGCTGATTTTTTAACAGGCGCTTTTTTCTTTGGCATTTTAGCTTCAATTAATTCTTTAGCCTTATCTAAAGTCATTTTAGAAACATCAACAGTTTTAGCTAACTCAACTTTTATTTTTCCTTTAAGAATATTATGTCTTCCCCAACGCGCTTTTTCAACACTAATACCATCTTGTTCCCAATTATGAATAACTTTATCTTTCTCTTTTTGAATCTTATCTTCAATTAACTCAATAATATCATTATTTGATAAATCGTTCCAATCGTATTTTTTATTGACATTTATAAACATATCGTTCCATTTAATAAACGGACCAAAACGCCCTTTACCTTTTTGTACTGGTAAATTTTGATACATATATATAGGAGCATCTGCTTTTTGCTTTTCATTAATTAAAACAATAGCATCATCAAGCTCTACGCTTAAGGCATCAACTCCTTTTGGAAGGGACACAAAAGAATCACCAAATTTCACATAAGGACCAAAACGACCATTATTAACCTCAACCTTTTCTCCTTTGTATTGACCTAAATTTTTTGGTAATTGAAATAAATCCATTGCTTCTTGATAAGTAATGGTATTTAATTGTTGTTCTGGACTTAAACTTGCAAACTGCGGTTTTTCTTCATCATCAACAGTACCTATTTGAACCATGGGTCCAAATTTCCCTAAACGCACACTCACTTGTTTTCCAGATTTAGGATCTGTACCTAATATTCGCTCACCAGATTCTCTATCTGCATTTTCTTGAACATCAATAACAACCGGATGGAAATCTTTATAGAATGATTTCATCACTTTAGTCCAATCTTCATTGCCTTCAGCAATTTCATCAAAATCAGCTTCTACCTTTGCTGTAAAATTATAATCTAAAATGTGTTCGAAATGATTTACTAAAAAATCTGTAACAATCATACCTATATCAGTAGGTACTAATTTCCCTTTATCTGATCCAACTTTTTCTCTCAGTAATTTATCTTTTACAGTACCATTTTTTAAAGTAAGTTGAGTATAACTTCGCTCCTCACCATCAACTGTACCTTTTTCTACATAATTTCTATTTTGAATTGTAGAAATAGTTGGTGCATAAGTAGATGGACGACCAATACCTAATTCTTCTAGTTTTTTAACCAACGATGCTTCAGTATATCTTGCTGGTGGACGCGTATAACGCTCTGTAGCAGTAATATAATTATTAAGCAAAGTCTCATTAGTTCTCATAGCTGGAAGCATGCCTTCTTGTTCAATATCTTCATCATCAGTTCCTTCTAAATATACTTTTAAAAAACCATCAAAAGTGATAACCTCACCATTAGCCGTAAAGGCTTCATTATGGGTTGATGCACTAATTTTAACATTAGTTCGCTCTAATTCTGCCTCACTCATTTGTGATGCAATAGATCGTTTCCAAATTAAATCATATAATCTAGCTTGATCTCTATCGATATCTACTGAATGCAGAGAAAAATCTGTTGGGCGAATAGCCTCATGCGCCTCTTGTGCGCCTTTTGATTTTCCTTTATAATTTCTTGGATTACTATATTTTGAACCGTAAGCACTTTTTATTTCTGCCTCTGCGCCTTTTCTAGCTTCATCAGATAAATTTACACTATCAGTTCTCATATATGTAATCAAACCAGCTTCATAAAGGCGTTGTGCCATATTCATGGTTTTACTTACTGAAAAATATAACTTACGTGATGCTTCTTGTTGTAAGGTTGATGTTGTAAACGGCGCTGCTGGTGCTTTTTTAGCAGGTTTTTTTTCTAAATCGGCTACTTTAAAAGATGCGGCTGTGTTATTTTCTAAGAATTTTTGTGCTTCAGCTTTTGTTGAAAAATTCTTAGGTAGCTTCGCTTTAAAAGTTTGTCCGTCTTCATTTGAAAATTCCGCATCAACTCTGTAAGATCCCACAGGCGTAAACTCTTGAATCTCTCTTTCTTTCTCAACAATTAAACGTACCGAAACCGATTGAACGCGACCTGCCGATAAACCACCTTTTACTTTTCTCCATAAAACAGGAGATAACTCATAACCAACAATTCTATCTAAAACACGACGTGCTTGTTGTGCATCTACTAAATCATAATCTATACCTCTTGGATTTTCAATAGCTTTTAAAATGGCTGATTTTGTAATTTCATGAAAAACAATACGCTTAGTTTTGTTTTTATCCAACTGCAACGTTTCTGCCAAATGCCACGCAATAGCCTCTCCTTCTCTATCTTCATCACTTGCTAACCAAACCATTTCTGCTTTTTTAGCTAAGTCTTTAAGTTTCTTTACAACGGCTGTTTTATCTTTTGAAACTTCATATTTGGGTTTGAAATCACCTTCAACATCTACTCCTAATTCCTTTGAAGGCAAATCTGAAATATGTCCAAAACTAGATTCTACTTTAAAATCTTTTCCAAGAAATTTTTCAATGGTTTTTGCCTTAGCAGGTGACTCAACTATCACTAAATTCTTCGCCATACTACGCTTTTTGTGTATACAAATGTATATGAAAAAAAGTTTAACTTCCTAATTTTATAAATTTTCTATTTTATTTTTAAATGAAAAAAGCCTTTGTTTTGAGTTATGAACACAGGCTTTTTTCATTGTATTTTTAAAATTTATTCTACATGTTTTTCAAAATTTTCAATAACATTGTTTTCATTAAAACCAACAACGTTTTTATATATTAAATACATAGGATGATACATAAATGGCGATAAAAACAGTGAACCCAAACCACATGTAACGAGAGTTAAAACTATTACACACAAATAAGCAACTACAAACAATCCAAAAGAGAGTAACCATTTTTTGTTTCCTAATTTAAAACTTACATTCACAATATCTCCAACACTTAATTCTGGATTAAAGGCAAAAATTAAAACAAAATATGAT
Organism: Flaviramulus sp.; assembly: GCA_030731745.1. Taxonomy (GTDB): domain Bacteria; phylum Bacteroidota; class Bacteroidia; order Flavobacteriales; family Flavobacteriaceae; genus JANQTJ01. Next base: position 87,916 of record JANQTJ010000012.1, on the reverse strand, counting down.
AACGGTACAATGGCATATATTAAAGGAATGTAACACAATAAGGCTGCAGGAATAGCAATTATAATTGTTACTACCATTAATAAAAACGTTTTAATTAAATACTTCCCTTTAAAGAAATAAAAGAAATCTGAGGTGGTTACTTGCTCGTTATAATCGAGCTTTTTCATTATTCTGTAAAAACCAGCATTTAACGCTAAAGATATAGCACTTAAAACAAAAACGCCAACAATAACAATTAGAATATATAAAACAGACATACTTGCAAAAAAATTATCAAACAGTTCCGTATCATTATATCCAGTCTCTTGTTGTGCTATTATGAGCCCAAAAAAAGGTACATAAAAAACAATAATTAAAGGTATCATGATTATTAAAATAAAAACTTGCATTAAAAAACCTTGTAATATGGTTTTCTTAAACAACTCAATAGATTCACTAAAAATGGTTCCAAAATCTAAAGCTTGTGCTTGATTTATTTTTTCTGATAATTTTGTAATCGTATTCATTATTGCTTGTATGTTATTGAATGTTTAAATGTAAATTATTTTTAAAACTTAAACTAATTGATTAAAAAGTCAAAACTAACCTTTAAAATAAAATTATCAAAAATTTAAACTGACACTTTGTCATAAAACATAAATTAATTGTATCTTTGCATGCTTATTGGAAGAGTAGGATTTCAAGAAATTATGGAAAAAATTATAGACGAAAATAAACAAGGTGAATCTTTAGTTTTAGAACAAAAAGACACTAATAAACGTAAACTTTTTATTGAAAGTTATGGATGTGCTATGAATTTTAGCGATAGCGAAATAGTAGCTTCTATTTTATCAGAACAAGGTTTTAATACCACTCAAAAACTTGAGGAAGCTGATTTAGTTCTAGTAAATACCTGCTCTATTAGAGATAAAGCAGAACAAACTGTTCGAAAACGTTTAGAAAAATATAACGCCGTAAAACGAGACCATAACCCAAAAATGAAAGTTGGCGTTTTAGGCTGTATGGCAGAGCGTTTAAAAACTAAATTTTTAGAAGAAGAAAAAATTATTGACCTTGTTGTTGGACCTGATGCCTACAAAGATTTACCTAATTTAATAGCAGAAGTTGAAGAAGGTAGAGATGCCATCAACGTTATTTTATCAAAAGATGAAACTTATGGCGATATTTCACCTGTGAGATTAAACACAAATGGTGTTACTGCTTTTGTTTCAATAACAAGAGGTTGCGATAATATGTGTACATTTTGTGTGGTACCATTTACTAGAGGAAGAGAACGCAGTAGAGATCCACAAAGTATTATTGAAGAAATTAACGATTTAAGGAGCAAGGGTTTTAAAGAAGTAACCCTACTTGGGCAAAATGTTGATAGTTACTTGTGGTATGGTGGTGGTTTGAAAAAAGACTTTGAAAAAGCTAACGTTATGCAAAAAGCAACCTCTGTTAACTTTTCTAAATTATTAGAGCTTTGCGCCAAAGCACAGCCTAAAATGCGTATTCGTTTTTCAACCTCAAATCCACAAGATTTTACAATCGATGTGATTGAAACCATGGCAAAATATCAAAATATTTGTAACCATATTCACTTGCCAGTTCAAAGTGGTAGTAATCGGATTCTAAAAGAAATGAATCGTTTACACACAAGAGAAGAATATATGCAACTTATTTATAATATTAAAAAAATCATACCAAACTGTGCTATTAGCCAAGATATGATAGTTGGCTTTCCTACTGAAACCGAAGAAGATTTTCAGGACACAGTATCATTAATGGAGTATGTAAAATATGATTTTGGATATATGTTTACTTATTCTGAACGCCCTGGAACTTTAGCAGAACGCAAAATGGATGATGATGTTCCAGAAGCTGATAAAAAAAGAAGATTAGCAGAAATTGTAGAACTCCAACAAGTACATAGTGGTTTTAGAACAAGAGAAAATCTAAACTCAGTGGTTGAAGTTTTAATAGAAAAAGAATCTAAAAAATCAGAAAAACACTGGTCTGGTCGCACACCACAAAGCCTAGTTACGGTTTTCCCTAAAGGAAACTATAAAATTGGAGATTTTGTAAATGTAAAAGTTATAGATTGTACAAGCGCTACACTTATTGGTGAAGCAATTGGATACTCAGAAAATAATTAAAATGGAGTCAGTTCAAGCTATAAAACAACGTTTCGGTATCATTGGAAATTCAGCATCTCTTAACCGAGCTATTGAAAAAGCGATTCAGGTAGCACCAACTGATATTTCTGTTTTAGTTACCGGCGAAAGTGGCGTTGGTAAAGAAAGTATTCCGAAAATCATCCACCAATTATCTCACAGAAAACACAATAAATACATCGCTGTAAACTGTGGCGCCATTCCGGAAGGCACCATTGACAGTGAACTTTTTGGACATGAGAAAGGCTCATTTACAGGTGCAACTCAAACCCGCGAAGGTTATTTTGAAGTCGCAGACGGCGGTACTATTTTCCTAGATGAAGTTGGAGAATTACCACTTACAACTCAAGTACGTTTATTACGTGTTCTTGAAAATGGTGAGTTTTTAAAAGTAGGCTCCAGTAAAGTGCAAAAAACAAATGTGCGTATTGTTGCTGCTACCAACGTAAACATGTATGAAGCCATACAAAAAGAAAAATTTCGTGAAGATTTATTTTACCGCTTAAGCACCGTAGATATTCATTTACCGCCACTTAGAGAGCGTCAGGAAGACATTCATTTACTGTTTAGAAAGTTTGCAAGTGATTTTGCTTTAAAATATAAAATGCCAACCATCAAACTTACAGATAATGCCACTCAAATATTACTAAAACACAGATGGAGTGGTAATATTCGACAGTTAAGAAACATCGCTGAACAACTATCCGTTTTAGAGCAAAACAGAACAATTTCAGCCGAAACCTTAAAAAGCTATCTACCTATTTCAGGAACTAATTTGCCCGCAGTTATAAAAACATCTAAATCCGATAGCGACTTTAGTAGTGAACGTGAAATTCTATACAAAGTGCTTTTCGATATGAAAAGCGATCTTAACGATTTGAAAAAATTGACTATGGAATTAATGAAAACAGGTAACGTTAAAGATGTTGAAAAAAACAACGAAAGTCTGATTCAAAAAATCTATGGAAATGATAATGATGAAGATGCCGATTATGAAGATTCTATTGAAAACACGGAAGTAATTTCAATCCCAGAACATACATCAAATACAGATGACACATTAACAATACACGATAAATATCATTTTGCTGAAGAAATTGAAGAAGAAGAAACCTTGTCGCTACAAGATAAAGAATTAGAATTAATAAAAAAATCCCTTGAGCGTCACAGCGGAAAACGTAAATTAGCAGCTAACGAATTGGGAATAAGCGAACGTACGCTTTACAGAAAAATTAAACAATACGATTTATAATTCAATCGCTATAATATACATGAAAAAGCACTTTTTATACTTTTTACTTTTAGCATTTAGCGTTTCGCTTTCAGGTTGTGGCATCTACTCATTTACAGGTGCTTCCATCCCATCAGGTACTGAAACTTATCAAGTTAATTATTTTGAAAACAATTCGCTTTTAATAGAGCCAGGTTTAGAACGTGATTTTAAAATTGTACTTGAAGATTTAATTCAAAACCAAACAAACTTAACTTTAGTTCCTTCAAATGGCGATTTAGTTTATGAAGGAGAAATCTCAGAATACCGAATTTCACCAACAACAGCAACCTCACAAAACACAGCTGCACAAAACAGACTAACTATTAGTGTAAAACTGCGTTTTTTTAATAAAAAAGATGAAGAAGATGATTTAGAACAAACTTTTTCTTTTTTTTATGATTACCCTGGTAGTGAACAACTAATTGGGTCGCAAAAAACAACAGCGCATGAAGAGATTTTTGAGCGTATAACTCAAGATATTTTCAACGCTACTTTAGCAAAATGGTAATGAATCATACAGATTTTACAAACTTACTCCAAAACCCTCAAAAAATAACACATGAGGAAACCGAAGCTATAAAATCTATCATTGATGAATTTCCTTATTTTCAATCTGCAAGAGCTATCTATCTTAAAGCATTAAAAAAACAAAGTAGTTTTAAATATAACCAAGAACTTAAAACAACAGCCGCTTACACTTTTGACAGAAGTATTTTATTTGATTACATTACTTCTGAAGCTTTCGTTCAAAATGAAATTTCTCAATTTATTAAACAAAACATAGCTCATCTCAAAGATTTAGATGTTATAGTTGAAGATCTTTCAGTTAATAAAAGTGTTAAAATTGACCATACTTTAAAACAACAAATAATTGATACTGAAGGTGTTTTAGACCCTAATTTATTTGAACCAAAAGAATCACGCCCAAAAAAAATTTTTATTTTAGATGAAACAGAATCTATTGAGAATATCACCGAAGAAGTCATAGCCACTGAAGCTACACCTGATGAAATTTTAAATTTAGGAAAACCTCTACAGTTTGATAAAAGAGAAACGCACTCCTTTAACGAATGGCTTAAGCTAACACAATTTAAACCTATTAAAAGAGAGCTAAAAAATGAACCTCTAGGTCTAACATCTGAAGCTCAAGAAAAAGAAAAAAAGTTTCAGCTTATTGATAAATTTATATCTCAAAACCCAAAAATCAATCCTACCAAAGCAGTAACCCAAAAAGGGAATTTAGCTAAAGCCCAGATGATTCAGCCAGAATCATTAATGACAGAGACTTTAGCTAGGATTTATGTCGAGCAAAAAAACTTCAAAAAAGCAATTCAATCTTATAAAATTTTAAGTTTGAAATATCCAGAAAAAAGTAGTTTCTTTGCAAACCAAATCAAAGCAGTAGAACAATTACAAGAACAAAACAATAAAGAATAATGAGTACGTTTACAATATTTTTAGCATTAATAGTTGTAGTAGCCTTTTTACTAATCGTTGTAATTATGGTGCAAAACCCTAAGGGTGGTGGATTATCTTCATCTTTTGGTGGCGGTGGCACACAACAATTAGGTGGTGTGAAAAAGACAACTGACTTTTTAGATAAAAGCACATGGACTTTAGCTACACTTTTATTAGTATTAATTTTACTTTCTAATGTAGCCATCAATAAAGGTTCAGAAACTTTAGATTCTAAAGCATTAGATTTAGATGCTACAACAACACAACCCTTACCAGCAATTCCTGCTGATACAACTAATGATACTACTACACCAGCAGATTCAACAGAAGAATAGGTAATACCAAAAAAATAAAAAAAATGCCAACTTATACAGTTGGCATTTTTTATTTCTGCAAGTTTGTCAGTAATGATCTATTGGCACATTTTTAGCTTGATAATAAAAACAAATAATAATTTAATTAAAAGTAATATAACAATGAGCTTAAACATTAAACCATTAGCAGACCGCGTTCTTATTGAACCTGCTGCTGCTGAAACTAAAACAGCATCTGGAATTATCATTCCAGATAACGCTAAAGAAAAACCACAAAAAGGAACTGTTGTAGCTGCCGGACCAGGCACTAAAGACGATCCTATTACCGTAAAAGTTGGCGATACTGTTTTATATGGCAAATATGCTGGAACAGAGCTTAAACTAGAAGGTAAAGATTATTTAATAATGCGTGAGAGTGATATTCTTGCAATTGTTTAATTAAAGTAAAATTTAAAAAAATGGCAAAAGATATAAAATTTGATATTGAAGCACGCGACGGTTTAAAACGTGGCGTTGATGCATTGGCTAATGCAGTAAAAGTAACATTAGGACCTAAAGGACGTAACGTCATTATTAGTAAAAGCTTTGGTGCTCCTCAGGTAACTAAAGATGGTGTTTCTGTAGCTAAAGAAATAGAATTAGAGAATCCACTTGAAAACATGGGTGCTCAAATGGTTAAAGAAGTTGCCTCAAAAACTAATGATTTAGCAGGAGATGGCACAACTACAGCTACCGTTTTAGCACAAGCTATTGTAAAAGAAGGTTTGAAAAATGTGGCTGCAGGCGCTAATCCAATGGATTTAAAGCGTGGGATTGACAAAGCAGTAGAAGCTATTGTTAAAGACCTTGAAAAGCAAGCTAAAAAAGTTGGTAATTCATCAGAAATGATCAAACAAGTAGCATCTATTTCTGCTAACAATGATGATACCATTGGTGATCTAATTGCTAAAGCCTTTAGTAAAGTTGGGAAAGAAGGTGTTATTACCGTTGAAGAAGCTAAAGGCATGGATACTTATGTTGATGTTGTTGAAGGTATGCAATTTGATAGAGGTTACTTATCTCCTTACTTTGTAACAGATGCAGATAAAATGATTGCTGATTTAGAAAATCCATATATTTTATTATTTGATAAAAAGATTTCTAACTTACAAGAAATTCTTCCAATATTAGAACCTGTTGCACAATCTGGTCGTCCATTATTAATTATTGCTGAAGATGTAGACGGACAAGCGTTAGCCACATTGGTTGTAAACAAATTACGTGGCGGACTTAAAATTGCTGCTGTAAAAGCACCTGGTTTTGGAGACAGACGTAAAGCCATGTTAGAAGATATAGCTATATTAACTGGCGGAACTGTAATTTCTGAAGAGCGAGGGTTTACGTTAGAAAATGCTGATTTAAGTATGTTAGGTACTGCAGAAACCGTAACTATTGATAAAGACAATACTACTATTGTAAATGGTTCTGGTGATGCAAAAGACATTAAAGCTAGAGTAAATCAAATTAAAGCACAAATTGAAACTACCACTAGTGATTACGACAAAGAAAAATTACAAGAGCGTTTAGCTAAATTAGCTGGTGGTGTTGCAGTTTTATATGTTGGCGCTGCAAGTGAAGTTGAAATGAAAGAGAAAAAAGACCGTGTTGATGATGCTTTACATGCCACAAGAGCTGCCGTTGAAGAAGGTATTGTTGCAGGTGGTGGTGTTGCATTAGTAAGAGCAAAATCAGTTTTAGAAAAACTTACTACTGATAATTTAGACGAAACAACTGGTGTTCAAATTGTAGCACGTGCTATCGAATCTCCATTACGTACTATTGTTGAAAATGCTGGTGGCGAAGGAAGCGTTGTAGTTTCTAAAGTTATGGAAGGCAAAGGCTCATTTGGTTACGATGCTAAATCTGAAACTTATGTAGATATGTTGAAGGTTGGAATTATTGATCCCAAGAAAGTTACTCGTATAGCTTTAGAAAATGCAGCTTCAGTTGCTGGAATGATTCTTACAACAGAGTGTGCTTTAATAGATATTAAGGAAGAATCTGCAGGTCATCCTCCAATGGGTGGCGGCATGCCAGGAATGATGTAAATTGAAAGTTTTCAATTAATATAAACTAAAACGCTTCAAAATAATTTGAAGCGTTTTTTTTGTAAATTTAATTATAGAAATAAGAATAAAATTATTCTTTATGATCTCCAACGATTTGTTCGTCTCTATATTTACAACAAGGATGTACCAAAGCATAAGCTTCATCAGTTGCTTTTATTTGCTTAGTATCATGTCCAACTGCCGCTATATTTTTTTCAATAGCTTTTAAATTGGTTTTGTTTTCATCGAAAAACAATTTCAATTCATGCGTTTTAACATCCCAACTAGCACTTTTTACTCCTTTAGTTGCTAAACATGCTTTTTCTATTCTAGATTTACACATCATACAAACGCCATCTACTTCCAAAGAAGCTTTTGCATTTTTGTTTTGAGCAAAAAGTGTCATTCCCGTAAATAGCATAGCTATAATTATTATTTTTTTCATATTGTCTATTTTAATTTGTTTTAATTTATTTTAAATCTTAATCCAGCGTAATACATACTTCCAAAAATTGGTCCATATACAAAGTTAGTATCAAAATTTGAACCAAAAGGGTCATTAGCCCCTAAAATAGGATTTGGCTGTCTCACATTTGTTAAATTTTCAGCTCCTAAATATATTTCAAAGGATTCAGAAAAAACTCTTGTTATTTGTGTATTTAATGTTCCAACCGTTGGTGTCCTTTCGGATAATTGATATTGTATTGGATTTGTTTCTGTTGAAGAAAAGCGTTGGGTTCCTAACCAGTTGTAAGTAGCATCAAGTTTCCATTGGCTAGCATCTGCTTTTTTATTAGTTTCATAAGAAGCATTTGCAAACAAACGATGTTTAGGTATTAAAGGTTTTTCAAGTCTGCCAACCAAATAATCAGTTTTCACATCATAAAATTTGTAAGCTGTTCGTAAATCAAAATTTTCAAAAAGATTATAATTCAATTCAAATTGAAAACTGTTTGCATAACTTTTTCCGTCTAAATTATAAAAATTAACTTCTCGTGGATTTTCAAAATCTACAACCACTTGGTTTTGAAAATTTGTTTTGTAATAATCAATAGTAATATCAGCTTTTTTTCCAAAAAGATTAAATCCTTGTAAAAAAGAAAGCCCATAATTCCATGCAATTTCGGGGTTTAAACCGTAAATGTTTCCATTAGTATTTAGAATATTAATGTTTCTTGAGGTTCCGAAAATATTTTGATTTTCTGCAAAAATATTAGCGCTACGTTTTCCGCGTCCAAAAGAAGCTCTTAAAGCCGATTTAGACCAAGGTGTATAGCGTGCATGCAATCTTGGTGTTAAAAAAGTGCCCAATAAATTGTGACTATCTACCCGAATACCTGCAGTAATATTAAACTTATCCAAATCATCAAAATTATATTCAAAAAAAGTACCTAAAGCCCTTTCTATTCTTTCGTAATTAGAATTCAGATTTTGGGTGTCTAAAAACTCATCATACGAATCATAAGTGTAACTAATACCTGTTTTTATTTTATGCCTAGAATCTGAAATAATTGAATTGTAAATAGCATTAGTATATAAGCTATTGTGTGTAATATCATATTGTTTCAAACCGAAATAGGAGTCTTGCTTATGACTACTATAAGCTGTTTGAATCCCTATACTTTGCCAAGGAATATCTGGGTTAACATAACCTAATTTAGCAGACACTTCATAACGTTGGGTGTCAATTTCACTTCCCCAAGCATTAGTTGTTAACATATCTGTATCAGAATTAAAATTTATTTGTCCTGTTTGTTTTTGGTCATTTAAAAATTTGAAATTAATAAAACTTACAAATCCATTTTTGGTGTCAATGTATTGCCATCGGTTCATCACATTAATTTGTTTTTGCAATGGCATGTCTAGAAAAGAATCTTCGTTTTTATCAAACTTTTCCTCTCTTATATTCCCATGTAAATACAATCCAGTACTCCACTTATCGGATATTTTGGTGTTAACATGTGTATTCAACTCAAGACGTCCGTTTACAGAACCATAGGCATTTACAAATAATTTATTATCTGTTGAGGGTTTTACCAATTCTGCGTTTATTTGACCTGCAATACTCTCATAGCCATTAACTACACTACCAGCTCCTTTAGTAATTTGAATACTCTCTACCCAAGTTCCTGGTATAAAACTTAAACCAAAAGCTTGTGATGCCCCTCTAATTGAAGGAATATTTTCAGTAGCTATTAAGATATATGGTGAAGTTAACCCTAACATTTTAATTTGACGTGCACCTGTTACTGCATCGGCAAAATTAACATCGATAGATGGATTGGTTTCAAAACTTTCAGACAAATTACAACAAGCTGCTTTCAACAATTCATCGCTGCTTACATTTATAACATTTGAAGCGCTTAAATATGATTTTGCTGTAGCTTGTTTTCTTGAAGTTATCGTAATAGCGTCCAAACTATCTGTTGGCTCCAACCAATGATGTATCATTTTAGCTTCAGTAATAGTTAAAGTATCAGTTTTAAATCCAATGTAACTTATCACTAGTTTTTTATATCCCGATTTATAGGGAATTGTAAACTTTCCATCAATATCTGTAACTGTTCCTATTTCGGTATCTAACCAATAAACATTGGCTCCAGCCAAACCAATATGTTCGTTTTTATCATTAGCTTCCATAATCATTCCTGATATCTTTTCTTGCGAAAAAAGACATGCTGGAAGCAATAATATATATATTAAAAATTTCATTTAACTGTAAATTTTAATTAGCATTATAGTAGCCATTACTATCATAATAGTATTTTCAATAAAAGTTGCTTTGGTCATAGGTAATTTTAAAGCAGTTCCCAGGCATGCACATTGGATTGATTTTTTATCTAATAAAGATTTTGTAACACCAATAGTAGTAACCCCTAAAACAATTAAGGTTACAACTAAAGCTATTGATATTTGAAAACGTATTAAAAACATCAACCCAAGAGCTACCTCTATAAAAGGATATATCCAACTATAAAAAGGAACTACCTTAGCGATTGGATCGTACATTTTAAAAGATTCTGGAAAGCCTTTTAAATCTAAAAGTTTAAAAAAACTGAAGACGATATAAAATAAACCCATAAAGTCGAGCATAAAACTATCCAAATTCCAAGATTTAAAATTGATTAGAATAGCAGCAGAAATAATGTAAATAAAAATCAGAAATAATGGAAAAAGCTGTTGTAAATCACTTTTTTGTTTATCTGTATTATCAACTATTTTAAAAATATTTTTTTCTGAAATTTGATACTTACTAGCCAATGCGTTCTGTAAAGTTTCTAATGGAATATGTTGAGACATCTCAATAATTACCTCAGAAGTTTCTAAATTAACTGTAACGTTTATAACATCAAGCGTTTCGCTTAAAGCCTTTTCAACTGAGGCTCTGCATCCATTACAGGTCATGCCTGCAACTATATATGTATGTTTCATTGTTTTTAAATTTGATTTATTAATAATTTACATTCTTTTATCAATTAAATAATTGAAAAGATTGAATAAAAAAATTAATATCAAATAATAAAAACTTGGTCTAAAACCTGAATATCGGCTACCAAATTGGGTGGAGAATAATCTTTGTGAGGTGTTATTTGTTGAGATAAACCTTCAAATAAATTATTATATGAATAAGCATATGCCACAACAAAAAGTTGTTGTGAAAAATATAGATCATCAAAAGACGAGAATTTTAGTTCATCTTGACCTTTAATTACATCAACCTCATCTTTACAACAAGATTTTTTTTGAAAGGTCTCCATTGAAGGCATTTCCATATCACATTTTTTTGCTTCAGAAAACACTGAAACATCAACTAAAACATCTCCACAGTAATGTTTTTCAATAGTAAAAGATACTGTTGAAAATAAAACTAAAAAAGCTAAAGCTATTGAAAACGTTTTATGTAAAATGATTTTTTTCACTTTGCGAAATTACAAAAAACTTAATGATTATAGTCTGTTTTTATTAAATGATTAACACTTAGCTCCTTATTTTATGATAATAAAATGCTGGAAATAAGATAATTAATATAATAGGCTGAATTAAAAACCTTCTTATATTAAAAAAAATATAATAATCTTCTTGTCTAGGATTTACAACAAAAAATAAGTAAAAGAGAATTAACACAATAAAAGCAATGACATAAATTAAAACAGAAAACTTCAATATACTTTTATCTCTAAAAAAAACATACAAAACCCAAAGAGAGATTAAGGTATTTAAAAGATAACGCCATGTTGTATAAGCTACTAATTTTGCAATTTCCCTGCGTGGACTATCTATATACAAATAATCATTTTTAAAAAAAGATAAATAAGGATCATAAAACAAATCATTCTCAAACCATCTTATTAAAATCAATAAACCAAATAAAAATAGCAACAATATGTATTTAGTGATTTTAATCATGATTCTGTTTTAATTTAGAAAAACGATTCACCCAAAAAATCCAAAGCAAAAAAATCATACCGTATATAATTCCAGGAAAAACTACAGTATGCAAAATATCTTCGTATTGAGGATAGTGGTATAAACCAAGAGTCAAAATAACTATACGGAATAAGTTTATTGAATAAATTAAAATACCCCCATAAAGGATATAAAAAAAAGTTGTTTTTGCTTGTCCTGAAAAAGCGATAATAAATGAAACAAACAAAATAAGGATACTTACGCCATTACAACCCTCAATTATTCTAGCTAAATAATTACCATTAATAATAACCTTCATGGAAGGCTCATCTGGATGTGGTAAAACTTCTGTATTATAACCAAATGTATTTATAATTAATTCTGTTTGTTTTGATACTAAATGCGTAATATAATCTGGATAAAACTTGGAGCCATCTGAAAATTGTAAATAAAATTTATACCCGAAAGACAAAACACTATACACCACCAAAAACGTTAGTATAAATTTTATTACTAGTTTATATTTTACCAAAAGTGACTTCAAAAAAAACAAAATTGAACATCGAAATTACACCTTTTTAAATACTTTTACCAAAACTTTTTTAATTATGACCTTCGAAAAACTAAAACCACAAGTAGAATCTGTTATTTCCAATTCTGAAATAGACAAAAACGAACGTCTTTTAAAAGTTTGCGAATTGCTTGAAACCCATATTGATTATTACAATTGGGTAGGTTTTTATTTTAAAAATGGTGATAAAGAAGAACTTATTTTAGGCCCATATGTTGGTGCACCAACAGACCATACTATCATTCCTTTTGGAAAAGGGATTTGCGGACAAGTAGCAGTTAGCAACCAAAATTTTGTAGTGCCCGATGTTTCTGCGCAAGACAACTATATTGCGTGTAGTATAACCGTAAAAGCGGAAATTGTAATTCCCATTTTTGTAAATGGTGAGAATATTGGGCAAATTGATATCGACTCTAATACTCCAGACCCATTTACTGAAGCTGACGAACGTTTTTTAGAATTTGTTTGTTCTAAAGTTGCTGAAATTTTTTAACAATTACTAAAACTATACTTACTTTTGATTAGATAAAAAAGTAACCGTTCAATAAAATTCAAACTTATGTTTTTTAAACCAGCTTGTCGTTTTACAACATTGATACTGGTTTTGCTATTTCTTTCTTGTAAAGAAAAAACAGAAACACCTTTAAAAAAGCTTCCACCAAACATTATTTATATTTTGGCTGATGATTTAGGCTATGGCGATTTAAGTTGTTATGGTCAAAAAAAATTCGAAACTCCAAACATTGACAAATTAGCATCACAAGGCATGCTATTTACTCAACATTATTCTGGCAGTACTGTTTGTGCGCCTTCAAGATCTGCTCTATTAACTGGCATGCATACTGGGCATACAATGATAAGAGGAAATAAAGAAGTTCGGCCTGAGGGGCAATATCCTATTCCTGACAGCACCTTTACAGTTGCTGAAGCAATGAAAAAAGCAGGATATACAACTGGAGCTTTTGGAAAGTGGGGTTTGGGGTTTCCGGGGTCTTCAGGTGATCCAACCAACCAAGGTTTTGATACTTTTTTCGGTTTTAATTGTCAGCGTTTAGGCCATAATTATTATCCCCGTCATCTATGGCATAACAGAGATTCGATTATACTAAAAGAAAATTACGGAGATAAAAAAGGAATTTATGCCCCAAGTTTAATTCACGAAAAAACGTTACAGTTTATTGAAAACAATAAAAAAAATCCTTTCTTTTTATATGTAGCTTCTATTATTCCCCATGCAGAATTAGTAGCTCCTGAAAATATTCTTAAAAAATATAGAGGCAAATACCCTCCTGAAAAGGAATACAAAGGTTTAGACATTGGACCAAATTATAGAAAAGGCGGTTATGAATCTCAAAACGAGTCACATGCTGCTTTTGTAGCAATGATTGAAATCTTAGACACTCAAGTGGGAGAAATCATAAAAAAGGTTGAGGAAGCTGGAATTGCTGATAACACTATTATTATATTCACATCAGATAATGGTCCTCATACTGAAGGAGGAGCTGATCCTGTTTATTTTAATAGTAATGGCCCTTTAAAAGGCACCAAACGCGATTTATACGAGGGAGGAATTAGAGTGCCTATGATTGTTAGTTGGCCAGGAAAAATAATTCCTAATTCTAAAACTAATCATATATCTGCTTTTTGGGATATTTTTCCAACATTTACCGACATAATTAAAGCTAAAAATCCTAAAAATATAGATGGCATATCGGTTTTACCACTGCTTTTAGGTGATGCGGATAACCAAAAAGAACATGACTACCTGTATTGGGAGTTTCATGAAAGAGGTGGTAGACAAGCCATACGAAAAGGACATTGGAAAGCCGTTAAGTATAATGTTTTTAAAAATCCAGAAAGCCAACTTGAACTTTATAATTTATAAATAGACATTGGAGAAATTAAAAATGTTGCTGATGAACATCCTGATATTTTAGAAGAAATGGTAGAAATTCTTAAGGAGGCGAGAACGCCATCAAATGCATTTCCCTTTAATTAGCAAGCTCTAATTAAACAATATTCATAGTTGTTAACAACTCTTCATTTTAGTTAAAAAATCAATACTATTTTGGTTGTTAGACAAGGCAAAATTTTACTTTTTAATTACTATTTTTGCGCTTCAATTCATAACCCACTAAAAATGAGTAACGAAAAAACCATAAAATCAGCTTTAATTTCTGTATTTAGTAAAGACGGACTAGAACCCATTGTTAGGGAGTTTAACAAACAAGGTGTTACTATTTACTCTACGGGAGGTACACAAAAATTTATAAATGATTTAGGTATTGACGTTGTTCCGGTTGAAGATGTTACCTCATACCCTTCCATTCTTGGAGGTAGAGTAAAAACATTACACCCTAAAGTTTTTGGTGGTATTTTAAATCGTCAAAATCATGCTGGTGATGTTGCTGAATTAGCAGAATATAACATTCCACAAATAGATGTTGTTATTGTTGATTTATATCCATTTGAAAAAACAGTTGCCTCTGGCGCAATCAATCAAGATATTATTGAGAAAATTGATATTGGAGGTATTTCATTAATTAGAGCTGCTGCCAAAAATTATGCTGATGTAATTTGTGTATCTTCTGTAAATGATTATGCTGAATTTTTAGAATTAATTTCTGCTAACAACGGAAGTATTTATGAGGAAGACAGAAAGCGTTTTGCTGGTAAAGCATTTAATGTATCATCACATTATGACTCCGCTATTTTTAATTATTTCAATAAAAACCATGATGAGGCTGCATTAAAAATTAGCGAAACTAATGGCAAGGTATTACGTTACGGCGAAAACCCACATCAAAGAGGCTTTTTCTTTGGGAATTTTGATGAAATTTTTACGCAACTACACGGTAAAGAATTAAGCTATAACAACCTATTGGATGTTGATGCTGCGGTAAATTTAATTTTAGAATTCAAAAACGAAGCTCCAACATTTGCCATCTTAAAACATAACAATGCTTGTGGTTTGGCACAAAGAAACACTTTGCGTCAAGCATATGTTGATGCGTTATCTGGCGATCCTGTATCAGCTTTTGGTGGGGTTTTAATTAGTAATAAAGAAATTGATTTAGCTACCGCCGAAGAAATTCACGGTTTATTTTGTGAAGTTGTAATTGCTCCTTCTTTTGCTGATGATGCATTAGAAACTTTAAAAGGAAAAAAGAATAGAATTATTTTAAAACTTCATGATATTGAAATGCCAAAAATGAATGTTAGAAGTTGTTTAAATGGGGTTTTATTACAAGACAGAAATAATATTACAGATACTGTTGAAGGTTTAAAAAATGTAACCAATACAAATCCAACAGAAAGCGAATTAAGTGATTTAATTTTTGCTTCAAAAATTTGTAAGCACACAAAATCTAACACTATTGTATTAACAAAAAACAATCAATTACTTGCAGCCGGAACCGGACAAACAAGTCGCGTTGATGCATTAGAGCAAGCTATTCATAAAGCGCAAACTTTTAAATTTGATTTAGAAGGTGCAGTTATGGCGAGTGATGCATTTTTTCCATTTCCTGATTGCGTAGAAATTGCTAAAAATGCAGGAATTACTGCCGTTATTCAACCAGGTGGCTCTATTAAAGATCAATTAAGTATTGATTATTGTAATGACAATAATGTTTCTATGGTTATGACAGGCA
Organism: Flaviramulus sp.; assembly: GCA_030731745.1. Taxonomy (GTDB): domain Bacteria; phylum Bacteroidota; class Bacteroidia; order Flavobacteriales; family Flavobacteriaceae; genus JANQTJ01. The sequence goes on along the minus strand of JANQTJ010000012.1, from coordinate 71,997 downwards.
CGCGTCATTTTAAACATTAAACTCAAAACAAAGTCAAAATAGGAAATAAAAAAAGAGCACTTTTTAAGTGCTCTTTTTTAGTATGTAATAATATACTAGCTAATTCTTAACCACTCTTTTAACAATTGAACTTCCAGAATCTTTATCTCTAATATTTAAGAAATACGTCCCAGTAGTTAAAGTTCTCATATCTATAGTCGCGTTTCTACTATTTGAAAAGTCAATGTTCATAATTTGCTTTCCTAGCATGTTTATGACCTGAATATCTAAATTAAGATTTTGAGATCCTTGGTATTTAATAGATAATTCGCTTTGAACCGGATTTGGATATAGCGTAAATTTAAAGTTAGACTCAAAATCATCGATACTCAAGGAAGCACAATCTACTCCGGTGAGTCTTGTTATTGAAATTGGGTTTGACAAATCAAAACATCCTGATAAACCCGAAACATTCTGACCTACTGTTAATCCTGTTAATCCATCTTCGTATCTCAAGTACCAAATATCACAAACTCCTGCAGGCGCACCTTCTAAATTGAATGGTCCAGCACCTGGCGTTCCTAAGATTTCTCCTGTCGCTTGATCTGTAATTACATATGTACCATTTGTGCCACTTGTAGTTGAACTTGTAGTAAATTCTACTGCAATTAAATCATCTGTTCCTTCACCTACACAAATACTAGCTGTTGTATCTGTTGTTCCTGCTATTTGAATCGCGCCTCCATTTACTGCATTTCTGCTTACTGATATTGGATTTGATAAATCAAAACATCCTGATAAGTCTGACACATTACTCGCAGTTGCTAATCCGATATCGCCTGTATAACGTAAGTACCAAATATCGCAGATGCCTGTTGGTGCGCCTTCTAAATTAAATCCGCCTGCAGGTTGTGTTGCTGGTGCGCCTAAAATGTTTCCTGTTGCTTGGTCTGTTATTACCCATGTTGAATTCTCGCCTGATAAAACACCCATGTCTACAAACTCTAGAGCTATTAAATCATTTGTTCCTTCACCTACACAAATTTCTGCAGTAGTATCTGTTGTTCCTGCTATTTGAATCGCGCCTCCTTCAGCATCACAAGCAGTCCACGATGCTGCAGAACCTCCCATAGTGGTTGTATATGGCGCTCCTCCTGAGACAAAATTTAAGCTACTATCCCAGCGTCCTGCTGTTACCGCCTGAGCTACTCTAGGTTGCCCCGTAGCACCCCATTGCACGTAAGCTATTAAGTCAGCAGCATTAGATGACCCAAAATTAGTATTACTAAATAAGCTTAAACCATCCATAGTATCATTCATGGTATATGATAACGTTACGTCTGCACCTGCGGCTAACATTAAGCTACCATTTACAGGAGTAAGAGAGCCTATTTGCACATAAGTTCCTGGTCCTAGACATAATTGATAGTTTGTTAAATCTATCGTGGAAGAACCAGGATTTGATATAGTTAAAACATTTGTAATAGGGTTTACACTAGTAAACGTCACATCTTGAGCACTTACATGAAAGGTTGCCAAAAAAAAGCAACACATCATAAAGCTACATTTCATGATTTTTTTTAAAAGTAATTCTCTTTTCATTTTAAATGATATTTATTAATTTATAATTTAAGTAAAACTAATAAGTCAATACTATCCAAAATGTTAGCTATCTAACATTAACGAAAAAAAAAAGTTAAATTTTAAAAAAATATGAGTTTAAACCCATAAATAGAATCCAAAACGAATGTGTATTAATAATAATACTATTTTGAACAACATATGTAATATATATTTATTAACTTTTATTACTTTTACAGAGTTCTTTTTATTAAACTCTAATACTACTTTTAGCACATGGGATTTTTCGACTTCTTAACCGAAGAAATTGCAATAGATTTAGGCACTGCAAATACACTTATTATTCATAACGACAAAGTTGTTGTTGACGCGCCTTCTATAGTAGCCAGAGACCGTATTTCTGGCAAAATAATTGCCGTTGGACAAGAAGCTAGCTTAATGCAAGGTAAAACCCATGAGAACATTAAAACTATTAGACCATTAAAGGATGGAGTTATTGCAGATTTTGATGCTTCTGAGCAAATGATAAGTCTGTTTATTAAAAACATCCCAGCTTTAAAAAAGAAATTTTTCACACCAGCTCTTCGTATGGTAGTCTGTATTCCTTCAGGTATAACTGAGGTTGAAATGCGTGCTGTAAAAGAATCATGTGAGCGCGTTAATGGAAAAGAAGTATACTTGATTCACGAACCTATGGCTGCTGCTATTGGTATTGGTGTAGATATTATGCAACCAAAAGGAAATATGGTGGTTGATATAGGAGGTGGTACAACTGAAATTGCAGTGATTGCCTTGGGGGGTATTGTATGTGACAAATCAGTTAAAATTGCTGGTGATGTATTTACAAACGATATTGTTTACTACATGCGTACGCAACATAACTTATATGTAGGTGAACGTACTGCTGAAAAAATAAAAATTCAAATTGGTGCTGCTACTGAAGATTTAGAATTACCACCAGACGATATGAGTGTTCAAGGACGTGATTTATTAACTGGTAAGCCAAAGCAAGTATCCATTTCATATAGAGAAATTGCTAAAGCTCTTGATAAATCTATTTTGAGAATAGAGGATGCTGTTATGGAAACTCTTGGGCAAACACCTCCCGAATTAGCTGCCGATATTTATAATACAGGTATTTATTTAGCAGGTGGTGGATCTATGTTGCGTGGCTTAGATAAACGTTTATCGCAAAAAACAGATTTACCAGTTTACATAGCCGAAGATCCTTTAAGAGCTGTTGTACGAGGGACAGGAATAACGCTTAAGAATTTACCTAAATACAAAAGTGTATTGATAAAATAGGTCTATAAACCATGCAACAAATTATTAACTTTATAATAAGAAACAAAAACTTTTTGTTATTCTTGTTGTTGTTTGGTATTTCAATATTATTTACAGTTCAATCACATTCTTACCATAAAAGTAAGTTTATAAATTCTGCTAACTTACTTACAGGTGGTGTTTACAATTCGATAAATAACATTAGTGGCTATTTTAACTTAAAATCTCAAAATCAATTATTGGTGGAAGAAAACACAAGACTTCGTTCACTTCTGAGAAATTCGATAATTAAATTAGGTTCTACCTTTATTGATAGTTTATCCTTTGATGAGACTTACAAATTTTATAATGCTAATATTATTAAAAATAGTTACTCATTAACAAACAACTTTTTAACTATAAACAAAGGAAAAAACGATAGCATTAAACAAGATTTTGGCGTAATTTCATCAAAAGGTATCATAGGTATTATTGATAAAACAAGTGCTAATTATGGAACTGTTTTATCAATTTTAAATACAACTAGCAGAATTAGTGCCCAATTAAAAAAAACAAATCATTTTGGAACACTAACATGGAATGGCAAATCTCCTCAATTAATTCAACTTATCGATATCCCAAAAGTTGCAAAATTTAAAGTTGGAGATACTATAATAACCTCTGGTCGTTCTTCTATTTTTCCAAAAAAAATAGATATTGGAACTGTTGAAAGTTTCAAATTAGACGATGCTGAAAATTATTATCAAATTGAAGTTAAACTTTTTAACGACATGACTAATATTGAACATGTTTACATTATTGAAAACATTGAAGTTAAAGAAATTACTAATTTAGAAAAATCCCAAAATGAATAGTATTTTTTCAATACATACATGGCGTTTTTTTGCGTTAGTAATTTTGCAAGTTTTAATATTTAATCATATCAATTTTTTGGGATATATAAACCCATATATATACATTTTATTTATTGCTTTATTCCCAGTTAAAAACAATCGAATCATATTAATTTTACTCAGTTTTTTTTTAGGAATTATTATTGATTTCTTTTTAGATACAGGTGGTATTCACGCTGCAGCTTGTGTTTTTATAGGTTATGTTAGACCCGTGGCTTTAAAATTTTCTTTTGGAACAATTTACGAACATCAAACTGTAAAATTCAATAGTGTAGATTTTGGAGCTAAACTCAACTATTTAACGTTCCTAACTATAATGCACCATCTCATGCTATTTTCACTTGAAATTTTTAACTTCTCCAAAATAATTTTAGTACTTCAAAAAACGTTATTCTCAAGTATATTCACTATTTTATTATGTATAACCATAAATATAATCTTTAGTAGAAAAGCTAAATGAGACAATTTTTACTTTTTATTTCTGTAATAGCTGTTGGAATATTATTTATTTCAAGACTTTTCTATTTACAAGTTTACAATGCCAGTTCTCATGATTTATATGAGGATAATGCAATTAGAAAAGTTTATGATTATCCAAAAAGAGGTTTTGTATATGATAGAAATGGTGCGCTTTTAGTAGCAAACCAACCATCATACGACGTTATGATAATTCCTAGAGAAGTAGAACCTTTAGATACTCTAGAATTTTGTTCTTTATTAAAAATAGAAAAGCAACAATTCATAAACACATATAACAAAGCTTATCGTTACTCGCCTAGATTACCATCCGTTTTTGTACCGCATTTATCAAAAGAAGATTATGCAGTTTTACAAGAAAAAATGCGGAAATTTCGTGGGTTTTATATTCAAAAACGTTCGTTAAGACATTATCAGACCACCATAGGAGCTAATGTTTTAGGGGATATAGGAGAAGTTAATAATGCCATTATCAATAAAGACCCTTACTATAAAATGGGAGATTTAGTAGGGAAGCAGGGAGTAGAAGCTTCCTATGAAAATACATTAAGAGGTGTAAAAGGCATTAAATTTATCCAAAAAGACAGATTTAACAGAAATATTGGGCCTTACAAAGATGGTATATTTGATACTATCCCTGAACAGGGGAAAGATATAACCATTACCATTGATGCACAACTTCAAGCATATGGTGAGTTGCTTATGAAAAATAAGCGCGGTGGCATTATAGCTATTGAACCTAGTAGTGGAGAAATTCTAACCATGGTATCGGCGCCTTCTTATAATCCTAATTTATTAGTAGGAAGAGAACGCTCTAAAAATTTCACAAAATTATATAACGATACGATAGCTAGACCTTTATATGACAGAAGTTTGTTGGCACAATACCCACCTGGCTCTCCTTTTAAAGTTATAAATGCACTAGTAGGTTTACAAGAAAATGTAGTTACAACTGAGGATAGATTTTATTGCAGAATGGGTTATTATATAGGCAGTAGAAGATTAACAGGTTGCCACAGTCACGCAAGCCCATTAGCTATGAATGATGGTATCGCACAATCCTGTAATGCCTATTTTGCAAATGTATATAGACGTATTATTGATAAATATGAAGATGCTGGAGATGGTATGAATGTATGGAGCAATCATGTTAAAAGCTTTGGTCTTGGTGACTATTTGGGTTATGACTTAAAAATTGGAAGCAAAGGACGCATCCCTGACGGAGATTTTTACGATAAATGGTATGGAGAAAACCTTTGGGTTTCAACATACAATGTATCTAACGCCATTGGACAAGGCGAAGTAGAAGCCACCCCAATTCAACTAGCTAATATGGTTGCCGCCATTGGTAACAGAGGGTATTATTACACACCTCACATCATAAAATCTATAGAAGACGAGTCTATTGATGCTAACTATACCACCCCAAAATATACCACTATAAACAAAGAACATTTTGAACCCGTTATACAGGGTATGTTTGATGTTTATAATAAAGGAACTGCCTATTCTTTACAAGTACCAGATATTGAAATTTGTGGAAAAACAGGTACTGCACAAAATTACACTAAAATAAATGGTGTTAAAACAGAATTAACAGACCATTCTATTTTTGTGGCATTCGCCCCTAAGGACAACCCTAAAATAGCCATAGCTGTTTTTGTTGAAAATGGTTATTGGGGAAGCCGTTTTGCTGGAAGAATAGCCAGTTTAATTATTGAAAAATATATAAAAGGCACCATAACCAGAACCGATTTAGAGGAATGGCTTATAAAACATAGTCTTCAAAATGAATATGAAAAACCACTTTCCGATAAACCTTTTGCAATTAATGGCAACTCAACTTTACAACTTGTTGAAGAACAAGAATATTTACAATTAAAAAAAGAGCTTGATAAAATTAATAAACTTGATAATTAATGGTTAGGGAAACTAATAGGCATTTTAAATTCGATTGGATTACAATTGTTTTATTCTTACTATTGGTTGGTTTTGGTTGGTTAAATATTTTATCTGCATCGCACACAGGTACTACAATAAATTATTTCGACTTTTCTCAACCATTTGGGAAACAGCTTATTTTTATTTTTCTAACATTTGGATTAATAATCCTATTATTAGCTATTGATACAAAATTTTACGAACGTTTTTCAAGTATTATTTATATAATTTCAATGTTATCACTTGTTGGACTTTTTATTTTTGGGAAAAATGTAAATGGCGCAACCTCGTGGTATGGTATTGGTAGTTTTACAATACAACCAAGCGAGTTTGCTAAAACGGCCACTTCTTTAGCGGTGGCCAAGTATATAAGCGATTTAAATACAAATATTAAAACACTTAAAGATCAAATTCAAACATTTATCATCATAATAATACCTGCTATTCTAGTGCTTCTTCAAAACGATACAGGTAGCACCATTGTATATGGCGCTTTCTTCTTTGTATTGTATAGAGAAGGGCTTCCGAAATATTACTTAACCATTGGAATATCAGTTATTTTAATATCTATTTTATCTTTAAAATTCGGACAGTTAATTACTTCAATTTTAGCAATAACACTTATAATTACTTATCATTTTTTAAGCAAAAAGAAACTTAGAATCTACCAATCACTTTTAATTGCATTAGCTGCTATAAGTATATCGTTTGGCTTAAAATTCTTTTATCAAAGCATTTTAAAACCCCACCAACAAGAACGAATTAGTCTTTGGCTCAGACTTGAGAAAGACCCAGAAAAATTGGAGAGAATGAAACAGACTTTTGCCTATAATTTAAATGAATCTGAAAAAGCAATTAGCTCTGGAGGTATAACCGGGAAAGGCTTTATGGAAGGAACTAGAACAACAGGCAAGTTTGTGCCTGAGCAACACACAGATTATATTTTTAGTACTGTAGGTGAAGAATGGGGGTTTTTAGGTAGTGCATTAGTAGTAATACTTTTTGTATTGTTATTGCTTCGTATTTTGCATTTAGCAGAGTTACAAAAATCTCAATTTAGTCGCGTTTATGGCTATGGTGTCGCTTCTATAATTTTTATACACTTTTTAGTGAATATTGGAATGGTAATGGGGCTAATTCCAACTATTGGAATACCCTTACCAATGTTTAGTTATGGAGGTTCTGGACTCTGGGCATTTACTATTTTATTATTTATTTTTATTAAATTAGATTCTAATAGAATTAACGAATGGTAAACCTATAATTAGCTCAGAATGAATTCGATCTTATGAAAAATAATCTCTTTCTTTTTTTTACAGCTTTATTAATTACAGGATGCTTTGGAACAAAATCTGTATCTGAAAAATTATTTTCTTCTGAAAACACTAAACTGATAATGAATGCAGATAGTTTAAAACCGATGCGAGTTTTTAAAATAACTAACGTTAATGACTCTTTATTGCTAAGAACAAAAAGCAACTATATAAAACCAGACCGAAATAATCCTGTTTTACGAAATTTTGTAAAACGCCTTTATGCTACTGTTAGAGATAGTGCCTCTATGGGTTTAGGAATAGCAGCACCGCAGGTAGGAATTTTAAAAAATATTATATGGGTACAACGTTTAGATAAAGAAAATTTACCTTTTGAAGTATACCTAAATCCAAAAATTGTAAAGTATTCTGATGAAAAACAAACTAATAAAGAGGGTTGTTTGTCTATTCCTGAAAGAAGAGAAACCTTAAGCAACAGAGCCTTGGCAATCGAGATAGAATATGATACTATGGATGGTAATCATAAAACTGAAACGATTAAAGATTTTACATCAGTTATTTTTCAACATGAAGTTGACCATTTAAATGGTATTTTATATTTAGATCATCTACAAAAAGAATTGAAAGATGCTAAAAACTAATATTAACTTATAAATTAATCAAAAGGCGAAAATTTAAATTTTCGCCCTTTTGATTAACAGAAATACTAATAATTATTTCTAATCCATATCAAACCTAACTCCAATTGATATGTTATTTTGTTTGATAGCTTGGTTATTAAATATTGGTGATAAATCATATTTTACATAAAGAGCTACCTCATCAATTGCCACGTAACCACTTAAACCATATACTAAATTTGATGTATTAAAATCACGTTTTTGTTTATCTTTTATTCGTTCGCCATCTAGTTCGTATTTCAATTTTTGTCGTGTTCCAATATTAAAACCAGCATATCCACCAAGTCCTATTTTAAATTGTTTATTTGTTGAATATCTATAATAAGTATCTTTATCAATTCTTTTAGATGGTCCAAATTCAAAATGAATTGGGAATACTAAGTTAGTAATAGAAAGTTTAGACTTTTTTAGATCCTCAGGAAATTCCTCTAACATAGTTTGATTGCCTTGCTGAACAAAATAATTATTATCAGTAGGTTTTAATCCGTTAATTTGGAAAGAGTAACCATATTTTAAACGTAAAAAATTAGAATTTTTAAATAATCTAGTTTTCCAAGCCCAACCAATTTCAAAAAAACGAGAACCGCCAATTTCATAAGGTGAATCATCAAATTTTTCACCCTCAATAATCGCATTGTTTAAACCAAAAGCTAAGACAAAATCACTAGAAGTACGTAAATCATATTTTTTTGGTTTGTTTTTATTCTTTATTCTAATACCAGCAAACCCATCTTGCTCGTTACCAAAACTAAACCCTATTTCAGAAATTTCTTCATCACTACTAGCGTCATAACCATCATCATTTCTTTCTAATAAAGCAATTTTATTATTAATTATAGCAATCCTATTTTCAATATTTAAAGCTCGTTTTTTAGCTACTTCTTTTTTAAGATTCTCGGCCACTTCTTTAGTAATATATCCATTACTCAGTCGAATATTTATAGCTTCAACTTCCGCTTTTAAAAATTCTCTCTCTTGATTTTCAATTTCTTCCTTTATATATTTTAATCTTGCGATTTTATCATTATTATTTACATTTTGAATGGTGTCTTGTGCATGAATGAATTGTACACTTAAACACAGTAATAGGAGTCCTAAACACTTTGTAATTGTTTGCATAACTGTTCGTATTATACTGAATTTGCTTCAGTATCTGTTAATAATTGATTGTGATTTATTTTACTTTTTTTTAGATTCCAGCTTTGGGGAAAATTTATTAATTGTTACGTTGGGCAACTGCAGTTTTTACCGAATTATAACTAGATTTAATAGCATCAAAAACTTTACTTCTAAAGGATTGATCCAATTCAGCCTCAACGTCTTGAAGCAACACATTAGCATCAACTACTCCTGTAGTTTCGTTAAGTAATCTATTTAATTTAATTTCTTTTTGAGCTTGGTTAAGTAACGCATTAATTTCGTCATCTGTAACGTCATTATTTTGGTTCTTCAAAATAGTAACTTGAGCTACTACTTCTTGAATTTTTTGCTCTTCAAAAGTTAAAGTATTTTTTAAAAATTTAATTTCTTGGGCTATACCAATCCTATTAGAATCGTTTTCTTTTTTTGGATTAGTAGCTACTTTATAAGCATCATTAATAGTCGATTTAATTAGATTTTCATCTTCATACTTTTCAATAATTTTGATTTTATCAATTGTAAAAGTTAATTCTTCAATAGGTTTTAAATCTTCTGTTGTGATTGTAATTGTAGCTTCATGTTTTTTCACATTTACTTCTGGTATTGTTACAACTTTTATCGGTTCTTCAACAATAGTATGATTATTGAAAAATTGAGATCCTATAAATATAACTCCCACAATACTAGCAGTTAAACCAAGCCACCAATAAGGTTTTTGATGCTTTTTATCTTCTTTATCTAAACGATTGGATAGTTTTTCCCAAGCATTTTCTGATGGCTGTAACCTTCTAATTTCAAGCTTTTCTTTTAACTGATCTTCATATTTAAGTGGTGCCATAGCTTGTTGTTTTATTTAATTCTTTGATTTTTTCTTGTAACATTTTCCTAGCTTTAAATAATTGCGATTTTGAAGTGCCTTCTGTTATTTTTAGCATGTCTGCTATTTCATGATGCTTATAACCTTCAATCGCATACATTACAAATACTATTTTATACCCTTCGGGAAGTTCGTCAATAAATTCTTGTATTTGAGAAACCTCAATATTAGTATCTATATTGTTAGAGTAATCATCATATATCAAAATATCATCTACTGAAAACTCTACTTTTTTTTGTTGCCTTAAAAATGAAATAGATTCTCTTACCATAATTCTTCGAATCCAACCCTCAAAATTACCTTCATTTCTATAACTAATCAAATTAGAAAACACTTTGAAAAATGCATTGAGCATCACATCTTCTGCATGTTGAAAATCTTTTACATAATATCTACAAACGCTCAACATTTTTGGAGCATGCATTTCAAACAAAACATGTTGTGCCTCTCGATCTTGCTTAATCGCTTTTTTAATAAGCATCGGTTCGTTTTTATGTAATTGAATAACTTTCAACAATGATTTCATTTTGCTTTCTATTTATAAAGACGCAAATTTTAAACAAATGGTTGCCTAAGGGTGTTGATATTTTTAAAAATACTTTTAAATTTTCATGAAAATAAAGATAAACCCTTGAACAAAAAAGATTTAAAGGTTATGGGCAAAAATAAAAAAAATGAAGTTACCTACTCTATTTCTTGATGTTTAGAATAGTTTTGCCACTTTTCAATACAGTTTTGCATATCATTAGGAATAGGAGTATCAAAACGCATAAACTCATTATTTTTAGGATGTTTAAATCCAAGTGTTTTTGCGTGCAATGCTTGACGTGGTAATATTTTAAAACAATTATCTACAAATTGTTTGTATTTAGTAAACGTTGTTCCTTTTAAAACTTTTTCGCCTCCGTAACGCTCATCATTAAACAAGGTATGCCCTATATGCTTCATATGAACCCGGATTTGATGCGTTCGTCCAGTTTCTAACTTACATGAAACTAAAGTCACATACCCTAAACGCTCAAGTACTTTATAATGAGTTACGGCAGGTTTACCTTTATCAGCTTCATCACCTAAGAAAACTGTATTCTGTAATCTATTTTTAGGATGTCGCCCAATATGGCCTTCAACAGTCCCTTCATCTTCCTCAATATTCCCCCAAACTATAGCAACGTATTCACGCTCGCTTGTTTTTTCGGCAAACTGTAAAGACAAATGAGCCATAGCTTGTTCGGTTTTTGCAATAACTAATAGGCCACTCGTATCTTTATCAATTCTATGAACTAAACCTGGACGTTCACTAGAATTGTTTGGCAAATTATCAAATCTGTATATTAAGGCATTAATAAGAGTTCCCGAATAATTACCATGACCAGGATGAACTACCATACCAGCTGGTTTATTTACAACTAAAAGCGTATCATCCTCATAAACCACATCAATGTCTATAGCTTCACCAACTAATAAGTTTTCATGAGGAGGATGCGTAAATAAGACTCTGATTTTATCAAATGGCTTTACTTTATAATTGGATTTTACTACCAATCCGTTTACAAATATACTCCCATTTTTGGCAGCTGCCTGAATTTTGTTACGCGTGGCATTTTCAACAAAATTCATTAAATATTTATCTATTCTTAGTGGGTTTTGCCCCTTTTCTACGGCAAATGCATAATGTTCATATAGATCATTATCATCTTCTTCAGGTAATTCAGGTGTGAAATCTTCCATATTTATGGTCTGTTTCCGTTACCTAAAACCAAATCTATTACAGATGTTTTTGGAAGTTTATCGCCAGTTTCTATAGTAGTTCCTTTATAGGTTAGTTTTAAAACCATTTCTTTTCCAATATTATCAACATAAGTTATTTTTCCAATTTTAAAACCCAAAGCTTCTAGTGTTGGTTTTACTTGTCGGTATGTTTTATCAATTAAGCCATCTGGAATTCTAATTTTTCTATATCCAGAAGGATTTAATGTAATATATATTTTTCTGTCTTCTTTAACTTTAGCTCCTGCTAATGGATCTTGTTCAATAACCGAAAACTTAGGGTAATCAGGATTATAGTTGGCAGAATCTTGAATTTGTAGTACTAAATTATTATCTTCTAGTTCTACCTGAGCAACATTAATAGATTTTCCTTTTAAATCCGGAACCGTTTCAAAATTCCCATGATTAGTAGTCATTCTTAGCCATTGTAAGAGTATAAAACATAGCACAAAAATTGCTGCAATAGCCAATAAAATTTGCTTCAAAAAAGTTTTACTGGTAATGAATTTAATAATACTCATGTATAAAATTTCTATTAGGCAAATATATAAAAAACAGAACTGTTTTTTCTTTTGCAATTTATATGATATTTTAGCTTAACTTATATTAGTTACGTTTAATTTTAAGTTTTAGACGCGTACTAAATTACTTCTACATCAATGAAAAAAAATATAGCCGTTATTATGGGTGGGTATTCCAGTGAATATCAAATCTCTATAAAAAGTGGAAACGTGGTTTATGAAACCTTGGATTCTTCAAAATACAACGCATATCGCATCCATATTTTTAAAGAAAAATGGGTGTACGTTGATGCAAATGATAAAGAATTTCCTATTGATAAAAATGATTTTTCTGTTAAAGTTGATGATAAAAAAATAAACTTTGATTGTGTTTTTAACGCCATACATGGTTCTCCAGGTGAAGACGGTTTTATGCAAGCCTATTTTAAATTATTAAATATCCCACAAACTAGTTGTGATATGTATCAAGCCAGTTTAACTTTTAATAAACGAGATTGTTTAAGCGTTTTAAAACCTTATGGTATAAAAACTGCAGAATCTTACTATCTAAATTTAGGTGATAATATTAACGAAAACGATATCATCTCTAAAGTTGGACTACCTTGTTTCGTTAAAGCAAACAAAGCCGGAAGTAGTTTTGGGGTTTCTAAAGTTCATAAAAAAGAAGATTTACAAAATGCGATTGATATCGCTTTTAAAGAAGACGATGAAATTATTATTGAATCCTTTTTAGATGGAACAGAGGTTTCAGTTGGAGTTATAACGTATAAAGGAAAAACAAAAGTATTACCAATAACAGAGATTGTAAGTGAAAATGATTTTTTTGATTATGAAGCTAAATATTTAGGAAAATCTCAAGAAATAACACCCGCAAGATTAACAAAAGAGCAAGAAAATAAAGTAAATGCGATTGCTGAAAAAGTTTACAATATTTTAAAAATGAAAGGCTTTAGCCGAAGTGAGTATATTTTTAAAAATGGCGAGCCACATTTATTAGAAGTAAACACTATACCGGGTTTAACTCGGGCTAGTATCCTACCGCAACAAGCAACAGCAGCTGGTATAAGTATGAGTGATTTATTTGATAATGCTATTGAGGAAGCTTTAAAATAAATATTGTAATTTTAACATATGAAAAGCGCTTTATTCCCAGGATCATTTGATCCGCTAACTTTAGGCCACTACGATATTATAAAACGTGGTATAACCCTTTTTGATGAAATTATTGTTGCTATTGGAGTGAACTCAGATAAAAAATATATGTTCTCCTTGGATGAACGCAAAAAATTTATTGAAGAAGCTTTTGCTGATGAACCTAAAGTAAAAGTGAGAACCTACAAAGGATTGACTGTAGATTTTTGCAAAGAAATTGGTGTAGATTTTATTTTACGTGGGCTTAGAAATCCAGCAGATTTTGAATTTGAAAAAGCAATTGCACATACTAACAGGAGCCTTTCTGAAATTGAAACTGTTTTTCTTTTAACATCATCCAGAACCTCGTACATCGCATCATCTATTGTTCGTGATGTAATCAGAAATAATGGGGATTACACTAAATTAGTTCCTGATAGTGTTAGGGTAAAGTGATTTTAAAACTTTTTTAAACCCAAAACTACATTCTTTCTGGTACCTGAATACCCAATAAACTGAAACTATTTTTTATAGTATTTGCAACCATATTAGAAAGTTGAATTCTAAAAACTTTTTCATTAGGATCATCTGCACCTAAAATAGATACATTTTGATAAAAAGAATTAAACTCTTTTACTAAATCGTAAGTATAGTTTGCTATTAAAGCTGGACTGTGATTTTCAGCAGCATTTTGAACAACTTCTGGAAATAATTGAATTTGTTTTATTAACTCCTTTTCTTTAAGATGAAGTGCAATTCCATTAACATCTGTTCCAATAACAGTTTGTAACTCTGATTTCCTTAAAATCGATTGAATTCTAGCGTAGGTATACTGAATAAAAGGACCTGTATTTCCTTGAAAATCAATAGATTCTTTAGGGTTAAACAAAATTCTTTTCTTGGGATCCACTTTTAAAATATAATATTTTAAAGCACCTAACCCTATGGTTTTATATAGTTCTTTTTTCTCTTCTACTGAGTATCCATCAAGTTTACCTAATTCCTCTGAAATTTCCTCTGCAGTTTGAGACATATCAGCAATCAAGTCATCAGCATCTACAACAGTTCCCTCTCTACTTTTCATTTTACCACTTGGTAAATCTACCATTCCGTAGCTTAAATGATATAAATTTTTAGCCCAATCAAAACCTAATTTTTTAAGGATTAAAAACAAAACTTGAAAATGATAATCTTGCTCGTTACCAACCGTATAAACCATACCACCAACATCTGGAAAATCTTTAATTCGGTGGATAGCAGTACCTATATCTTGTGTCATGTAAACCGCTGTTCCATCAGCACGTTGTACTATTTTTTTATCTAATCCGTCTTCTGTTAAATCACACCAAACTGAGCCATCTGCTTCTTTTATAAAAACTCCTGATTTTAAACCCTCAACTACAAACTCTTTTCCTAGTAAATAGGTATTGCTTTCATAGTACAATGTGTCAAAATCTACACCTAAGTTTATATAAGTTTCATTAAATCCTTCATAAACCCAACCGTTCATTTTTTTCCAGAGACTCACTACTTCTTCATCGCCTGCCTCCCATTTTAATAGCATATGTTGAGCTTCTAATAAAATAGGCGCTTCTTTTTTAGCTTGCTCTTCAGTACTTCCTTTAGCGATTAAATCTTGTATTTCTTTTTTATACTCTTGATCAAACTTCACATAATAATTACCAACTAATTTATCACCTTTTAAACCAGTGCTTTCCGGAGTTTCTCCTTTACCATAATGTTTCCAAGCCAACATACTTTTACAAATATGTATACCTCTATCGTTTATAATTTGAGTTTTGTAAACTTTCTTACCTGAAGCTTTTAAAATTTCTGCGACACTATAACCTAAAAGGTTATTTCTTACATGCCCTAAATGAAGTGGTTTGTTTGTGTTAGGTGAAGAATACTCTACCATTATAGCTTTTTCTTCCGCTTTTGGAAAAACAAAACCAAAAGTTTCATTTGCTTTATAAATGTTGAAAAAATTGAGGTAGAAGAAATCACCTATTTCGATATTTAAAAACCCTTTTACTACATTAAAAGCTTTAACATCGGTAACTTTTTCAACTAAATAATTTCCTATGGTTTCGCCAATTTGAACCGGATTACCTTTTACAAATCGCAACATGGGAAAAATCACAACCGTAATATCTCCAGCAAATTCTTTTCTAGTTGCTTGAAATTCGACTGTTTCTAATGCAACATTAAAATTAGATTTCACAGCTTCTTTTACGTGATTTGATAAGATATTCTCAAGATTCATTTTGACGTTTTTATAGGTTTGCAAAGATAACAAGTTTTTTATGTTTTTTTAAGATTTACATAAAAGCTTAGTAAGTAGAAATTAGCGACAAGAAGCTTTGAATTTTAAACCAAATAATTTCAAAAATTCTGTTAAAAGTAATGGTATGAAATTGTTGAAAAAAAATGAAAACTATATTGTATTTTATCGGTAAAATAGCGGTTTTTCTATGATTTTTGCCGTTAATCTATTCGTCGATTTTTAGGCTATTTTTTGGGTGGTATTTCATCTAATTTATTGGTATTAAAACGCAGAAATTAGATTTTGATAGTGCTTTTATCAACTTTTGCTGAGTAAAGCTATTATTAAATCCAACTTGTTGGAAAAAAGCAACACGAACTGACAATTATAACTTATTAAAGCATTTTATATTCTCTCAAATATAAAAACCCAAAAGTGAGTGCTTTAGTGCCTAGTTGTAATTTAAATGTTAATATGAGGAAAATAATTATTTTATTAATTGTGAATTTGTTTGTTTTAATTGGTTTTTCTCAAACCAATGAGATAGATAGCCTCGCTTTAGAATTAGCTTTCCAAGATCAGGACACTACTAAAATTGAAACCTCATTAGAACTTGTAAAATCTCTCTTTAAAGTAAAAGAGTACGATAGAGCCCTAAAATACATTATTGAAAGTGAAAAACTTTCAAACTCTATTAACTACAAAAAAGGCATCGCAGAAATTACTTTTTACAAAGCATTAATATATGCTCAAAAAGGCGATTACATTAATGCTATAAGCGGATATAATAAATCAAAATCATTATTTGAATATCTTAAAGACACCCTTAATATTGCTAAAGTTAATAATAGCATAGGTTTAATTGAAATTGGTAGAGGTAATTATAGTAAAGGTTTAAAATATGCCCTCGAAGCGATTAAAGAATTAGAAAGTAGAAATTTAACTAAAGATCTTGATTTAGCTTATGGCAACTTAGCCAATGCTTATTATAATATAAATGCTTTTGAAAAAGCCTTAGAATTTTATAAAAAAGCGCTTGTACAGCAAGAAAAACTGAATGATGTTGAAGGTATTAATGGCTCTTGTAGCAAATTAGCAGAACTTTATTCAAGAAAAAAAGAACACAGAAAAGCTATAGAATATTACGAAAAAGTTTTAGCTAGTAATGCTTCTAAAAATGATTCTGTTAGAGGATATATTTACCCAAAACTAGGTGGTGAATATTTAAAATTTAACGACTTTGATGAAGCTTCAAAATATCTCATTAAAGGTTATAATATTAATATTCGTAAAGAAGACAAATCTAATTTATTGGTTACTTTAAATAATTTAGGTGATTTAAATATCAAACAAAACCGTTTAGTTATTGCTGAAAAACAATTACTAGAAGCGGGCGATATTGCGAAAAGGATTGACAACAGTACCGAGCTTTTAAAGCATTATGATTTAATGAAAACTCTTGACTCGATAAAAAAGAGATACGATAGAGCTTTTATATGGCAACGAGAATATTATGAGTTAAACAATAAACTCAATAAAAAAGAAGCTATAATAGGAAACAACAACTTAGACCAACAAGAAATTGAATTAAACAAGATTCTAGAAACACCTTTAAATATTCCAAACTCTAACAAAAGTAAAAATTTAAATAATGAAGCGTCTGATGAAAGGTACAATAAATTAAAACTTATTTTTTATGCACTGCTAGGTGCCCTAGCTATTGTATCTACTTTTTTAATTTTTATCTTTTTAAAACGTAATAATAACATCAAATACGTTCAAGAGTTAGAAGAAAAGAATATCAAAATTGAATTACAAAACGAAGCGATTTTAGAGCAAACCAAACATTTAGAGAATGTAAACAATGTAAAAGACAAACTCTTTTCTATTGTATCACATGATTTAAAAGATTCTCTTTCGTCTATAAATGGTTTTATAGATTTACTTAAAGATGGCTCCTTAACAAGAGAAGAATTTTATAATTTAATTCCTGAGTTAAGTGAAAATGCAAATAACGCTTCCTTATTATTATTTAATTTATTAAACTGGTCTAAATCTCAAATGCAATCATTAGAGCCTAAACCAACATTATTTGATGTTCAAGAAGTTTTTGAAGAAAAGGTAAGACTTATTGATCAAAGAATGGAGAGTAAAGGAATTAATTTGGTAGATCACTCGCTAAGAGATTTTGCTTATGCAGATAGAAGTATGATTGAAATTGTTATCCAAAATCTCCTTGCTAACGCATTAAAGTTTTGTAAAAATGGCGATACAATAACGGTTTCTAATCATATTAGTAATGGTAGTTGTATTCTAAGCGTTGCAGATACCGGAATTGGTATTTCTAAAAATAATCTTGAAAAACTATTTAAAAATAATTCTTTTACTACCGTTGGCACTAACAATGAAAAAGGCACTGGTTTGGGGCTTTCTATTTGCAAAGAACTTGTAGAACTTAATAATGGTAAAATATGGGTAGAAAGCACTCAAGGTGAAGGCAGTACTTTTTATGTACAGCTACCAAAATCTACCTCCATCTTAGTTTAAAAATTAGTGTTTAGGTAAAAAAACCTCTGCCATCATACATCGTGCACTCCCGCCTCCACAAGTCTCAATAGTTTTTAAGGACGAAAACAATATTTTAGAATGTTTTTCAATAGTATTTATTTGCTTTTCTGTTAATATGTCATATGCTGCTTGACTCATAATCACAAAGGAGGTATTATTAGCACCTTTTAACTGTAACATATTACCTGCAAAATTATTCATTTGATTTTCAGAAATATCAATAACATCTTTATCATCTTGTTTTAAGTGAGACAATACATTTTTACGTTCCTTTTTATCATCAATACTGTTTAGACAAACAACCGCAAAAGTTTCACCAATACACATCATTACATTGGTATGATAAATTGCTTTACGTTTACTATTTACAGTTTGATAGGCATTAAAAATTACTGGAGTATACTCAAAATCCTCACAAAATTCTATGAACAAATCCTCATCTGCTCTTGGTGATAAAGCACAATATGCTTTTCTATTAGATCTATCTAAAACAATACTCCCTGTGCCTTCCAGAAAAATATTTTCGGCTTCGGCACTAGTGTAATCATAAACATTATTAATCAAAAAACCTTCAACTTCAAGAGTTTCCAAAATATCCTCTCGGCGTTCTAAACGTCTGTTTTCAGCAAACATGGGATACAAACCTACATTACCGTTTTCGTGAAAAGACACCCAATTATTTGGGAAAATAGAATCTGGTGTATCCGTATTTTTAGTGTCATTCACAACAATTACTTGCACACCTACATGCTTTAGCTTTTCAACAAAAGCATCAAATTCTTGTTGTGCTAAAAGATTAATTTCAGTGTTTTTTTTATCTATATCTTCTTGAAAATAGTTATTAATAGATGTTTGTTCGTTCATCCTGAAATTTACCGGACGCACCATTAATATGGTATTTGATGTTTGTTGCATTGATTCAAAATTAAATAACAAAAATAGGTTCAATTATTTTACAAAAAATAATTTTTACTTAAACCTAGAAAGACTACTTCTTCCTATCAATAACGTAATTAACCATTAATACTAGTGAGTTTTTAAAATCCGACTTTGGGTATGATTCTAGCAATAACAATGCTTCATCCTGAAATGCTTTCATTTTAGAAATGGCATAATCTAAACCTCCGTTTCTTTTCACAAAAGCAATAACCTCTTTTACTCTTTTTTTGTCTTTATTATGATTTTTTATAGAATTGATTAACCACTTTTTATCTTTTTTTGAAGCTTGATTTAAGGTGTAAATTAAAGGCAACGTCATTTTCTGTTCTTTAATATCGATACCTGTTGGTTTGCCAATTTGGTCATCGCTATAATCAAACAAATCATCTTTTATTTGAAAAGCCATTCCAATAAGTTCTCCAAATTTTCGCATGGTTTCAACATGCTGCGATTCTGGTTTAACAGAAGCTGCTCCTAAACTACAACAAGCAGCAATTAAGGTTGCAGTTTTTTGACGGATAATTTCATAATAAATAGCTTCTGTAATATCCAATTTTCGAGCTTTTTCAATTTGAAGAAGTTCGCCTTCACTCATTTCTCTAACAGCAATCGATATGATTTTAAGCAAGTCGAAATCATTATTATCAATAGACAGTAATAAACCTTTTGATAATAAATAATCGCCAATTAAAACTGCTATTTTATTTTTCCAAAGTGCATTTACAGAAAAGAATCCACGTCTTCGATTACTATCATCAACAACATCATCATGTACTAAAGTTGCTGTATGAATAAGCTCAATAACGGAAGCGCCTCGATAGGTTCGCTCACTTACTTCACCATTTGAAACCATTTTAGCAACTAAAAACACAAACATTGGTCGCATTTGTTTCCCTTTACGGTTTACTATATAGTGGGTAATCCTATTAAGTAAAGCCACTTTACTAGACATAGAAAGTTGGAACTTTTGTTCGAAAAGATCCATTTCATACGCTATAGGTTGCTTTATTTGTTCTACTATTTTCACTAATCAAATTTAGCTTTTATTTGCCAATTGCCCACAAGCAGCATCAATATCCTTACCTCTACTTCTACGAACATTAACTACAATTCTATTTTTCTCCAAGGAATTAATATAGTTTTCTAAAGCCTCGTTATTTGCTTGCTGAAACTCGCCATCATCAATAGGGTTGTATTCTATAATATTTACTTTACAGGGTACATGTTTACAAAACTTAACAAAGGCATCAATATCTTTTTGACTATCGTTTATACCTTTCCAAACCACATATTCGTAACTTATTTTACGGTTTGTTTTTTCGTGCCAATATTCTAAAGATTCTCTCAAATCATTCAATGGAAAAGTTTCGTTAAATGGCATGATTGAAGTTCGAACTTCATCAATAGCTGAGTGTAGTGACACTGCTAAATTAAATTTAACATCATCATCAGCCATTTTTTTAATCATTTTTGGAACACCCGAAGTTGAAACTGTGATTCGCTTTGGCGACATGCCTAGACCTTCATCGGAAGTTATTTTATCAATAGCTTTTATAACATTGTTGTAATTCATGAGTGGCTCACCCATACCCATAAATACAATATTACTTAGTGGCCTATTAAAATATAATCTACTTTCTTTATCTATAGCTACTACCTGATCGTAAATTTCGTCTGGATTTAAATTACGCATACGTTTTAAACGTGCTGTTGCGCAAAATCTGCAATCTAAACTACATCCTACTTGACTAGAAACACAAGCCGTTGTTCTAGTAGCAGTTGGTATTAAAACAGACTCAACTATTAAACCATCATGCAATCTTACTGCATTTTTAACGGTACCATCGCTACTGCGTTGCATGTTATCTACTTTAATATGATTGATAACAAAGTTATCTTCAAGCATTTGGCGTGTCTCTTTAGAGATATTCGTCATATCCTCAAAAGCATGTGCAGATTTTTGCCAAAGCCACTCAAAAACTTGATTGCCTCTAAAAGCTTTGTCACCCTGTTTTACAAAGAAATCTCGTAATTGCTCTTTGGTTAATGCTCGAATATCTTTTTTTTGTGATACCATAGTTTATGCAAAAATAGTGAAAGGATTTGCGATTTACGATTTTTGATTTGCGAATTATGAATTGATACTAAATTTCGAATTAGCGATTACAGCAGAATCCTTTTTTGAGATTAACGAAACCAAATATTTTGTTTGAAGTTAGTGTAGTTTCAAAAAATATAAAGCCTAAAGTGCTACCCTTTTTGGTAATGCCCTGATTAAAAAAAAGCCTCTTAAAAAAGAGGCCCAAAAATTATAATTTAAATTATATAATCAACATGGCGTCGCCATAGCTATAAAATTTATAACCTTCTTTAACAGCTTCATCATAAGCACGTTTTATAAAATCATGACCTGCAAAGGCAGAAACCATCATTAAAAGAGTTGATTTTGGTGTATGAAAGTTTGTAATCATACTGTTTGCTATACTGAAATCGTAAGGTGGGAAGATGAATTTATTCGTCCAACCATCAATTTCATTTAACATTCCATTTGATGATACTGAACTTTCTATAGCACGCATTACTGTGGTACCAACGGCGCAAACGCGTCTTTTATTTTTTATGCCTTTATTTACTATTTCAACTGCTTTATCATCAATTGTAAGCTCTTCACTATCCATTTTATGTTTAGATAGATCTTCTACTTCAACAGGATTAAAAGTTCCTAAACCTACATGTAAAGTAACCTCAGCAAAATTTACACCTTTAATTTCTAAACGTTTTAATAGGTGCTTAGAAAAGTGAAGTCCAGCAGTTGGTGCAGCTACAGCACCTTCTTTTTTAGCGTAAATAGTTTGATAGCGCTCTTCATCTTCTGGCTCAACAGATCTTTTTATGTATTTTGGAAGTGGTGTTTCACCTAATTCGTTTAATTTTAAACGGAATTCTCTGTAAGATCCATCATATAAAAAACGTAGCGTACGGCCTCTAGAAGTTGTATTATCAATAACCTCAGCAACTAACGTATCATCATCACCAAAATAAAGCTTGTTCCCAATTCTTATTTTACGAGCAGGATCAACTAAAACATCCCATAAACGTTGCTCTTCATTTAACTCTCTTAATAAAAACACCTCTATTCTAGCGCCTGTTTTTTCTTTATTGCCATACAATCTAGCAGGGAAAACTTTAGTATTATTTAAAATTAAAACATCATCTTCATCGAAATAATTGATGATATCTTTAAACATTTTATGCTCGATGGTTTGCTCTTTTCTATTTAAAACCATTAAGCGAGACTCATCTCTGTTTTCAGCTGGATATTCTGCTAATAATTCGTCTGGTAAATTAAAACCAAAGTGTGATAACTTCATGTTGAACCGTTTATTTGTTTAATTGTTGAATCGTTTATAATATATTTATATTACAAACGGATGCAAATATACAATCTGAAAATAGGCGTTGTCAAGTAAAAGCGTGATTATTATTTAGTTATTTTAAATCCGATAGATTCTAAATCATCCCAAAAGGTTGGATATGATTTGGAAACCACCTCAGCATCCTCAATTAAAATAGGCACTTTTAAAGCCAAAGGGGCAAATGCCATAGCCATTCTGTGATCATTATATGTTGAAATAGTAATGGATTCTTTGATAGTATTTGCAGCCGTTAAATGTAAAGATTCATCTGTGATTTCAACGTGACCACCTAATTTTTCAATTTCAGTTTTCAATGCTACTAGCCTATCGGTTTCTTTTATTTTTAAAGTATGAAGCCCCGTTAAATCACATGCAACACCTAAAGCAAAACAAGTAACTGCAATGGTTTGAGCTATATCTGGTGCATTTTTCAAGTCTAATTCTAAAGGTTGAATGTTAATAGTTTCTTTCTTTAAAGTAAGTTCATTATCATAAAAAATAGTATTAACTCCAAAATGTTTATAAATTTCAACTAATGCAGAATCACCTTGAAGTGAGTTTTCTTTATAAGAGGATAATGTAATTTCAGTCCCCACATCGCTTAAAGCAACAATACTAAAATAATATGAAGCTGAAGACCAATCTGATTCTACCGTAAGTATTTTAGGTTGAAGTATTTTATTTGAAGGTTTTACTGTAATATTGTTTACTGTAAATGTAGTTTCTATTCCTATTTCATCCAACAAACTTAATGTCATTTCTATATAAGGCACCGAAGTAATTTTACCTTCAAGAGTTAACTTTAAACCATTTTCAAGTTTTGAAGCTATTAATAACAATGCCGAAATATACTGACTGCTTACATTAGCATTTAAAGACACTTTGTTTTTAGTTAATTTTTTACCAGTTATTTTGATTGGTGGATACCCTGAATTTTCTATGTAACTGATGTCTGCTCCTAGTTCTTGAAGTGCTTCTACTAAAATTTTAATAGGGCGTTCTTTCATGCGCTTAGAACCTGTTAGTGTGATTTCTCTACCTTCTTGTATTGAAAAATAGGCCGTTAAAAATCGCATGGCAGTACCTGCATGATGAATATCAATAAGGTTTGAAGTTGACTTTAAAGCTTTTGTCATTAAAACACTATCATCAGAATTTGAAACATTTTCAAGGTGAAACTCAGTATATAATGCTTGTAATAATAGTAAACGGTTAGATTCACTTTTAGAACCTGTAATTTCTACCGAAGATTGTTTAGCTATTTTAGATTTTTGTAGTGTAATATTCATTATGGTATATTAAAAAAACGCCTCTTAAAAGAAGCGCTCAAATATACTTATAAATTATTTTAATTTTTCGTTATTATGATGCCTATCATGGTCTCGTTTTGCTTTCCTATCCATTCTTTTATCAAAAGCCTCTTGCAAATCGACACCGGTTTGGTTGGCTAAACATAAAACTACAAATAACACATCGGCAAGCTCTTCACCCAAATCTTTGTCTTTGTCGCTTTCTTTTTCACTTTGTTCCCCATAACGGCGTGCAATAATTCGTGCCACTTCGCCTACTTCTTCGGTAAGTTGCGCCATATTTGTTAGCTCGTTAAAATAACGAACGCCATGGGTTTTAATCCAATTATCAACTATTTTTTGGGCGTTTTGTATGTTCATTTTTAGTGTGTTATATACTTTTCTAAAGTATTAATTTCTTCTCATTTAAGCCATAAAGTTGGCAAACCATTTGGTCTATTTGTTAATCTTTAGTTTCTATTTGGGTTTTTGGGGTAATAGACTTTTGTTGTTATGTTGTAAAATAATCTTCCCATTCTACTTCTTGAAATAAGGTAAGTTTTATTTTAAGTTTGGCTAATTCTTTCATAAAATCTGTATAAGACAACAAATACCAATCTTGTGATTTTTTAGGCAAAGTTTCTAACTCAAATTTTCTTTGATTAGTTCTTTGGAAATTTAGAGTTGGATTTTTAGTATAACCCAGAACATTTACTAACAAATCAATTAAAAATTCTCCTTTATATTGTTCTTCTTTGCTATTTCTAATATTTTCTTGAATACCAGGATTTAGAAAATGATTTTTGTAAATAGTCCATTTCTCTAAAACAACCTCTTTTTTTAAAATGTTTAGAAATTTTTCTTTAACTGAATTTTGAAATAAACTCATGTGAATTTGTATTGTTTATAAATATAAAAATTTAATACTATTTATTCTTTGTTTTTTGAGTCGATAATAATGGTAACTGGCCCATCATTTAGAAGTTCAACTTTCATATCGGCACCAAATTGACCAGTTTGAACTTTTTTAGCTAAATCTGTTTCTATTTGTTTTACAAAAGATTCGTATAAAGGAATGGCCATATCTGGTTTTGCTGCTTTTATATAACTTGGCCTGTTTCCTTTTTTTGTAGAAGCGTAAAGTGTAAACTGGCTTACAACTACAGCATCGCCATCAACATCTAAAAGTGATTTATTCATCACATTGTTTTCGTCTCCAAAAATTCTAAGATTAACTATTTTATTTGAAAGCCAATCAATGTCATTTTGAGTATCATCATTTACAATACCTAATAAGATTAAAAGCCCACTATTTATGTTTGCTACTTTGTTGCCTTCTATAGTTACACTTGCCTTTAAAACGCGTTGGATAACAGCTTTCATAAATTAAATTTTACTCCTTTTCCCAGCTATCAGTTCTATAATGCTCATCTTCACCTTCTACAATTTGTAAATAACTACGGTAACGTGAGAATGCAATTACATCATTATCTAAAGCGTTTTTAATGGCGCAATTAGGTTCCTGGATGTGTAAACAATTATTAAACTTACAATCTTGTTTCAATTTAAAAATTTCAGGAAAATAATCACCCACTTCTTCTTTATCCATATCTACTACACCAAAACCTTTAATACCAGGTGTATCTATAATTTGACCACCAAAACTCAAATCGAACATTTCGGCAAAGGTTGTAGTATGTTGACCTTGCATATGTAAGGTTGAAATCTCTTTTGTTTTAATATTTAAATCGGGTTCAATAGCATTAACTAGTGTAGATTTACCAACACCTGAATGCCCTGAAAACATAGTAATTTTATTTCGCATCAAGGCCTTTATCTTATCTACATTTTTTCCTGTTTTAGCAGAAACCCCAATACACTCATAACCTATATTTCTATAAACATGTGCTAAATATTTTACTTCATTGAGAGTTTCTTCATCATAAGTATCTATTTTATTAAAAAGCAAAACCGTTTTGATAGAATAAGCATTTGAGGTAACTAAAAATCGATCTATAAAACTGGTTAAAGTTGGCGGATTATTGATGGTAATCATTAAAAAAACAAGATCTATATTTGAGGCTATTATGTGGGTTTGTTTTGATAAATTGACCGACTTACGTATTATATAATTGGTTCTGTCATGAATTTTATGAATTACTCCAGACACTTGATTATTATCAGTTTCCAATTCAAAATCTACAACATCTCCAACCGCTATAGGGTTTGTACTTTTAATGCCTTTTATACGGAATTTCCCTTTTATTCGGCATTCGTAAGTTTTTCCTAAATTGGATTTAACTGTATACCAGCTTCCGGTAGATTTATATACTTGTCCTGTCATTAATCAAAATTATACTACAAATTAACAACTTTTCGTGTTAAGAAAATGGTTATATTGGATGCATAATCATAAAAAACCAATCAACAACATGAAAAAATTATTAATTTTATTAAGCATTTCTTTATTTGCCTTTATCGAAACACATGCTCAAGTAGAGTATAAAGTTGTAACTACAGTTGAGTCTATTGTTCCAAATGGTTTAGGACGTTCTAGAATGATAAGTGCCAATGAACAAAAAAATTACAAAGATTTTACAAGTACTCAGACTGAGGATGACAACACGAGAAATAAATCTGACAGAGCAGAAATTAGAGTTAAAGGCTTTGATGAGACTAAATTATTAAACTTCTACAATCTTGGTGGTATACGCTTTCAAAATATTGCAGCCAATGATGCCTTAATTGAATCAAAAATTAACACTATGATTGAAGAAGGCTGGGAATTAGCTTTTGTAACCAGTGCTGTTGAAAGTGAAGCTGGTAAAGGCGATGGTCAAGGTATTTTTATTACACGATTTATTTTTAAAAGAAATAAACAATAATTTTTCTTAAAAAAAAAGCCTCGCAATACGAGGCTTTTTTTATGTGTTAACCATTAATTATTTTTTCTTGATGATTAATTGATTCTTGATGAATCGCTTTAAACATTTTCAAAATAAACTCTTCACTAAGTCCTTTTGATTCGCCTTCAAGTACCATTTTACCTAAAATTTCGTTCCAACGTTTAGATTGTAAAACCGCTACATTTTTAGATTTTTTAAGTGCGCCAATCCCATCAGCAGCTTTCATACGTTTTCCTAAAAGCTCAATAATTTGATTATCAACCACATCAATTTGTGCTCTTAAATTATCAAGTTGCTTATTATAATCAGCCTCCGCATCAGTTTCTTTTCTGATTTTCAAATCTTTCATGATTTGAACTAAGGTTTTTGGAGTTACTTGTTGTGCAGCATCACTCCAAGCGTTATCTGGATCGTAATGTGTTTCAATCATCAATCCATCAAAATTTAAATCTAAAGCGGTTTGAGAAACATCAAAAATCATATCACGTTTTCCTGTAATATGAGAAGGATCGTTAATTAAAGGAATATCTGGATATTTATTTTGAAACTCAATGGCCATTTGCCATTCAGGGTTATTTCTGTACTTTGTTTTTTCATAAGTTGAAAACCCTCTATGAATTGCTCCAATATTTTTTACACCGGCTTTATAAATACGCTCAATTCCACCTAACCATAAAGCTAAATCAGGGTTTACAGGGTTTTTAATTAAAACTGGTTTATCTGTACCCTCTAAAGCATCTGCGATTTCTTGCATAATAAATGGACTTACGGTAGAGCGCGCACCAATCCATAATAAATCTACATCATGCTCTAAAGCTAATTTAACATGAGCTGCATTGGCAACTTCCGTACAAATTTTCATACCAGTTTCGGCTTTAACTTTTTGTAACCATTTTAATCCTAAGGCACCTACACCTTCAAACATTCCTGGGCGTGTTCTAGGTTTCCAAATACCTGCTCTAAAATAACTAACATCTGTATCTTTAAGCTCGTGTGCTATTTTTAAAACTTGCTCTTCAGTTTCTGCACTACATGGTCCTGCAATTACTAGTGGATGATCTAATTTTAAATCATCTAACCACGTTCTCATTTCTCTGTTGTTTTCCATAATTTTACTCTTAACTAATTCCTTTTAAAATATCTTTTATATGATTGGTATTTTCCATCTCGTTAAAAATAGCATCAAAATCGTCTTGTTTCATCAAGTCTTTAAAATGCGTGAGATTAGAAATATACTCTTCCAATGTTTCTATAACATTGATTTTATTCTGTTTAAAAATAGGTGTCCACATAGCAGGTGAACTTTTTGCTAAACGAACTGTAGATGCAAAACCACTGCCAGCCATATCAAAAATATCATGTTCGTTTTTTTCTTTTTCAATAACTGTCTTACCTAACATAAACGAGCTGATATGTGATAAATGGGACATATATGCAATATGTTTATCATGCGCCTCAGGATTCATGTAACGAATACGCATCCCTATATCTGTAAATATTTTTAATGCTTTTTCTTGAAGTTTAAATGTTGTTTTTTCAACTTCGCAAACGATGTTGGTTTTACCTTGAAATAAACCAGATATTGCTGCACTAGGTCCGGAATATTCTGTCCCAGCAATTGGATGCATTGCTAAAAAATTTCTGCGTTTAGGATGATTTTCAACAACTTTGCAAATATCTACTTTAGTTGAACCAGCATCAACAACCAAACCTGTTTCTGGTATTTTGTCTAGTATAGAGGGTAATAGTTTCACTGTAGCATCTACTGGAATTGAAACGATCACTAAATCAGCATTTTCGATATCATCTAGAGTTGCTTTTTTATCTATTAATTTAAGTGATAAAGCTTCTTCTAAAGTTGTTTCTTTTCTACTAATACCATGAATAACTAACTCTGGATTATTCTTTTTAATATCAATAGCCAAACTGCCACCTATTAAACCAACCCCTATGATGTAAATATTTTTCATATTACTTAACTCTTACTATGGCTTCTCCTAAAGCTTCGGTTGATGCACATAAAGAAAAACGGATGTATCCTTCTCCTTTTGTGCCAAAAATAGTTCCAGGTGTTATAAAAATATGATTCTCTTTCAATACCAAATCTATGTATTCTTCAGATTTCACATTTGGCGGTAACTTAGCCCAAACAAATAAACCAGTAGCTTCTGTATCATAAGTACAGTTTAAAGCGTCGGCTAATTGCCAAACTAGATTTCTACGCTCTTTATAAACATTGTTTAATGTTGCAAACCACATTTTTGAGCATTTTAAAGCTTCTATAGCGCCTTTTTGAATGCCATAAAACATCCCAGAATCCATATTACTTTTTACCTTCAAAATATTATTAATATGAACACTATCTCCCACAACCATACCTACACGCCAACCTGCCATATTAAAGGTTTTACTCAATGAATTAAGCTCTAAACAAACCTCTTTTGCACCCTCAACACTTAAAATACTTTTGGGAGAATCATTTAAAATGAAACTATAAGGATTATCGTTTACAATTAAAATATTATGACGTTTTGCAAAAGCAACTAACTTTTCAAATACAAATTTTTTTGGTAGAGCTCCTGTTGGCATGTGCGGATAATTAACCCACATAAGCTTCACTTTAGTTAAGTCTAATTTCTCTAAAGCATTAAAATCTGGCAACCAATTATTAGCTTCGTCTAATTCATACAACACTCCTTTTGCACCCAATAATTTTGTAACCGATTGATAGGTTGGATATCCAGGATTTGGAATTAAAACCTCATCTCCCTCATTTAAATAGGCCATAGAGATATGCATAATACCTTCCTTACTTCCCATTAATGGTAATATTTCGGTGGACGAACTTAAATTTACAGAGAAATGCTCTTTGTAAAATTTAGACATTGCCTCTCTTAATTCTGGAAGCCCTTGATAACTTTGGTATTTATGTGCATTAGGATTTTGAAAACTATCTGCTATGGCAGCTACTACTTTTTGTGGTGGTTGCATATCTGGGCTTCCAATACCTAAATTGATTATAGGTTTACCATTAGCAATAAGTAAATTTACCTCTCTTAATTTTTTAGAAAAGTAGTATTCCTCAACGGTTTGCAATCTATTAGCTGCTTCAATCATAGCTTTGCATTTTTATATTCGCCTAATACTTTAAAGCCTTCACCCATAATATCTATAATAGATTTAGCTTTGCTAAAATCCTGATATTTTTCAAATGTCACATCCACAAAAAAGGCATATTTCCAAGGAGTTTCAACAATTGGCAACGATTGTATCTTAGTTAAGTTTAACTTACAATCACTCATTACATTTAAAATAGCTGCTAAACTACCGCGTTTATGATCAGTTTCAAACATCACCGAAGCTTTACTAATTTGATTTTCTGGCACTTCAGAATTCACCCTTTTAACAATCGCAAATCGGGTTTCATTTTGCTTTATAGTTTGAATACTATGTGCTAAAATATCCAGATTAAAAATTTCAGCAGCCATGGTACTTGCTATAGCTCCAACACCTTTTAATTGCTTTTCTTGAATACGTTGAGCTACCTCAGCAGTGTCTTTATCTTCAATTAATTTAATGTGCGGATAATGTTTAAAAAAATCTTTACACTGTAATAAAGCCATTGGATGAGAATATACTTCTGCAATATCAGATATGGCTTGGTTTTGTAAAGCCATTAAATTATGCTGAATATCTAAATAATGTTCACCAACAATATGCAAGTTATATTTATCAATTAAAGCGTAATTAGGTATTATAGATCCTGCAATAGAATTCTCTAAAGCCATAATAGCAGCATCGCAAGATTCTGTGATTAATGAATCTACAACAATATCGAATGTTAAACACTCAATAACATCAACAGGCTTGTCAAAAAATTGCTGCGACACAATATGATGAAAAGATCCTTTTACTCCTTGTATGGCTACTGTGTTAATCAAAATTTAGTTTCATTTTAAGTATTCAATCAATTGTTGAACAAAAAAAAGTCTCGATTTTCATCGAGACTCATATTTTAAATTTATAGTTATAAATTATACATACAATGCCTCGTTTCTTTTGCTAAAAAAGAAATAAAACCAATTGTTAAAATATGTATAATATACTGTCATTGTCGTAATTATGTCGCTAAAGTAATTAAATAATTAAGAAATCAAAATACAATAAAATCTTTTTTCTCAATTATTTAAAAGATTTAAAGATTTTACATCAAAACTTCCTTTACATTATATAATCGATTATTTTTGAACAAATAATTTTAATTATGTCTATTGAAGTAGCAGGTGTTTCAAAACTTTATGGTAAACAAAAAGCATTAAACAAGGTGTCTTTTAAAGTTGAAAAACCTGAAATTGTTGGTTTTCTTGGTCCTAATGGCGCTGGAAAATCTACGATGATGAAAATTTTAACAACTTATATTGATGCCAACGAAGGATTGGTAAAAGTAAATGGATTTGATGTTACTAAAAATGCAGTGCAAGTTCAAAAAAGTGTTGGTTATTTACCAGAACATAATCCGTTGTATTTAGACATGTATATTAAAGAGTATTTAGCTTTTAATGCAAGTATCTACAAAGTAGAAAAAGAACGCATAGATGAAGTAATTTTACTTACTGGATTAACTAATGAGTCTCATAAAAAAATAGGACAGCTGTCAAAAGGATATCGTCAACGCGTTGGGCTAGCAAATGCTTTATTACACGATCCTGAAGTTTTAATTTTAGATGAACCCACCACAGGCTTAGACCCTAACCAATTAGTAGATATTAGAAACCTAATTAAAACTATCGGCAAAACTAAAACCGTTTTTCTTTCGACTCATATTATGCAGGAGGTTGAAGCTATGTGCGGCCGTGTAATTATTATTAATAAAGGTGAAATTGTTGCAGACAAAAAGCTAAAAGACTTAAGAGATGAAAAAGAACAAACCGTTATTGTAGAATTTGATTACCGTATTGAAGAAGCATTTTTATTAAAACTGCCTAAAGTTGCCAAAGTTGTAAATACCTATGATTTTGTTTACGAAATCACTTTTAAAACTTCTGAAGATATGCGCTCTTATGTGTTTGATTTTGCTCATGAGAATCAACTAAAAATTCTTCAACTAAATCAAAAAAATGCAAGTTTAGAATCTCTTTTTTTAGAACTAACTTCTTAAATTTCTCTTTTATCTTTTCTTTGTTTTTTTTGGTTTTTATATTTATAACTTCAACCATGACAAATGTCATCTTTACATGAAATATAAGACCTTAAATTTGTGTTAAGATAATTCAAACTAAGTTTTTAAAAAAAGTTAACGAAGTATCTTTGTATTAAAGCAAAAAAAATAGCAATGAGTAAAGGAATTTATGTAGCAACCATTGAGCCTAATAGTGGAAAATCCATAGTTGTTCTTGGTTTAATGCGAATGCTTTTGGGCAAAACAGCAAAAGTTGGTTATTTCAGACCCATTATAGATGATCTTGAATATGGCGAATTAGATAACCACATCAGTACGGTACTTTCATATTTTGAAATAAATATCAATTACAAAAAGTCTTTTGCTTATACCAGAAATGAAGTTCTCAATTTATACAATCAGGGCAAATCAGGAGAGGTTATTGATGAAATTATTAGAAAATACAAGTACTTAGAAAATCAATTTGATATTGTTTTAGTTGAAGGTACTGATTTCTCTCATGAAAATTCTAGTATAGAATTAGATTTAAATCTATTAATTTCAAAAAACTTGGGACTTCCTGTCATCATTGTAACAAGAGGTGATAAAGGAGATCTAAAAACAATTGTTGACAATGTGCAATTAGCTTTTGATACGTTTAAACAGGAGGTAGATGTGCTTTCAATAATGACTAATAAAGTAAAACATGAGAACCTAAAAGAGTTAAAAAGTTTATTAAAAGAACGCATTAAAAATACAAACATTACTGTTATACCTATTATTCATAGCCTATCTAGCCCAACTATAAAAGAGATTGTAAAATCATTAGATGGAAGAGTTCTTTTTGGTAAAGACATGTTAAACAATCTTTCAGAAAATTTTAGTGTTGGTGCCATGCAACTTCGTAACTACTTAACCTATTTAAAAGAAAATGCTTTAGTAATAACACCTGGGGATAGAGCTGACATTATATTAGGAGCTCTTCAAGCTAACATCTCAAAAAACTACCCTAAAATTTCGGGGATTATTTTAACTGGTGGCCTAATTCCTGAAGAACCTATTTTAAAGTTAATAGAAGGACTTTCTAGCGTCGTACCAATAATAAGTGTATCTGGTGGCACTTATTCTGTAACAAATAGTATTGGAACAATTAGACCAAAAATTTATGCTGAGAATATTGAAAAAATAAACACGTCCATTTCAACTTTTGAGAAACATGTTGATACCGATAAACTTTCAAATGATTTAATAACATTCGAATCTGATATTTTTACTCCAAGAATGTTTCAATATAATTTATTACAACGTGCTTTAAAAAATAAAAAACACATTGTTTTACCAGAAGGCAATGATGAACGTGTTTTAAGAGCAGCCGCTAGATTAATTGATGCACATGTTGTAGAATTAACATTACTAGGTGAAAAAGACCAAATTAAAGAGCTTATCGAAAAACTTGATATTCCACTTAACATAAATGAAATCAATATAGTTTCTCCAACAAAATCGCCACATTTTGATGATTATGTAAAAACCCTTTATGAACTAAGAAAACATAAAAACGTGAATATGGAAATGGCACGAGATATGATATCAGATGTATCGTATTTCGGAACCATGATGATTCATAAAAGACATGCAGACGGCATGGTTTCTGGCGCCGTACATACAACCCAACACACACTTCGACCTGCGTTGCAATTCATTAAAACCAAACCAGGTGTAAATATTGTATCCTCTATTTTCTTTATGTGTTTAGAAGATAGAATATCTGTATTTGGAGATTGTGCCATTAACCCAAACCCGAATGCTCAAGAGTTGGCAGAAATTGCCATTTCATCAGCTAAAACCGCTAAGGATTTTGGAATTGAACCTAAAGTGGCCATGCTTTCATATTCATCTGGTGCTTCTGGAAAAGGAGCCGACGTTGAAAAAGTTAGAGAAGCTACCGAAATTGTTAAAAAACAAGCTCCAAACATTAAAATTGAAGGTCCAATTCAGTATGATGCGGCAGTTGATATGCGCATTGGGAAGAGCAAATTACCAGATTCTGAGGTTGCTGGACACGCAAGCGTGCTTATTTTCCCTGATTTAAATACAGGGAATAACACTTATAAAGCAGTGCAAAGAGAAACTGGAGCTTTAGCTATTGGTCCTGTTTTACAAGGATTAAATAAACCTGTGAATGATTTAAGCAGAGGTTGTACAGTGGATGATATTTACAGTACGGTTATCATTACAGCTATTCAAGCTCAAGATATTTAAACTATGAAAGTACTTGTTTTAAATTCTGGAAGTTCATCTTTAAAATTTCAATTATTTTCTATGCCAGAAGCACTTGTTTTATGTTCTGGATTAATTGAACGTATTGGCTTTAATGATGCAAAATTTATATTTAAATCTGAAAATGATTCTATTGAAATTGTAACTGCCATTCCAAATCATAAAAAAGGCTTAGAACTTGTTTCTAAACTACTTTTAAAAAGTAAATATAGCTTAATTAAATCCTCTGATGCTATTGATATTGTTGGACATCGGGTGGTACATGGTGGAAATTACTTTAGTAATACTACTGAAGTAACAATTGAAGTGAAAGAAAAAATTAAAGCACTTTCTAGTTTAGCTCCGCTTCATAATCCAGCAAATTTAGAAGGTATTGAAGTTGCTGAATCTATTTTTACTAAAGCAAAACAAGTTGCTGTTTTCGATACGGCATTTCATCAATCTATACCCGAATACGCCTATAAATATGCTATTCCAACTGATTTAACTTATAAATACCATATACGTTTATATGGGTTTCATGGTACTAGTCATAAATACGTTTCAGAAAAGGCTATCGAATTTTTAGGAATAAAAAATTCAAAAAAAATAATTAGTATTCATTTAGGAAATGGTTGCAGTATGACAGCTATTAAAAATGGAAAAAGCATCGATCATTCTCTTGGATTTTCTCCGAATAATGGATTAATTATGGGAACTCGATCTGGT
Source organism: Flaviramulus sp. (assembly GCA_030731745.1). Classification (GTDB taxonomy): domain Bacteria; phylum Bacteroidota; class Bacteroidia; order Flavobacteriales; family Flavobacteriaceae; genus JANQTJ01. The sequence continues at coordinate 36,922 of JANQTJ010000012.1, read as the reverse complement.
GATATAGACTCTTCTATAATATTCTATCTAGCTAAAAAAATTGGATATAGTTTAGACAACGTAAACGATATTTTACAAAAAAAAAGTGGTATGTTAGGTTTAACTGGTTTTAGCGATTTAAGAGATATTCAAAAAGAAGCTGAAAAAGGAAATAAAGCTTGCCAATTGGCACTTGAAATGAACGTATACCGCATAAAAAAATACATTGGTAGTTACACCGCTATTTTAAATGGCTTAGATGCTATAATTTTTACAGCTGGTATTGGAGAAAATTCGGCGTTAGTTCGTCAAATGGTTTGTAACGATTTAAATTATTTGGGTATTGAACTTGATGAAATTAAAAATCAAGAAAGATCTGGAAACATTAAAGTTTTAAATTCAGAAGCTTCTAAAGTTAAAATATTAGTAATTCCTACAAATGAGGAATTAGAAATCGCTAAACAGTCTTTTAAATTATTCAAAGATTAATCGCCCTTTGTATTGCTCTTCTACTTCAATACTTGTTGGTTGATTGACACAAATAACATTTCCGGCTCCTGATATTTTACCTTCAATAGATTGTATTGGATTTACAATCATATCATTAGAACTTCTATTCCAAATAGTCACATTTTGAGCCGATAAATTTCTTCCTTCAAATCGTGACGTTCCTGAAGCAAAAGTGATATTCATAGTATTTGTTCTACCTGAAATAAAACAATTAGATAAGTTATTAAAAACTAAACTAAATGAATTATTATCAATTTGTAATTTAAAATCCCCACTAGTAAAAGAATCTGGAACACTAAAATCTTCTGAAAAAACAGTTAAATTCGGATAAGTCAATACCCCCTTTGAAGTTACATCGTATTGTGTCGAACTTCTAATTTCAATGATGTTTGGAGATGTTATAAACACCTTCGTAATCCCGTAACCACGTATAAAATTACAAGAATTATTATCAGTTAAGGTTAGCTTTCCATTTACAACAACTGCTGTAACATCATTAATTAAATTACTACCAGTTTCAATAATTACTTTCTGCTGAAAACCTTCGGATATTATGAGTTCAATATCTCTATTTACAAGAATTTTATCAAACACATCAACTGTAATTTCTTGTTGTATTATGGCTCCTGTTTTTTGAAAACAATCTCCAGTATTTTCGCTATCGCAAGAAAAAATTAAACTAAAAAAAAAGATGTATATGTATTTTTTCATAACCTAACGCCAATTCCAAATTCAACAGCTTCTGCTTTAGCCCCATGAGATTTTAAAGTTAAAGCTCCAAACCATTTTTGAGCGAAATACCTTTTTAATCCAACTCTAAAATACGTTCTCCCTTCAAAGTCAAATGGGTAATAAACATAATAACCCAACTGGGTTAATATTGATGATTTGTTTACAAACAATTCATGTCCAACAAAAACGCCAACACGTTTAAAATCTTCATTACCTGAAACACCTTCTTCAGGAAATGAAACACTTTTATAATAAATCAATTCTTTTAAAAAATTTGAAAAGAATACATCTGTACCAAATTGCAAAGCGCTTTTTCTGTTAAGTCGTTTATCAACATATCCAGAAAAAATATAAAATGGAAATTGTCCACTTCGAACAACATCACTTTCATTAACTCCAGCTCTTAATACAATATTATACTTTAAAGGTTCTGTAAACTTTTTATCGTTTTCCGCTAATGTTTTTTGAAATTCTGGTTCTTCATCATCCAAATTATACACAACTCCTAAATTGAATGTTAGCGAATTAATACTCGCATTAGGTGCTTTTACATTGGCATTAGAATAATGTAAAAAGGACAAGCCACCTTGTAAACCAAAATTATCAATAATTCGTTCTTTTTTATAGTTAAGCATCACATAAGTGCTACTCATCAAATTAGACCCAAAAGCAATATTTCTGAAATTATTTTCTTTATCAAAGGGCATATTAGTATATGCCAAACCTTGACCTATCCGAAACATTAAGTTACGATTAAAAAAATAAAAATTATAATGCGCATACATCGAAGGTACATTTCCTAAAACATCATTTTTTAAATTTTGATACGCAAAGGAAACGCCGTAATCTGGATAATTAAAACGTTGTTCCCAATACTTAAACCCATAAGTTTTTTTATTCCAACTTAAAATAAAACCTTCTGGATGCCCCTGTATTAAATGAAGAATATCATTGTTGTGCAATGCAATATTCCCTTTAAAGTAATTAACATCAAAATATGATGTGTTTTGATTTTCTTGTGAAAAAGAAAAAATACAATAGACAAGAAAAACACAAAAAAGAAAAAGCCTCATAAATAGATTTTGCGAAGCAAAAATAACCGAATATTTAAAACAACTGTGATGCTATCGCTTTTATATTATCACTTTTACCCATAGAATAATAATGTAAAACAGGTACTCCAGCTTTTTTAAGTGCTTCAGATTGTTTTACTGCCCATTCAATACCCACTTCTCTAACCTGAGCGTTATCCTTACATTTTTCTACTTCTTTAATCAATTCTTCAGGAATATCAATTTTAAAAACTTGCGGTAATAATTGTAAATGGCGTTTTACAGCAATTGGCTTAATTCCTGGTATAATTGGCACATGAATACCAGCTTGTTTAGCTATTTCAACAAATTTGAAATATTTTTCATTATCAAAAAACATTTGTGTAACCACATAATCAGCTCCAGCATCTACTTTTTCTTTCAAACGTCTCAAATCTGTTTGTAATGATGGTGCTTCCATATGCTTTTCAGGATACCCAGCAACACCAATACAAAAGTCCGATTTATGCTCAGCCTCCATCACATCATGTAAATATTTTCCAGTATTTAAATTCTGTATTTGCCTAACCAAATCTTTAGCAAACTGATGTCCACCCTTAGAAGGCTCAAAATATTTTTGATGACTCATCGCATCACCTCGCAACGCCATAACATTTTGAATACCAAGATAATGGCAATCAACCAACAAATACTCGGTTTCCTCCTTCGTAAAACCACCACACAACACATGCGGCACCGTATCCACGTTATATTTATGCTTAATAGCGGCACAAATCCCAACTGTTCCTGGTCGCATTCTCGTTATTTTTCTATCTAAAAGCCCGTCACCTTTATCAATATACACATATTCCTCACGCGAGGTGGTTACATCAATAAATGGCGGTTTAAACTCCATCAATGGGTCTATATTATCATAAAGCTCTTGAATATTTCTACCTTTTTGCGGCGGAATAATTTCAAACGAAAATAACGTATTCCCTTTAGCTTGTTTAATATGTTCGGTTACTTTCATAAATCTCAATCCTTAAAAAGGATACTTTTAATATGGTTATTATTTTTTTTGGCGTTACCACAAGGGTCGCGCTTTACACTACAAGTCCTCGCTCATACCTCGCTGCGGGCTTTCTGTTTCAATCGCTAACGCTTGCTCACTCTTCAGCTAAATTTGGATGCAACCACTTTCTAGCTTTTTCTTTGGTAATGCATTTTCTTACGGCATAATCTGTTACTTGATCGTCTGTAATTTTGCCCAAACCAAAATATTTAGCTTCCGGATTACCAAAATAGTACCCAGAAACTGCTGCCGCAGGCCACATAGCTAAACTCTCTGTTAAAGTTACCCCTATATTTTTTTCAACATCCAAAAGTTCCCAAATTGTTTCTTTTTCTAAATGATCGGGGCATGCAGGATAACCTGGTGCTGGACGAATGCCTTTATAACTTTCTTTAATTAAATCTTCATTAGTTAAATTTTCTTTTGCGTCATAACCCCAATGCTTAGTTCTTACTTGCTTGTGTAAATATTCAGCAAAAGCTTCTGCAAATCTGTCAGCAATAGCTTGTACCATAATAGCATTATAATCGTCATCCTTCTCTTTATAAAGGGTTGCTAACTCTTGAGCTCCAAAAATAGCCGTACAAAAAGCACCAATGTAATCTGTTTTTCCAGTTTGTTTTGGGGCTATAAAATCTGATAACGCTATGTTTGGAATCCCATCTCTTTTACTTAATTGCTGACGCAAAGTTCTAAAAACAGCTATTTCTTCTCCTTTTTTCTGAACAGAAATATCATCTTCAAAAACTGCATTTGCTTCAAATAAGCCAAAAACACCTTGAGGTTTTAAGGATTGTTTTGAAATAATTTGCTTCATCATTTCTTTAGCATCATCAAATAGTTGAGTAGCTTGTTCACCTACCACATCATCCGTTAATATCTCAGGATATTTCCCGTGTAAATCCCAACTTCTAAAAAACGGACTCCAATCTATAAAAGGTTCTAATTCTTTTAAACTCAATTGCTTTAAAACTTGGATACCTAATTCTTTAGGTTTCAAAATTTTAGAGGTATTCCAATCAATTTTATATTTACGTTTTCGAGCTTCATTAATTGAGATATATGATTTCTCCTTACCTCGTTTTAAAAACTTAGTTCTAAAATCCTCATAATCTGCTTTTAGTTTTGAGGTATATTCATGTGATGTTTTTTTGTTCAATAAATCGCCAACAACCGTTACCGCTCTCGATGCGTCATTAACATGAACAACTGCATTTTGATATTGGGTATCAATTTTTACAGCCGTATGTGCTTTTGATGTGGTAGCGCCTCCAATCAATAAAGGCACCTCAAAATTTTGTCGTTGCATTTCTTTCGCTAAATAAACCATCTCATCAAGTGATGGTGTTATTAATCCGCTTAAACCTATAGCATCTACACGTTCATCAATGGCTGTCTGAATTATTCTTTCTGGGGGTACCATCACCCCTAAATCAATAATCTCATAATTATTACAAGCCAACACAACACTTACAATATTTTTACCAATATCGTGGACATCACCTTTAACAGTTGCCATTAATATTTTTCCAACAGGCTCTTGAAAATCGCCTTTTTCAGCTTCAATAAAAGGGTTTAAGTAGCCAACTGCCTTTTTCATTACACGTGCCGATTTTACCACCTGTGGTAAAAACATTTTTCCAGCACCAAACAAATCACCAACTACATTCATTCCAATCATCAAATGGCCTTCAATAACCTCAATTGGTTTTTCTGCTTCCAATCTAGCTTGTTCAACATCTTCAATAATAAAAGCGTCAATTCCTTTAACCAAAGCGTGTGTAATTCTATCTTGAAGTGAATTTTGTCGCCATGATAAATCCAAGCCTTTTTCAACTTTTGAGCCTTTAACAGTTTCAGCGAAATCTAAAAGACGTTCGGTGGCATCGTCTCTTCTATCTAAAATAACATCTTCAACATGCTCTAATAAATCTTTAGGAATATCATCATAAACCTCTAAAAGTGCTGGATTTACAATACCTATATTCATACCAACTTGAATGGCGTGATATAAGAACACAGAATGCATCGCTTCACGAACACCATCGTTTCCTCTAAATGAAAACGATACGTTACTAACACCACCACTAACACTCACATTTTCTAAATTTTGACGAACCCAACGTGTTGCTTCTATAAAATCGATAGCATTTCTTTTATGCTCATCCATTCCTGTTGCTACAGGAAAAATATTTAAATCGAAAATAATATCTTCAGATGGAAAACCAACTTTGTTAACCAAAATATCATACGATCTTTTTGCTATTTCGATTCTGCGTTCATAATTATCAGCTTGTCCAACCTCATCAAAAGCCATCACAATAACAGCAGCACCATAACGTTTTATTTGTTTTGCTTCCCAAATAAATTTTTCTTCGCCTTCTTTAAGCGAAATAGAATTTACAACACATTTACCTTGTACAACTTGCAAACCAGCTTCAATAATTTCCCATTTAGAGCTATCTATCATAATTGGCACTCTGCAAATATCGGGCTCGGCAGCAATCAAATTCAAAAAACGAACCATCGCTTCTTTTCCATCAATAAGTCCATCGTCCATATTGATATCGATAATTTGAGCACCACCATCTACTTGATGACGGGCAATATCTAAAGCCTCATCAAACTTCTCTTCTTTAATTAATCGAAGAAACTTTCTAGATCCTGCTACATTGGTTCTTTCACCTACATTTATAAAATTACTGTTTTCATTCAGGATTAGTGGTTCCAATCCAGATAAACGCATGTATTTTGTTTGCTTCACTTTCATTATTCAACTATTTCAGTAACCCTTCTTGGTTTATATTTTGAAGCTATTTTAGCAATAACTTTAATATGTTGGGGTGATGTACCACAACATCCGCCAATAATATTGATAAGATTCTTTTTAAAATATTCTTCTATTTGTTCACCCATATCTTCGGGTGACTCATCATAAGTTCCAAAAGCATTGGGCAAACCTGCGTTTGGGTGTGCAGAAATTGCGAAATCAGTTTTGTTTGCAATGGCTTCTAAATGTGGTTGTAATAAGTTAGCACCTAAAGCACAATTAAAACCAATAGATAATAATGGGATATGGGAAACTGAAATTAAAAAAGCCTCAGCAGTTTGACCAGAAAGCGTCCTACCAGAAGCATCTGTAATAGTACCACTTAACATGATTGGTATATCTAAATTTCGATCATCTTTTACTTCTTCAATTGCAAATAAGGCTGCTTTAGCATTTAAGGTATCAAAAACAGTTTCGACTAATAAAATATCCACACCACCATCAATTAATGCTTCAACTTGTTGTTTATAAGCTAATCGTAATTCATCAAATGTTACAGCTCTGTAGCCAGGATCGTTAACATCTGGAGACATACTAGCTGTTCGATTTGTTGGCCCAATTGAGCCTGCTACAAAACGTGGTTTATGAGGTTCTTTAGCCGTAAACAAATCAGCGACTTCTTTAGCTATTTTAGCTGATTGATAATTTAATTCATATACTAAATTTTCCATTTGGTAATCTGCCATAGCAATAGTTGTACCTGAAAAAGTATTGGTTTCAACTATATCTGCCCCTGCTTCAAAATATTTAGCATGAATTTCTTTTATAGCTTGTGGCTGAGTGATAGATAATAAATCGTTATTCCCTTGTAAAGACGTTGGATAGTCTTTAAAACGATTTCCTCTAAAATCTGTTTCGGTAAATTTGTAAGCTTGTAGCATCGTACCCATTGCGCCATCTAGCACTAAAATACGATCTTGTAAAGCTTGTTTTATATTTGACATTGATATTATTTACATCTATCTGTCATCAAGAAAAGTGAAAAAAACTTTTCGTTATCTTTCCAATAATCTTAAAAAATTATTAGTAGAATTTAGCACCTTCTTTAAAGCTAAAGGGTTGCCAAGGCTTCAACGGGTCTATTCCCTCTACCTTTCTTGATAACACTATTAATACATTTATGAACTAGAGCACAAAAATAGGAACTATATTTTTGTTATTCAAACAAAGTAGAAGATAAATACCTATCACCTCTATCACAAATAATAGCAATGATAATACCTTCTTCAATTTGATCTGCTATTTTTAATGCACAAAATACAGAACCACCACTACTCATTCCTGCAAAAACACCTTCTTCCTTTGCTAATCTTTGAGTTGTTTTTTTGGCATCTTCTTCTGAAACATCAATTACTATATCTACTTTTTTTGGATCAAAAAACTTAGGCACATACTCTGGAGACCATTTTCTAATTCCTGGAATTCTTGCCCCTTCAGCAGGTTGTGCACCAACAACAGTAATATCTTTATTTTGTTCTTTTAAAAAGGTTGATGTACCAGTAATAGTTCCTGTTGTTCCCATGGTTGCTACAAAATGGGTAATTTTACCTTTGGTATCTCTCCAAATTTCTGGCCCAGTAGTTTTATAGTGCGCTTTCCAATTATCATTGTTTTCAAATTGATTTAAAAGAGTATACCCATTCTCATCACGTAATTTAAAAGCCAAATCTCGGGAACCTTCAATACCAATATCAGAAGGAGTTAAAATAACCTCAGCGCCATAAGCCTTCATCGTTTTAACACGCTCTTCGGTTGAATTTTCGGGCATAATAAGCACCATATTTAAACCCAATAATTTTGATATAAAAGCTAATGCAATTCCTGTATTTCCACTAGTAGCTTCAACAAGCGTGTCTCCTCTTTTAATATCACCACGTTTCAATGCTTGGTTAATCATATTAAATGCAGGTCGATCCTTCACACTTCCACCAGGATTATTACCTTCTAACTTTAAAAACAACCGCACGCCTTTTTTATTTATCAGATGTGTTGCTTCTACTAAGGGCGTATTTCCAATTTGACCTATTATGCTATTCTCGAATGCCATTTTTTTTGGGTCTTATTTTTATTTTAGTTTGATAGGTGACTAAAGAATTTTTTGGAACCGATTGTGTTATCCAAACATTGGCACCAATTGTACTGTTTTCTCCTATTACAATATCTCCTCCTAAAATAGTTGCATTTGCATAAATACAAACATGATCTTCAATAGTTGGATGTCTTTTTACTTTTGCTAAATCTTTAGATACTTGAATACCTCCAAGAGTAACTCCTTGATAAATTTTAACTTGATTACCAATAATTGCAGTTTCACCAATTACGATACCTGTTCCGTGATCGATATAAAAAGAATCTCCAATTGTAGCCCCTGGATGTATGTCGATACCAGTAACGCCATGAATGAACTCACTCATCATTCTGGGCAAAATATAAACACCTAAATTATGAAGCTCATGGCTCAATCTGTAAATTGAAATAGCATGAAACCCTGGGTAGGCCAAATATATTTCTTGCAAAGAATGCGAAGCAGGGTCATTACTTTCAAAAGCAATAGCATCTAAATCTAACTTTTGTCTTATTTTAGGCAGTTGTTTTTTAAAAACATTCCAAATTTCTTTTCCATTCTCAATCTCTAACTTATTAAGAATTTTAAGGAAGGTTTTTTCTAAATACTCTTTTTGGGCTATCTCTTGATTAGAATCAAACAATGAATAAAACAATCTTTTTGTAAATGTTTTAACGGTGTCTTTTAAACAAACGTTATAGCTTTTCATGATCTTAAACTTATAATTGAAATGTTTAATAATTTAAAATTGTTCTTGAAAGAAAAATAAAATAAGACCATTAGGTTCTGTAATAGAAAAACTTCTGTGACCCCATGATTGATTTGTGATTTCCTGCTTGAAAGGTATGTTAATTGATTTGTATTTATCGTATAATTCATCAATATTCCAAACTTGTATACACATAAAAACACCCTGAGGTGTTCGATAATCCAAACCAGAAATCTGAATTTCATGTGTATTTGGAAACTTCATAACTTCAATTAATCCATTGCCTGCTTGAAACAATGCCCCTTTGTCATTTTGATTTCTATCCCAAATATGCTCTAAATTAAAACCAAGCTTATCCTTGTAAAATTCAAGCGTTTCAACATATTTATTTGTAAAGAAAGTAAATCTAAATTGCCCTTGATTTTTCATAAAAATATTGAGGTCTTTTTTTAAATTAGATTTTAATTAATGGATTGAACCACTGCTTTGGGAGCTTCTTTTCGTGTACCATCAAAACCATCAATTCCACTTACGGTTGTATATTTTAAAACGTACTTTTTACCAGGATTTATAATTCTATAAGCAGCTTGACACATTAAAGTTGCCTCGTGAAAACCGCACAAAATCAATTTTAGCTTCTCAGGATAGATATTAACATCCCCGATGGCAAAAACGCCAGGTATATTAGTTTGATAGTTTAAGGAATTATCAACTTTAATAGCATTTTTTTCAATTTCTAATCCCCAATTTCCAATAGGACCTAATTTTGGAGATAAACCAAATAAGGGAATGAAATGATCGGTTTCTATTTTATTTGTTTCTCCATCAGAAACAACCGTTACTGCTTCAATTTTTCCATCGCCATGTAATGCTGTTACCTCAGCTGGCGTAATTAATTTAATTTTATTAAGTAGTGTTAATTCTCTAACTTTTTCAACTGAATCGAGTGCACCTCTAAACTCATTTCTTCTATGAATTAAAGTTACAGATGATGCGATATCAGCTAAAAATATACTCCAATCTAAAGCAGAATCACCTCCGCCAGAAATAATTACTTTTTTATTACGGTATACCTCTGGATCTTTTATAAAGTACTCTAAACCTTTATCTTCATAATTCTCAATCCCTTCAATAATTGGTTTTCTGGGTTCAAACGATCCCAAGCCACCTGCTATAGCTACTACTGGCGCTTGATGTTTAGTCCCTTTATTTGTTGTTACAATAAAGGAACCATCATCCTGTTTTTGTATAGTTTCTGCACGTTCTCCTAAAGTAAAACCTGGCTCAAATTGCTTACCTTGTTCTAACAAGTTTTTTGTTAAATCGCCAGCTAAAATTTCAGGAAATCCTGGAATATCATAAATTGGTTTTTTTGGATAAATCTCTGAACATTGCCCACCGGGTTGTGGCAATGCATCAATTAAATGACATTTTAATTTTAACAATCCTGCTTCAAAAACGGCAAATAAACCAGTTGGTCCTGCTCCTATGATAAGTATATCTGTTTTAATCATTTTAAGATTCCTTTTTCTCAATTAATCCTTTAGTAAATTCGTTAAGTGTCTCCACTTTTTCTTCAAAATTACCTTTTATTGTTTTTCTATATTCGTTTAAATTCTTAACCAAATCGTCTATATTCTCAGGAATAACATCCTCAAAAAACTGACGTAAACGTTTAGCTGTAGTTGGCGATTTTCCGTTAGTGGAAATAGCCACTTTTACATTACCTTTAGTAACAATACCACCCATGTAAAAATCACAATACGGTGGATTATCAGCTACATTTACTAAAATACTTCTTTTACGGCAGTGCCTGTAAACTTTCACATTCACTTCCGGAACATCAGTCGTTGCGACTACCATATGCTTTCCTTTTAAATACTTTTCTTTGTAAGTATCCATAATTAAGGTAACGTTTCCTTTTTTTGACAAAGATATTGTATCTTTTCTAAACATTGGTGATACCATCATTACAGATGCATCTGGACTCGATTTTAATAAGAACGTTAACTTCTCCTCTGCTACAAAACCACCACCTATGATGAGTATGTTTAAATTTACTGTTTTTAAAAAAATAGGGTATAAATTATTTCTTTCCAAAATCTAATAGTTTACGGCTACCTTGTTATAAATAGAGTTTAATACAACGCGTTCTTTCACAACATCTCCAATTACAATGATAGCTGGTGATGCTAATTGCTTTTCTTTTACAATTTGTTGAATAGAACTTATGGTACCTATACCCACATTTTCGTTTTCTGTAGTACCATTTTGAATGATGGCTACCGAAGTCTCTTGTTTGTTTTCTCCTAAAAACACTTTTACAATTTCATCCAATTTATGCATGCCCATTAAAATAACAACCGTTGCAGTTGATTGTGCTGCCAAAAAAATATCTTTTGATAATTGATGAGATTTTGTGGTTGCAGTAACTATCCAAAAACTTTCTGAAGTACCTCGTTTTGTTAATGGAATGCCTTGATAAGCCGGAACTGCTAATGCTGATGAAATACCAGGAACCACAAAGGTTTCTAAACCAAATGGTCTTACATAATCAATTTCCTCGGCACCTCTTCCAAAAACAAAAGGATCACCTCCTTTTAAACGTACAACGTGTCCTTTTTCTATAGCCTTTACAACAATAAGTTCGTTAATTTGATCTTGTTGATAGGCATAACAACCTTTTCGTTTCCCAACATAAATACATTCGGTATTATTGGATGCGTATTCTAATAATGCCTCATTTATTAGCGCATCATATAATATAACATCTGCATCCTTTATTGCCTTTATCGCTTTTAAAGTGATTAAATCTGCATCACCAGGTCCTGCTCCTACAACAGTTAATTTTGGAGTTTTGAAATTCATTATTCCCTTTTATTAACTGTTTAAATATTTGAAATACTAGTTTCTTGTTCTCTAAAATCTCTTACTTTTTGTAAAAAACCACGCGCATTTTCTATGTATTTTATAGCAAATGCCTCAGTAGGTGCCTGTTTATTAATTTGATAAATTAATTCTGGAAAAGAAGTCCCTAAATCAATTTTACCACTTTCAATAAAAAACTCATTAAATTGAGAAATAATACCTGCTTGAGTATTTGTTGATATATTATCAGCTAACAGCAAAGCTTTTGCCGAATTAACCAAAGAACTATAAGCATGATATATAGCATTTGAATACACTTTATTACCAAAGGATACTTTGGCATTTTCTATTTTTTCTTCACTTTCTAAAAACAAAGTAGCTATTAAATCTATAACAACACCAGCACATTCTCCTACACCAATTTCTTTAACATAGGCTTCATTGGTTCCCCAATCGATAAAATCTTCTTGAGTTAAATTTGTAACATCCTGTAAATCATTTAACAAATCGTAAAAATAACGTTCACCTTTTTCTTTATAATAATCTACAAATTTCTTTCCTTCCGCATGGGATTCAAAATCATTCAAAATTCTACGTAATGCTTCTGGACCTCTTTTACTAGGTACTTTTGCGACTTTATCAGCAAAAACACCGTTACCATCCCCTAAATTTCCACCACCCAACAATACTTGTAATGCAGGTGCCACTAATTTATTTGGTGTACGAACAGACATGCCTTGGAATCCAATATTTGCCATAGTATGTTGCCCACAAGCATTCATACAACCACTTATTTTTATTACCAAATCGTTATTCTCTAAATATTGTGGATATTCAGATTTAATAACACGTTCCAACTCATCTGCTATCCCTGTACTGCTTGCAATTCCTAAATTACACGTATCTGTTCCTGGGCAAGCAGTAATATCAACTGCCTTATTATATCCTGCCTCAACAAAACCAAGTTTATCTAATTCTGTATAGAAAAAAGGGATTAAGTCTTCTTTAACAAATGGAATCAATATGTTTTGACGTAGTGTTAAACGAATTTCTCCTGCAGCATATTTTTCAACTAAATCCGCCAACAATCGTGCTTTATCCGTATAAAAATCTCCTAAAAGCACTTTAATCCCAATTGCCACATAACCTTCTTGCTTTTGCGGAATTATATTGGTTGACTTCCATAAACTGAAAGCAATTTGGTCTTTAATTTCAACTATTGGCATATTAACTGATACTGGTTTAGAGGCTTCAAATGTATTTGCATTAATAGCTACCACATCAAACTCTATAGCATTTTGCTCTGCGCTGACTAACTCTCTGAAAGCCTCTAAACCAATATCCTTTATTAAAAATTTCATTCTAGCTTTAGCACGACTTTTACGTTCTCCATACCTATCAAAAATTCGTAAAACCCCTTCCATAACTGGAATAATTTTATCTGAAGGCAGAAAATCGTAAAGCACGTCTGCGTGTCGAGGTTGTGAGCCTAAACCACCACCAATCATGACTTTAAAACCTCGAACGTTATTTTCAATTTTAGCAATAAATCCTAAATCGTGCATGTAAGACAACCCTGTATCTTCATCTGAAGATGAAAAAGACACCTTAAACTTTCGTCCCATTTCTTGGCAAATTGGATTTCTTAAAAAGAAACGAAATAAGGCATCTGCATAAGGCGATACATCAAAAGGCTCATTAATATCTATACCAGCTGTTTCACTTGCTGTGACGTTTCTAACCGTATTCCCACAAGCTTCTCTTAAGGTTACATCATCTCGCTCTAATTCTGCCCAAAGTTCTGGTGTTCTATTTAAATCTACATAATGAATTTGAATATCTTGGCGTGTTGTAATATGTAAACGCCCTCTTGAATATTCATCGGATACGTCTGCAATTCTTTTTAGTTGATTACACTTTACTTTTCCAAAGGGTAATTTGATACGTATCATTTGAACGCCCTCTTGACGTTGCCCGTAAACACCACGAGCTAAACGCAGACTTCTAAACTTTTCTTCGTCTATTTTTCCATTATTGAAAAGCTCAATTTTATTAGCTAATTCGATAATATCTTTTTCAATAACTGGATTTTCAATTTCTGTTCTAAAACTTTGCATATTCTCTTTTTATTGAATAAAGCCAGCGCCTACGGTGTTATTATTTTGTGTATCAATTAGGATGAAAGACCCATTAGTTCTGTGATTTTTAAATGGATCGTAAAAAATAGGTTTATTTAATTTGAAGGTAACCGAAGCAATATCATTTACTTTTAAACCAGAAACATTTTCTTCAATACCAGAATAATCTGGATTGATTTTATGATTAATCTTATCAACTTTTGCTAAAACCTTATTAATGCCATGTTGTAACACGTATTTAGCACCTGTAGTTAATTGCTGAGCATCCATCCAACAAACAGTTGCTGTAAATTGTTTATCGATAATAGGCAAGTCGCCAGATTTAACAATCATATCGCCTCGACTCACATTGATATCATTCTCTAAAGTTATCGTAACCGATGAGCGTCTTGAAGCTGTTTGATATTTTTGATCATAGAAAAAAATGTCTTTTATTTTAGATTTTGTTTTTGAAGGTAATACCATAATATCGTCTCCAACACTCAACTCACCTCCATAAACTTTTCCTGCGTAACCTCTAAAATCATGAAAATCTTCAGTTTTTGGTCTGATAACATATTGCACAGGAAAACGTGGTGTACCTACATTGTAAATATCTTTTTTATCAAGTTGCTCTAAATGCTCCAATAACGCTTCGCCTCTATACCAAGGCATGTTTTTAGATTTATTAACAACATTATCGCCTTTTAAAGCACTTACCGGAATGAATGTGATTTTTTGGTCTTGATAATCTCTTTTACGCATCAATTCTGAAAAATCAGCTTTGATTTTATTGTAAATTTCTTCAGAATAACTTACCAAATCCATTTTATTGATCGCCACTACAACATCTTTAATTCTCAATAAATTATTAATAAAAAAATGACGATTTGTTTGCTCAATTACACCTCTTCTTGCATCTATTAAAATAATGGCTGCTTGTGATGTTGATGCTCCGGTAACCATATTTCTGGTATACTCGACATGCCCTGGAGTATCAGCAATAATGTAACTTTTCTTTTGTGTTGAAAAATAAATATGTGCGACATCAATGGTAATTCCTTGTTCTCTTTCAGCTACCAAGCCATCAGTAGCTAATGAAAAATCTAAATAATCATATCCACGTTGCTTGCTTGTTTTTTCAATGGCTTCTAGTTTATCTGTAGTTAATGATTTAGTATCGTAAAGAATACGACCTATTAAGGTGCTTTTTCCATCATCTACACTCCCAGCTGTTGCTATTTTTAATACTTCCATTTTTTATGCTATTGGCTAATTCCCTTAACCTTTTTTAAAGTTTTCATGTTAATTAAATTAAAATCTGCTCTAGTAAATTTTTAAAAGTAACCTTGTTGTTTACGTTTTTCCATGGCTGCTTCTGAACGTTTATCGTCAATACGTGCGCCTCGTTCTGAAATAGTAGATTCCCTAATTTCTTCAACTACTTTAGAAATTGTTGTTGCATCAGATAAAACAGCTGCAGTACAACTCATGTCTCCAACGGTTCTGAAACGTACTAAACGATCTTCAACCGCTTCGTGTTCATCTCTATAAACAACTTCATCATCAGCAGACCAAATTAAACCGTCACGTAAAAATGTGGCTCTTGTGTGGGCAAAATAAATAGAAGGAATTTCAATATTTTCTCTTTCGATATAAGACCAAACATCCAGTTCTGTCCAATTTGAAATAGGAAAAACACGTACATTTTGTCCGTGATCTATTTGACCATTTAGCATATCAAACAACTCTGGACGTTGGTTTTTTTCATCCCATTGTCCAAAATCATCACGCACTGAAAAAATACGTTCTTTAGCTCTCGCTTTTTCCTCGTCACGTCTTGCACCACCTATACAGGCATCAAATTTAAATTCTTCAATAGCATCTAATAGGGTTGTAGTTTGCAACATGTTTCTGCTAGAATATCTTCCAGATTCTTCTTTCACTTTTCCTTCGTCAATGGAATCTTGAACATTTCTAACAATTAGGTCTAAACCTAATTCTTCTACTAAACGATCTCTAAACTCAATAGTTTCAGGAAAGTTATGACCTGTATCAATATGCATTAAAGGGAACGGGACTTTTGCAGGATAAAAAGCCTTTACTGCTAACCGAACTAAAGTGATAGAATCTTTTCCTCCTGAAAATAACAGCACTGGTTTTTCAAACTGTGCAGCTACTTCTCTTATGATATATATCGCTTCATTTTCAAGCGAATTTATGTGTGATGTATCTTTATTAGCCATATTTATTTCATCAATTTTCTTAAGCATGTAAACCACACTCTCTGTTTTCTAAAGCTTTTGTTGGATCGAAGTATTTAAACTCGTTTGGTAAATTATTCTCTACTAAATATGTGTCTAATTTTTCATCAGACCAGTAATAAAAAGGACTTACTTTTAAAACGTCATCTTTACTTAAACTAAAAATTCCGATACTATCTCTAAAGGAAGTTTGTCCTTGGCGCAAGTTTGTGAACCAAACTTTTGGTTTATGAAATTCCAAAGCACGTTTAAAAGGCTCCAACTTTACCTGTTCAGTAAATAAACTGTGTTCCGGAGAGTCAATACTTGGAATTCCCATAACCACATCACGATGTGCGACCGTTTGTTTTGGCACATATAAAAAAATGTTTAAACCTAAATCCGCTATTAAAACCTCGGCATGTTTATACGTTTGCGGCGTATTGTAACCGGTGTCACACCATACAACTGGTATTTTAGAATTTACATTACTTACGGCGTGAAGTATAGCTGATTCATAAGGCCTAAAATTTGTAGTTACAACAGCTTCATTACTGAGTTCAAAAGCCTTTTTGATAATTTCATTAGGTAAGGCTTTTTTGTATTGAATATTTAATTCATCTATTATATTCTTGTCCATGATTATTTCCCCCATTTTATATTATTCCAAGCACGCTCATGAAAAAAATACAGTACCATTTTGGTAACCAATTCTACTAAACCAATTGAAAAAGCTAAAGCTAAAGTACCTGTTATTAACCAAGAAATTAAAACCGTATCAAGTGTCCCAACAATTCTCCAACTTATTGTTTTCGCTAAACTTCTTTTAAGTTTTTCGTTGGGCTTATCAGTTAAGTCTGATGTTTTTTCTTGTTTTGTATGTCTAGTTAAAACGCTATCAATAATCATTTAAAAAATATTTAATATTAATCCTATCGATTTAATAGGAAATACAAATATAAAACTTATTATTAAAGCACAAACAGTTTTAATACTTTTTTAGAATAATTGAATTTTATAGAATAAAAAAAGAAAAAGAATTAATAAAAAGCAATTGAATTGATAAATCCGCAGTATTAATTACTGGATAAGTCAGCTAAGGTTGTGTTTTTAAATACATTTAAAGTACTATCACGCACCTGGATCATAAGTTTATGTACACTACAAGAAACCTCATCAGGGCAATCATGACATTTTTCATAAAAATTTAAACTAACACAAGGAACCATAGCAATTGGTCCTTCTAGAACACGCATCACTTCTGTCATCAAAATTTCAGAAGGTTGTTTTCTTAAATAGTACCCACCATACTTACCTTTTTTTGATCCTAAAATACCAGCTTTTCTTAAGGTAAGTAATATGCTCTCTAAAAATTTTTGAGGTATTTGCTCACCTTTGGCAATAGCTCCAACTTGAACAGGTACGTCACTTGCATTTCTGACAATGTAAGTAAGTGCTTTTAAACCGTATTTAGTTTTTTTGGATAGCATGATGCTAATATATACTAATTTAACGCCTGCTCCAAATCCGAAATAATATCATCTACATGTTCCAAACCAACTGAAACACGCACTAAACCATCCGTAATATTTACCACTAATCTGTCTGCTTCTGCTAAACTGCTGTGTGTTGTAGATGCGGGATGTGTTACAATAGTTCTCGTATCACCTAAATTAGCAGAAAGCGAACACATTTTTATCGCATTAATAAAATTACGTCCTTTTTCAATACCACCTTTTACTTCAAAAGCAACAATATTGCCCCCTAATTTCATTTGTTTTTTAGCCACTTCGTATTGTGGATGCGATTTTAAAAACGGATATTTTACCCAATTTATTTTAGGATGATTTTCTAAAAAATCAGCCACTTTTAATGCATTTTCACAATGTTTATCAACTCTTACGGCTAAAGTTTCTAAACTTTTAGATAAAACCCAAGCATTAAAAGGTGATAATGCAGGACCTGTATTTCTAGAAAACAAATAAATTTCTCTTACTAAATCGGCTCTCCCAACGGTAACGCCACCTAAAACACGACCTTGTCCGTCAATTAACTTGGTAGCCGAATGAATAACTAGATGCGCTCCATATTTAATAGGTTGTTGTATGTAGGGTGTTGCAAAACAATTATCTATTACTAAAATAAGGTTGTGCTTTTTTGCGATGTTTCCTAATAACTCTAAATCGATAATATCGATAGCTGGGTTTGTTGGAGACTCTGCATATAATATTTTTGTATTTGACGTGATAAAACGTTCAATAGTTTCTGGCTCGTTAATATTAAAATAACTGGTTGTAATTTGCCATTTAGGTAAAAACTTTGTAAATAATGTGTGTGTAGAACCAAACACTGAGCGCGCAGATACAATATGATCACCACTATTTAATAAAGCCGCAAAAGTTGAAAACACCGCTGCCATCCCTGTAGCAAAAGCATGACCACTTTCCGCTCCTTCCATTTTACAAATTTTATCAACAAATTCTGATGTATTTGGATTTGTAAAACGACTATATATATTTCGTTGCTTTTCTTCAGTGAATGATGCACGCATATCTTCAGCATCTTCAAAAACAAAACTAGAAGTTAAATATAATGGTGCACTATGTTCTAAAAAATCAGTCCGTTCTAGTTGTGTCCGAATCGCTTCTGTTTCAAATTTCTTCTTATTCTCGCTCATTTAATTTTGTTTGGCCACGAATTCAAAAAATGTTTTACTTTTAAAAGATTCGTGTATTACTGGCTGAATTATTTCTTCAAAATTATTATCACACTTCAACTGAATCAGTGTTACAAACTAATTTATATGTTTAGACAATCTTAAAATATCTCCAAAAACACCACGAGCTGTAACCTCCGCTCCTGCTCCTGCTCCTTGAATCACTATAGGTTGTTCACCGTAACTTTCAGTAAATATCTCAAAAATAGCATCACTACCTTTTACATGCCCTAGAGTACTATCTTCTGGAATAGATACTAATTTTACTTCTAAATGCCCTTTATCCAGTGACAAATCACCTGATAAATCCCCAACATATCGTAATACATGACCTGTTTCTTGATTCTGTTTTATATTCTGAAATTCATCATCAAGAACTTCTAACTGATTTAAAAAAGAGTCTACAGAAATATTCTGATACGCTTCTGGAATTAAATTTTGAACAGAAACATCTTCAAATTCATTTTGCAAATCTAACTCTCTTGCTAAAATTAATAATTTTCTAGCCACATCATTTCCAGAAAAATCTTCTCTTGGGTCTGGTTCGGTAAAACCTTTATCAATTGTTTCCTGAATAATGGTACTAAAAGGTTTATTCTGCACTGAGAAATTATTAAATAAATAACTCAATGTCCCAGAAAATACACCACGAATTCTAGTAATATTTTCACCCGATTCGTGTAATAACTTAATGGTATCAATTAAAGGTAAACCTGCACCAACTGTAGTTTCGTATAGATACTGTTTATTATTATCCTTTAATTTCACTCGTAATTCTTTATAAAAATCATGAGTAATAGTATTGGCTATTTTGTTTGAAGACACCAAATCGAAACCAGCTTCTACCAAAGGTATATAATTTTGATAAAAATTTGAACTCGCTGTATTATCAACAGCAATTAAGTTTTCCATGTGATTTGCTTTTGCAAAAGCAATAATATCATCAATAGAACTTTTAGTCTGAATTGTTTTTATATCCGATTTCCAATTTAAATCAACACCTTTTTTATTTAAAAGAAGTTGTTTAGAATTTGCAATAGCAAATACATTTAGATGGATTCCTTTACGTTTTTCAATGTCGTTTTTAGACTTTAAAATCTGATTTATCAACGCACTTCCAACTAATCCATGACCAAAAATAGCAATGTTTACTTTTTTAGAAATACCAAAAATCTCACCATGAATAACATTCATAGCTTTATGAAGCTGACTCTTTTTAACTACCAAACTCACATTTCTACCCGTTACCGTATTATTAAAAAGTAAAGGTGTAATTTGATTTTTTATAAGGGCATTAAATGGTTTATGAAATGAACTTAATTCAATACCAATAATGGATATTACAGCCACATCATCTACCACATCAATTTTATTAACATCTTGAGAATAAAAATCTTTTTCAAACTCGCGTTCTAATGCAATAACAGCTTGGGTAGCTTGGTCTGCATCAATAATAAGACCAATACCTCTTTCAGAAGATCCTTGAGAAATGATGCTTACACTAATATCTTTATTGGCTAATGCACCAAAAATTCTGGCATCCACACCACTTTTACCCAACAAACCTCTACCTTCTAAATTTAAAAGTGCCACATTATCTAAAACGGATAATGATGTTACCTCTTTTGAGTTTGGTTTAGCTGTAATTAAAGTGCCCTCATCATCCGAATTAAAGGTGTTTAAAATACGTAAGTTGATGTTTTTTTCAACTAACGGAATAATGGTTTTTGCATGTAATACTGTGGTTCCAAAATTGGCCAACTCGTTAGCTTCACTAAATGACAGCTCTCTTATTTTTTGAGCATCCTCGACAAAATCCGGGTTTGCTGTATAAATACCACTTACATGTGTGTAGTTTTGCAACTCTTCAGCATCTAAATAATTTGCTAATAAAGCCGCTGTATAATTACTACCATTTCTACCTAAAGTTGTGGTTTCGTTATCGGTGTTTGAGGCTATAAAACCCGTAACAATATGAACGGTATTGCTACTATTTATTTTAAAATACCCCTTAATATTATCTTTTGAAAGTTGTGCTATTGGTTTAGCATTCCCAAAATTACCATCCGTTTTTATAAGTTTTCTAGCATCTGTAGCTTTCGCTTTAATAGCTTTTAACTTCAATAATTCTGATACTATCTTAACAGATAATAATTCGCCTTGTGCTAAAATTTCATCTTTAGTTTTTTTACTAAAATCCCTTAATAAACTTACACCCTCAAATAATTTTTCTAAAACTGAAAATTCTTCTGAAAAATCAATCGTACTTAATGGCTCTTTTTGATAATTTTTAAAAAATTCAAAATCATTTTTATAATCTAATCCTTTATGGGCTTTATTAAGAATGTCTTCAAGCTCATCGGTAGCATTACCACGAGCTGAAACTACAACTGTTATTTTTTCTCCAGCATTTACTTTATTTTCGATGATAGAAATCACTTTATTTAAGCCTTCTCCATTAGCTAAAGATTTTCCTCCAAACTTTAATACTTTCATTTTTTTCTTTTTTGAATCTGGTACAAATATGCCTTCTACAATTTTTTCTAATTGCTCATATTCCATTAAAAACGCATCATGTCCATGTACCGAATTAATTTCATTGTAAGTAACATTTGCATGCGTTACTGCCAATTGCTTATGAGTTTGCCTATTTTCTTCAGCTGTAAAAAATAAATCAGAATCAACGCCAATGATATGTATGTTAGCCTGAATGGCTTCCAAAACATTTAAATCAGATTTTCGGTTTTTAGTAACATCAATCGTTTTTAGCAATTGATTCATTAATTTATAAGCTGAAAGTTGAAAACGTTCTTGTAATTTCTTTCCGTGATGCAACAACCAACTTTCTACATTAAAAATTTCTGAATCTTCATTTTTTGATCGTTGAAATCGCTCTTTAAAAGATTCAGGTGTTCTGTAACATAACATTGCATGCATTCTTGCATCGTGAACAGGGTTTTTAGAATTTAGCAGAAACTGCTCTTGTATTTGACAATTTGCAATCAGCCAATCAGTCGATTTCCAATCGGTAGCCACTACAACTAAATGCTCTGTGAAATCAGGTTGTAATACCGCCATTTCCCATGCAATTCCACCACCTAAGGAACCTCCAATTGTTGCAAATAGTTTGCCTAATTTTAATTTGTTTAAGCCTATTAAAAACAGTTTTGCTATATCTCTGGCAACAAAATCTTTGTAGTTTTCAATTACAAAACCATCAAACCCATTTCCTGGAATATTAAAAGCTACAACGGTGTAAAGATTGGTATCGATAACTTTATCTGCTCCTACTAAATCTTTCCACCAGCCATTTTCGCCTGCAACATTACTGTTACCAGTTAGCGCATGATTTACAAGTATAACAGGCGCAGAACCTAAAGCTTTCCCAAAAATTTGATAACTCAATTTTATCTCTAGGATTAAGACTTTACTTTGTGTAGTAAAGTTTTTAATGATGATATGTTGCAATAAATGCTTCAATTAACTTATTTTATTATATGGTTGCGAAAGCAGCTTTCAAATCAGCTTTTAAATCCTCTAAATCTTCGATTCCAACTGATAAACGAATTAAATCTGAAGTTACTCCTGCAGATTGTTGTTCTACTTCATTTAATTGTTGATGTGTTGTACTAGAAGGGTGAATAATTAATGATTTTGTATCTCCAATATTTGCTAATAATGAAAATAATTTAGTGTTATCTGCAATAGCTTTTGCTGCATCAAAACCACCTTTGGCGCCAAAGGTAACAATTCCACTCTGACCATTAGGCAAATATTTTTTAGCTAAGCCTTTATAATTACTACTTTCTAAACCAGGATAATTTACCCAAGCTACTTCATCTTGTGCTTCTAACCATTTTGCTAATGCTAAAGCATTTTCACTGTGTTGTTTGATTCTAACAGAAAGTGTTTCTAATCCTTGAATGATATTAAAAGCATTTGTAGGGCTTAAAGCACCTCCAAAATCTCGTAGACCTTCAAGAATTAATTTAAATGTATAGGAAGAAGCTCCTAAAGTTTCATAATATTTTAAACCATGATAACCTGCGGAAGGCTGGGTGAATTCGGGAAATTTCCCATTAGCCCAATCAAAATTACCACCATCAATTATAGCACCTCCTAATGAATTTCCTTGACCACCAATATATTTTGTTAAGGAGTGAATAACAATATTAGCTCCATGTTTTATGGGATTTAACAAAGCAGGGGTAGCAACCGTATTATCTACAATAAATGGCACACCTGCTGCTTTAGAATGCTTTGCAATAGCTTCAATATCTAAAACATCTAATTTTGGATTTCCTAAAGATTCTACAAAAAAAGCACGTGTATTATGTTGTACGGCAGCTGCAAAATTCTCAGGATTATCAGCATCTACAAAAGTTGTTGTAATACCCAAACGTGGTAGTGTTACATTTAATAAATTATAAGTACCTCCATACAAACTGCTTGAAGCAACAATATGGTCGCCAGCTTTTAAAAGTGTTAATAATCCAGTTGAAATAGCCGATGTACCTGAAGCAAAAACTACAGCTCCAACACCACCTTCAATGGTTGCTAAACGTTCCTGCAAAATTTGGTTAGTTGGGTTATTTAAACGTGTATAAATAAACCCTAATTCTTTGAGTGAAAACAAGTTTGCGGCATGATCTGAATTATTAAAAACATAAGATGTTGTTTGATAAATAGGAACGGCTCTTGCTCCTCCATTTGCTGCGAAATCATGTCCTGCATGTAATGCGTTTGTTGCTAATTTTTGTGTACTCATTTTTCTAATTTTTTTTATTAATAAATTAATTAAAAAGCCAAATGCGCTTATGAAAGCGTACTTAATAGAAAAATGTTAAAAAGAATATAGAAATTACTTTCTGTAATTTCGTTAGGTTATCTATCTAAAACTCTAAATTATTTTTAGAACTTAAGTAGAATTTAGCACCTTCTTTACAAGTAAAGGGTTGCTAAGGCTTCATAGGGTCTAATCCCTCCGCCTTTCTTGATAACATTTCAGTAAGTGCTTGAACTTTGTGAGTGCAAATATTCGTTCAGAAAAAGTTAATATCCAAATTTTTTTGATTAAAATTTTAAATTTATAAATGGTTTTGGCTAATTAAAAACTTTTCTTGTATCACTAAATCTATTGGTTTATTTTGAATTTTAGACTCCAACCACGAGATAATATCTAGATATAAAAAGGCACGACTTTGATAAGGGTCGTTCTCAAATTCTTTTAATTTTTTGTGAAGTTTCACAAATTCTTCTCTCACTTCGTGTGGATAAATATCCCCCAAACCTCTTAAAAATTTTATAAACTCTTTTTGAACTTCATACAAATCTTCCATTTTAATCAAAAACTTGTAAGTGCTCTTAATTAAAACATCCAAATGGTAATCTAGACCGGCTTCATAATGAGCAACAAGATTTAAAATTCTAGCAAAACAAAGCAAATCTTCACGCATTTGTAAAGACTTATTACTAATAATTTTTTCTAAAAATTTAATACATTTTTTATTTTCTCCAGCACCAAAATACATACTTGCTATTTTGTAATAAAACACCATAATGTGATGCTCATCAATACGGTTGTTATATTTTTTTAAACGTTCTAAAAGCTCATCAATAAGAGGCAAACCTTCTTTAAACCTGCCTTCCATAAAATGGAGATTAAACTTATTATTATAAATAAAAAGGAAAGCTAAACTTTCATTATTATCATCTAAAGGAAACCAACTTTCCTTAGTAATAGCTTCAAGTTGAAGCAAAGTTTCTTTAAATTTTTCGTACTGTCTTAAATAAAAAAGTGTTTCTAATAAATAATGATTTCCTCTTAAAAAAAAGACTGGGTTTAAAATAATTTGATCTTTGTTTTCGTAAAATAAACTAACCCATTTTGATGCATATTTATAACAAGATAAAAAATCGACAGTTAAAAAACTGTACCATAAATACGATTTATAAAGCCAGAGTTTTTCTCTAAATCCAAGTTTATTAATATCATATTTTGGGAGTCTATCATTAAAATAATTGGTAATTATTTGATGCTCTTCATCATTCTTAATATAGCCGGTTTTTAAAAATAATCCATATAATTGAAGTGATAAATTGGATAATTTACTAGCTAAAACATTTTGCAAACTAAGCTCTTTGGCTTGTATAGTTAGCTCATCAGCTCTATTACTTAAACTTCTTGTAATATATTGAGATTCAATAACTTTTTCAAGTTCCACAATTTCATAAGCCACATTTTTTTCTTCATGAGAAATGGCTAAAGTTTTAGCTTTATCTAATATTTTTAAACTCTGTTTGTATAATCCTTTGTGGTAAAGTATTGTTGCAAAATCAAGTTGTTCACGAATTTGAATTCTAATATTTTGATGCGAAGGATTGAGTCTTAAGCTTATTAAAATTTGTTTATATAAATGCGCTTTTAAATTTGAAAGCTGCTGTTTTTTAACAATACCCTTTTTTAAAATTGTCGATTCATCATAAACTGATAATTTATCAAGAATATTAAATAACGTTAAAAATTTAGAGTCTTCATTTACCCCTAATCTTCCAACATAAAGTTTGAATTGTCTTTTTTCAGATTTTGACAAGGACTTTACTAATATAAACAAATTATCTTTTTGCTCTTTTGTCATAGTTATAAAAACAATAATAAAATATTGATTTACAGTATTTTAAATTAATTATTACTAAGTTAAACATCGTAATAATATAACGTTGAATTCTCTTTTTCGATAACCAAAATATAACTTCGTAGAACAATAAGAAAATATATTTTAATAAATGTCTGATAATAAAGTTCAAATTTTTGATACAACACTAAGAGATGGAGAGCAAGTACCTGGTTGTAAGCTAAATACTGAGCAAAAAATAATTATAGCCGAACAACTTGATATTTTAGGTGTTGATATTATTGAAGCGGGGTTTCCGGTTTCTAGTCCTGGCGACTTTAAATCAGTTGAAGAAATTGCTAAAATTGTAAAACACGCTACGGTTTGTGGTTTAACACGCTCAGTTGAAAATGATATCAAGGTAGCTGCTGAAGCTTTAAAATATGCTAAAATACCCCGAATACATACAGGTATTGGAACCTCAGATTCTCATATTAAACATAAATTCAAATCAACTCAAGAGGACATCATTGATCGCGCTGTGAAAGCTGTAAAATATGCTAAGTCTTTTGTTGAGGATGTAGAGTTTTATGCGGAAGATGCAGGTAGAACTGATAATGAATATTTAGCTAGAGTTTGCGAGGCTGTCATAAAAGCTGGAGCTACTGTTTTAAATATTCCAGACACAACTGGATACTGTTTGCCAAGTGAGTACGGAGCCAAAATAAAATACTTAAAAGAAAACGTAAATGGTATTGATAAAGCTATTTTATCTTGCCATTGCCATAACGATTTAGGATTGGCTACTGCAAATTCTATTGAGGGAGTAATTAATGGAGCTAGACAAATTGAATGTACCATAAATGGTATTGGAGAACGCGCTGGAAACACTGCTTTGGAAGAAGTGGTTATGATTTTAAAACAGCATCCTTATTTAAACCTAGATACTAGAATTCAAACCCAAATGCTTTATGGTATTAGTCAACTAGTTTCGGATAGTATGGGAATTTATACCCAACCTAATAAAGCCATTGTAGGTGCAAATGCATTTGCCCACAGTTCTGGTATTCATCAAGATGGGGTAATAAAAAATCGTGAAACTTACGAAATTATTGACCCTAAAGATGTTGGTGTAACAGAGTCCGCTATCGTTTTAACAGCTAGAAGTGGTAGAGCCGCATTAGCATACCGAGCAAAAAATATTGGATATGAATTAACAAAGCTTCAATTAGACGAAATCTATACAAAATTTTTAGATTTTGCCGATAAAAAAAAGGAAGTGGTTGATAATGATATTCATCAAATTATAGAAAATAGCAAAGTATACAAAGAAATTATTTCTGCTTAAACTAAAGTAAATGAAATTAAATATTGCCGTTTTACCAGGAGATGGTATTGGCCCAGAGGTTACAGCTCAAGCCGTTAAGGTTTTGAGAGCTATTGCTATGGAATTTAATCATGTATTTACTTTTAATTACGGACTTGTTGGTGCTTCGGCTATTGATAAAACAGGAAATCCTCTACCTGATGAAACTATTAGCATATGTAAAAAAGCAGATGCTATTTTATTCGGAGCTATTGGTAATACCTCTTATGATTTAGATACCAACGCTAAAGTACGTCCAGAACAAGGGCTTTTAGGGCTTCGTAAAATTCTAGATTTATTTGCTAACATCAGACCTGTAATTGCTTATGAAGATTTACTAAACAAATCTTCTTTAAAGAAAAGCCAAATTAAAGAGACTAATATTCTTATATATAGAGAATTAACAAGTGGTATTTATTTTGGTGAAAAAAAATTAAGTGAGGATGGTAATAAAGCCTCAGATATTTGTGAATATACACGCGATGAAATTGAGCGTATCACACATTTAGCTTTTCAAGCTGCTCAAGCAAGAAAACGAAAACTTACTTTAGTTGACAAAGCAAATGTTTTAGAAAGCTCTAGACTTTGGCGTAGAGTTGTTCAAGAATTAGCAACTCAATATCCTAATGTAAAAACAAACTACATGTTTATTGACAAAGCGGCAATGGAGCTTATTATTAACCCAAAACAGTTTGATGTTATTTTAACTGAAAATATGTTTGGAGATATTTTATCAGAAGAAGCCAGCGTAATTGTAGGTTCTATTGGCTTATTAGCTTCTGCATCTATAGGTAAAGATCACGCAATGTTTGAACCCATTCATGGTGCATACACCAGAGCTACTAATAAAGGCATTGCTAACCCTATAGCTTCTATTTTATCAGCTGCCATGCTATTAGACCATTTTGGTTTAGATGATGAAGCTTCTTTATTGAGAGAAGGGGTTGATAAATCATTAAAACTACATATTACCACACCAGATTTAAATACTAAATACGATAATATTACCACCACTAAAGTTGGGGATTTTATAGAAGATTTTATAAATAATCCTGATGAAACCAACTTAAATTTTACCAACATCCACCTGGGGCAATCCACAATTATTTAATTACTTGAGTTAGTCAATAAGCCAAATTAAAAATATCACTCGGGTTACTCCATAAAAGCGCATCTAACTAATGCGCTTTTTTAATATAATTAATTTAATCTTCACTCACTGCTACAGCAATTTTAGAATCTGCTGTGCCATAATACAAAAACCACTTATTCTGTTTTTTAACTAAACCTTCAACAAAACAAACCTGATTTACTTCACCAATTTTCTCATAATCCTTATCTGGGTATATAAAATAGCCTTTCGTTCTATCTATTAATTTATAAGGCACATCTTTATCAAAAAGGGCTTGTCCTGCTGCGTAAGAAAATTTTGGTAAGTTAGTATCATTAAAATTTGCAGCATTACTTCCATTATATATTAATAAAATACCTTGGTTTTTAAATAAAGCATAAGGTCCTGGTTCTACAAGTCTGCTATCAAAATATCCCATTCTTGGATTTAAAACAGAAATTCTATGGTTAGACTCCTCGTTTTCACAAACTTCCCAGTTGATTAAATCTACTGAATTTGCTAAAAAAATATTAGTATCACCAAAATACATCCAATATTTTCCATCAATCTTTTTCGCTATTGGCTTACCATCTTTCATTTCTATGACAATAGCCCCAGATTTAGTCCAAAGATCTTTATAGACATCATCTTTAAATGCCAAACCATGTTTTGTCCAGTTGGTTAAATCTTTAGAGGAAGCTACACTTAAACGAGCCGTTTTCCCATCATATGCCGTATAAGTCATAACATAAGTACCTTCATTATTCATTACTATTCTTGGGTCTTCAATTCCATCAAAATAACAATCTTTACAATCTTCAAAATCTTTATCTTTTAAAAACTTTTTATAGTTCCACTCATAAATTTTCATAAAATCATCATCTGGAAATATCACAGGTGATGGTTTTTTTTTAAAATGAAGACCATCAACACTTACTGCCAAACCAATTCTAGATGTCCCTGATGAATCTTGCGCTCTATAAAATAAAAACACTTTATTATCTTTCAAAATAGCCGAAGGATTTAAAACGTTTCTACTTTCCCAAAAAACTTCTGTTTCAGATAAAGGACAAGCGAATTTTAAACTAAAAGAAGGGACTAGTATAGGATTGAGATTATCTACCTTATTAAAGCTGTTAAATGCCCAATTATTAACTTTAGCCAAATTAGCGTCATTGGACTCTTTTAATTTAATGCAGGAAACTATAAAAACGGCTAAAATTAAAATGTATAAATTTTTCATAATTTCATAATTATTCATGTTGAAAATTTACTTTTTGGTCTACAAAATAAAAGGCGAATTTTAATTTGTAATTATGAAACACATTATACCATAGTAAATTTTTAATGGAAGTTTTAACAAGGTAGAATAAATTTTTGGTATAACTATAAAACGAATAATAATGTTTAAATGTTTTAAGAAAGGTTATAAAAAGAAGAAGAGCGCAGTCTCTCACCTTGCGCTCATCTTAAAAGATTAATAAAGTTGTAACTCTCAATACAACTTTTAATTTGAAGAGTTAAGTAGTCCCAAACTATAGCACTCCTCAAATTTTAATTTTAGCTATTAATATCTAAATAGGAATAATTACTACAATATATAAGCAACTTTGGTGCCAAAACTATAAAGTGATGAAAAAAACTTATAAAATATTATAAATCAGTTAATTAAATTTTGTAAAAATATTTTAATCCTGATTAAAATTAATTAAAAACTACGATATTTCGTGTAGTTACTAAATATCGTAGTTTTTAATTTAGGCTAATTAACATTTTAATTATTACATATTATTTTTGCAACGTATTTTTAACCTTTAATTTAGCCTAAATCCAATTCATCTTATCGATTTAAAAAAAAGAAGAGCGCAGTCTCTCACCTTGCGCTCTTCGCTAAAAAGAAATAGGGATACTCTCAAATACCTATTTCGTTATATAATTTAAAACACAATAACCCAAACTAAATTGTTTTAAATTAACTTATTACTTATTCTGAAAACTTCTCTCTTAAAATACTAAACAGCTTTTGTTTTATTATTGGTTTTGTAACATAATTATCAGCACCCACTTCTTTAGCTTTTTCATAGACGCCATTTTCAACAAATGCAGATTGTATAATTATAAGTGAATCTTTATTAAACTCTCTTATACTTTTCGTTGCCTCAAAGCCATCAATTCCTGGCATTCTAATATCCATTAAAATTAAATCAATATCTGAGTGCTCCTTTGCAATTTCTATAGCCTCAAGACCATCTGTGGCATACAACATCTCTTTGCTAATATCTTTAAGTAAAATCCCGAGAAAAGTTCTTACAAAATTCTCATCATCAACAACAAGTATTTTCAACTTCTTAATATCACTAAAATTATTATTGCTTCTGTTTATTATATCAATCTTTTCATCAACACATTCATACGGTAAAACAAAACGAAACTCCGAGCCTTTACCTATTTTACTTTCAACTAATATTTTTCCATAAAGCATATCAGCGTAAGCTTTAGCTATAGACAAGCCTAAACCAGACCCCTCATAAACTCTATTATCACTCATATCGGCTTGAATAAATCGATCAAAAATAATTTTTTTCTTATCTTCTGCAATCCCGATTCCTGTATCTTTTACAATAAACTCTATCATTTTTTCGCCTGCAACATTTGCAAGTTTACAACCAAAAGTTATACTGCCTTTATTGGTATACTTAATGGCATTTTTAATTAATTTTGTTAAAATCGAGGTTATCTTATGTTTATCAGAATTAATAACTAGGTTATTATTTAACAACTCATTTTCATAGAAAATATCAAGTCCTTTACTATTTGCTTCAATCTTAAAAAAATCGTGTAAATAATTTAATTTTTCATTTAAATTTACTTTTGAATAATTCAATTTAACAACACCACTTTCTATTTTTGAAATATCAATAATATCCTGAATAGTTTTAAGCATTCTATCGCCGCTTTCCTCAATTATTTTAATATACTCTTGCTGTTCTGCGCCAGATATATTAGTATCTTTTAAAAGATTTGTAAATCCGAGAATACCATTCATTGGGGTTCGTATCTCGTGGCTCATATTTGTTAAAAATGCCGATTTTAGCCTATCACTTTGTTCTGCTTTTTCTTTAGCTTCAATAAGATTATCTTCGGCTACTTTTCGATCTGTAAAATCAACAAAACTTATTACGATTTCTGTTATTTCGCCTGATTTATCTATAACAGGAAAGCCATTTACCATTAACCAAACTTTATCTTTCGTTTTTGGCCTATTAACACCAGCTATAAAATCTTTAATTGGCGCCTTTGTTTGTTTTATAATATTTACTGGATATTTATCAATAGGTAATTTGATATTATTAAAATCTGTAAAAAACCAATCTTTATCCATGGCTGTTTTACCCTGTAATTGATCTAGTGTTACTCCTAGTAATTCTGAAGCTCTATTATTAGCCATGGCTATAGAAGTGTCGTTTGCATGCACAACAACACCTGCGCTTAAATTATCAAAAAGACCACGGTATAAAACTTCATTTTTCTCTGTTTTCTCATTAGCTAAATCCAGCTCCAAAACCATTTGTTTTTTTGAAGTAATATCGATACATACCCAATCTATAAAGGCATTTTCTTTATTTAATTTTAATGAAGCCTCAATCCAAAATTCTTGCCCATCTTTTGCTTTACAATGTATTTCTCGCTTTTCTAAACGACCATATTTTTTAAGCTGTTCTAAAAACGAATATAAGGGTGGTTTTATAAAATGATCAACAGTAAATTTTTCTTTAAATTCATTTATGGATTCGTATCCAAACAAAAAGGCAGCCGCTTTATTAGCTTCAATAACTTTTTCGTTTTTAGCATCGGTTCTAATTAAGGCTGCTACAGCATTATCATATAAAGCTTTAAACCGCTCTTGGTTATCTTTTACAATTTTCTTTACCTCAACTTCTTTAGTTATATCAACAGATATGCTGTAAATTAAATTATTTGATAATTTAGCAGTAAGCAAAATATAAACGTCTTCACCTTTATTATTTATAAATGTGCATGTAAATTTATCAACTAAACCTTTCTTATTAAGTTTTCTTAATAATAATTGCCTTTTTAATGGATTTTTCCAACGAAAAGAACTGTCGGTATTTCCATTAACATTTTTAGAAATTATCTCATCAGCAGTTTCAAAACCAAACATATTTGCATAGGTTTTGTTTGCATATACAATTTCTCCATCTGTAGTTGTGGTAGAGGCCGCAATAGCATTTTCTATTAACTCATTATATTTCCCCTCACTATCAGAAATACGTTTTGAAAAAAAATCTTTACCAAATTGTTGCTCATATAAAAAATTTACATTTTCAACATCTTTCTTTTCTGTAATATCTTTTAACATACATAAGGCGTACAATTCATCATTACCAGATTCTACAATCGCATTAAATAATACCGTTCTCTTAGAATTAATTTGAAGCACATGTTGCTTTAGAAACCCATATTCCTTTAATACGGTAATGATGGTTTTAAGTTTAGCAGCATCCTGAAAAATATCTAAATCATTAATTTTTAAATCCAAGAAATCATCTGAAGCATATTGAAAAACTTGTAAAAACGCATCGTTAGCTGTAACTATTTCGTAATTATTTAAATCGAAAACAATGACTGGATCATCGTATAGCTGATATGTTTTTTTTAACAATTTATGATACTCTAAATCGCACACTGCTTTTTTATCAGATAATAGTAAAGATCTTCTCATAAACCCTCTCTTTTTAGATAGTAAAAATTGATTCATATTTTTCTTTAACAATGATTAAAAAATTGGGACCGTTGTTTTTAATGAGAGTAATATATAAGGCAAATGAGATGCCAAAGTAAAATAAGAGGCTAAATTAATTCACAACTTGCTAACCAATAGGCTTTTAGTTTTTTATCCTCTAAAAAAAAAGCTAAAACACTTAAATAAAAAAACTCCGACATTTCATAGTTGCACGAAATATCGGAGTTTTTAAGAGTTAAAAACAATTAATTTTTCTTGGCAATTTCTAGTTTTTTAATGCGAGATTCCAAAGTGGTTGGTTTCATACCTAAAATTTCAGAAGCGCCATTTTTACCTCTAATTTTCCAATTAGTTTCTGTTAAAACTTTTAAAATATATTCTTTTTCAAAAGCTTCTAGGGTTTTAAACTTATCATCAAGGGGCAACTCAACACTATTATCTAGAAACCAACTACCAATTTGCAATTTACTTCCAACACTCACAATAACTGCACGCTCAATTACATGCTCTAATTCTCTAATATTACCTGGCCATTTATATTTTAGTAGCTTTTCTATAATCAAACTACCCACAGATTTTATTTTACCCTGTACTTTATGGTTGTATTTAGTAATAAAATGATTAACCAAATCTGGAATATCATCTTGTCTATTTCTTAATGGTGGGCATGTTATAGGAAATACATTTAATCTATAATACAAATCTTGCCTAAATTTACCATCTGATACAAACTTAACTAAATCTCTATTTGTTGCAGCCAATACTCTTACATCTACTTTTATTGTTTTTTCACCTCCTACACGTTCAAACTCATTTTCTTGTAATACTCTTAGTAAACGTGTTTGCATATCTATAGGCAGCTCGCCTATTTCATCAAGAAAAATAGTACCACCATCGGCCAGCTCAAAACGGCCTATTTTTTTATTTATAGCACCTGTAAAAGAGCCTTTTTCATGCCCAAAAAGTTCGCTTTCAATTAATTCTGAAGGTAGAGACGCACAATTTACTTTTACAAGTGGTTTATTTGCTCTATCACTGGCTTTGTGAATAGCTTTAGCTATTAACTCTTTACCTGTACCTGTTTCTCCTAGAATTAATACCGTAGAATCGGTTTTTGCAACTTGCTCAACCTGTTTTAGTATTTTCTTTAACGAAGTACTACTCCCTATAATTTCTTCAAAATTATTATCAAGTTTTAGTTCTTGTTTTAAATACAGGTTTTCTGCTTCTAACTCTTGTTTAAGTCCTTTAATTTCTTCAAAAGCAGCTTTTAATTCATTTTCTGTAGCAATTTTTTCAGTAACATCTCTAACTATAGTTAAAATACTAGATTGTCCGTTATGAAAAAAGTTGTTTAATCGAACCTCAGCCAAAAATTCACTACCATCTTTTTTGGTAAGTGTAAATATTTCCGAAACTTCACGACCTTCAGTTAATGACTCATAAATTGATTTAACTGCTTCTTCTGTGATTATGCCATTACTTTGATTTTGTGGGGCAAACTCCCATATTTTTCTTCCTATAATTTCTGAAGAATACTTAAAACCAAATAATTTTGTAGTAGATAAATTTACATCTACTACTATTTCTTGATCTACCAAAAACAAAGCATCTCTTGCCGTTTCAAATAAGGTACGGTAGCGCACCTCACTTATTCTAATTTTTTCGATTCTTAATTTTTCATCGGTAATATCGTTAACTATACCAATTAACTTAACTCGAACTCCATTATTAAAAACTGGCGTTGCAGAACCACTTAAGTACCTTAACTCTCCGTTAGGTCTAAAAATCCTAAACTCAATACCTTGTATGGTTTTATTACTTTCAAAAGCATCAGCAAAACGTTTATCTGCATATTCAATATCATCTGGATGCACTTGTGTGCGCCACGCGTTTAAATCCATATTAAACTCATTTCGGGTAATACCATAAAACTCTAAATGGGTGTCATTCCAAGTTAGTTGTCCGGTTTCAAAACTAAACTCCCAAACACCTAGTTTAGCCATCTCAATAGCTAATCTATTTTGAGATAAAACTTCTCTTAATTCATCTTCGGCTATTTTTACACTTGTAACATCTTTTACTACGCCTATTAACTTAACCAAAACATCATCAACAACAATTGGGGTTGCAGATCCATTTAAATATCTAATTTCTCCACCTTGTCTAATAATTCTAAAATCAATATTATTTCTTTTTTTAAAATCTACAAGAATGCTTTTAATACATTTATCTATATAATCAACATCATCGGGGTGTACAAATTCGAACCATTGTTTTAAACTGTTTTTAAATTCTGTACGCTTAATACCATAAAACTCTAATTGTTTATCATTCCAAGAAAGGTAATTGCTTGAAGTATCGTATTCCCATACACCCAATTCGGCACTTTCAATGGCTAATTCGTTTTTAGATAGGGATTCCTTAAGTTCCTCTTGGGTATTTTTTAACTCTGTAATATCTAAAGAAGCCCCAATAAAAATATCGTCATTATCAGGATATAATTTGGTTGCACTATATAATACATCTCGAATTTCACCAGATTTGGTAATCATTCTAGAAGGATGATTATTTAAAAAGCCAACTTTATATATTTTAGTGTGAATTTTTTTTAAATCTTCTAAAACAGTAATATTGTTTTTCAAAAAACTATCTACACTCAATAATTCTTCCTTTGTGTAACCAAAAACTTCACAAAAAGCATTATTAACATCAATTCGCTTTCCTGTTTTAAAATTTAATATTGAAACGGGGATAGGAGAATTCTCAAAAGATTTAAGAAATTTTTGTTCAGATTCTTTTAAATTTTGTTCTGATATTTTCTGTTCTGTGATGTCTGAAAAAGTAACTACTACATATTTTAAATTTTTACCATAATAAACAGGCTGGGAATTAATAGATATCCATTTTCTAACACCATCACCACAATGAATATTCATTAACTCATTATAATAAGCCTTACCCGTAACAGAGCTCTTTACGCTAGGAAAATCTTCTGGTTTAAATTCTGATCCATCCTCATGCAGCGCTTTCCATCTTGGATCAAAAGCATCTTTACCAACTAACTGCCCCATAGTTAAACCCAAAATATCTGAGGCTGCTTTATTCTCTGATAAAATTTTGGCATTGGCATCAAGTACAAGATATCCTTCTGAAATAGAGTTAATTGTAGAACCAAATAAACGCTCTGTTTCTTTTAATTTTATGTCTGTGATTTTTTGTAAAGTTATATCTGTTATTGTTGTTACTACATACTTTAAAATACCATTTTCAATAAAAGGTTGTGAGTTAACAGAAATCCATTTTCGATTACCATCACCAGATTTAATGTTTATTATTTGATTAAGATAAGCTTTACCTGTTAGTAATGTTTTGACACTGGGATGGTCTTCTCTTTTAAAGGGCGTACCATCTTCGTGTAGAGAGTCTCGTTCTAAATCTGTTGATTCTCTATTTAAAATCTCTTCTAGTGTAATACCTAAAATATCTGAGGCTGCTTGATTTGCAGAAATAGCTTTTAGAGATGTATCTTGTATAATAAAACCCTCTATTAAAACATTAAAAGCAGAGGTGTACAAAAAATCAATTTCTTTAAGTTTAGATAAGGCAATTCTTTGTTTAGTGATATCTTTTGTAATACCAACTAACTCATAAACTTTTCCATTTTCGTCTTTGAGCCCGCAAATGGAGCATAATGTAACTATCTCGTTTTTATATTTATCTAAATAAATTATTTCTGAACTAGAAACATTTCCTCCCTGGATTACCTGTTCTAATTTTGAAATTAACAACGGTAGGTCTTGTTCTCTATAAAGCATGGAAACATGCTTCCCAAGAGCTTCTTCTTTGGAATAAGAAAAAAGATCTACAGAACCTTGATTCCAGAAAGTAATGATACCATCTAGATCAGTTGACACAATAGCATCTTCTGTAGTATTAACAACCAAATTTGCAAAATCAGAAGACAAGAATTCTTGAATCTCTTTTGAATTTTTATTATCTGATTTTTTTATTTTATTCTCTTCCATAATTAAATTTTAGAACGATAGCTAACTAACTAAAAAATTTCATGTGAGAGAGAGTTAAAAATAACTAAAAAATTCAAGAAATCCAAAGAATTCAAGGAATTCAAGGAATTCAAGGAATTCAAGGAATTCAAGGCAATATTAACTTTAAAAAATGTTAATATTT
>JANQTJ010000011.1 GCA_030731745.1 Flaviramulus sp. | reverse complement strand
GTTTGGTGGATTAGACAAGCAATTCTTCAAGCTTTAGCAGAACAATCTCGAATAGTTAGACTACCTTTGAACAAAATTGGGTCTATTAATAAAATAAATAAAGCGTATTCTTTTTTAGAACAAGAACACGAAAGACCACCAAGTGCAGATGAAATTGCCAAAAGATTAGATTTAACACTTAGTGATGTAAAACAATCTATAAAAATTTCAGGTAGGCATGTATCTATGGATGCACCATTTAATGAAGGTGAATCTTCTAATTTATATGATGTTGTAGCATCAGGAGAAGCACCAAGACCAGATGCTAATTTGATGCAAGATTCTTTAAACTTAGAGGTAAACAGAGCATTAAACACATTGTCTGAAAAAGAAGCGGATGTCATTCGCTATTATTATGGCATTAGTAAAAAGCAACCTATGAGCCTGCAAGAAATTGGAGAAGCTTTTGGATTAACACGAGAACGCGTTAGACAAATAAAAGAAAAAGGTATTAGGAGGTTGAGGCACACATCAAAAAGTAAAGTATTAAAAACATATTTAGGATAATCCTAAATTATAATTAAACAATTAAAATATTTTCATGTTAAAAATTATTATAAAGGAAGGTGAAAACATAGAACGTGCTTTAAAACGTTACAAAAGAAAACACCGAAACATTAAAGTAATGCAAAACCTAAGAGACGGCCAATTTTTCACAAAACCATCAGTTAAAAGACGTCGTGAGATACAAAAAGCCGAATACATTCAAAATTTAAGAGATCAGGAAGACATTTAATCTTCACACTCATATTCTAAATATAAATCCCGTTTACATTTTTGTAAGTGGGATTTTTTAATTTATTGAAATATTAACCACCATACCTTCATTACTCCGGATATTAAAAACCGTTTCATCTTCAAAAATGAGGTACTGTCCTTTTATTCCTACCAATTTACCTGAGTAATTTTGCTCTTTTAATATATTTAAACTTTTAGGTTTATTGGGATACTGATATACTGGAAAAAACAAATTGGTTTCTGTGTTATTCTCAATAAAGTAATCCTTCGCTTCTTGTGGTATGTATTGTTTTAATCTATCGCGCCACTCAACAAGATTTACGTCTTCAATATCGTTTTTTAACATAGATCTCCAATTGGTTTTATCACTCACATAATCTTTTAAAGCGACCTCTGTAATACCAGCTAAATAGCGGTTAGGTACCTCAACAATTTCAATAGCTTCATGAGCTCCTTGATCTATCCAACGAGTTGGCACTTGACTTTTTCTTGTAACTCCTACTTTTACATTACTAGAATTAGCTAAGTAAACAATATGTGGTTGCAATTGTACTTTCTTTTCATAAACTAAATCACGATCTTCTTTATCTAAATGAGCTGTACTTAATTCCGGTCGCATAATCCAATCTGCTGCTTGTGGGATATCAAAAAAACAACTTTTACAAAAACCTTGTCTAAAAATTGGCTTATCCATTTTGCAATTCAAACATTCGTATTTAATAAATTTAATGGTTATTATTTTATCAAGAAGCTGATTCATATTTATAAAATCAAAATCAAACACCAAATAGTATTGAATGGGTTGTAAAAATTCAGTTTCCATTTTTGTTAAAACACCTTGGTAGTTCATAAAAAAAAGTCTTATTTTTAAAAATCTTAAAGATAAAATAAATATGCCAATACCTATAGTAAATTCCATTGCTTCTTGGTTTTTAAAAAAACGTTTTCATCAAATAGAATTATTTTTAAAATATCCAAACGAAGTACAAAACGAATTACTATTGAGCCTTTTAGAAATAGCTAAAAATACTCAAATTGGCAAGGAATATGATTTTGCATCAATAAAAAACTATAAAACCTTTACCGAACGAGTTCCAATTAAAAATTATGATGGTTGGCAAGATATTATTGAACGCTCTCGTATAGGTGAAAATAATTTGTTTTGGCCAACTCCAATAAAATGGTTTGCAAAATCTAGTGGCACTACACGCGCGAAAAGCAAATTCATTCCTGTAAGTCAAGAATCTCTTGAAGATTGCCATTATGCAGCTAGTAAAGATTTATTGTGCATGTATTTAAACAACAATGAAAATTCTCAATTATTTACCGGAAAAAGTTTACGATTAGGTGGTAGTAAAGAATTATATAAAGAAAATGGAACTAGCTTTGGTGA
Source organism: Flaviramulus sp. (assembly GCA_030731745.1). Lineage (GTDB taxonomy): Bacteria > Bacteroidota > Bacteroidia > Flavobacteriales > Flavobacteriaceae > JANQTJ01. Next base: position 3,833 of record JANQTJ010000011.1, on the reverse strand, counting down.
TTTATCTGCCATTTTAATTGATAACATGCCTTTTTGGGCTGAATTTAGCAGTACACCGAGTAGCAAAGTATCCTTGATGAGCGACTGGGAATACAAGATGCAAGCTATTGTAAATGAAACTATTAATGAAAATGTTACAAGTTTAGCGGGTGTACCATCTTGGATGCTGGTATTACTTAACAATGTTTTAGAAACTACTGGCAAAGAAAGTTTAAATGAAGTTTGGCCAAATTTAGAGGTCTACTTTCATGGTGGTGTAAGTTTTACTCCTTATGTAAACCAGTACAAAAATTTATTACCAAAAAAAGACTTTAAATACTACGAAATTTATAATGCTTCTGAAGGCTTTTTTGCTATTCAGGATCAAAACAATTCCAACGAGTTATTGTTAATGCTGGATTATGGTATTTTCTACGAGTTTATCCCTATGGAAACATATGAAACACCCGAAGAATATGCCATTTCTTTAAGTGAAGTTGAACTCAATAAAAACTATGCCATTATTATAACCACAAACGCTGGGTTGTGGCGATATAAAATTGGAGATACTATAAGGTTTACCTCATTAAGTCCTTACAGAATAAAAATTTCTGGTAGAACCAAACACCACATCAATGTTTTTGGTGAAGAGCTTATTATTGAAAATGCCGAAGAAGCTCTAAAAAAAGTATGTAAGCGAACAAAAGCTGAAATTAAAGATTTTACTGCAGCTCCAGTTTTTATGGAAGGCAAAGAAAAAGGGGCTCACGAATGGTTAATCGAATTTAAGAAGCTGCCAAAGGATATCGACTATTTTAACGAATTGTTTGATAACGCATTAAAAGCTCTAAACTCTGATTATGAAGCTAAACGATATAACAACCTTACTTTAAACAAACCAAAAATAAATATTGCTCGTGAAAATTTGTTTTATGACTGGTTAAAACTGAATAATAAATTAGGAGGTCAACATAAAATACCAAGACTTTCTAACTCAAGAAAATATTTAGAAGAACTTTTGCTTTTAAATACTTAAAATTGTAACCATTAATAATAAATTTTCCATTAATCTAAACTTTAATGTTACTCACCTACATTATTAAGTGATTCATCTTATCATGTTATTAATTTTTATTACTTTACCCTATGTTTATTAAGTATTTGATTTTCAGGCAGTTGAAATACTTATTTTTTCGATGAAATGCAATTCTAATAAATATTTACAGTCACAATTCTAAAATCACTAAAATGAAAAATTTATATTTTACAATTCTTTTTTTATCAACAAGTGTTATCATTGCCCAAGGCCCTAACACAATTGAATCTGCAAATTACTATATAAGTGATAACCCTTTTTCATCTTCTCCTTCAAATAGAATTGAAGAAAATGGATTTAATTTTGAACTTTTAAAATTAAGTGTTAATAGTGATTATTCAGAAATTGGTTCTGGTTTTTTTAGAAATAAAGCAATAGTTGTTTCTTCTAGAAAATTAGGTGCACTAGCTAAAATTGATCCTAAAACAGGTGAAGCATATAAAGATTTATTTTGTATGGATGTGGATAAAAATGGCCGTTTAAGTAGGCCCTTGTTATTCTCTAGAATACTTAATTCCAAATACAACGAAGATCAATTATCATTCTCACCAGATCAAAATACAGTATATTTTACAAGAACTATCAAAGATAATTCATCTGAATACAAATTATATAAAGCCATTCTAGAAGAGGACTCTCACGGGAATTGGATTAACCAAGAATTACTTAGCATAAATAAAGAAGGGGTTTCAATTGAAAATCCATTTGTAAATAATACAGGTGATAAATTATATTTTTCTGCAAATATGCCTGATAGTATAGGGAAATTTGATTTATATGTTTCTACAATAAATGAAGATGGAACACTCGGAAATCCTGAAAATTTAGGTGATTTGGTAAATACACCATTTGATGATAAATATCCCTCACTTTCAAAGGATGGAAAATATCTATACTTTTCCTCTAAAGGTCATGATAATATAGGTGGTTTTGATGTATTTGTTAGTAAGATTTTAGAAAATGAATATACAGAACCTAGAAATTTAGGAAGAACTATCAATTCGCCATATAATGAAATTGCTTACTTTTTGGCAGCTAAAAACAAAGGATATGTGTCATCAGATAGACAATCTAAAAATAGCAGACGTAGTTACGACCTTTACACAGCAGTTAACAATGAAGTGATTCAAACTCTAGAGGGTAAAACTTTTGATTTAAAATCGAGAAGTATACTACCTAATTCATTAGTTATTTTAAAAGATGACGAAGGGAATGAAGTATCAAGATATACAACTGGAAACGATGCCGCCTTTAGTTTTAATGTAGAACCATTTGAAACTTATAATATTTCAGTATTAAAAGATGGCTTTATAAACATTGATTATGATTTTACAGCTAATAGAGGTACAGAAACTACTTACTTTAAAAACTTTGAATTATTAAATATTACAACACCTTCAGATGAAAATCTTGAAAGAGAATTAAGACTCGTAGCAGATAATATTTTCTTCGATTCAAATAAATCTAACATTAGAAAAGAATTACATCGTGTATTAAATAAGATTATTTATATACTAAATGAGCACCCAGAAATGAAGTTAGCAATTAATGCTCATACAGATTATATTGGAGATGATGATTTTAACATGACGCTATCGGAAGAACGAGCTGCTTCCGTATTAAATTATTTGGTCATTAATGGTATTTCAAAAGACAGATTACGTTCTAAAGGTTATGGTGAAACACAACCACTAATTGATTGTGGAAATAATTGTACAGAAGAAGACCTACAAACAAATAGACGAGTAGATTTGGTAATTATAAATAGGTAAATTCTAATTATATATAGTTTGATAATATGAATACCTTTGTTATTTAGATTAAAAACAACGATAACTTGTTTTAAAATCGATTAAGTGTTTTTATAAAAGTTTTTAAACGAGTATTTCATCTTATAATCTAAAACTAGCTTTACACTTTTGTTCAATGTTTACTTAAACCATACTTTTGAAAATATTAAAAAGAAAATAAGAGTTTATACATGATGTCCATTATTAATTAAAATCCATAAAACAAAAAACCACGCATAAAGCGTGGTTTTTTTTTACTTTAAAAATACTATTTATGAAACTGCTTTAAGTTTCTTTAAGGTAGTTTTTGTCAATTTATCTTCAGCATAAGATTTAGTTACATTTAAGCTTTTCTCATCACTACTTGGTAATTCAAACATAGCATCTGTTAAAATTTCTTCACAAAGTGAACGTAAACCTCTAGCTCCTAATTTATATTCTATGGCTTTATTTACAATATAATCTAAAGCTCCATCAGTAATATTGAAATCTATTTGATCCATAAAAAACAATTTTTTATACTGTTTAATGATGGCATTTTTAGGCTCAGTTAGAATAGCTCTCAAAGTATCTGCATCTAAAGGATCCATGTATGTAAGCACCGGTAATCGTCCAATAATCTCAGGAATTAATCCAAAATCTTTTAAATCCTTTGGTATAATATATTGCAACAAATGATTTTGATCTATAATATTATCAGACATAGAAGCACTATATCCAACAGCTTGCATATTTAAACGCTTAGAAATAACTCGCTCTATACCATCAAAAGCGCCTCCAGCAATAAATAAAATATTTTCAGTATTTACTTCAATAAATTTTTGATCTGGATGCTTTCTTCCTCCTTTTGGCGGCACGTTTACAACAGTACCTTCTAAAAGTTTTAAAAGTGCTTGTTGAACACCTTCACCAGAAACATCTCTTGTTATAGAAGGATTATCACTTTTACGAGCAATTTTATCAATTTC
>JANQTJ010000010.1 GCA_030731745.1 Flaviramulus sp. | reverse complement strand
AATGATTAGAATAACCATTGGCTAAAACAGCACCTACCCCAAAAGCGAGGTTTCGTACTCCGAAAACCGTTAAACGAACCATTCTAAAACCAAATAACCATTCTATTTAAATAACAGTATATCAATCACTTGCGTTAAGGATTGAACGGTTTGTTTGAGCTCGCCGACGCAAGGAGGTAGCAAGTAGTGAAAGCCTGACCCAAAGGGTAACGCCCAAATATTAAAATAAACTATGTTTTTAGTTTTTGTTTGTTGTAACTTTGCGGTAAGTAAAACGCCTTATCGCTCGAAGTTTAGCTTCGGGAGGAAAGTCCGAACACCGTAGTGCAACATAGTGGCTAATAACCACCAGCCGTGAGGTTAGGAAAAGTGCAACAGAAAGTATGTACAGGTCATGCTGTAGTGAAACCAGGTAAACTCTATGTGGTGCAATGCCATGTATACCAACGTTTGAGGGCTGCACGCTCGATTGTTGGAGGGTAGGCAGCTAAAGTGTATTGGTAACAATGTACTGAGATAAATGATAAGGGCTTTTTCTTTTTTAAGAAAGAGTACAGAATTCGGCTTATAGATTTACTTATTTAAACAGGCTCTTTGTTAAAGCAAAGAGCTTTGTTTTTAAGGCATATTTTTAAAGAAACTAAACATATTACCGCCATAACTTTTTGAATAGTCGTAATAGGGTAGTGCGGATAAATTGGTGTGCTTTGAGTGCTCTATGATTAAAAGACCATCTGGCAACAGCAGATTGTTTTGAAATACTAATTCTGGAATTTTAGCAAAAAGCGTGTCAGAGAAATCGTAAGGCGGATCGGCAAAAATAATATTGGCTTGTTGGGTTGCTTTTTCTAGATACTTAAATACATCGCTTTTTATGATATCTATAGGCATCTCGAAAGCTTCTGAAGTTTGGTTTATAAATTTTACACATCCAAAATCTTGATCTACACATGTAATTTTTTCAGTGCCTCTTGATGCAAATTCGTAACTTATATTGCCTGTACCTGCAAATAAATCTAATACCGAAATATCATCAAAATAATATGTGTTATTGATGATGTTGAAAAGAGATTCTTTAGCCATATCAGTAGTTGGCCTAACGGGTAAGTTTTTAGGGGCTACAATTTTTCTACTTTTGTATAATCCTGATATTATGCGCATTAAAAGCTATTTATTAAAGTAAAGTTTGAATATGCTGTTTTGGGTATATTGATGTATTTGTAAGTATCGTGCCTATTACCAAAACTGATATTTCGTATGTATTTATAAGCTATATTATAGATTTGATCATCCTTATTTACATCTCCTATAAAAACTAAATTAAGTGTTTCTGGGTTTAAGTTTAATTGCTCAAGAGTGAATAAAAGGAAATATATAAAATCTTCTTTAGTGTTATGCTTAAAGGTATTATACAGTACTAATTTAGCTTTCTCTGTAATGATAAGTTCAAATTGATGTTTACTTATATTTACGTGAGCTTTAACAGTTTCTGAATGTTTTTCTATTTGTAAGATATTTGATATTAAAACACTTGATAGGTGTTTGTATGTAAAGTCACCAAAGATGTCATAAATAAAGTTGTTTATGTTTATATAGGGCACATAAACATTAACGCTATCATTTATTAAAAGTTCATCATATGCTATAAAATCTGATTTAAGGATTTTAGAACTAAATTTTAAATAATCAGCTAAGCAATCTTCGTTAAATAGTGGTTTTGGTACTAATGCAGATAATTGGTTATCATGAATAATGATAACTTCCTCAAAATTATTGTTAAGGTCAGAATCAGTTTCAAAATGCTTTTTTAAAACATCTAATAACTCTAAGTGATTTAATTTTTTTTCAAAATTAATATCTTTTAAATATGTAATAGTATTTGTTTCTGAATTTAGAATACAAAAAGAAAGTCCACTCAAACTTGTTTGAATGGACAATTTTAGTTTAGTTAATTTATTAGAATATTTATTCTGCAGAGCCATATGTTTTAGGCCAGTTTCCGTTAGTGTTAACTTCATCCATAGAGCCTACTTTTAATTTATCACCGTTTACACCGTCAACTGATACTACTTGATTTTCTTGTGTTAAAAGATCCTTATTTTGATCAGCTAAAATAACATTTTTTAAAACCGATGCTTCAAAAACGGGTATCTTAATATTATTTTGTTCTAAAAATCCAGCTTGCATTTTAAATTTCTCACCTGATGTATTAGGAACGTTCATCATTGTTTTATAACGACTTGAGTTTTTGAATAAAGAATCTTTTATAGATACAAACCCTAATGTGTCAATCACAGTAATTTCTTTTACCATATCTACTCCAAAACGCTTAGTAGCTTCTACATCGGGAATCGTAGAATCACGTCTTTGCGTAATAGTAAATTCTGCAGTATCAAGAAACTTCACTAAATTATCAAAGTTGTCTGTGAACTTACCAGTTACTTGTTTATGGGCTAATTGCGCATCTCTAATATCAATTAAACTCTTAATAACCTCTGCGTAGCGCTTGTTTTTTACTTTATTAAATTGAATTGGCTCATAAATAGACAAATAAGTCTGGTAACCTAAGAAAGCAATTAATAACCAAAGGACTATGTTTAAAATGGGTTTAAACTTAGAAGGTATAAATTTGTCAACCAGCTTTACTAGGCCAATTGTAACTAATATCACTGCAACTGCAATAAGAATAAATGTTAACATAGTATGTTTTTGAATTAAAAAGTTATTAAAGGTATTTAGCAAATCTACAATTTTTTTTTAATCGTAAAAACCTATGAGAGTAAAAATCATTTCTATCTTTGAATAATTTTTAAAAAGGTACTTTATTTAATGACCGCATCCGAATTCTATTCACTTATAAAACAACAGTTTCCGTTTCAACCAACCGTAAAACAAAATATTGTTTTACATCAACTTTCTGAATTTATTTTTAGTAAAGAAAATAATGCGCTCTACTTACTTAAAGGATATGCAGGAACAGGAAAAACTACTATTGTTGGTACAATAGTGACTAATTTGTGGAAAGCTAAAAAAAGTGCCGTACTTATGGCACCAACTGGTAGAGCAGCAAAAGTAATATCAAATTACTCAGGAAAAGAAGCCTTTACCATACATAAAAAAATTTACTTCCCTAAAAAAGAAAAAAATGGTGGTGTAAAATTTGTTCTACAACCTAATAAACATAAAAACACCATTTTTATAGTAGATGAAGCCTCTATGATACCTGATACGCCTGGAGAGTCAAAATTATTTGAAAATGGATCGTTGTTAGATGATTTGATGCAATATGTTTACTCTGGTCATCAGTGTAAATTACTTTTAATTGGTGATACCGCTCAATTGCCACCCGTAAAATTAGATTTAAGTCCTGCTTTAAATGAAGATACACTTAGTTTAAATTATAACAAACAAGTTACTAAAATGGAGCTTGATGAAGTAGTTAGGCAAGAGCAAAACTCAGGTATTCTTGTTAATGCAACTGTTTTACGAGAAGCTTTAAACCATTCAATTCATAATTCATTTAAATTTGATTTAAATAATTTTAAAGATATAATTAGGCTAATTGATGGTCTAGAAATTATGGACGCCATTAATGATGCTTATAGCGATTTGGGTAAAGAGGAAACTGCCATAATTGTAAGAAGTAATAAACGAGCCAATTTATACAATCAGCAAATTCGAAACCGAATACTTTTTAACGAAAATGAGCTTACTACCGGTGATTTTTTAATGGTAGTAAAGAATAATTATTTCTGGATTAAGCCTACTACGGAGGCTGGTTTTATTGCTAATGGCGATATTATTGAAGTTTTAGAAATTTTTAATATTATAGAACTTTATGATTTTCGTTTTGCCGAAGTAAAAGTGAGAATGGTTGATTACCCCAAAATGCAACCTTTTGAAACGGTATTACTTTTGGATACGATTGATGCCGAGTCTCCATCTTTATCTTATGAAGACTCTAATAAGTTGTATCAAGAAGTTATGAAAGACTTCGAAAACGAGACAAGTAACTACAAAAAATTTTTGAAAGTAAAGAGTAGTAAGCATTTTAACGCTTTACAAGTTAAGTTTTCTTACGCAATAACCTGTCATAAATCACAAGGAGGCCAATGGCAAACTGTTTTTGTAGAACAACCATACTTACCAAATGGTATTGATAAAGAATATTTGCGTTGGTTATACACAGCAATTACAAGAGCAAAAGATAAACTTTACCTCATAGGATTTAATGATGACTTTTTTGAGGAATAGTTTTTGATTATATTTAAACATGACTTTTGAAACTATAATAAGTATTTGTTTAGGTATTGGTTTAGCAGCTTCTGTTGGTTTTCGAGTATTTTTGCCTCTCTTTGCGTTAAGTTTGGCATCGTATTTTGATCTATGGGCTCTTAATGAGTCTTGGCAATGGATTGGTAACACTTCAGCATTAACTACTTTAGGAATCGCAACAATTATTGAGATATTTGCTTATTTTATTCCTTATATTGATAATTTATTAGATAGTATAACGTTACCATTAGCCGCCTTAGCAGGAACAGTTGTAATGTTATCAACAGTATCAGATTTAAGCCCAATAATTACTTGGACGTTAGCCATTATAGCTGGAGGGGGTTCGGCATCAGCAATTGCAGGAACATCAAGTACTACTAGATTAGCATCAACAGCAACAACTGCAGGTTTAGCAAACCCACTTTTTTCAGCTTTAGAAACTGGCGTATCTATTGTAATGTCTATTATTTCAATTTTCATTCCTATTCTTGCTATAATTTTAGTTGTCGTTATTTTATTAATTATCTTTAGACTTTATAAAAAGTTAAAAAAAAATAAACATAAATAATTATATTTTTACAAACTAAATTATAATCTTAAAATGAAAAAAAATATCTTCTCTTATTTGATTTTTATTATTTCATTTTCAACTTTTTCACAAACTAACGCTGTAACTGATTATGGAGATCGTGTTGTTTTGTATGATGATGGGACTTGGAAATATATAGATGGTAAGGATATTGAAATTAAAGAAATTCCAATAAACCCTAACCCATTTAAAAAAGATGAAACCTCTACTTTTCTATTAAAAAGCTCAATATTTAATGTTGGTATATGGTTGGATACTAAAGAGTGGAAATTTAACAAAGCTAATAATAATGATGATGCAGAGTATGAATTACAACTTAAAAATCAAGATTTATATGGCACTGTCATTACCGAAAGACTAGAGATTCCATTAGAATCATTAAGAAATATTGCACTCTCAAACGCTCAAGATGTTGCACCAGACAGTAAAATTGATCATGAAGAATATCGAACCGTAAATGGTATAAAAGTTTTGATGCTAGAAATGAACGGAACTATTTCAGGTATCAAATTTGGCTATAAAGGTTATTATTATTCTAATCCAACTGGTACTATTCAAATCATTATTTATACATCCCAAGGTTTGATGGCTACTTATGATAAAAACATAGAAAAATTATTAAATGGGTTTGTTGAAATGAATTAAAGATTACTCACCTAAATATGAAGATAATATCAATGATACCTGCACGCTATAGTGCTAGTCGCTTTCCTGGAAAACTGATGCAAGACCTTGGAGGTAAGACCGTTATAATAAGAACTTACGAAGCAACTGTTGCAACAAATTTATTTGATGATGTTTTTGTTGTTACTGATAGTCAAATTATTTTTGATGAAGTAGTTAATAAAGGTGGTAAAGCAATCATGAGTAAAAAAGAGCATGATTGTGGAAGTGATAGAATAGCAGAAGCTGTTGAAGATTTAGATATTGATATTGTTATTAACGTTCAAGGTGATGAGCCTTTTACGGATAGTGAATCATTAAGAAAATTAATTGAGGCTTTTAAAAATGACACAAATAAAGAAGTAGATTTAGCATCTTTAATGGTGCATATTACCGACCAAGAAGAAATTAACAATCCTAATACTGTAAAAGTTGTAATTGATCAATCTAACTTTGCATTATATTTCTCCCGTAGTCCAATTCCATATCCGAGAGATCAAAATATTAATATAAAATATTACAAACACAAAGGCGTTTATGCTTTTAGAAAACAAGCTATTTTAGACTTTTATAAACTGCCAATGTCTCCTTTAGAATCTTGCGAAAAATTAGAGCAGTTAAGGTATTTAGAATATGGCAAACGTATAAAAATGGTTGAAACAGATGTTCAAGGTGTAGAAATTGATACTCCTGAAGATTTGGAACGTGCAAAAAAATTATGGAAATAGATTATAAGCATATAAAAGTTATTGGTTTTGATGCCGATGATACGCTTTGGGTAAACGAAACTTACTTTCGAGATGCTGAAATTGAGTTTGGTAAATTATTATCAGATTATGAAACAATTAATAAAATAGATCAAGAGCTTTACAAGAAAGAGATTGATAATCTTGATTTATATGGATATGGTGTAAAAGCGTTTACTTTATCAATGGTTGAAGCCGCTTTAGAAATATCAAACTATAACGTGTCGTCTAAAATTATTGAAGGTGTTTTACATATTGGTAAAAATATGCTAGATAAACCTGTAGAATTACTCGATGGTGTTGAATGTGTTTTAAAAAGTTTATCACAAAATTACCGACTTATATTAGCAACAAAAGGTGATTTATTAGACCAAGAACGAAAATTAGAAAAATCAGGATTAACTAAGTATTTTCATCACATTGAAGTGTTGAGTGATAAAAAGGAAGCCAATTACTCAAAATTATTAAACCATCTGGATATTAAGCCTTCAGAGTTTTTGATGATAGGAAATTCATTAAAATCTGATGTTTTACCTTTAGTGAATATAAAAGCAAATGCCATTCATATACCTTTTCATACAACTTGGGCTCATGAGCAAGTAACTGAAAAAGAAACTAATGGAAAAAATTATAGGACCATAAATAGATTAACAGATATTTTAAATCTATTACCTTAAAATAATAGTATTTTTAACTTTTTTAAAATAGTAAATATTAAATGAAATTCAAGAACTTTCCAATGGTACCAAGAGTTATTTTTGGTCGAGGTAGTTTTAATCAATTAAATGAAGTTTTAGCACCAAAACGCTTAAGTGTTAGTGCGCCTTTTATTTTTTTAATTGATGATGTATTTAAAAATAATGTATGGTTAACTTCTAGAATCCAACTTTCATATAACGATAGAATTATTTTTATATCTTCCAAAGAAGAACCAAAAACACAACAAGTTGATGCGCTAGTTGAAGATATCATATTAACTTCCAAAGAAAATCCTTCTGGGATAATTGGCATAGGAGGTGGGACGCTTTTAGATTTGGCCAAGGCAGTATCTATAATGCTAACAAATACTGGTAGCGCTAAAGATTACCAAGGTTGGGATTTAGTGAAAAACCCGTCCATTTATCATGTTGGCATTCCTACCATATCTGGTACGGGTTCAGAAGTTTCTAGAACCACAGTACTAACTGGTCCAGAAAAAAAGCTTGGTATAAATTCAGATTACACACCTTTTGATCAGGTTATTTTAGACTCAGAACTCACTAAAGACGTCCCAATAGATCAATGGTTTTATACTGGTATGGATTGTTATATTCATTGTGTAGAGTCATTATCAGGAACTTATTTAAACGCTTTTAGCGAAAGTTATGGAAACATGGCTTTGGGTTTATGCAAAGAAATCTTCTTAGATAACACACTATCTGATAAAGAATCTCAGGAAAAACTCATGATGGCTTCGTGGCATGGAGGTATGAGTATAGTTTATTCGCAAGTAGGTGTGGCTCATGCTATGAGTTATGGTTTGTCCTATTTACTTGGAACAAAACATGGCATAGGAAACTGTATTGTTTTTGATCACTTAGAAGAATTTTATCCTGAAGGTGTTAAATTTTTCAAACAAATGAAAGCAAAACATCATATAGAATTACCTAAAAATATTTGCTCAGATTTAAGTGATTCAGAACTAGATATTATGATTAAAATTGCTTTAAGTTTAGAGCCACTTTGGGAAAATGCTTTAGGTAAAAACTGGAAAAAAATAATAACTCCTGCCAAGTTAAAGCATTTATACCAAAAAATGTAGCATGCAAAAAATATCTAGATTTATATACTTTAAACTTTTAGGCTGGAAAATAGTAGGGAATAAAGATTTTTCTAAAACCGCTATAAAAAAAGCAGTAATAATAGCTGCGCCTCATACCAGTTGGCACGATTTCTATATTGGTGTTCTTCTTAGATCTGTAATTGGTTTAAAATCCAATTTTATTGGGAAAAAAGAGTTATTTGTATTTCCTATGGGATGGTTTTTTAGAAAACTAGGAGGTTTGCCAATAGATAGATCATCTAACAAAAATACTGTTATAGAAATTTCCAAGTTGTTTGATGGAAAAGATGAATTAAGAATTACTTTATCACCAGAAGGAACTAGAAAAAAAGTTGATAAATGGCGAACCGGTTTCTACTATATTGCTAAGCGAGCAAATGTTCCTATCATTATGATAACTTTTGACTTTAAGAATAAACAAAATAGGATATCAGAACCTTTTTTTACTACTGATAATATGGAAGATGATTTTAAAATTTTACATAAATTTTTTAAAGGCGTTGAAGGTAAAATTCCAGAATATTCTTAATTTTATTTATTTAGGAGTGTAAAATTAAAAGAGAGATAACAAAAAAGCTACTTTTTTATAAAGCAGCTTTTTTGTAAGATGAAATTACTTACTATTTAATCTCTTTTAAAGCATTGTCAATTAACGTTCTTAAATGTTGCTTATGCGCTTTAGAGGAAATATTACCAGAGGTAGCAGCCATATTTCTTATAGTATTTAAATTATATAAAGCCATAGACTTAGCGTTATGTGTAAACCTATCACTTTGCTTTCCTGTAAGCATCTCAATAAGCGTATTTGTGTACTCCAATTGTAAATTTTGTCTAAATGAATTCACATTGCCATAAATATCAGCTTTAAAAATAGCATTATTCAAATCGTTCATAAAAGTAGATAAATCATACTGATTGCCATATAATTCAGAGTCTGTAATTCTTTGTAAGGTATTATAATGTAATAGATGACTCAATACATTTGTCTGATATGCTAGTATTTGACTATGAATTTTAGGATCTTCGGGTGTTCTAAAATTATACCCTCTACGTTGCATAGCTAAGTAATTATATAAATCGTTTGGAGCATTAAAGGCATCAGGAGAGAAAACATACTTACCTAGTGCAAACATCGCTCTTTTTTGATCAGCTAAACTTACTGGAGTGTAAGGTTGTGTTCCGCCTTCTTGTCCAGCCATTGAACGATCTACATAAACACCACCAATATATCTTGAAATCACATTAGCAGCTCCTGCTTTTTGAGAACTTAGTAAATAATAAACACGACGTAATTCTTGATACGATTCGTTATCCTTAACAAATTTCTGTTTTGCCGTTTTCATTAAATCATTTGATAACTCAATACGATCAATAGAATAAGTAATAGCATCACTAGATTGATCATTAGTCATCACTCTTGGGTCAATTGCCTTTCCAGGAGAACGCATATCATCAGCATCATTTCCAAAAATATGTTCAGGCTTTGTTGATTCGCTTAATAAAGTATTACGCTCATCTTCATTTTTAAAAGGAGTATAACCAAACTGGATTGCCCAAATATCATAAGGACCAACTGCAACATCGTCATACTGACCTTGTTTACTTCTGTCTCTAGTGATATTTAAAGTAGCATAATCCATTACAGATGCTGTTAAACATTTTCCTTGAATAAAATCAGCATCAGCTAATTGCTCTGGCGAATATAATTGGCTTGCTTTCATGTTATGATTTAAACCTAATGTATGTCCAACTTCATGCATTATTAAAGCAGTCATAGATTCTTTTTTTACACGTTCCATTTCTAAATCTGAAACACCAGTTGCAGATGCTACAGCACTAGCAAACATAAGATCTTGGTGTAACTCATGACCTAAAGAACAATAAGCAACATCATTTTTGTTATATGTTGAAGCTTCAAATGGTTTTTGTAGAGTTGCCAAATCATATACTTTATCATACAATACTCTATTTGTAAAATGCACATATTCAAGCATTATATCTGCACCTAATATTTGTCCTGTTCTGGGGTTAACAAAACTTGGTCCGTAACCACCAAAAGGAGGTTGAGGAGATGAAGTCCATCTTAAAACATTGTATCTAATATCACCCGCATCCCAATCGGCATTATCAGGCTGTACTTTCACAACCATGGCGTTTTTAAAACCAGCTTTTTCAAAAGCTACATTCCATTGTAAAACGGCATTTTTAATAGTTTCTCTCCATTCTAATGGTGTAGAATTCTCTATCCACCAAGTAATTGGTTCTAAAGGTTCAGAAATAGCAGCTGCTGGATTTTTTTTCTTCAAATGCCATCTATGAACTAAATCACGATAAGGTGTTGAACTTGTGGAAGTTTGGTCGTTAACTTGTTCTAAAAAATATCCAACTCTAGGGTCATCTAATCTAATTTCATAATCATTTTCTGGCATGGCAATAAGACTATGATAAACTTTTAAACTAACGTTACGTCCATCAGATACTGCTTCAGAACCACCATTTAAAACGGAAGGTGTAGAATATACATATTCTACAGCAATATCAGTATTAGCTTCATAATTATTTATTGAATTTACTTTAGTTTTATCTTTACTTAAACCACCCAATTTAAATGACATTGGTGATTCTCCAGGGAACCCAGGACTTTTGATTTGTGTAAATGTTTCTTGTAAAAATAAATTATCAACTTTTAATAAATACAATCCATTTTTTTTATCGTGAGCTTCAATTTTTAAACTTGCCATATTTCCATCCGTAACATTGGCAGATTTAGATTTTGATAACGGGCTTTCAGGATCAAAATAAAAAGAAGCGTTTTGTGTTATAAACTCAATTTTATCAAAATATTTTCCAATTTTAAAAACTTTTGATCCACCATAAGCACCTCTAAAAGCACCAGCATCCATAACACCGTCAGCTATTTGACTAAAATGAATAAATTCTTTCCCTAATTGATCTTCTTTAATAATCATTTGTAAAGAACCGTTTACAGTATCTTGATAAATTTTAAATAATCCATCAATTTCTTTGCTAGATTTTATGAGTTCTTCAATAGTTTTTTCTTTATCCTTTTTTGGCGGAGGTGGAGTAACTTCAGTTTGATCTTTTTTTCTTTTCTTTTTAGTGGTTTGAGCTTCTAAATTATTGGCTCCCAATAAAAAAAACGTTGCCAATATAAAACTAGCAAATCTAATTGTGTTTTTTTTAAACGTCATAATTTCTTTTTGATTTTTAAGGAATTACCCTAGTTAATTGAATAGTCTTTTGTAAAAATAAAAATAAACTAGTGATGATTTATCACAAGAAAAAGTTAAAATTATTACTTCTAAACCATAGAATCGAAGCGTTATATTTATATTCTGTACCTTTATAAATTATGATAAAAGACACTAAAATAGCCGTATTAATAGACGGCGATAATATTCCATCAAAGTATATTTCTGAAATGATGGAAGAAATAACAAAATACGGAACACCAACTATTAAAAGAATATATGGTGATTGGACAAAACCTCACTTATCCAAATGGAAACATATTTTACTCGAAAATGCCATAACACCAATACAACAATATGGTTACACTACTGGTAAAAATGCTACTGATTCTGCTATGATTATTGATGCAATGGATATTCTATATTCTGAGAAAGTAAATGGTTTTTGTTTAGTATCCTCTGATAGCGACTTTACTAAATTAGCAACGCGTTTACGTGAGGCTGGTATGGTTGTTTACGGAATGGGAGAGAAGAAAACACCTAATCCTTTTATAGTAGCTTGTGATAAATTTATTTATTTAGAAATTCTTGCAAATGATGATGATTTAGAAAAAGATGAAAAAGGAAAAAAACCTAAAAAGGAAAATCTCTATAATATTACTCCTAAAGTAATTAAACTGCTTCAAAATTCTGTTGATGATGCTGCCGATGATGATGGCTGGGCTTTTTTAGGTGATGTTGGTTCTTTAATAATAAAGAAACAACCAAATTTTGATTCTCGTAATTTTGGTTTTCAAAAATTAACACCTCTTTTTAAATCGCTTCCTCAATTTTTAATGGAACAACGCGATCAACCTAATGCTAGGTTCAAGTTAATCTATGTAAAGAATAAAGATTAATTATATCATAAAAAAAGAGCTTTATAGCTCTTTTTTTATTCTTCCGATTCTTCCATTGTATGATAAACGTTTTGTACATCGTCATCGTCGTCAAGTTTTTCTAAAAGCTTTTCAACATCTAAAATTTGTTCAGTTGTTAGTTTTTTAGTTACTTGAGGTATACGCTCAAAACCTGATGATAAAATCTCTATATGTCTAGCTTCTAATTCTGATTGAATGGCTCCAAAACTTTCAAAAGGAGCGTAAATCAATATGCCATCTTCATCAGCAAAAACTTCTTCAGCACCGTAATCAATAAATTCTAGCTCTAATTCTTCTGGGTCTAAACCTTCAGCATTTATTCTAAAATTACAAGTATGATCAAACATAAAAACAACAGATCCTGAGGTTCCTAAACTACCATCACATTTATTAAAATAGCTTCGTACATTGGCCACTGTTCTGGTATTATTATCTGTTGCAGTTTCTACTAAAACAGCTATTCCGTGAGAAGCATATCCTTCAAAAATAACTTCTTTATAATCGCCTTGCCCTTTTTCACTTGCTTTTTTTATGGCGCGCTCTACGTTATCTTTTGGCATATTTACAGCCTTAGCATTCTGTATTACAGCTCTTAAGCGTGAGTTACTATCAGGATCTGGACCACCTTCTTTAACGGCCATTACAATGTCCTTGCCAATTCGAGTAAAAGCTTTACTCATGGCAGACCATCGTTTCATTTTTCTTGCTTTTCTAAATTCAAAAGCTCTTCCCATAATTCTATTATTTAATATGTTTTTTTAAGAAAATTCTATGATTTTAAAAAAAACAAAGTTAACAACCTATCTTAAAATTACAAATTATTCTTCATCTGGTTCAACTATGTTTTCTATAGCTTCAGCAAGTTTAAAATCTTTATCTGTAACACCATTAGTATCATGAGTTGATAGCGATATAGTTAATACATTATATACATTAGACCAATTTGGATGATGATTTAAAGCTTCACACTCAAAAGCTATTCTACTCATTGCGCTAAAACAATCTTTAAAGTTGTCAAACTCAAATTCAGCATGAAGCGCATTGTCATAATATTCCCAATCTGGAAAATTTAAAAGTTTTTTTTCTATGTCTTGTTCAGATAATTTGCTCATATTTTACATGTTAATTTTTTACAATTTAGGTAATTTAAAGTTTTAAAATCAATTATATTTTTAGTTCAGTTAAAATCTCTTGACTTAATAAATTTAGATTTTTAGGTAACAGATTGTATTTTGGCAAAACGGCTAAATATCTATCATCATTTGTGGTATAAACTTGTTTGTATAAAGCCTTGGATTCTAAGTTCAATGTTTTAATAATATCCTTAATAAAATCATCATGATGCACTAAATCACTACTTCCTAAATGATAAATACCCGATTTGTTTCTATTTATAATGTAATGAATTTGTTGTGTAATTTTACTATCAGTAGTAGCATTCATTATTAAATTAGGAAAAATTTCTATTGGTATGTTTTCTTTTATATTTTGAATAATTTCTGATATTCTTGGTGATTGAGAACCAAAAACCATTGGTAATCTTAAAATTACAACTTGTTTTTTAGGTAAGCGCAATAATATATTTTCAATTTTTATTTTAAAATGCCCGTAAACACTATTGCTATAAGTTTTATCTTGCTCGTAACTTGGATATTTACTGTAAGCGTCAAACACATTTGCAGATGACAAATAAAGAAGTTTGGTGTTGTTTATAAGAATATATTCAGATAAATGTTGATGTAATAAGACTTGCTTAGAAAAATCGCCTCGAAGTGCAGAAATTATAATTGAAGGTTTTACTATGTTTAGTATTTCAAAAATATCATCTTCTTCAAAATTATACTGAAAAAAATGTTTGTTCTTTTCTAATTGTCTGTTGTTAATATTATAAGTTCCAAAAGTTTTAAAATAGGAGCATAGCTCTTTATAAATGTTACCTCCTAAAAAGCCACTGGCACCTAAAATTAAAATACTATGCTTAATTTCCTTATTCATTATTAAAAAAATAGCATCAATATTTAAAAATAGAGCACATTAATGATAAACGTTAATTCATTAAATAAAATTATCACTATTAATATTTGTTAATAAAGAAATTAAACTTAATGCCCCCAATATCTTTAGACTTTATGACTTCGTTATAAATGGATTCTATAATTACTTTAAAATCAGGCATATATGTTTTTGTAAAAAGGTAGTTTTACAACAGTAGCAGGAATTGCATTTTTCCTAATCTGGATATTTATTTTGCTACCTATTTCAGAAAAACTAGTTGGTACATAACCCATTCCGATACCTTTTCCAAGAGAGGGACTCATAGTTCCTGAAGTTACTATGCCAATTTTTTGTCCGTTATCATCAACAATATCATAATCATGACGCGGAACACCTCTTTCATCAAGTTCAAAGGCGATAAGTTTACGTTTTGGACCTTGGTCTTTTTCAGCTTTTAAGGCTTCAGAATTATTGAATTTTTTAGTGAATTTTGTAATCCATCCTAAACCAGCTTCAATTGGTGAAGTAGTATCATCAATATCATTTCCATATAGACAATAACCCATTTCTAATCGCAAAGTATCACGCGCAGCTAAACCAATTGGTTTAATACCAAAGTTAGATCCAGCTTCAAAAACTTTATCCCAAATCTGTTTTACTTCGTTGTTTTTGCAATAAATCTCAAAACCACCACTTCCTGTATATCCTGTAGCCGATATAATGACATTCTCGATACCAGCGAAATCGCCAACTACAAAATTGTAAAAGTTTATGGATGATAAATCATGACTCGTTAAACTTTGCATAGCCTCGATAGCTTTTGGGCCTTGAATAGCAAGTAAAGAATAATCATCACTCAAGTTACGCATCGTAGCACCAACATCATTTTTAGATGTTATCCAATTCCAATCTTTATCAATATTACTCGCATTAACAACTAGTAAATATATATCTTCTTTTATTCGATAAACAATTAAATCGTCTACAATTCCTCCATCATCATTAGGTAAGCAACTATATTGCGCCTTTCCAATAGTAAGTTTAGAAGCATCATTACTTGTTACTTTTTGTATCAAATCTAAAGCAAACTCACCTTCAATTAAAAATTCACCCATATGGGACACATCAAATACACCAACACTATCTCTAACAGTTTCGTGTTCTATATTAACACCTTCATATTGTACAGGCATATTAAAACCTGCAAAAGGCACTATTTTAGCTCCAAGCGCTTCGTGAGTTTGATATAAGGCTGTATTTTTCATCAATTTTTACTTTAATTTTTTATTTCGCAAATGTATTGAAATTTTATAGATATCGCTTTCGGTGAAAGTTTAAAACGTATGTTAAATTTAAGATATAATTCTGCAAAATTATTTCAAAAACTGAAATGTTTCATAATGATAATGATAATGAGAAGACAATTCGTGTGTGGTTTTTAATAATATTTTCATAAAAGTTATTAAATCTTAATTTTCGGTTTATAGCTATCTTATGAATTTAAACTAATTGTTTATCCTCAATGTTTTGCTAAATTTATTGATGATTAAAAGTTTCAAGAATATCATTTAAATCACTAGTTCTCATCAAGATTCTTAAGGTATAAATTAATATTTAAATTTTTTCTATTCCTCTCCAACATGGTTTTTATAGAACTTCCAAACTTCTCTAGCTACATTTCTTCCTAATTCTAATCCAGCTACATTATCAGCTTGAATATGATAACCTCCTAATACTCTTGATATTCCTGCCATTTCAGCAGCTTCTGTGAAAGTTGGAAATTTTAAAGTTATGGTATCTCCTAAATTATCTGGTTCTGTCATAGCTCCAGCAACTAATTCGGCTTCAGCTCCAAATTCATCACTTCCTGTCCAAATTTTTAAAGCTTCACCGCAACCACCACTAATAGTACTATGCCCAGAAACATAGCTAGGAAATGGTGGACATAAAAAAGTTTCTGGAGAATAAGGTCTCCATTTTCCTCCATCTATCTCAATAATTCCTTTTCCTTCACCTCCCCAAGCTTTAATCTTTTGATTATCATAATATTGATGAACCAAAGCATATGGTCTTGCATAATCATAAAACATTTTTGAATCCCACGAAGCAATAAAAGCATCCATGGCTACAACCTGATTGTAAAAATACATTTTCACATCTTCATCTATCGTGTGGTGATCTCGAATAGAAATTTCTTGAGCAAATTTTAACCAATGACCTGCTTGTTGAACTGATTGAGGGCCATCTCTCATAAATTCTACCAAGGCTTTTTCATAATCTGTAAGATTTGCTTGCATTTCTATCACTTCTTGAACTTCTTTTTCTAGTTGTTCAGAACCAATCATTGGGGGAGGTCCTGGTCGAAATTGATCACCAGATTTTAATGCGATAGGTTTAACCTTATCCCAAAAAGGTGTTAAACAACCTGGAGCAAATTCGCCACCTTTGCCATCTGCAAAGTATTTAGGTTGCCATCGATTAGGGTCTACATTCTTATCTGCGGAATTCACAGGTTCGTATCCAACATAATTAAAATAGGGTTCGTTGTTAGAAACATCTTCTTCACCATATTGATTTGATCCATCTCCTTTTCTAGATTGTATGGTAGCTTTTGCAGCTAAATTACCAATACCTTCAGGTGTATTTGGATCTAATGATTCGTTATTAGGATCTAAACCTAACTCCAACATGAAATTTGCAAACAATTCTCGATCTGAGTAATAGTACTCACTCATTGCTCTAAAAGCAGCAAAACTTATAGCTATTTCTTTGTTTTTAAGCGTTTGTTCTTCTATAGGTCTTTTATCAACTCCTTCAAGATAAACTGGTATGGCTTTACTATCATAAAATGACCAAGCATCAAAAATGGAAACAAATATTAATCCTAAATATCTAGAGGTAATGGTTGGTCTTGGAGCAAACTTTTCGGTATCATTCGCTGTGGCAGTTAATGCCATTTTACCCCATTTGTAAGCAATATTATCAATTCCTCTAGGATCAAAATTTTCAATTGTTTTTTGCTTTTCAGTGTTTTTTTGAAATTGCTTACAATTAAAAGCTACAATTATTAGTGTAAAAAGTAAAAATATTTTTTTCATTTTATATTGTTTTAATTTTTTGAAAGGAAAAATAATTTAAATTAAATCTTTATAATTTATTGCTCCACAATTTCTGAAATTTTTATGGGAAAACTAGTAGATTATGGTTTGAATTTTAATAATGAATTTAAAAACATTTAAACCTAAGCACTTTCTAATACAATAAAAGGGCAATAGTTTAAAAAGTATAGAGGTTTAAAAGGCCATAGTTTACCAATAAGATTGAGTTAAATAAATACTAAATGCGAGTTATGTATATTAGCGATAACAAAAAATATAAGCTAAAAGAATTTGAAAAACCTCTAAAAATCGAATCCAATCTATAAAATTCATATAACTAATTTTAAAAAGTTAATAGCATTTGGTGGTTTGGGTTGGCATGTGTTATTGAAATTTTAAAATCATGTTTTCCTATAATTTTAAAACCTATTTTTTTATAAAAATTGATTGCTTTATGATTTTCTACCCAAACATATAACCACATTCCTGATTGATTATGCTTTTTAGACGTATTTAAATTAAAATTAAATAATTTAAAACCTAACTTGTTACCATGAAAACCTTCAATTAAATATAAACGTTCTAATTTAGTAACGTTTTTAAAAGGAATATTGGAATGTTCAAAATCAAAAATAATTTTAGAATAACCAACAGCTTCCTTATTAAAGTAAATAATATTAAAAATATTATTTAAGTCTTCTAACTCCTCTTTGAATTTTTTCTCTGTAAAATTTTTATTTACATAAGTTTTTATATCATTTTCTGGAGCACTTCTACCATGGGCTTCAACAAATGATTTTTTACCAATAAAAGTAAGCAAAGCTGCGTCTTTTAAAGTTGCTTTAATAATGGATATCATAAAAAGAAATGTAACAAAAAGATAGTTTGAAAATTTATGACAAAAGAAACGATTTTAGTTCATCATAAGTTTCAATTAACATTGAAACTTTCTCTTTTCCCATAACAGCTTGTATTTGAGTAGGGAGTGGTTGCTTTTCTTTAATAACATCTTCTACAACATCTAAAAATTTGGTAGGGTGCGCTGTTTCTAAAAACACACAATGTGCTTCTGGATGGTCTTTTAAATACACTTTACAACCTAAATAACCAACTGCACCATGCGGATCTGCTACATATTTAAAATCGTTATAAATTTCAAATAAAGCATCTCTTGTTTCTGCATCATTAAAACTATAAGATGTTAAATTATTTTTTAAATTTTCGAAGTTGTTTTTGTAAATCTCTTCAATTCTGATAAAATTACTTGGAGCACCAACGTCCATAGCATTACTTATAGTTTGAACAGACTTTTTGGGCTCATATAATTGTGATATTAAATATCGAGTTACCACATTATTGTCATTATTAGATGCTATAAAATGGTTTATAGGTAAACCTAATTGTTGAGCCATCATACCTGCACAGATATTGCCAAAATTTCCGCTAGGTACAGAAAAAACGATGTCATTAAATTGTTTATGCAATTGCTTGTAAGCAAAAATGAAATAGAATAATTGAGGCAACCACCGTGCAACGTTTATTGAATTAGCAGAGGTTAATTGCATTTTGCTCGTTAACGCATCATCTAAAAATGCGGTTTTAACCATCGCTTGGCAATCATCAAACGTACCATTTACTTCTAAAGCTGTAATGTTTTTTCCAAGAGTAGTTAATTGTTTTTCTTGAATATCGCTTACTTTTCCGCTAGGGTACAATATCACTACATTAACGCCTTTTACATCTAAAAAACCATTGGCAACCGCACCTCCAGTGTCGCCAGAGGTAGCAACTAAAACGGTTACTTCGTTGGTGTTGTCTTTGTTGAAATAACCTAGACAACGTGCCATAAAACGGGCACCTACATCTTTAAATGCCATAGTAGGACCATGAAATAATTCTAATGTGGATATATTATGATTCAATTTAACTACAGGAAAATCAAACGATAAAGTTTCTTCAACAATTGTTTTTAAAATAGAATCTGGAATTTCTGGAGAAACAAATTGTTTGATGGTTTCAAAAGCTATTTCAGAATTGGATAAGTTGTCTATATTGTTCCAAAATGATTTAGGTAGAGGTGTTATTGATTCAGGAAAATATAATCCCTTATCTGGTGCTAATCCTTTTATTACCGCATCCTTAAAATTGGTGTTTGCTGCTTTATGGTTTAATGAATAATAGTTCATATATTTTATTTTGCCACGAATTCACGAATATTTTTGTATTCTATTAATTTTAACCGTATGCTTCAACTTAAACGGTTTACTTAATTATATTATTTTTATACCTTCTTTATTAATTTTTGACACATGAATATCAAATTTTATTCCTGTTTCAGAATACACCTTTTCAACAGCATCTTTCACATTTTTTGCAACTTTTAAACCTTTACATAATGAAAATATTGAAGGTCCAGAACCAGAGATTCCAGCTCCTAAAGCACCCGCATTTAGCATCGTACTTTTAACAGCATCAAAATGAGGAATTAGCTTACTTCTATAGGGTTCTACTACATGATCGTGTAACGATCTTTCTATTAAGTTGTAATTATTTGTATGTAAAGCATGTACTAAACTTCCAAAATTTGCCCATTGTATTATGGCATCATTTAAAGGGATTTCTTTTGGTAAAATAGCTCGCGCTTCAGATGTTTTTATTTCTATTTGTGGATGAATAATTGTTGCATATAAATCTTGAGGCGTTGGAATTTCTAATATTTCTAATGGTGCTATTGTTTTTACTAATGTAAAACCTCCAAAAATAGCAGGAGCCAAGTTATCTGCATGTTCGCATTTACTAGCTAAAGCTTCACCTTTAATAGCAAACTCGGTTAATTGTGTTTTATTAAATGGGTTTCCTAAAAGCTCATTCATACCAAAAACACTACCAACAGCACTTGCAGCACTACTGCCAATGCCACTTCCTGGTTTAATATTTTTATAAATTTCTATTTCAAAACCAAAATCAACATCAATAGCATCATACATAGCCAATGCAGAAACGCCAGCAACATTCAATTCGGTTTCGTATGGTAAATCAAAACCAACAATTTTGGTAATATGAATCCCTTTTTTATCAGTTTTTCTAATCACCATCTCGTCTCCAACACTATCTAAACAAAACCCTAAAACATCAAAGCCACAGGATACATTTGCAACAGTTGCAGGAGAAAATATTTTTATTTCATTCATGTTTTAATCATTTCCTATTCTTATAATATCAGCAAATAGCCCAGAAGCAGTCACATCAGCACCAGCACCAGCACCTTTAATAATCATGGGTTGTTCTGGATACCGTTGTGTGTAAAACATTACGATATTATCTTTTCCTTCTAAATTATAAAATGGATGTCCTTGCGGAATTTCTTCTAGGCCAACACTAGCTTGTCCATTATTAAATTGTGCAACATATTTTAGTTGGCAATTTTTTGCTTTCGCGGAAGTATATAATTTTTGATAATGCGATTCATCTGAAATTAATGTTTTGTAAAAATCATCAACAGAATCACTTTTTAATCCAGAATCTGACAAAAATGATGTATTATGAATATTATCTAAATTCATTTCAACACCGCTTTCTCTGGCTAAAATTAATATTTTTCTAGCTACATCTACACCGCTTAAATCAATTCTTGGGTCTGGTTCTGTGTAACCCTCGGCAGCAGCTTGTTTTACTACATCATAAAACTTAGTAGTGTCATTAAAATTATTAAACACAAAGTTTAAACTACCGGATAAAACAGCTTGAATAGACGTAATTTTATCACCTGAAGCAATTAAATTACTTAAGGTGTCTATAATAGGTAAACCTGCACCAACATTAGTTTCAAATAAAAATGGCGCATTATATTTTAACGATAAACGCTTTAACAATTTGTAATTATCTAGATCGCTAGAACACGCAATTTTATTACAAGCAACCACACCAATACTTTGTCTTAAATAATTAGCATATAAATTAGCAACCTCGGCATTAGCCGTAACATCAACAAAAATACTATTGCGTAAATTTAAAGCTTTTGTGTTTTCGAAAAAGTCTTCTAAAGTTGCTTTTTCACCTTTAGCTAATTGATCTTTCCAAGAATTTAAATCGATGCCTTCTTCATTAAAAATCATAGTTCTGGAATTTGATAACCCAGCAACACGAAGATTAATTTTTAAGTTTTCTTTTAAATACTTTCGTTGTTGTTTAATTTGCTCGACTAAACGCTCTCCAACATTACCAACTCCAGTAATAAATACATTGAGTTGTTTCGTTTTAGATTCAAAAAATTGTTCATGAAGTGTATTGAGAGCTTTTTTAACATCTTTTTCTAAAATAACTGCTGAGATATTTTTTTCTGAAGCACCTTGCGCTATCGCTCTAATATTTATATTGTTTTTGCCTAAAGTGCTAAACATTTTACCACTAATACCTTGATGATTTTTCATATTATCACCTACTAGTGCAATAATAGAAAGGCCATTTTCAACAATAATTGGGTCTATTTTATGTACTGCAATTTCGTTTTCAAAAGTGGTATCAATAGCTAATTTAGCTTTTTCAGCATCTTGATCATCAATTCCTAAACAAATAGAATGTTCTGAAGAGGCTTGCGTTATTAAAATAACATTGATTTTTTCCTGTGATAAAGTTTCAAATAATCGTTTAGAAAACCCTGGAATACCAACCATACCGCTTCCCTGCAAGGTTAAAAGCGAAATGTTTGAAATATTACTAATACCCTTTACAGGGTTAATAGAATTTGTTTCATCATTTGAAATGATTGTACCAACAGATTCTGGTTCTAATGTATTTTTAATATGTATAGGAATATTTAAATTTAACACAGGTTGTACCGTTGGTGGATATAAAACTTTAGCACCAAAATGCGATAGTTCCATCGCTTCTTGATACGATATTTTATCAATAGGGTAGGCTTGTTTAACCAATTTCGGGTTGGTAGTAAACATACCACTAACATCTGTCCAAATTTCTAATTGCTCCACTTTTAAGGCTGCGGCCACAATTGCCGCTGTAAAATCGGAGCCACCGCGACCTAAAGTGGTTTGTTCTCCTGTAGTAGATTTGGATACAAAACCTGGTAAAATTGTTATTTTTTCAGAGGTTGTCTTAAAATAATCTTGAATATTTTTATTGGTAATACTATAATTAACTTCTGCTTTGCTAAAGTTAGAATTTGTAATAATAAGTTCTTGAGTGTTTTTTCGATTTGCAAATAAGCCTCGATTTTTCACAGTTTCTGCTATGATGAAAGAAGATAAAATCTCACCAAAACTTACTAATTTATCTGATGTTTTTGGTGATAATTCATTAATCAAATAAATACCATCTAATAAGTTTTTTAATTCATTTAATTTTTCACCAACAAAACCGATAATGTTATTAGCATCATTAGAATTTAGTTCGTTAATGATATTTAAATGAATATCTTTAATAATATCGAACGATTCAGAATATACCTTCTGTTTATTTTTAGCTTGATTTCCAGCTAAAAGTAATTTATCTGTAATACCACCAACCGCAGAAACAACGCAAATCAATGAATCTATCTTAGAATAATCTTCTAAAATTTTAATAACAGTATTTATGTTTTTTGAAGAACCCACAGAAGTCCCACCAAACTTTAAAACCTTCATGTTTTAATATATTGATAATTAAAAGAAATAATTGAAAAAATGTAATTTTTAAAATTACAAAAGTAGCCTGAAGAATATATAATTAATAACCCCAAAGGGTTGTAGTATTTATAGTAGTACCAAAAATAGAAGTAATTAACTTTAATAAAAAAGTAATGATTAGAGACATATTTTGGTTTAAATGATTCATTTTGTCAATAAATATACAATTCAAAAGTATTACTTTTAACCTAATAAAAAAACTAAATATTTTTTTTTGACGTATTCTTATATTGAAGTAAATTTCTTTTAAGATATCTAATGAATACATTCAAGAATTGAAAAATCAATAATTAAACAAATGAAAATTTTTTCAAAAGAACAAATTTATGAAGGCGACAAGTTAACTTCAGAACGTCAAAAAATAACTTCTACTGATTTAATGGAACGTGCAGGCACCCAAATTTTTAATTGGATGCATCTACGTATTCAAGGTGCTCAAGTACCCATATATGTTTTTTGTGGTATTGGTAATAATGGGGGCGATGGTTTGGTATTAGCAAGACATTTAATTTTAGATGGCTATAATGTAAATACTTATATCGTTAATTGTGGTGATAAACGCTCAAAAGATTTTTTAATTAATTATGATCGGATTAAGAATGTTACAAAAAAATGGCCTACGCTATTAAAATGTAAAGATGATTTTCCTGAAATAAAACAGGATGATATTATTGTAGATGCTGTTTTTGGTATTGGTTTAAATAGACCAGTTGTTGATTGGGTTAAAGACTTATTTATTCATTTTAAAACATCAAAGGCTTTTACTTTATCTATCGATATTCCATCTGGATTGTATACAGACAAAAACTTAGAAGATAAAGACGCTGCCGTTTATGCGAGTTATACCTTAAGTTTTGCATCTCCAAAATTGATTTTCTTTTTACCTGAAACAGCGAAATATACCTTGCAGTGGGAAGTTTTGGATATTAGTTTAGATAAAGATTATTTATATGCCACACAAACAGAAATAGAATTGATAGGAAAACACGAAGTACTTCCTAATTATATTCCTCGAGAAAAATTTTCTCATAAAAGGCAATTTGGGCACAGTTTGATAATTGGTGGCAGTTATGGGAAAATTGGAGCAGTTACACTATCAAGTAAAGCGGCTTTATTTTCTGGTGCTGGTTTAGTTACTGCATATATTCCTAGTTGTGGTTATCATGCTTTACAAGCATCATTTCCTGAAGCCATGGTGATTACTGATGAAAATGAAGAGCACATTACGTTCATAAAATTTGATATTGAGCCAGCGGTTATTGCTTTTGGGATGGGAGCAGGGACAGATATTAAAACTATTGACGCATTTGAAGATTTTTTGAAAACCAATAAAAAACCTTTGATAGTTGATGCGGATGGCATAAATATTTTATCAAAAAATAACAGATTATTAAAATTATTACCAGAACAATGCGTTTTAACGCCACACCCAAAAGAATTAGAACGTTTGATAGGTGTATGGAAAAATGATTTTGATAAACTTAAAAAAGCAAAAACATTTTCCAAAAAACATAATCTAGTTTTAATAATTAAAGGCGCTAACACCATCACTGTTTTTGAAGATAAATTATATGTAAATACTACCGGTAATCCAGGTTTGTCAACTGCAGGAAGCGGAGATGTTTTAACTGGTATTATCACTGGATTAATTTCTCAAGGTTATAATCATTTAGTTGCGAGTATTTTTGGTGTTTATTTGCATGGTAAAGCTGCTGATATAGCTGTAGAAGATTTTGGATATCAAAGTTTAATCGCAACACATGTTATTGAATATATAGGTAAAGCTTATTTAGATTTGTTTAAACAACAAGAAGAACCTATAGAAGAAGGTGCTTCCGAAAACGCATAAAAAAAGCCGCTGTTAGGCGGCTTTTTAATTTATACTAGTTCTTGTTTAATTATTAATAATAATTTTATGAGTAGTTTTTTTGTTTCCTTGTTTAATTTCTAATAAATATACACCATTTATAACATCATTCACTTCAATTGATTTTGTTAAACTAGTTGCGTTAACCTCGTATTTATAATTTTTTATAATTCTACCTCTAATATCATATAAGCTAATTGATACATCATTGTTAGAAATTAAATTTTCCAATTGAACATTAATATTTTCGTTAGTTGGATTAGGCCAAATATTAACATTATAGGTGTTTAATTCTTTTAATGAAAGCGCATTATCCATAGAAACAATCTGATTAGCTAGCCATCCATTTGCAGCGTTCTTAATATCTACTTTAAATGAGTCGTTATAAGCTGCTGTTTGAATATTTTTGTAAGATATTTTTGCAGTATTTATATCATCTTGGGTAAATGAATCACCAACATTAAGAGGTACAGCATTTTTCTCAAGTGTACCTATATTAGGTAATTCTACAATAGTATAGATTTGTTGAGTTGCAGTTTCAGAATCAGATGTTGCCTCGATATCCGAAGATGAAAATGTATAAGTAGCATTTAGAGGAGCATTAAAACCGTTATTAACCAAAGTTGGAATTGAAGCTATATCATCCACAGTACAAACATTTATACTAAAAGCAATTATATCTCCACCGTCACCGTTATTAGGGTCACTAATTCTAAGAGTCCAAACTCCATCAGCTGCTAAACCACTATAAGCAGAAAGACTTTCAATAGGTAAAATGGTTCCAGAAATACTTGGAACATTTATATCATCACAAAATAATGGGGAACCTAGATCTGAATAAGTAACATTAAAATTATCACCATCTCCAGGATTCGTACTACTACCACCTGTATCAGTTGTACATGAACTATCAAATAAAAGGACCTGAGTATTTCCAATGGAATTAGGGCCTTCAAGGGTAATATTAATATCATTAACCCAAGTGTGATTGATTTCAAAACTAGTTTCAATTGAATTTATAATTGATCCTCCAGTTGATACAGTAACCGGCACGGAAGCTAAATCACCAGCAGTGGTAAGTATATTTGCATCACTAAAATCGGATGCACTATAAACATTTCCACAGTTTAAAGCACCGACTTGGAAACTATAAATTTGAGAAAAATCACCATTACTACAATTGTTATCTGGTCGAACTCTCCAATAATAAACAGTTTCACTGTTTAATCCTGTAAGTTCAAAGTCTAGATCTGTTTCTGTACTTGAAAAATCAATAGAAGAAAAAGAGGGGTTAGTAGACACTTGAACTAAATAACTTTCAGCATTGGTGTTTTCAGACCATGATAAAGTTAGAGAATTTGGCATTCCGGTAGCTCCATTATTTGGAGAACTTAATGCTTGAGGGTAATTTGCGAAATCAGGTTTTAATACTCTTAGTTTAATTTTTTTACTTTTAGTTTCACTACCGTCATTACCAATCACGCTTATCTCATATGTATCTGCGAGAACATTTGTTAAATTACTAAAAGTCACATCAAATGATCCGTTAGCATTTAATGAATTAGGACTTATATTTGTTGATGCACCTGCAGGAACATTTAATAATGAAAAGTTTGTGGCTGCACCACCAGTTTCAAGATAATCAAAGGTATAAGAAGCATTACTTGGAGTGCAAATAGTTTGCTCTGATGTAGCTGTATTAAAATTAAAATTAGAAGTAACACCCGTAACAATTAATGAAAAATCTTGAGAACCGCCTACTAAACTTCCTTTGTGTGTTACAGTGATTGTATATGTACCAGCAGCACCAGAAATATCTACTCGCTCGTATGGGTCAACAAAATTATCTCCTTGAGCATTTGTATCTACACCTGTTAATTTCCAAGGTGTGTAAGTATTTGATGTTTGTGTTACTCTGATATCTAAATCGTTTACTAAAGCAGGCGTATCATCATTAAAATATATTATTCCATCGTTTACAGCACCAGTTGGATTTAATTGCCCCCCTCTATCAGTCCATGATATAGAAGCTAACAAAGGATTAGTGCCATCAGAAACAACATCAATTGAAAAAGACTCTCCTTCTACTAATGTTTCCTCAGAAACTAAAGATGAAAATCCATTATCAGTTATAGTTTCAGCTGCAAGTTTAGTATTTAATAAACCCCAACCAGTGTTTGCATCTGGTCCTAAGCCATTAACATCATCAGCAGTATGTAAAGCTAAACCCTTTAAGGTTGCAGCTTTCATAAATGACCCATTAATATTATTATGATGTTGTTGTAATAGCAACAATGAACCGCATACATTAGGTGCAGACATAGATGTACCTGAGAAAGTTGCATATTCATGAATTGTAAAACGTCCTGTTGAAACAACGGTTGAAGAATAAACTCCAGTTCCGTTCCCCATAATGTCCGGCTTAATTCTTAAATCGTCAGTTGGCCCTTCTGAACTACTTGGATTTCTTAGGACACTATTAAGAGTTCCATCAGGATTTATTGTAGCATCTTGTCCATTTGCAATAATTAAGCTATTCTTTGAAGTTTTTTCTTCTGATAATTTATCATAATCAGAATTGCCACCTAAAGGATTGGAATTTGAAGTATTATCATTTCCAGAATTACCAGCGGAACCAACGTATAGATAATAAGGAGCATTGAACATGATGTCATCTAAATTTTTAGAATCTTGAGTGTAAGCACCCATTATCCAACTAAGATCATCTTTAAGGCTTTCCGCGGGAATACCATATGAATGATTTGATAATAAAAGTCCATTTGTTGCAGCATTAGTTATTTCTGCTAATCTATTAGTAATATCATAAACCACAGCACTAGCTTGAGGAGCCATTCCTTTTGCTAAAGGATCTAAACCAGATGCTACTATGGTTCCAGTAACATGTCCAGCATGAGGTTCTATTGCTGTTGTGCCATCGCCAATTGAAACTCTATCAGTTCCTCCAACACCATCAAATTCGTTATGATTTACTGGAGCAACTCCTCCAACTTCCCAAATGTGTACATTCATGTTTTGCCCTTCTAAATCTAGACCTAAACCACCTCCATTGTGTAAATAGTTTGTTCTTGTAGATATTGCTGCATCAACATTATCAGAGCTTATATAAATAGGCTTACCATTAATTACCGTTTTTATTTGATAAACAGTAGTTCCTTCCGAATAAATAATAGGCCAATTGTTTTGATTAGCTAAGCGAACTGCATCAGAATATTCTTGATTAAAAGAGTTTTTTAAAGACCTTTCCAATTCAAATAATTTACTTTTATTGTAATTTTTAGTAGTCTTTTTGATTTCATTAGGTGTTTGAGAAAATCCGAATGAAAAAATAAATGTGAATAAAAAAACACATAATTTAATTTTAAAGTAGTTTTTTAACATTGCAATTTTTTTTAAATTTTTCTTTAAAAATATTAAAATTTAATAAAAATTAATAATAAACTGGTAAATTATTAATTAATTAAGTTTTGAAAAAATATTTTAAATATCTAACTCTTCAAATAATTCGATAATACTTGTGCTTGAAGGTCTTGGTGCATCAGGAGTTACAATATTTCCATTAGGATCAATTAATATAAATCTAGGAATCCCATTTATTTTATAATCTCTTATAAATTTAGATTGCCATCCATCTGGTGCAAGTATTTGAATCCCGCCAAGTTTTTCTTCTGTTATCATTTTTTTCCATCCTTCTTTTGCTAAAACTCTAGCTTCCTCTTTTGAAGCTGCTCTGTATCCTCTACCGTCATCAACAGAAAGACTTACAAATTGAATATTTTTTCCATGAAAATCTTTTTCTAATTTCTTTAATGATGGAATTTCAGCAATACAGGGTCCACACCAAGTAGCCCAAACATCAACGTATACATATGTTCCTTTTAAATCACTCAGTGATGTAGTTCCACCTTTAAAATTCTCATAATTGTCAAAAATTGGTGATATTGACCCTTTTGGAAGTTCGGTTTTAAGAATAATACCTTCAGCTAAATAATTTTTATAAGCTGATAACATGGGCTTAATGCTGTTTTTTAAGCTATTGGTTATAGAGGTGTCAACTTGTGTGTTAGTATTATAAAATTGAGTTAATTTGACATCAATACTATTTAATTCATTCTCCAATCCAGTCATATCAAGGTTACTTAATACATCTAAATCTAGAAGTTCTTCTTGAAGTAATGAATTTTCAGCTAAAAACTTACTGTGTTCTGCTCCAAAACCTTCAAAAATAATGGATTCATCAAACTCTTTTGCGTTAAGAGAAATATTTAAATCAAACCCATTTTTAAGAAATACAGAAGTGGCTTCAACACCATCATAAAGGGTATGAATACCAGTTTCTACCTTTAAAGTATCTTTAAAGGTCCCATCTTCATTTACTTTAATAGTTTTAGAAAATGTTTGGGTTCTAACGACTATAGAATCACTGTTTTTATTTGTTATTTTTCCCGATAGCGTAGCGTAATCTTTTGGCTCTTGTTTGCAAGCTATTAAAGCAATTGCTAATATTGGAAGTAGTATTTTTTTCATTTTGTCTTAAAATTTTTTAAAAATATGAATATAGAATTATACAAATTGATTTTTTTAAAAGTTTAACATTTATAGTTTATGAGTTAGCTTTTCATAAGAAACTATTTCTGGAATAATTTCTAAAGCGAACAATTCTTTTTGGGTTTTCATTACTGTTGTTTTATCAATTAGAGATTGAGACCATTCTGTTATGCTTAACCATTGCTGAACATCATCAAGCTTTTGTTTATAACGGTTTGCAATTGTTTTATCTATACTTGGAATATCTTTAAATTCAGCAGTTGTATTATTAATAATATTTAAAATAGTTTCCAATTCTTCTTTATTAGAATCAATAAAATCTTCTCTAACAGCGATTACAAAACAAGGCCATGGAGAAGGGCAGTTGCCAATGCGTCTAAAAACACCATCATCAACCAGGGGTTTTGTTGTGAATTTTTCCCATAAAAAATAATCTGCAGCACCTTCTGTTAAACCTTTAACAGCGCCATCTAAATCTTTAATTACTTCAAAATCTAAATCATTTTTTAAGTCCCAATTATTATTCTCTGCATTAATGAAAGCCATTAAATGAGATCCTGAGCCATATCTGCTAATTGCAGCTTTTCTTCCCTTTAAGTCTTTTACAGTTTTATATGGCGAATCTTTTGCAACATGTATACCCCATACTAATGGTGTTTCTACAAATGTTTGTACAATTTTACTAGGGTTACCATCAATAATATCCTTAATAATCCCTTCCGTTAAAATAACAGCTAGATCGATATCTTTATTCCTTAATGCTTTACACATAGCACCAGTACCATCTGGATAATCAATCCAGCGTAAATTAATCCCATTTTCTTTATATTCTCCATCTTTTAGCGTTAAGTACCATGCTAAGTTAAAGTGTTCTGGTACACCGCCAATATTAATTTTAATCATTAAATCAATCGGTTTGTTCTACAATTTTATTTAAGGTATAAATTATTAAATCTCTAACAACTTGAGAAGGTTTTTTACTAAAAGTTCCATCTGCTCTGTTGGCAATAATTGCATTTAATGAAAGTGCATGATGACCTAATAATTTGGAAAGTCCATATATAGCAGATGTTTCCATCTCTAAATTAGTAATTTTTATCCCTTTAAAATTAAAACTATCCATTTTCTGGTTTAATTCTGGATCTTGAATCTCTAATCTTAAAACACGACCTTGTGGGCCATAAAAACCTCCTGCGGTAGCAGTTAAACCTAAATGTGTTTTATCGCTTTTAAAAGATTTTTTTAATTTATTGCTGGCTTTTATAATTAATGGTTTTGATTTGTTTTGAGACCAATTAGTTTGAAGAATAAAAGCGTTTTCTATTTCAGGATTACTAATATGTTCATTTTTATATGAATGAAGTAAACCATTTAAGTCTAAACTATATTCACTTAATACAAATGAGTCTACAGGAATATCTTTTTGCAAGGATCCTGAGGTGCCAATTCTAATAATATCGATACTTCTGAGTGTTTCTTTAACTTGTCTTGTTTTTAAATCGATATTAAAAAGCGCATCTAATTCATTTAAAACAATATCGATATTATCTGGACCAATTCCAGTTGAAATAACACTTATTCGTTTTCCTTTATACCTACCTGTTTGAGTTTTAAATTCTCTTTTTTGAATAGTACATTCAATCGAATCAAAATATTTGGTAATTTTTTCTACCCGATCTTGGTCTCCAACAAAAATAATAGTAGCAGCAACATTTTCAGGCTTTAAGTTTAAGTGATAAACACTGCCATCAGGATTTAAAATAAGTTCCGATTGTTTAATTAGCATTTAAAATAGACTTTATTAATTGGTTTTTTGATTTGCTAAATTGAAAATCATACTTATTAACACCTCCAAAAGCCATATTATTATTAATTTCAATTGAAAAATTATGATGCCCAATCAAAGCTTCGTGGCCTTTTCTATTAAGGAGTATTCTATTTTTATCAACGGTATAAAAAATACTTAAATCGTCTATTATTCTTGATAATTGCATATCACCAAAACCATAAAATCCTTGGTAATTGAGTGCATAACCTAATAAATGGTGTTTAGTTGAAATAGTTTCTTTGTTAATTATCTCCAATATATTTTTTTCTAGAATATTTAATCCATCTGTTGAATCTGGGAATCTTTCTAGATGCGCTTTTAAGCAATTACTTAAGTATTTATAGGATGAAGGTTTTACTATAAATGGTTTTAATAAATTATGATCAATACCACAATAAATGCCCCAAACAGAAGATGCTATATTTATATCTTCTTCATTAAGTAGTACTTTTTTCTTGTAATGTTTTAATAATTCTCCTGTTGATAATTCTGATAAACTTTTTAAGCTTTTACTTCCTTCAACTCTACCACTACAGACTAAGTATATCGGTAAATCTATTTTTTTTTGTTGAATTAAGCTAATAACTGCAACCATGTTGATATGACAGAATAAATCGTATTCAAACCACAAAACTATCTCAGAATAATCATCAGTACTATCTAATTTTTTTAACTCTTTTTTGATTTTTTTTCCATCTAAATCAATATCATAGAATGTATCAAAAAAAGATTGTCTTAAATTTAAAAAATCGTTTGAGTAAACAGCCTCAATAGTTGGACCTTCACAAAGCATTTCTTGCCATGTGAGTTTATCGCCTTCAACGTTTAAGTCATTTAAAATATTAGTTAAAACAGATCCGTTTGTAATATGAAGTGGTTGTTTACTCATAAAATTATCCCCCAACACGCTTAACATTAAAGCCTTTTTCTTTTAAAATATGCATTATTTTATCTCGGTAATCACCTTGAATAATTATTTTATCATCTTTAAAACTACCGCCAACACTAAGTTTGGTTTTAATTTCTTTTGATAAAATTTTAAAATCTTCTGGAGCCCCTTTATAACCCTCAAGAATGGTTATGGGTTTCCCTTTTCGTTTTTCGTATTTGCAGATAATAGGATCATCTTGCAACCAAATATCTGTTGTTTCTTTATCGTTTGAAGGGTGTTCTAAAGAAATATGATTAGGAAATAAATTCTTTAATTGGTCTTGTAAATCCATCAAATTACTTTTTAATAAGACCTAATTCTATTAAGCGTTCTGTTAAAAATTCACCAGCAGTAATATCATCAAAAGCTTTGGGATTATTTTCATCAATACATTCCTCTAAAACATTTAAATCCATACTACTTACAGGATGCATGAAAAAAGGAATAGAATATCTTGAAGTTCCCCAAAGCTCTTTAGGAGGATTTGTAACCCTGTGAATAGTAGATTTTAGTTTGTTGTTGGTATGTCTTGATAACATATCACCAACATTAATCATTAATTCATCTGACTCAGCAATGGCATCAATCCATTCCCCATGATGGTTTTGAACTTGTAAACCTTTACCTTGAGCGCCCATTAGCAAAGTGATTAAATTAATATCACCATGTGCAGCAGCTCTAACGGCTTCTTTTGGCTCTTCTGTAATAGGAGGATAGTGTATCGGTCTTAAAATAGAATTTCCATTATGTATGTAATTATCAAAATATGTTTCTTCTAAACCTAGATACAAAGCTAAAGCTCTTAAAACATATTTAGCAGTTTTTTCAAGCATTTGGTATGCTTCTTTACCAATTTTATTAAATTCAGGAAGCTCTTCAACTATAACATTGTCAGGATATTCAACTTTTAGTTCATTATCATTTTCAACATATTGACCAAAATGCCAAAACTCTTTTAAATCCCCTTCCTTTTTACCTTTAGCACTTTCTTTACCAAAGGATACATAACCGCGTTGACCGCCAATTCCTGGTATTTCGTATTTCTGCTTAGTTTCAGTTGGTAAATCAAAAAAATTTTTGACTTCTTTGTATAAATTATCAACTAAAGTATCATCTAAAAAATGCCCTTTTAAAGCTACAAAACCAATTTCTTCATAAGCTTTACCAATAGCATCAACAAATTTTTGCTTTATTTCTGGGTTATGGGAAGTAAAGTCTTTTAAATTAACACTCGGAATACTGTTCATAAGAAGATATTTAAAAATATAAACTAACCACAAATGTACAAAAACATTGTAAAGTTTAATGTATTACTTTTTTATAGATATTTCCATTTATGGTATATTTGAAATTACCAAAACTATATTATTCTAAATAAAGATAATAACTTCTATTAATATGAAATATAATACTGAAAAGCTTGAAAAAAATGTTTTGATACAGTTGTATATAAACATGCTTAAACCAAGATTAATAGAAGAAAAAATGCTCGTGCTTTTAAGACAAGGAAAGATTAGTAAATGGTTTTCCGGTATTGGACAAGAAGCTATTTCTGTTGGAGTTACCATGGCATTAAACGATGAAGAATATGTTTTACCAATGCATAGAAATTTAGGCGTTTTTACAACCAGAAAAATTCCGTTTTACAGATTATTTGGACAGTGGCAGGGCAAAGCATCGGGTTTTACAAAAGGCAGAGATAGATCGTTTCATTTTGGTACACAACAATATAAAATTGTTGGTATGATTTCTCATTTAGGTCCGCAACTAGGTGTAGCAGATGGTATAGCTCTAGCTTCTAAATTAAAAAGTAAAAATCAAGTTACAGCTGTTTTTACTGGTGAAGGTGGAACTAGTGAAGGCGATTTTCATGAAGCTTTAAATATAGCGTCCGTTTGGGATTTACCTGTTCTATTTTGCGTTGAAAATAATGGATATGGTTTATCAACACCTACAAATGAGCAATACAATTGTAAAAATATTGCTGATAAAGGATTGGGATATGGTATGGAATCTCATATCATTGACGGTAATAATATTTTAGATGTTTATAATAAAGTTAAACATTTCGCTGAAAGTTTAAGAACAAATCCTAGACCAGTTTTATTAGAATTTATAACCTTTAGAATGCGAGGTCATGAAGAGGCTAGTGGCACTAAATATGTTCCAAAAGAATTAATGGAAACTTGGGCAGAAAAAGATCCTATTGAAAATTATCAAAGGTTTTTAAAAAGCGAATCATTCTTAACTGAAGACGACGATATAAAAATAAAAGAACAAATTGTTAACGAAATAAACGAACATTTAGATGTTGCTTTTAATGAAGACGCTATTGTTTCAAATGAAAGTTTAGAGTTAAATGATGTTTACCAAAAATTTGAATATCAAGAAGTTATTTCAAAATCAAACTCTAAAGAAATCCGTTTTATTGATGCTATTTCTGAAAGTTTAAAACAAAATATGGAACGCCATAAAGATTTAGTTATTATGGGACAAGATATAGCGGAATATGGAGGTGCTTTTAAAATAACAGAAGGTTTTATAGAATTATTTGGTAAAGAACGCATTAGAAATACTCCTATTTGCGAATCTGCTATTATTGAAGCAGCTATGGGATTATCAATATCTGGTATTAAAAGCATTGTAGAAATGCAGTTTGCTGATTTTGTTACTTCTGGATTTAATCCAGTAGTTAATTATTTAGCAAAATCTCATTACAGATGGAATCAAAATGCCGATGTTGTAATTCGAATGCCTTGTGGTGGTGGTGTGTCTGCAGGACCATTTCATTCACAAACTAACGAAGCATGGTTTACTAAAACACCAGGATTAAAAGTAGTTTATCCAGCATTTCCGTATGATGCAAAAGGATTACTAGCTACTTCAATTAATGATCCCAACCCTGTGTTGTTTTTTGAGCATAAAGGTTTATATCGAAGTATCCGACAGGAAGTTCCAATTGATTACTATACTTTACCTTTTGGTAAGGCTTCTGTTATAAAAAAGGGTAGTCAAGTTACAATCATCAGTTATGGTGCCGCAGTCCATTGGGCACTGGAAACTTTAGATAGAAATTCTGATATTTTAGCTGATTTAATAGATTTAAGAACCCTTCAACCATTGGATACAGAAACTATATTTAATTCTGTTAAAAAAACTGGACGCGCCATTATTTTACATGAAGATTCCTTATTTGGTGGTATTGCAAGTGATATTTCTGCACTTATTATGGAGCATTGTTTTGAATATCTAGACGCTCCTGTAAAACGAGTTGCTAGTTTAGAAACACCAATTCCCTTTTCAAACCAATTAGAAACTCAATATTTACCCAAAAACAGATTTGAAAGAGTTTTAAACGAATTATTATCTTATTGATTTTAAAAATGCTTTTATTCAATAAAATATTAAAATTAGTTGTTTTGAGGATTCTTATGTGTCTTGTTTTATTATTTTCTTTTAATTGTAAAAATCATAATGAATTGTTTGAGGAAACCTATTTATGGAATTCTATGACTGTTACTGCCACAGCCTATAATTCACTTGCCTATCAAACAGATTCTAATCCACATATAACTGCTTTTGGAGATAGTTTAAAACCTGGTTTAAAATATATAGCAGTTTCAAGAGATTTATTAAGAAAAGGACTAAAGCATAATATCCCTGTAAAGATTGAAGGTCTTGAAGGGATATATTTTATAAAAGATAAAATGCATGCTCGTTGGAAAAACAGAATCGATATTTATATGGGTATAGATGTAAAAGCTGCAAAAAATTGGGGAAGAAGGAGGGTTTGCATCGATTATGGTATTCTTAAAAATGATTAATATTTTTTAGTTTCTGCTTCTGAAAGCTTGATTGGATAAGCCTCTCTCTTACAAGTTTCAACTCTGAAGTAGATAATTTGTCTAATGGTTTCTTAATAAAATTTAAACTATACGTATTTCGTAATTCGTAATAAGCTTTTGTCAATTCATTTTGAAGAGCAATATAGGTTTTGTAATTTGTTTTTTTGTCATTTTGTAATGAAACAACCGCTTCTTTTGGATTATCAGATGCATTTGAAAGTTTGTATCCGTTGCAATAACTGCAACAACCATCACCATTATTATCTAAGAAATTTTTTAGTAATTTCTTTTAAACTTTCAATAGTAACCATATTATTATCAATCATAACTTCATTGTTTCCATTAATAATAATTCTTAAAATATTACGTTCTGAAATTTTAGCATCACATTCCCCTGTTGAGCAATCTTTTGGAAGCACTCTATTGATGCCTTCATCTGAAGAAATGGTTGCTGTTACAAGAAAAAAGATGAGTAATAAAAACGCAATGTCTGCCATAGAACCTGCGTTTACATCTGGTACTAATTTTGAATGTCTCATGATTATAGTTTAAATGTTTAACAGAAACTACAATCACAAAAACAATACCATACGATATTAAAAATTAGTGAGCATAACGCTTGGAGCCTTTCCAAATAACATTATTTGAATTATTAAAATTGATAACACGATTATTATTAAATAAATTTTCTTGTGTTAGGTTATTAAAATGTCTTGATATTTTATTTATTGTGTTCATTTTTGATTGATGAAAGTTAAAGTTTAAAAAGACGCTATTATCTATAACGTCTTTTGCTATTCCACTTGCTACTTTTTGTACCGCTTAAAGTTCCTGATAAATGATTGTTGTTTAAAGTTCTCATGATTGTTTGTTTTTTGATTAATAATATATTTATACTATATAGACGATCAAAAATATTATTTGTTACAGTACTATGCATAACAAAGTAATAAATTAACAATATTTAACATTTAAACAACAAATAAATAGATAAAACAGTATTATAAATTTGTAACTATTATTTTAGGAATGATTATTGTTAAACCAATATTAAATATTAATAATGGTTTGGGTGGTTTTAGATAAAAAAATATCTTTGAAATATCTAAGCTTAAATAATTTAGGTAAAATATAATTTTGATGAAAACATTTATTGTTAGTTTTTTTTTAATTATTATATCACTGTCTATGAATGCACAAATAGATAGTAAAAAGAAATCTGTTGCTATACCAGTCGTTGAGAGTAAAAAAGATTCGTCTGAAACTATAATTTTAAAACCATCAAAACCAATTGAAAATAAAGCTTTTGGTTTTAATAGACCAAATGTTTCACCTAATTTGGAATTACCAAAAAAAGAGTTTTCAATGTTTCCTTAAGAGCGATTTGTAAACCCTTGAAAATTTTACAAAAAAAAAATAAATAGAAACATAGAAAATTTAAAGTTATCTCCTGAAGAAATCGAGCAGAGAAACGGCAGTAAAACCGATCAGTTTTTAGGTGATTTTAAAAGCAATGCTAAATTTGTAAATATAGTATACCGAGATCATGGTTATGTTGATGGAGATTATATTCAAGTGAGAGTTAATGATGATATCATTCATGCTAGAGTTTTTTTAACCGGTGGTTATAGTGGATTTAAATTAGATTTAAAACCAGGTTTTAATAAAATAGATTTTGTAGCGCTTAACCAAGGTGAATCAGGACCCAATACCGCAGAATTTCAGGTGATTGATGATAATGGTTTTATTGTATCACACAATCAATGGAATTTAGCCACTGGTGTTAAAGCAACCATTATTGTGGTTAAGGAATAACTTTGTAATGTTATTTTTATATCTTTTTTTCTTCATTTCATGAAGTTCACGTTAAATTTATTTTTACTTGTAGCATTTAGTTTTAGTGTTTTTTCCTAAACTTTAGATTTAGATTATGGTGATTGGAGTTTAATTGATTTAAACATTGGTTCTGAAAACCATCTGCAACTTATTTCAGGTTTTGGACGAACAATCATAGCATCTTTTTCCTATCAAAGTCAAAATATAAAAAGTTTTAGTACTGCCGTCTGTGATACTGCTTCAGGTGAAATTATCATAGATTCTGACAGTTCAACAATTACTTTTTCCACTATTAATGTAACATTGGGTGGTTGTAAAGAAGAAATGGAACCATACTTTTCATTAATTCCAAAATATAATAATTTTTATAATTATTATTCGTTTGGTAGAACCTTCACTTATCAAGTATTAGATGAAACATCAAGTCAGCCAAAAACGTTAATTATTATTAATAATTTTGGAGATTATGCTACATATTTTTTAAATTCTTTATCAGCGAAAAATCCAAATAATAAGTTAGAATTAATTATTTATCCTAACCCTGTAAAAAATGAAATACTTATATCATCATTTTTCAATTTAGCTAAGTCTAAAATTAAAATTTTTGATATTAATGGCAAGTTGTATAGTTCTAATTATGAATTATAAAATAACAATTCAATAGACGTTGAAAAACTCTCTCAGGGAATTTATTTTATTTCAATTGAAAATGAATTTGGTATTAAAATCATAAAAAAGTTTATAAAAATTTAAGCAATAATATTTTCTATTTCAATTAATTCCTCTTTAGAAAAACTCAAATTATCTAACGCCTTTACATTGTCTTTTAATTGTTCTGATGAGCTAGCACCAACTAAAACGGAAGCTACTTGTTTTTGTCTTAAAATCCAAGAAATAGCCATTTGAGATAATTTTTGACTACGATTTTTCGCAATCTCATTCAATTTTTGAATTTTCTCAATATTAGAATCCACTGAGTTTTTATTTAAAAAAACAGACTCTCCACCTGCACGAGAATTTTGAGGAATACCATTTAAATATCTGTCTGTTATTAAACCTTGTGCTAGAGGAGAAAAAGCAATACAGCTTAAACCATTTTCATCTAAAGTATCTAATAAGCCATCTTCAACCCATCTATCAAACATGGAGTATCTGGCTTGGTGTAAAATAAAAGGTACATTCAGCTGTCTCAATATCTCTGCTGCTTTTTTAGTTTCTTTTGGTTGATAATTTGAAATACCAACATATAAAGCCTTTCCTTGTCTAACTATATCGGCCAATGCGCCCATAGTTTCCTCTAAAGGTGTATTTGGATCTGGCCTATGATGATAAAAAATATCAACATATTCAAGCCCCATTCGTTTTAAACTTTGGTCTAAACTAGAAATTAAATATTTTCTAGAGCCCCACTCACCGTATGGTCCGTCCCACATTCCATAACCCGCTTTAGATGCTATAAACAGCTCATCTCTATGTGATTTAAAATCTGATTTCAGAATCGTTCCAAAATTTTCCTCAGCCGATCCAGGTGGTGGTCCATAATTATTAGCTAAATCTATATGCACAATACCTAGATCAAAAGCTGTTCTTAAAATATCTCTACCATTATTAATGTCATCTACAAAACCAAAGTTATGCCACAATCCCAATGAGATAGCTGGAAGTAAAACACCACTTTTACCAGTTCTTTTGTAGGTCATAGATTTATATCTTTCTGGATTTGCGGTGTAGTTTAAATTTTCTGAATTCTCATTAATTTGCATGGATATAGATGTTTATTTTATGTAAA
Organism: Flaviramulus sp.; assembly: GCA_030731745.1. Classification (GTDB taxonomy): domain Bacteria; phylum Bacteroidota; class Bacteroidia; order Flavobacteriales; family Flavobacteriaceae; genus JANQTJ01. The sequence continues at coordinate 17,660 of JANQTJ010000010.1, read as the reverse complement.
AATATGAATAATTTGTAAAGCTATAATCAAAAAATACAAGCATCAATTCCCTTTGTTAATATCACCTAATAATTTTTGTATCAATTATGCTAGTTAAACCCTTTAAAGATGTTATTTTTGCACGTCACAAAATTGAAAGTATGTCCAAAGCATCTGCTGTTGAATTAGAAGAAAGAAACGAAGGGAAAAATTTATATAGTTACCAAAAAGGGGCTATTGATAAAATTTTTAAGGCATTTGAAGAATCTCCAGACGATTATCATTTACTTTACCAATTGCCAACAGGTGGAGGAAAAACAGTTATTTTTTCTGAAATAGTAAGGCAATACTTAAAACATCATAAAAAGAAAGTTTTGGTTATGACGCATCGTATTGAGTTGTGTAAACAAACCTCAAACATGCTTACAGAATTTGGTGTTGTAAATAAAGTAATTGATAGTAAAGCAGATTTAAGTGATCAATCTAACTATAGCTGTTTTGTGGCAATGGTTGAAACTTTAAATAATAGATTAAATGATGACAAACTAGATATTTCTGATATTGGTTTGGTAATTATTGATGAAGCGCATTATAATTCCTTTACAAAATTATTTAAATTTTTTAGTCAATCATTTATTTTGGGCGTTACTGCAACACCATTAAGCTCTAGTATTGAGTTGCCAATGACTGATAATTATGATGAATTAATTGTAGGTGAAAGCATAGAATCTCTTATTGAAAATGGTTTTTTAGCACGTGCAGAAATGTATACTTATAATGTGGGTTTAACATCATTAGTAGTGGGTGCCAATGGTGATTACACTGTTAAATCATCAGAAGACTTATATACAGATAACGATATGCTAACTAAGCTTTTACAAGCTTATGAAGAACGTTGTAAAAATAAAAAAACCCTTATTTTTAATAATGGTATAAATACGTCTTTACATGTTTATGACACGTTTAGACGAGCAGGTTATCCAGTAGCACATTTAGATAATACTAACACAAAAAAAGAGCGTGCTTTAATTTTAAAATGGTTTAAAAAAACACCAGATGCCATATTAACATCAGTGAGTATTTTAACTACTGGTTTTGATGAACCTACTGTAGATAGCATTATATTAAATAGAGCTACAAAATCATTAACCCTATATTACCAAATGATTGGACGTGGCTCACGAATTTTAAAGGATAAAAAAACATTTACAGTTGTTGATTTGGGTAATAATTTTCACAGATTTGGACCATGGGGAGATGATTTAGATTGGCAACGTATATTTAAATCTCCTAATTATTATTTAGATTCTATTTTAAGCGATGAAGATTTAGAAAGTAATTTTAGATATGAAATGCCTGATGAGCTTCGTGCTGAATTTTCTAAGTCTAAAAACGTTCATTTCGACATACAAAAAACTTATGTAGATTCTATTAGAAATGGGGAGTCTTCAAAAGTAGTTTTAGAACGATCTATCGAGCAGCATGCTAAAATTTGCACTGAAAACAGTGAGGATGTTTATGATGCTTTAGCTTTGGCTAAAATGCTAGGAGACGACATTGATTTCAGAATAGCAAGATATACAAAATGTATTAGTAAAAGTACTTTCAATTTTGTAGAATGGTTAAAAGGGGAATACAGAAAAAAATTGAATGCGTATTTAAGAGCAAATTTTGACACCCTTTTTGAGGAAATTCACGGATATCCACCAGAAGATTAATACAACTTAGTATTTTACTGCTATAATATTACTCCATCCTTAAAATAAGGCGTATATTTACATCTGAAAATTCAAAAAATAAATCTGCAGTGTACATCAAGTATACGTTATAAACTATGGCAAAATCACAAGTTACCTTTAACAAAATCGAAAAAGAAAAGAAACGTTTAAAAAAGAGAGAAGATAAGCAAAAAAAGAAAGAAGCTAGAAAAGCTGAAGCTAAAGATAACCCTCAAGGTATTCAATTTGCATATGTAGATTTCAATGGAAATTTAACCGATACTCCACCAGATCCTTCATTACGCGAAAAAATAGAAGCAGATAGCATCGAATTAGGGATTCCCAAAAAAGAAGATAGAGAAGAAGAGGAGCCAACTGCTAAAGAAGGAAAAGTATCCTTCTTTGATCACTCTAAAGGTTTTGGCTTTATATTAGATAGCATCAACCAAGAAAAATATTTTGTTCATGTTAGCGGTATTCTAGAAACTATTGAAGAAAACGATAAAGTTACTTACGAATTAGAACGTGGCGCTAAAGGCATGAATGCTGTTAGAGTTAAAAAAATCTAATACGATTTTTTATTTCAAATCATCTTAGTTATGAGTTTACATAGTTTAGAAGAGGATGAAGAATATATAAATCTACAAACTGAATTAGTAAGATTACAACAGCATATAAAAGAAACAAACCAACGCGTACTTATTTTATTTGAGGGTAGAGATACTGCTGGAAAAGGAGGAGCTATTATGCGTTTCATCCGTTTTTTAAACCCACGCCTCTTTAAAGTTGTAGCCCTTTCTAAGCCTACAGAGAAAGAATCTGGACAATGGTATTTTCAAAGGTATATTGAACATTTTCCTGGTCCTGGAGAAATAGTTCTTTTTGATAGAAGTTGGTATAACAGGTCTGTTGTTGAACCTGTCATGGGTTTTTGCACAAAAAAACAATATAATTTATTCAATAAGCAAGTTGTACAATTGGAAAAACTCTTGGTTGAGGATGGAATTCATTTATTTAAATTTTGGTTTTCAATAAATTCTGAAGAACAAAAAAGGCGTTTAGAAGACCGTGTTCACAATCCATTAAAACAATGGAAATTAAGTAGTGTAGATGTAGAGGCTCAATCTAAATGGGAAGATTTCACTAAGTATAAAGAGGCTATGTTTAAAAAAACAGGAAAACCACTAGCTCCTTGGATAGTTATTAACGGGAATGAGCGCGATATAGCTAGAAAAGAAGTTATAAGATACGTGGTTAATAGATTTGAATACGACAAAAAAGGCGCTACTGGAGAAAGATTACAACTAGATAATTCGATTGTTTCTGAGGTATATGATTCAGAAACTTTGAAAGATTGTTTAAATAAATATAAGGTTATACATTAAACAAAACCTGTTTTACTATGTCCCTAATTATGGCAATTTCTAAGAAGACTGTATTTATCATTATCGCTTTTTTTGCCATTTATGTTATTTGGGGCTCTACATACCTACTTAATAAAGTTGCAGTAACTGAATTACCACCTTTTTTTTTAGCCTCCTTACGATTTTTAACAGCTGGTATTATTATTTTTATAATTTTTAAATTTTTAAAACTAAACCTAGCTATTACTAGGAAACAATTTTTAAACTGTACAATTGCTGGTGTATTATTTTTAGTTTATGGGAATGGCGTTTTTGTTTGGGCACTAAAATATGTTGATAGTGGTTTTGGTGCTTTAGAGGCGTCAACACAACCTCTTTTTGTTTTATTATTAATGAAACTTATTGATGGAAAAAAAATGCAAACAAGCTCTATAATTGGAGTTATTTTTGGCGTCATTGGTATGTATATCTTAGTAAGTCAGCGAGAATTAGTAACACAAGAAGGCACATTACTAGGTATGTTTATGATTTTGACATGTGTTTTAAGTTGGAGCTATGGTAGTGTTTTTGTATCTAAAGCAGATTTACCTAAAAATTATTTTGTTAGCGCTGCATATCAAATGATAACATCTGGGATACTTTTAATAATAACAAGTATGGTTTTGGGTGAAAGTTGGATTTCACCATCAGAATGGAGTGAGCCTGTTGCTTGGTCTATGATTCTTTTGGCTCTTTTCGGAAGTGTTGTAGCGTTTACTTCGTTTAATTATTTACTAAAAATGGTTTCACCTGAAAAAGTATCTACTTCTGCATATGTAAACCCAGTAATCGCAATCGTACTAGGTTGGTATGTTTTAGATGAAGTAATTAGTTTGCAAACCATAATAGCTGCTACTATTTTATTAACTGGTGTTTATTTTATTACTACAAAACGTAAAATTAAAATCAGACCTTTTGGACGTTAAAGCACCTTTAAAATTTATGCTTATTAGCACTATAGCATTTGCTTGTATGAATGGAGTAGTAAAACAACTTGTTCATATTAATGCGTATCAAATTGTTTTTTTTAGATCTTTTGGCTCCTTATTTTTTACCTTTGGATTTCTTTTAAAAAACAAAATTCCTATTCTTGGAAATCAAAAAAAGTTATTGATATTAAGAGGATTAGTCGGCGTTACATCAATGACCTTTTTTTTCATGTCTACTAAATATCTTCCAATTGGAACAGCCGTTTCCTTACGATACATGGCACCTATTTTTGCCGCTATTTTTGCAGTATTTATTTTAAAAGAAACTATTAAAATTTGGCAATGGTTTTTCTTTGCTATTGCTTTTTCTGGTGTTTTAATCATTAAGGGTTTTGATATTAAAATAAGTAGTTATGGTTTGATATTGGTTTTTGTTTCTTCAATTTTTAGTGGATTAGTATATATATTGATAAGCAAAATAGGGAAGAGAGATCATCCTGTTGTTGTTGTTAATTATTTTATGGTAATAGCAACCATAGTTGGTGGTTTATTATCAATTAATAATTGGGTAAATCCAATAGGCAAAGAATGGTACTTACTTTTTAGCCTAGGAATTTTTGGGTATTTTGGACAATTATTTATGACAAAGGCATTTCAATCAGCATCAACAAATCAAGTAGCTCCATTAAAATACTTAGAAGTAATTTTCACAGTTTTATTTGGTGTTTTTATTTTTGCAGAAATTTATACTATTTGGAGTGTTTTTGGGATTGCTCTTATTATAATAGGACTAGTTTTGAATATACTATATAAAGAGACAATAAAAGCTAAAAATTTTTAATTTTGAAGCATCTATGAAGATCCCTAAAAACATAAACAATATAAGAAGACGCGTAATGCATAGCATTACAAAAAATATTGGAAAATCCTATAAAAATCCAATAATTGATGCTTCTAAAAAGCCTGATATAAAAAAGGTATTAATAATTAGACCTAATCATCGTTTAGGGAATCAACTATTATTAACACCCGTAGTTCAAGAAGTAATTAATACATTTCCTGATTGTAAAATTGATCTTTTTGTAAAAGGTGGTGTTGCAAATTCGGTATTTCAAAACTACAAAGAAGTAAATAAAATAATTCAACTTCCTAAAAAGCCATTTAATCATTTGTTCAAATATGTAAAAGACTGGTTTTCAATTAAAAGTACAAGTTACGATTTGGTTATTAATGGTGATAAAAACTCTTCATCTGGAAGATTACTAACTCAATTAAGTCGGGCTAAGTTTAAAGTTTTTGGAGATCTTGAAGATGAAACTCAATTTGATAACTTAGCTTATAAACATATTTCAAAATTCCCGGTATTTAATTTAAGACAGTATTTAGAAAAATTTGGTTTTGATAAAAATATCTCTGACACACCTACTCTAAATATTAAATTAGAAGAAATTGAAATAGCAGAAGGAAAAAAAATATTAGATAGCATTACAAAAAATGATAAACAAACCATTTGTTTATATACAAATGCGACCGGAGACAAGTGTTATTCTGAAATCTGGTGGGAAACTTTTTATGCGCGTTTATTAAAAGAATATCCAAATTATAATATTATAGAAATGCTTCCAATTGAAAACATATCTAAAATTGGTTTTAAAGCACCTAATTTTTACAGTAAAGATATTAGAGAAATGGGCGCTATCATAAGAAATACAGCTATCTTTATAGCAGCAGATAATGGGGTAATGCATTTGGCTAGTGCCAGTTTAACTCCAACCATAGGATTCTTTTCAACAACCGATCCCAATATTTATGCACCTTATGGTAATGGTAGTTTAGCATTTCATACAAATCATAGCAATAGTGACGATTGGATTCAAGCAATCGATAAAATTCTCAAGTAACTAAATATAAAAATAACTATGAAAACACAATTCAAATTTAACAATGGCATCATACTAATTCTAACGATATTAACTTTTCTAGTATCATGTAAAAAACAACCAAAAGAAAAAGTAGAAAATGTCATAACTCAAGAAATAAATGTAGAAGGATTAGAGGTTACTTATAGTACAGACACTACTCAAATGAAGGGGTATGTAGCTTATGATAAGAATATAACTACCAAAAGACCCGGAATTATTGTTGTTCACGAATGGTGGGGACATAATGATTACACTAGAGAACGTGCTAATATGCTTGCGGAATTAGGTTATACAGCTATAGCTATTGATATGTATGGAGATGGTAAACAAGCCTTACACCCACAAGATGCAGGTAAATTTTCTGGAATGGTTATGAAAAATATCGATGTAGCAAAAGCACGTTTTGATGCTGCGCTACAAGTTTTAAAAAATAACCCATCTGTTGATAGTACTAAAATTGCAGCCATTGGATATTGCTTTGGCGGAAGCGTGGTTTTAACGATGGCAAATGCAGGTGAAGATTTAGATGCTGTAGCTGCTTTTCATAGTGGTGTACAATTACCTATAATGCCAAACAATAAATTGAAAGCGAAGGTATTAGTAGCAAATGGTGCTGATGACCCGTTTGTGTCTCCAGAATCTATAGTTAACTTTAAAAAAGAAATGGATAGTATCCATGCAGATTACCAATATATTTCTTACCAAGGAGCAAAACATGCATACACAAGTAAGGGAGCAACAGCTTTAGGTGAAAAATTTAATTTACCATTGGAGTATAATGAGGAAGCGGATGCAAAGTCCTGGGAAGCCTTATTAGAATTATTACACAACACTTTTAAAACTAAATAGGTTTAGTTTATATTTAGATTTTAGTTTACAAAATTCATAAAAAAAAGTCTAGCATTAAAAATACTGGACTTTTTCATGGTATTCTACTTAAAAGTTTATTTGATTTTTTAGGTAAAAAACTAATTTATATTTACTTCGCGTTTTTAAATCTATCTTTAATTTGAGCTCCTTTTTTAGACCACTCATATAATGGTATCAGAATTCCTAAGAAAAACAATAATACTCCAAGTAATAACAAATTATTAGTATCTGAAAAGGTATTTCGAGCAGATAAAATAGTTAAGATAATAATTACAGATATTGGTAGTGATAAAGCCAATATTGCTAATGCAAAATCCATATTAAATGTTGTTTTATTTTTAACTGCATGAGCTTCCTTCTCTGCGACATTACAAATATGGGCAAATGGCCAAAAACTACATGCACTTAATGCAAAAACAATATAAAATAATATATCATTTTTTATACCTAATTTAAAAACTGTGGCAATTGTTGTAATTACTAAAATAGTTAATGAAGCTCTGAGCATGAGCATTGAAAATATTTTAGAAAACTGTTTTGTTTTAATTTTAACAGATAAACCAATAAAAATAAGCACTAAAGGCGTCATAATATAACTTAATCTATTTAAAATCTCTTGAGCAAATGTTGGTAAATTATTAAGTTTCATTCCAAAAAAAACTAGCACTAAAGCTGTAATTATAAATAAGTTTACAGGCTCAAAAAGCATGGTTTTACCTAAAGATGTTATTCTTGTTTCTATAGGTTTTTTACTTATAGATTGATTATTATAATACCATTTTATGGCTATTAAATATAGAATGAATAAAACAAAAAATTTATTACCCAAATCTGCCATAGCAGCCTTAGCTAAATAATCTTCACCTAAAAATTCAAGAATAAAAGGGAAACAAGATAAACCAGGAGCTAAAGAGGGTATTAAAAGTTTTGCTGTATTAATTTGAGATTTTTCTGTTATACCTAAAACCACTAAAATTATTGGTGTGACTAGGTATAAAAAGACGTTAAACCCTAACGCTATTAATGGCAATAAAAATAAATTAAAATCTATTTTTATTTTTAATAGAGCAATAAATATTGTAGATGGTAAGGCAAGTAGTAAAATAATTTTTTTTAGACCATTTACTTCATCATTGGAAGTGAATTTCCGTTTGAGTAAAATACCAATAACAATAAATAAAATAAATGAAAGTGCTTTTACAAAACCATCCGCCATTAAGCAAAAATTTCATCCATAGCATTGGTAAATAGCTTCATTTCTTCCATAGTACCCATACTCACTCTACACCAATTTTTATCCCAAAAATTAAAAGCTCTAACGCCAACTTGCTTGTTATAAATTTTTTCTAAAAAAGCTTTTCCATCCATTGGAATTTCAAAAATTATAAAATTAGTTTCTGATGGTAAAGAGGCGTAACCTTTAGCATCTAAATAAGCTTTAGTATAAGACCTAGCTTCAGCTATCTTAGTTTTAGACATGGTTAAAAAGTCTTCTCCTTTAAGACTGGTAGTAGCAGCCATTATAGAAGGGCCAGTAATACCCATACCACCACGAGTAATATCATTAATTCTTTTTAAGGTTTCTTCTTTTCCAACAAGATATCCAATACGTAAACCTGCCATACCATGTATTTTTGAGAACGTACGCGCAACCATAACATTTTTACCTTCACTAACTAAACTTACCATACTATCACTAATACCATTAGTAGAAAGCTCAATATAAGCTTCATCAATAAAAACAGGAACTTTTTCTGAAACTCTACTACAAAAATCTTTTAATTTTTTTGCATCAGTTATTGATCCTGTTGGGTTATTTGGATTGCATATATATATGAGTTTTGTGTTTTGGTCAATTCCAGCCTCCATGGCGTCCAAATCGTGTTGAGAATCACTTAATAGTTTATAAGATTTCCATTTTCCACCAACAGATTCTGAAACATTCATTAACGACATGTAACTTGGATCTGCACTTATAACATCACCACCTTTTTGAAAAAATACCATAGCTACTTTCTCTAAAATATCAGAAGAACCGGGAGCCATCAATATTTGCTCAGGTTTCACATTTTCCTTTTCAGAAATCATTTCTATTAAATTATTTAAAGTCCCCCAAGCATAACGATTACCAGAAAAAACAGCATCTTGAAAAGCTTTAGCTGCTAATGGTGGTGGTCCGTATGGATTCTCGTTTGCTCTAAGAATAGCTTTTAATTTTGGTTCTTCAAATATTGGAGGTGTAAACTCATTAAAAGTATTTGATGTTTTAAAAATAAACGTACGGTTTTCTAATTGAGCTTGTTCAACTGCATTTGCCCAAAAATCTTGAGGAATCATAGCCATACCAGCCATAGTTAATGCACCCTTTTTTAACCAATTTCTTCTGCTAATTTGTGAGGTATTCATTTTTTTTAATTTTTTGTGGTTAGTTAAAATCAATAATAGTTTGATTTGATTAGAATGTTGGTTCTAATTTATGGTTTATTTTTAAATAATTATAGATAAAATATGATTTTAACTCATTATTATCAAGTAATAATGAGTTTTTAGTGAATATCTTCTAAACATTTGTTAATAACCTTATTGAAATCTATTTTTTTGATTAGCATTATTATTAGTGTGTTTTATCTATTCAACGAAGAATTCATCTGTTAAAACGAATTTATTAAGGACTATGGGTGTAGTTAATTAATTTTGAAATGATTAAAAAAAATACCCCATGAGAAAAATAATCGCCATTCTATTAATTTCCTACTTTACCAATAATTTTAATATCATTAATGCTCAAGAAATCGCTTCTATTTTTGATAAAATCCCAAGCAATTATAAAAAACGACATGCTATTTACGATTATTCAGAAACTGAATTAAGTAACACAGATACAATTCCAGATTTTAATTCTAAACCTAATAAATTAAAAATTACAGGTATTATTTATCAAGAAGATGGAGTTACACCTGCTAAAGATGTCATCCTTTATGTTTGTCAGCCTGATGAAAATGGTGATTACGACTTAAAAAAAGATGAACTTAAAAAGCGTTATGTTAACCACAGAGGTTGGGTAAAAACGAATGATGATGGCCGTTATACGTTATATACGTTTATACCTGGTAAATATGAACGCTCTAAAGAACTTAAACAAATACATCGTGTTATTAAAGAGCCAGGAAAACCTGAATATGAAATAAGTTCTTTCTTTTTTAACAACGATCCATTAATTCCAGAGTTAACTCTTGCTTGTCGTGCAAAAGCGGTTCAAAGTATGCTTAGATTAGATAAAGAAGGGGATATGTTTGTAGCAGAAAAAAACATCAAACTATCTAAAGATATAGTGAATTTACAATAACATTAAATTCAAAATTAAACTACAAAAAAAGGGTTATTTAAAATTAAATAGCTCTTTTTTTTATACTTTTAAATCTCATTAAATGAAAATATGCACAAACAAGACATATCGATTATTTATACTAAAAGCAACCTATCCGATAATACCAATTGGCAAGTTATAAATGATGGTGTTATGGGTGGTTTATCAGAGGGTTATGTAGGTAGTAGTGAAACCGGCAATACCATTTTTAAAGGTTTTGTAAGTACCGATAACTATGGTGGTTTTTCTTCAATTAAGTACACCTCTAATAAAAGGGGTATTTCAGTGTTTAAATATCTTGTTTTAATAGTAAAAGGTGATGGAAAATGCTATCAGTTCAGAATTAAAGATGATATATCGCATCGTTATTCTTATGTAAAAACCTTTAAAACTTCTGGAGTATGTGAAACTATAAAAATTCCTTTAAATGATTTTTACCCAACTTTTAGGGGTAAAAAACTAGATATGCCTAATTTTTCTGGTGATACCATGGAAGAAATAGGTTTCTTAATAGGAAATAAAACCAAAGAATCCTTTAGTCTAGAAATAGAAAGTATTTTTTTGGAGGCTTAAGTTTTTGAAATTCAAATTGTAATCAGTCATAACTTATTTTTAGTTTTAAAAAATAGAGTAGGTGATTGATAAAGTAATACTAAATTTCAACACAGATTTAGTTTACCTAAAATTGTATTTTTTCTAACTGATATAAATAAGTTTCACCTACTGGTATTTTTTGATCTTTAATAACCACCCAATTTTTGCCTTTACTCGAAACTTGGTCTATTCTAATAATGTAAGATCTATGCACTCTTAAATATTCTAAACTATCAGGTGTTGTTTTAACAAAATCATTTATTTTACAGCGAAAAGTATATGTTTTTTTATCTGTAACGATGTCTAAATAATTTCCTTGCGAATTAATATATTGAATTTGATGGGTAGGAATTTTAAAATCTTCTCCATTAGATCTAAAACTATAAAATTGTTCTTTCCGTTTTAATCGTTTAATCGCCAATCGCATCAACTCTCTTATTATATCTTTATTATATGTTAAAACACGGATTTTAAAAAACAAATAAATTAGACCAATAAATAAGAGTGCACAAATAGTGTAAAACCACCAACTTCTCCAGAAAGGTGGTAGTATTTTAAATGAATAAGTGATTAAGTTATTATTTTCGTAGTTTAGTATTTGTGCTTTAGCCTCAAATGTATAATTGCCTGGTAATAAAGATGTAAAATGAATACTTCTATTTTTAGTTGTTGTCCAATTAGTATCTATTTCTTTTAAGCGGTATAAATAAGTAATTTTATTTGTATTTCTTTGAGAAATTCCTTGTAGTGTGAAATCTATAGTATTTTGATTGTGTTTTAGTTTTTTGTGTTCGCTCTTGATTGAAGTATTGTTTACGGATATATCTTTTAATGTGAGTGATATAATTTTTGATTTTCTTTTTTCTAGTAAAAATTCTTTCTTAAAAAAGCATAAACCTTTTTTTGTTGCCACCCAAATAGTATCGTTAATAATCTCAACATCATTAATGTCGTTACTTAGTAAACCATCTTCTTTGGTAATGGTTGTGACATCAAAAATATTGTTTGTTTTAAAAGAAATCCTATTTAAGCCAGAGTTGGTGCAAGCCCAAACAACAGAATCATTTTCAATATGTACTTCGCTAACAATATTGTTAGTTAGCCCATTTTCTTTATTTATGCTGTAATAATTATCATCTTTATAAACAACAATACCTGCGCCCTGAGTGGCTATGTAAATTGAATTGGTTTTTGTGTTTACATCTAAATCATCTATTCTATACTTTAAAATATCTAATGACTCATAATGTGTTTTAATAACTCCATCTTTCTGAACTAATAATCCGGAAGAAGTGCCTATAAAAATGGTTTCTTTATATCTACACACGTCATGAACATTATATTTCAAGTCATATTTCTTTATTTGATTATTTTCTTTTACACTAAATGAATTATTATTGGGGACTAATAATTGGTTGTCTCCAATATCTTCAGGGATATTTGTAATAAAATCCATTTCGGGCATCTTTTCCCGCTTCGTGTAATTAATGAATAAACCGTCACTGTAGCCATATAAATGGTTATGTTTTCTATCAAATTCAACAGTTGCTTTGCTATTTTTTAACCCTTCATATAAGGTGTCTATTTTCATTTTTGAAATGCTGACAATATTGCCATTATTTAATCCTGCGTATAATTTATTGTTATTATCCTTAACTAAAGATGACATATGCTCTTCCATATAAACCTCTATGCTTGGGTTTTTTAAGTAAAACACACCTTCATCTAAAGTTGTAAACCAATAGCTACCTTCTGCATCTATCAAAAAATCAGTGACAGACTTTTTTGGTAAGAATTTTTTAATAATTTGTCCGGATGCTCCTCTTATTTCTGCACCATTATTATAATAGCCTACAAAAAATAAAGAGTCGTTAATTCGTTTTACACCTATAGGATATTGCTCTGTTTCAAAATATTTAATGTCATCGTTTTTTGATAGAACACCTAGTTTGGTATCTATAAAAACAGTTTGTTTATCATTTAAGAATATAATGTCAACTCGAGACGTTGGAGTGTTGTTAGGAAAAAAAATAAATATATTTTCTTTCGATTTATAGTTACTATCATAAACATTAAAAAAGACACCTTTATTTGTTTCTATACCTAAACCAACATTGTGTTTTTCTTTTGGTTTTAAAATATTTGTATTTAAGTCAAATTGAGTCTCTAGATCACCTTTGTTAGTAATTTTTATTAAACCATTTAAGTAATGTCCGCCTACATATAAATCTTCATTTCCATCAAAAACAACACTTTTAATAATGCTTTTTGTAATTAGTTGCGTTTTTAAAACATCATTAAAAGCGTAGGTTTTAAAACCATCAAATACTTCGTTAAAATAAAAAAGCTTTTGGCTTTGGTAGCCATAACACCATACTTGTCCGTTTTCTTGAGGATAAAAATCTAATATAGTGTTATCAGGTAAACCATCTTGTATTGTGAAGTTTTTAAATTCATAGCCATTAAATCGAGATAAACCTTTATCTGTAGCAAACCAAACATAACCTTGTTTGTCTTGATAAGTATCATAAACTTCAGAGGTAGGTAACCCATCATCTACCCCAAAATGCTTGTAAATATGCGTTTGAGAATAACTTATTTGAACTGTGAAAAACAAAACGAATAGGTAACTATGTAATTTCAATAGTATTGTTTTTAACAAATGTAATATTATTTAAATTATGACTAATAGATTGCTTTTTATGTTCGTCACTATTATAAGCAAATTCGTCACAAACTATTCTATAGTAAGGTTTTAGGAGGGGTTAAAGATGGTTTTGAAAACTGAATTTTATAATTAAAACAAAAATATAGTTTATCACTATTTCATACCCTGTTGGTCACAAACATTCTTTTTAAGAATAATTTATTGATAAACTAAAATAATTTTGCTTCAAATTTTTAACCCAAAAAATCTAAAAACATGAAAAAAACATTAAAATTAATCTACTTATCAATGCTTTCAATTTTGCTTACAACTACTGCTTGTAATAAAGATGATGAAACTATTCAGATAAGCCTTGAAGACTTAGAAGTAATCATTGATGAAAATCCATCTATTGGTCAAGTTATTGGAACCATTCAATCTAGCGAAAGCGGATCATTAATTTTTAGCATTACCTCTCAATCACCAGAAGGGGCATTAAGTATAGATGCAACAACAGGTGAATTAACTGTTCTAGAAGCTGCTTTATTCGATTATGAAAGAAACCCTACACTTGTGGCAACTGTTTCAGCTGAAGGAGCTATAAATACAGCCAATGTAACTATAAACCTTTTAAACATTGAATTAGCAACTCAAGATTTATCAGTAACTATGGATGAAAATCCAACTATCGGACAAAGTGTGGGTACCATACAAACTAGTGGTAGTAGTATTTTGAATTTTAGCATATATACACAAACACCCTTAGGTGCTTTAAGTATAGATGCATCCACAGGTGAATTAACCGTTGCGGATGCTGCTTTATTTGACTTTGAAACAAACCCAGTAATAACAGCTTCAATCTCAGATGGTGAATCAGTAAATCCAGCAACTGTTACTATTAGCCTAACTAATATAAATGAAATAACCATTCAAAATTCAGATTTGAATATTGATGAAAACCCATCAAATGGTCAATCTATAGGTACGGTTCAAACTACAGGTGGTACACCGTTAAATTTTAGTATAACATCACAAACTCCAGCAGGAGCAGTAAGTATTAATGCAAATACTGGAGAATTGACTGTCTCTAACGCTGCTTTATTTGACTTTGAAACAAATACAACAGTATCAGCTACTATCACCACAGATGATGCTATAAATCCAACGACATTAACTATAAACCTTAATAATATTAATGAAATTGGAGATTTTAACCATGGAGGTGTTATTTTTTGGCTAGATGGAAATGGTGGTGGATTAGTTTGCACCATAAGTGATTTAAATTCCGGAGCACAAATACAATGGGGTAATGGTATAGAATATCAAGCTACAGGTGCGAATGCAACAGCTATTGGAACTGGTCAAGCTAACACAAATGCTATTATCAATACACAAGGAGCTGGTAATTATGCTGCAAGTTTATGTGATAATTTAACATTAAATGGCTACTCAGATTGGTATTTACCATCTAAAGATGAACTAAATGAAATGTTTATTAATAATCCAATAATAAACACTGTAGCTACAGCAAATGGTGGTAATTCGTTTGCGATATTTTATTGGTCATCTACACAAGCAACTAGTAATACTAATGTTGCTTGGATACAGTTTTTTCAAAGTGGAAGTCAAGGTATTAACAATAAGTTAAATACTTCGTATGTTAGAGCAGTAAGAAGTTTTTAAGTAATATTTAAAAGCCACTTATAATTTAAATTATGAGTGGCTATTATATTTAAAACCTATTAATCTAATAATTTAATAAAACCCATAATCATGAAAAAAACATTACTTTTTTTAATTACTCTATTTACAGTTGCAATAGGTTATTCGCAAACCTTTGTAGATAATTTTGTTACCTATGCTATTACATCAACAACAAATAACACCGTTCAAGCCACAGATTATGATACAGCTGGTGGTTCTGTGGTAAATATTCCAGCCACAGTAAATTATAATTCTGTAACATATACTGTTACAGCAATTGCAAATAATGCTTTTTTAAACAATCAATTAACAAGTATTACAATTCCTGATGGTGTCATTACTATTGGCGTAAATGCATTTTCTACTAATTTTATAAATACTCCTGTTACAATCCCTAATAGCGTTACCACTATTGGTGCTAATGCTTTTTTTCAGAATAATAATTTAGTTAGTTTGGTTATAGGAAACAGTGTAATTAGTATAGGTAATACAGCTTTTGCATTTAATAATTTATCAAGTGTTACAATACCTGATAGCGTTATTAGTATTGGAGATGGTGCTTTTACTCAGAACAATAATATGACTAGTGTGGTTATAGGAAGTAGTGTTACCAGTATAGGTTCGTACGCTTTTCGTTATAATGCTTTAACTAGTGTTACAATTCCAGATAGTGTTACCAGTTTAGGTTCATATGCTTTTAGTTCTAATGTTATTTCTAATTTAGTTATTGGCAATAGTCTTACTAGTTTGACTGATCATGTTTTTAGTTATAATAATATTACTAGTGTTAGTATACCAAATTCAGTTACTAGTATTGGTGCTTTCGCTTTTTATAATAATAACTTAACCAATGTAGTGATACCAAATGTCGTTACCAGTATAGGTGATGTAGCTTTTGCAGGAAATGACTTAACAGATGTGATTATTGGAAATAATGTTACCACCATAGGAAATCTGGCTTTTAACACCAATGATTTGACTAGTATTACTATTCCTGCTAGTGTAACAAATATTGGTGAATCTGCATTTCAAAATAACGCATTATTAACTGACGTTATTTCTTTGGCTACAACACCTCCAACAATAACGACAGGAGGAAGTATTGATTCTTTTAATAGTGACCGAAGCAATATTAATTTAATAATTCCAAATGCTACTACAAATACTTATGTTACAAACTCTGGCGCTTTATGGACAGGTTTTAAAATGGTATTTGAAATAATTGCTTCAACTAATAACCTTGTGGTTACAAACTATAATTCTGCAAGTGGAACAAATGTTACCATTCCTGCTACTATTACAGATGTTGCTGAAACATATACTGTTACAAAAATTGGAGATGGAGCTTTTTTTAGCAAAGGGTTAACGAGTGTTTCAATCCCTAATGGTGTTACAAGTATTGGAGTTTCAGCATTTAACACTAATAATTTAACAAGTGTAACTATTCCTGATAGTGTTATTACTATTGGCTCTCAAGCTTTTGTAACTAATGATTTAACAAATCTTATTATTGGAAATAGTGTTACAAATATTGAATTTGGTGCTTTTGTAGATAACAATTTAACCAGTATTACTTTCCCTAGTAGTGTTACAAATATTGGCTCCATAGCTTTTGCTGCCAATCCATTAACCGATGTTACTTCATTAGCAACAACACCACCAACAATTACTACGGGTACCAATGATACTTTCAATATTACTGGAGACCGTAGTGGCATTAATTTGCACATACCTGTTGGCACAACAGGAGTTTATGTAACAAACCCTGGTGCATTATGGATAAACTTTAATTCGGTAGCTGAAGATGCGGCATTAAGTACTTCAGATTTTGAATTTAATAACAACATAAAAGTTATAACAAGTGCCAATGAAATTAAAATAATATATTCTGATACTATTCAATTTGAAAAATATACGCTTTACAATATTTTTGGTGCTGAAGTTTCTAAAGGAAAAATTAATACATTATCTACTAACTTTTTAGCTTCGAATATTTATATTTTAAAACTTGATTTTGATAATGGAACAATTACTAAAAAGATTGCTATAAATTAAAAAATAAAAACAGTGTTTTATTAACCCAAAAGTACTCTCACACTTTTGGGTTTTTTTAATATATTAAAAAGCTATTATAGATTTTTAAAAAATGATGTTTCTTATAGTAATTTAAAACAAAAATATAATTAGAGTAAGCATCTACGGTACGAAATAAATAGTAGGAGACAAGCCACTTGTGCGTTGTATGGAATAATATTTTATTGAAATATAAAGGTTTTAACTTATAAATATCAATTTTATAATAAATATATTATATTAGTTAAAACAATATAACTCTTTAAATAAAATCCTAACAAGAGAAATGCAAAAAGAAAACCTAAATACAACTGATAATATTTCTGTAATTGATATAAATCAGAATAATCAAGTTGCTTCACAAATAGAAAAAGATAAAATTATAGAGAGACATTGTACGTATTCAAACTAATCTGTACTTTTCCTAAGAGAGTATTTAGTTAATAATTCAAAT
>JANQTJ010000009.1 GCA_030731745.1 Flaviramulus sp. | reverse complement strand
TTTTATTTTTGAAATAGTTATAAAAATTAAGGTTTTAATTAAAAAAACCTTGTTTAGTAATTAAACTTTTGTGAGAATTAAATTCAATCTCTTATAGCATTATAATTGGTGATTATTAGCTTGTCTAAAGATTTCGCTTTTTTCCTTTTGATTTTTTTTGATTTTCGGTTATTGGTGTTTTTAAGTTGTTCAATTACCTTTTAGTTTATTTGAATTCTAACTATTTGATTTAAAAAATTGTGCAGTAATAATTGAAAGTTTAAATTTTTAATTTTGAAGGTTTGATTTTTTTTAAACAGATTGAAATCTATTTTTTAAAAAAATATTAATAAATAAAATTTATTATTTTAATAAAAAATATAAATAATAATAAATCAATTTAATAAACTATTTTTACTCAAAAGTTAGTTTTTATTTCAAATAAAAAAAATTGCTATGAAAAGTTATTATTTTAATTTATTTGGAAGTTAGTTAAGTTTAAATTAGTTAAAGTAGTGCTAAAACCCATGAGATATCATGGGTTTTAGTTTTTTCACCTTTTAAATTTAATTTATTTATATAAATATTAAATAATTTTAAGCTTGATTTTATTTATAATTAAAATTAATTACCTTTCTTTTTTTCTTTAAAGCTATCAAATTCTGATTTTGTTTCAGTTTTTGGGAAACCATTATTCATCATATTTGTATCGGCAAATTCAAAATTTGGGTCTAAATTCACTTTACTTACTTCTTTCTCTTTTATAAAAGTATGCTTAATTTCATATTCATTTCTTCGCCAAACTTCAGCAGGTAGAGTATCAATTTCTGAGCTTCCATCTGTAAAAATCCATTCAATACTTATGGGCATAACTAAGCCTCCAACATTTTTCACTGAAATTTCATAAATATTTTTTCCAGTAAGTTGTTTTCTAACTTCTTTGTCGTCCATTCTAGATAAAAATTGTCCGTAAGCTGCATCAGGTGTGTCTGCCATAGTGATAACCTCGGGTCCATCTCTAAAATCTTTAGCTTCAGCATTTGCACTTTTTTCATTTACGGCTACTTTTATTTTAGATGATTTGTTTTGGTCTTCAATATTTGAGTTTTCTTCAAAAACTTTAAACCATTTAACATTGCTAAGTTCCATATCAACTTTTTCGGTAGTAAAAAACCAACCCCTAATAAACCAATCTAAATCTGTAGCTGTTGCATCTTCAAGTGTTCTGAATAAATCTGAAGGGTTCGGGTGTTTGTATTTCCATCTGTTAGCATATTCTTTAAAAGCTTCATCAAATAGTTCTTTGCCAATAATGGAGTTTCGTAACATCTGAAGTCCAACGGTGGGTTTTAAATAAAAATTAGCTCCAAATTGATTAAATAATTCATTGTCTGAGGTGGTCATTATAGGGCGTAAAATATTAGTATCTCCACTCATAAAAGGCACAATGCTTTTAGGAGTTACACTATTAAAATTTGGGTAACGTTCTGCAACTGTTCGTTGATGTAAAAATGTATTTAAGCCTTCGTCCATCCACATCCATTTACGTTCATCAGAGTTTACTATCATAGGAAACCAGTTATGGCCAACTTCATGTATAATAGTTCCTATCATGCCAGCCTTCGCGCCATCACTTATTTTTCCGTTTTTTGGTCGTCCACCATTAAAACTAATCATTGGGAATTCCATACCTATGTTTGAGGTGTTAACAGAAATAGCAACAGGATATGGGTAGTCAAAAGTAGCTTCAGAGTAAACTTCTAAGGCGTGCATAACGGCTTTTGTTGATTCTTCTTCCCAAACTGGCAATCCTTCTTTTGGATAAAAAGACATAGCCATAACGGTATTGGTAGGTAGTTTTACTGCTTGGGCATCCCATATAAATTTTCTTGAAGACGCAAATGCAAAATCTCTAACATTGGATGCGTTAAATTTCCATGTTTTTAGTTTAGTAGCTTTTTGTTTTTCATTAACTTCAGCTTCTTCTTTAGTGATAATCAGTACTGGTTTATCAAAAGATTTTTTAGCTTCGGCAAATCGTTTTTGTTGTGTTTTTGTTAAAACAGATGCTTCATTTAAAAGCATTCCTGTAGATGCTACGATATGATCTTCTGGTACAGTAATTTCAACTTCATAATCTCCAAACTCTAGGGCAAACTCTCCAAGTTTTTGAAATTGTTGATTTTGCCATCCTTCAGTATCATTATAAACTGCCATTCTAGGAAACCAATGTGCTATAAGGTAAACTGTATTATCATCTTCAGGGAAATATTCGTAACCCTCTCTTGATAATAAAAACATACTTCTGTCTGTAATAGGGTAAGACCATGAGATTGATATAGTGGTAGATTCACCTGATTTCAAAACGCTATTTAATTTAACTTTCATCATGGTATTATTAACCATAGTTTTTAGGTTATTTCCGTCACCATCTTTCACATAATTGATAGCATAACCTGCAGGAAAGTTAATAGCTCGGGTTAAAAACTGCATTTGCCTTGTTGTAATAGAGTCTTTTATATTGTTGTTTATGCTTCCAAAATCTTCATTACCTTTTTTATTAACATTTTGTTCTAATTGCATCCAAACATAATTTAAATCATCAGGAGAATTATTAAAATAAGTTATCGTTTCTTCACCTGTTAAAACATTATTTTTTTCATCAATTGTTGCTTTTATCTTGTAGTTTGCTCTTTGTAGCCAATAATCCCTTCCTGGAGCACCACTTGCAGTTCTGTAATTATTTGGTGGGGCTAGCAAGTTGTCAATTGGCTCAAATTTACCTTTCCATGGTTGTGTTTGCGCTTGAAAATTTGAAAATGAAAAAATAGTTACAAGTAAGATGTAAATTAGTCGCATTGTGGTTTATTTATATTGTTAATTGAAGAAACAATATAATGATATTATGAGTAAAAATTTTACTTTAATAAAAATTAAGTTATTTGTATTGATAATCAGTATTTTAATTATAATCAAATATTTTGTCTTTGTTTAAATGGAAGTGAAAACTTATTTTTTGGAAGTTTCTAAAATAGTTTAATGAAAAGAAGCTATTAATTTAGGTAAAACACTTAAAAATCCTTTAAAACAAAAGGTTTTACCTTGTTTGTTGTTGAGGCGTTTAGTACATTTGTACCCCAAATACAAACAAATAAATCATGAGTAAAAATGAAATATTAACCTTTGATGTTTTAATTGAAATTCCAAAAGGAAGTAGAAATAAATACGAATACGACTTTGCACTACATAAAATTCGATTTGATAGAACCTTGTTTTCATCAATGATGTATCCTGGAGATTATGGGTTTATACCAGAGACTTTGGCTTTAGATCAAGACCCTTTAGATGTTTTAGTGTTATCTACTGAGCCATCATATCCTATGATTGTTATGGAGGTTCGTCCAATTGGAGTGTTTCATATGACTGACGAAAAAGGACCGGACGAGAAAATTATTTGTGTTCCAGTTTCAGATCCAGTTTGGAGTACACGAAAGGATATTTTTGATTTAAATCCTCATAGATTAAAAGAAATTGAGCATTTCTTTCAAGTTTATAAAGACTTAGAAAAGAAAAAAGTTGATGTAGGAGGTTGGGGAGATGCTGAAGAAGCCATAAAAATTTATCATGAATGTGTTACACGTTATGATGAAAGTGAACATAAGAAAAAGAGAACTTTTACCATCTAAATTATTACATTAACAATTTAAAGGTAAAAAAAACGAACCATCTTTAATCAAAGGTGGTTTTTTTTATCACTTTAATTTTACTATTTTTAGCCCCGTTAAAAAAATAATTAATTTAAACTAACTAATCTAATATGGAATTAATCGTAAAGTTTTTGCCTGCCTTTGGTGTTTTGGCGCTATTGTATGTTTTTATAAAAAGCGGCTGGGTATCTAAGCAAGAAGTAGGTGATGCTAAAATGGCAAGAATTGCTAAAAATATTGCTGATGGAGCAATGTCTTTTTTAAAAGCAGAATATAAAATTTTAAGTTTATTTGTTGTTGCTGTAGCGATATTACTATTCTTTAAAGGAAGTAATGAGGAAGGATCTCACGGTATGGTAGCACTATCTTTTGTGGTAGGAGCCATTTGTTCAGCTTTAGCAGGTTTTATTGGTATGCGAGTTGCTACAAAGGCTAACGTAAGAACAACTCAAGCTGCTAAAACATCATTAGGCAAAGCCTTAGAAGTAGCTTTTGCCGGAGGAGCTGTAATGGGTCTTGGTGTTGTAGGTTTAGGTGTATTAGGTTTAAGTGGGTTATTTGCTATTTACCAAAATATTTGGCCTGGTGCTGAAAATTTAAGTTTAGTACTCAATGTGCTTTCTGGGTTTTCATTGGGAGCCTCTTCTATTGCGTTATTTGCACGTGTTGGTGGTGGTATTTATACAAAAGCTGCTGATGTCGGAGCTGATTTAGTTGGTAAAGTAGAGGCAGGTATTCCTGAAGATCATCCTCTAAACCCAGCTACTATTGCAGATAATGTTGGAGATAATGTTGGTGATGTTGCAGGTATGGGAGCTGATTTATTCGAATCTTATGTAGGTTCTATAATTGGTACTATGGTATTAGGAGCTTTTATTATAACCCCAGATTTTGCTGGTTTAGGAGCTGTTTATTTGCCATTAGTGTTGGCTGCTGTAGGTATTGTGATGTCTATTATTGGAACATTCTTTGTTAAAGTAAAAGATGGAGGTAACCCACAAACAGCTTTAAATATAGGTGAATTTGGTTCTGCAGGATTAATGGTAATTGCATCTTATTTTATCATAAATGCATTGATTCCTGAAAGTGTAGAAGGATTGCCAAGTGGTGCCATGGGAATTTTCTGGGCTACTCTAGCTGGTCTTATCGCCGGTTTAGGCGTAGGTAAAATTACTGAATATTATACAGGTACTGGAACAAAACCAGTTAACGATATTGTTAAACAATCTGAAACGGGTGCTGCTACAAACATCATTGCTGGATTAGGTGTTGGGATGATGTCTACAATGATTCCAATATTATTAATTGCTGCTGCAATTTTAGTTTCTCACCATTTTGCAGGATTATATGGTATTGCCATAGCTGCTGTTGGTATGCTTGCAAATACAGGTATTCAATTAGCTGTTGATGCTTATGGCCCAATTTCTGATAATGCTGGCGGTATTGCTGAAATGGCTGAATGCGATCCAGAAGTTCGTGAGCGTACTGATAAATTAGATGCTGTAGGTAATACAACTGCCGCTATTGGGAAAGGTTTTGCTATAGCTTCAGCTGCTTTAACAGCTTTAGCATTGTTTTCAGCTTTTATGAAGGTTGCTAATGTTTCTTCCATTGATGTTTCAAAGCCAACAGTTATGGCTGGATTATTGGTAGGAGGTATGTTGCCATTTGTTTTTTCTGCTTTATCAATGAATGCTGTTGGTAGAGCTGCAATGGCTATGATTGAAGAAGTTCGTCGTCAATTTAGAGATATTCCTCAATTAAAAGCTGCTTTGGAAGTTATGAGAGCTGTAGATTCGGATATGTCTAAAGCTACAAAAGAGCAGAGAGCCATTTTTGATGCTGCTGATGGTTATGCTGAGTATGACAAATGTGTAGACATTTCAACAAAAGCATCTATTAAAGAAATGGTATTACCAGGGTTGTTAGCTATTGCTGTGCCTGTGGCTGTTGGTTTTATAGGTGGTGCTGAAATGTTAGGAGGTCTTCTTGCAGGAGTAACAACTTGTGGGGTATTAATGGCTATCTTCCAATCAAATGCTGGAGGTGCTTGGGATAATGCTAAGAAAATGATTGAGGCTGACGGTCGTAAAGGAACTGATGCTCATAAAGCTGCTGTGGTTGGAGATACTGTTGGAGATCCTTTTAAAGATACTTCAGGTCCTTCGTTAAATATATTATTAAAATTGATGTCGGTAGTTGCTTTAGTAATTGCACCTAGTATAGCATTATCTTCTGATGTTGTAACTGCGTATGTGTCAAATGAAAATAGAGTGGAAATGACACGTGAGATTAAAGTTGAAATGACTGCTAATGATGATAATACTTTTAAAGCAATAGTTACAACTATTACAAGTAATAAGGGTAATGAAACTACAAATTATGAAACATTTGAAGGTACTGAAGAGGAAGTAAAAGCTAGTATTGAAGCTTTGAAATTAGAGTCTAAAGATATTGATTTAATAGTTGAAAAACATATTGATGAAAAAGTAGTAAACTAACTAATAACTAACTTTTTAATTAAAAACCACGTTTATAAACGTGGTTTTTTTGTACTTTTAATTCAAGTTTAAAAACATTTTATGTTTAAAAAAGATCCTCTTCAAATAATTACTTTTCAAACTTATGGCACTCATAATCATTTATATCTAAGAGGACGCGCTATTGAAGATGAGAGTATTGATTTAGAACAAAAAGGTGCTTTTAAATTACTTTTTAATGCTTGGAAGCGTTTTGAAACTGATGAGATTAAGCATGCTAGAATAAGAGTAAGAGTAGGAGATAAAAAGTTTTTTTATACTAATACTGATAGTAGAGGTTTTTTTATTTTTGATGACAAAGTTGAAGATCTTAATAGTTCTTCAAATGAAGAAGGTTGGATACCTTTAGAATTTTCTTATGATATTGATAATTTAAAAAGTCCTATTCAATCTGAAAATAGGTTTGAAGGCGAAATGCTTATTCCATCTGAAAGTGCAAGTTTTGGAGTAGTAAGTGATATTGATGATACAATTTTACACACGGGTCTTGTTTCAATATTAAAATGGCGCGTAGTCTTTAATACCCTTTTAACTTCAGCTGGAAAAAGAATTCCTTTAGATGGTGCACCACAATTCTATAATTTATTACACAAGGGCAAAACAGGGAATGAATCGAATCCTATTTTTTACGTAAGCCATAGCCCTTGGAATTTATACCGGTATCTGAAGTATTTTTTGAGAAAAAATAATTTTCCAAAAGGGCCTATTATTTTAAGAAGTTTTCCAAAGCCTTTTTCGAAAAAAGCAAATGGAAACTTGCCTCAAAAACAAAAAGAAATTATAAATCTTTTAAATACCTATACAGAATTAAATTTCATATTAATCGGAGATAGTGGTGAGTACGACCCATATATTTATATGAATATAGCCATGGATTATCCTGGTAGAATAATGGCTATTTACTTAATAAACGTAAATCATAAAAGAAAAATGCGTCGTGTAAAAATGCTTTATGAAAACTATAAAACTACACCAGTTTTATTAGTAGACCACACAAAAGAAGCTATTACCCATGCAAGACTCCATGGCTTTATAGCTTAACCTGTTATTTGTTTTTAGGAATATCTCTATTAATTTCTTTAATATCTACATCTATATTTTCAACTCCCAAAAGGTGTTTGCTAAAATAATCGGCTTTTAACCAGAAAAAATATTCAGTCATTTTTCCAAAACCATGTCGTTGCCCAGGCATTAGCATAAAGTCAAAACGTTTGTTAGCTTCAATTAATGCATTAGCCATTCTAATGGTTGCTCCAGGATGTACATTATTATCAACATCGCCTGTAACAAGCATTAAATTACCTTTTAAATTTTTAGCTAAAGACTGATTTTTGTCAATATCATATTTATAAGAAATATTTCCGTCAGCACCTTTTTCTTCTTTTATTCCATGGTGTGTTTCACTCCACCAGCTGTTGTAAATAGTGTTATCATGGTTTCCTGCTGAAGAAACTGCTGCTTTAAAAAAATCAGGATAAACTAACATAGCAGCAGTAGACATAAATCCACCACCTGAATGACCGAAAATACCAACCTTATCAATATCTATATAATTGTATTTGTCTGCTAATTGTTCAGCAACATATTTTTTATCTGCAAGACCATAATCTCTTAAGTTTCCATAGCCATAAGTATGATACCATTTAGATCTTGCAGGATGGCCACCTCGGTTTCCTATAGTAACTACTATAAAACCAATCTGTGCTATCCTATCTGTTCTGTTCATGCTTACTGAAAACGATTTGTTTACAGCTTCGGTTTGTGGTCCTGGATATACATATTCTATTAACGGGTATTTTTTATTTTCATCAAAATCAAAAGGTTTATACATAACTCCATATAAATCTGTAATACCATCGTCTGCTTTCATTTTAAAAGTTTCAGGAAATTTATAACCTGTTGCCATGAGTTGGGATAAATCCGCTTCTTCTAAGTTTAATATTACCGATCCAAGATTATTTCTAAGTTCTGATTTTGGTACTGTATTTACTCTTGAGTAGTTGGTTACAAAGTATTGGTTAGAGTCAGAAACATCTGAATCAAAATTGTAATCTCCTGGATTTAAGTTTTTAAAGCCTGTGCCATTTAAATTAATTTTAAATAAATGTGCGTAATAAGGGTCTTCATTCTTATTTACACCGTTAGCTACAAAATAAATGTCGCGTTCTTTTTCATCAATACCTTCAAAACTATCTATATGGTATTCGCCATTTGTTACTTGCATTTTTAAATTACCATTGGCATCATACAAATAAAAATGTCCCCAACCATCTTGTTCAGACCAATGTAAAATTTCTGATTCGTTATTAAATAAAACAATCTCTTTACCTCTGGTTTCTATATAAGTATTAAACGATTCTTCTATAAGTTTTTTAACTTCACCTGTCTTAATGTCAGCTACATTTATGTTTAGTCTTTTACGATCTCTACTTATGGTGTTGAAGTATATTTTATCTTTTTTTGATAATAATAATCTAGGTTTGTGTTTACTATTATTCGATTTTTTGTATTTATAGTTGTAAACCGAAATGGATTGTTGGATTGTAGTATCTAATTTTACTTTAGTTATTTCTTTTGAAGGTATATCAAAAGCTAATAATTCATATTTGTAAAATTCTTGCTCACCAGGCATATGATATTTATAAGTTTCTAGAGTTGGTCGTTTTTTCGAAACGGAATTTATTACCCATAAATCTTTTATATCCCTACTATCAGTTCTTTCAAAAACAAACTTTTTTGAATCGTGAGACCAATAACCATAAATGCTTTCTCTTTCATTTTTTTCTTTATCTTCTTCTAATTCTTCATTGTTTTTCCCCCAATCTCTTCCACCATAACTGTAATTTTGCTCGCCATCTTTAGTCCATTGGTTTTCAACAATAGTAGAATCTTTGGAGTCTTTAACAGCCTTTAAAAAGTTTTCTTTATCCATCCAATACAGGTTGTAATTTCTAGAAAATAAAACAATCGTGCTATCAGGCGATACATTTGCCCACTTTTTCCATTCTTCTTTCTCTTCCTTTTTATTATCTATAATGGTAAGACCATTTCCTCCTAATTTATACTCTAAGAAGTATGTTTTTTTCTCCATTTTTGGAGCTTTCTTTTTTGCTTTTTTTGTTGAAGTTGAATCTTTTTCAGTCTCTTTTTTTTCTGCATCTTCTTTCTTATCATCAACTACTTCAACTTCTTCATTAGATGTAATTCTAAATCTAATAGCAGTTTCATTTTTAACAAACTCAAAATTGAATCTTGGTAAGTGTTGGGCATCGTAAGGGTCTTTGGTAATTTCAGTTAACCATTTTGCCATTTTTGCATTGTCAAACAGTTTGGTTTTAGTTCTTTTATCGGAATCAACAATATAGTAGTTAGATCCGTTTGTTGTTTTATATTGATACCAAAAACGATTGCCATTTTCTAGCCAGTTTGGTCTTACACTTGTAGAATGTACTAGTTTACCCAGATTTTCTGGTGAAAATTTAGAAGCTAATCTATAATTGGGTTTTGGAGTTTGGCTTTCTAAGGATTCTTGTGAAAACAATAAATTAGTGAATAGTAATAGCGATAAAACTAGTGTAATTTTTCTCATAAAAAATTAAAATTGATTAATAATATACTAAAAACAGAAGCTTCTAAACAGCTGGATTTTTTTATTAAAATAATCCGTTAATTTCTGCATCTATGGTATTAATGATGTATCCTAAATCTTCAGGTTTATCAACAAAATCTAGTTTATCAACATCAATAATTAATAGTTTTCCTTTGTTGTAACCATGTATCCATGCTTCATAGCGCTCATTTAATCTGCTTAAATAATCAATACTAATAGAGTTTTCATATTCTCTACCTCGCTTATGTATTTGAGATACTAAATTAGGAATAGAACTGCGTAAATAAATTAGAACATCAGGCCCTTTAACAAGAGATTCCATTAAATCAAAAAGCGATTTGTAATTTTCGTAATCTCTATTTGTCATTAAACCCATTGCATGAAGATTTGGCGCGAAAATATGAGCGTCTTCATAAATGGTTCTGTCTTGGATGATGTCTTTACCACTTTCGTGAATTTGCAAAACTTGCCTAAACCTACTATTTAAAAAGTAAACTTGTAAATTAAAACTCCAACGTTCCATTTGATTATAAAAATCATCTAGGTAAGGATTATCAACAACATCTTCAAGTTGTGGTTCCCATTTATAATGTTTTGCAAGTAATTTGGTAAGCGTTGTTTTTCCAGCGCCAATGTTTCCGGCAATAGCAATATGCATAATTTATTTAATTTTTTAATTGGAGTTCTTGCAAGGTTTCATCATTGTAAATATACAAGGTTTCATTGGTTACAAAAAACTGATTTATCAACAAATTTGGAGTTTTAATTGGTATTATTTTGTTGGTATTTTTTTTTATAAAAAATAACTTATCTTCTTTTTTAAGTACTATATTTTCGTTG
This sequence comes from Flaviramulus sp., assembly GCA_030731745.1. Classification (GTDB taxonomy): domain Bacteria; phylum Bacteroidota; class Bacteroidia; order Flavobacteriales; family Flavobacteriaceae; genus JANQTJ01. The sequence goes on along the minus strand of JANQTJ010000009.1, from coordinate 46,730 downwards.
CTTTCAATTAATTCGGTATGGCCATCATTTTTTATTTTACTAACTAAACTTCCAAAATAATTATACTTATACAAGAATTTTTGGGTAAGAAGCCAACAATAATTATAATTACTTTTTAAATCTAAAATAGCGCTTTGTACGGGTAATGTTTGCGCTTTTGTAGTTTGTGTTTTAAAATCAAAAAGTTCTAGTTTTTGTAAATCTTGATTAAATATCCAAAGCATATTATCAAAACCAGTTGAAATGTGCGTAACGTTTTTGTAAGGTGACATGGTATTAAAATCAATTTTGAATATTTCTGCCAACCTATTGTCTAGTACAATTAGAGTATTAAAATCTTTATAAAATAGATTTATTTTTAAAGGATTAAAAGCATTGGCATTATTAAGATTTCCTAACTGAAAGTTATTATATGTTATGGTACCATTTTGGTCTTTTTTTTTGAAAACATTATTTTTTATATAATATGTGGTTCCAAAATCATCAACCGCAATAACTTTATCAGCTTTTAATGTAGTTTTCTTCATTAAAATAGCATCTAAATATTCTTGGGAGAATATAGAAATGGAAAAAAAATAGAGTATGTAAAGTGTATATTTCATTAGAGTTTGAAAAATACAAAAATCAAACCATTTTTCAGCAAATTAGTTTGTAACCAAAACCACGAACATTAATAATTTCAATATTAGCATCTTGTTTTAGCTTTTTCCTAAGCTTTGTAATAAATACATCCATACTCCTTGCATTAAAAAAATCATCACTCCCCCAAAGTTTATTTAAAATCAAGGATCTGTCTAAAACGCTGTTTTTATTTTTTGTAAGATGAAATAGTAAATGCGCTTCCCTGTGAGTTAATGGTGTTTTTTCTTCGTTTTTATATTGAAGAATTTGTTTTGGGAAATTAAAATTGTAAGCTCCAATTTCTAAAATTTCAGCATGTTTTTGTTCTTTGGTTCTGTTTAATAAATTGTTCATTCTAACAATTAATTCTTCCATACTAAAAGGTTTTTTTAAATAATCGTTTCCGCCAATACTGAAACCTTCAACAATATCCTGAGTTTGAGATTTTGCCGTTAAAAAAATAATAGGAATTGTTTCATCAATCTCCCTAATTTCTTTAGCTAATGTGAAACCATCTTTTTTAGGCATCATAACATCTAATACTAATAATTCTGGAGTATTAGTTTGATAGGTTTTAAGTGCTATTTCACCATTCTCGCAAAGCAGTACTTTGAAATTTCGTGTTTCAAGACTCTCTTTAATAATAAGTCCCAAAGCAGGCTCATCCTCTGCTAATAATATTTTGGTAATGTTAGCCATTAGGTATTGAGATTTTAAAAGTAGTTAGTTTATTATCAATGTTTAGTTCAATATTTCCACCATGTTTTTCAACTATAGATTTTGTATAATATAAACCAATACCAAACCCTTTTACATCATGTGTATTTCCCTTTGGTACCCGATAAAATTTCTCAAAAACACGATTTTTATTTTCTTTATCTAGTTTGTTACCATTATCAGAAATAAGAATTTTCATAAGATTTTTCTCTGAAATTAATTTTATTAAAATGTTATCTCCGCCATATTTTACTGCATTATCTAAAATATTATTTAATGCGTTTTCAAAATGGAAAATATCAACATTTATTAGCAAACTTTCAAAATTAATCTGAGTTTCAAATGTTTTGTTTTGATGTTGAATTTCATATCGATTTATTAAAGAATTTAAAAGCGATACAATGTTTGTGCTTTCCTTGTTTAACTCTAAAGACTCACTATCTAAGGTGGCTGTTTCAAGCAGTTTTTCAACCATAAAATTTAATTTAGAAAGTTGGTTAAAAGACATCTCTAGATAATTCTTAGTTTTCTGCTTATCATCAATCATATTAAAATTGTTAATACCTTCCAATGCAGCACTTATGGTAGCGATTGGTGTTTTAAATTCATGTGTTATATTGCTTATTAAATCATTTTTTACTTCGGCGAGTTGTTTTTGATTTTTTATAATTTTTAATAGATAAAATAAACAGCTAATAACAGTTAAAACAAGTAAGGCTGAAATTAATATACCTATAAAACTACGCTTTAAAATTTGTTGATTTGTGTTTTTAAAGAAAATAGTTAACTCACTATTTTTTGGTAAAAAGGTAGATTTTGATACTGTTTTTAGTGCGTTTTTACTTAACGATTTAACGCTATCAAATTCAGATGAATTAAAATATTTTATAGTTTGTTTTTCTTTTTTGAATGCTAGACTGTAATTGGCAAAAATGTTTTTACGGAATAATTCTGCTTTTAGTAAACTATCTACTTTTTTTAAAATAAGTGTATCATTATTAATTGATACAATCACTTTTGAAGTAAGAAAACCAATTTTTTTAGCATTTGAAGTATCTACTTTAAAGGGAGTGTTCTTTTTCTCTGAAGCAGTAATTAAGGAGTCTGCTTTTAGGCCTCTATAAACTGCTACACCTCTAATTTTAGTAGGAATTAAAGAGTCTAAGTTTTTAAACTCTTTGTTAGTTTCGTCTATATCGCCTAAAAGTTTTAAAAAGTCACTATCTTCAATAAAGGTGTTTTTTTTGTTTTCACTAGAGAATGAGAAACCAACAGTTGTTTTTTCAGCTAATTCCGCATAATAGTCATCAACCGCTTTATCTAAACTTATTTGAACTTCGTTTACAAATTGTTGCTCATTTATAAGATAATTTTTATTGTTCCAATATATTTGAATTGTAATTGTGCATATAATTACTGTGACTATTAGATATAAAATCCATTTGTATTTTGCATCGTTCATAATCCAAAAGTAAATGTTAAAAAACTTAAAAACTAATTGGTTAACACTCGTTAACACTCGTTAACTTAAAAAGCTGTTTAGGCGTTTTACTTTTACAATATATTAATTAATAAATTTATTTATAATGAAAAATGTATTTACGATTTTAGGTCTTTTGTTAGTAACACTAAGTTTTAGTCAATCTAAAAACTTAAAAGGGATTATTAAAAATGATGAAGTTCAAATTAATAATTTATCAATATCAGTTACTGTTGATTCAGCTGAAGAAGTAGAATCTATTTTTAATATGAATGATGTTAGGGAAATTTTAGAAACTCTTGTTGATAATCAAGAGGTGTCTTTCGAAATTATCTGTAATGGTAATTTGATGACAAATGGAGAGAAATCTACTTTATCTTGTAAAGTAAATTGGAAATCAGATAATATTGATTTATTTTTAAAATCAGTAAAAAAAATGAGACAAGCTGCTATTAATTATTATGAAAAACAATAAATTAGAAAAAATGAAAGTATTAGTAAAAGTTTTAGTTGTATCCATTTTTTTAGTTTCATCAAATCTAAATGCTCAAGATTTTCAAGGAGTTGCAATTTACAAAACGATGCTTCAATTTGATATAAAGATGGATAGTACTAAAATGAATTCTGAGATGCATTCCAGTATGATGGAAATGATGAAAAAGCAATTTCAAAAAACATACACTCTAGCTTTTAATAAAGAAGCTTCGGTTTACAAAGAAGATGTAGCATTGGATAAACCACAAGCAAATTTATCGGGAAATTTTCAATTCACTATGATAGCTAGTGGTGGCGGACAGGATGTGCTTTATAAAAATACAAAAACACAAAGTTACACAGATCAAAAGGATACGATGGGTAAAATCTTCTTGGTGAAAGATTCTATACAAAAAATAGATTGGAAATTGGAAGCTGATACTAAGTACATAGGAGAATATCAATGTTATAAAGCTACGTATACAAAAGAGATTGAAGTAAATAATTTCAGTTTTAGTAATATCGATTCTAACAAAGAAGAAGAGGAAGTAAACGAACCTAAAATAGAGACACGTATAGTTACCGCATGGTATACGCCACAAGTGCCAATAAATAATGGACCTGCTAAATATCAAGGACTTCCTGGTTTAATTCTAGAAATTCATGATGATAAACTAACAATTATTTGCAGTAAAATAATTTTAAATCCTGAAGAAAAGTTAGATATAAAAGAACCTAATAAAGGTAAAGAAGTTAGATCGAATGAATATGAAGAGATAATGGAAAAAAAGTCCAAAGAAATGATGGAGCAATTTGCGCCAAGAAAAGGCGGTAAAGGCGAAGTTTTTGAAATAAGGATAGGCGGTTGATTTTTTTAAGAATCATTTAACATTTTACCAATTAAACTTAATGGTATGTTTGTAGTCTAATTTAAAAACGAAAGTTTTTAATTCACTTAAAAAATAACATTAATGAAAATTAATACTACAACATTAGCATTACTAGTCTTTTTATTGGCAGCACCACTTGCGATATTTTCACAAAACGATTTTCAAGGAAAAGCATACTACTCATCAAAATCTACTATGGATTTAAGTCGTTTTAGTAGAGGTGGTCAAATGAGTGAGCAGCAGAAAAAACAAATGGAGGAAAGAATGAAGCCATTTCTTGAAAAAACATTCATCCTAACTTTTAATAAAGAAGAATCTATATTTAAAGAAGATGAAAAGTTAAGTGCGCCTAGTGCTGGAGGCGGAGGCCGTGGTTTTGGTTTTATGAGCAGTTTTTCAAGCGGACCTCAATATAAAAACATTAAAAATAAAATATTTATTCAAGATCAAGAATTTTTTGGAAAGCAGTTTTTGATTAAGGAAGAAATGACTCCATTTAACTGGAAAATGGAAGCTGAAACCAAGCAAATAGGAAAATATACAGCATTTAAAGCTACGGTTTTGATTCCAGATGCAGATTTAAATTGGATGCGAGTTGAACCTCCCAGAAGAGGAGATAATAGAAATGAAACAGAATCAGACACTGCTACTAATGAAGAATTAGTAGAAGAACCTAAAATGGTTGAGGTTATAGCTTGGTATACACCTATGGTGCCAGTTAGTCAAGGCCCAGGTGAGTATTGGGGGCTTCCAGGGTTGATTTTAGAATTAAGTGCTGGAAATACAGTAATGTTGTGTTCAAAAATAGTAATGAATACAGACGATAAAGAAGCAATTAGAGTGCCAGACAAAGGTAAAGAGGTAACTAAAAATGAATACAGTCTAATTATTTCGGAAAAAATGCAGGAGATGAGAGATAACAGAGGAAGAAACGGAGGAGGAGGTCCAAGATAAATTATTTTCTGTTTAATTTTTTCGTATATTTGTTAAACAAAATATTTAAATTAATCACATGAAAGCTATATTAAAAAAACTTTTTGCCCTATCGTTAACTTTAATAGTATCTACTTCCCTTTTTGCTCAAGAATTTCAAGGTAAGGCCTATTATTTTTCAAAAACACCTATGGATCTTGGAACTTGGGGTTCCAGAATGAGTGAGGCTCAAAAAAAGCAAATAGAAGCACGTTTAAAAGATAGGTTAGAGAAAACTTATATTTTAACTTTTAACAAACAAGAGTCTATATACAGAGAAGATGAAAAACTAGATGCCATTTCTGGTGCAACAGATTCATGGGGAAAAAACTTTACACCAGGTGTTCAATATAAAAATATAAAAACTAATGAGTTTTCTCAGAATCAAGAGTTTTATGGAAAACAATTTTTAGTAAAAGAAAATTTATCTCCTATTGAATGGAAAATGGAAAATGAAACCAAACAAATTGGTCAATACACTTGCTTTAAAGCTACATGTAAAAGACCAGTTTTTGATACTTCTTGGTGGACTTTTTCTTGGAGTGAAGTATCAAATAACAACGCTGAAAAGAAAGTTGATACCTTGAAAACTAATGATTTAGCGGATAACATGAAAACACCTGTTGAAGAGGAAGTAGAAATGGTTGAGGTAGAAGCTTGGTATACACCTATGGTGCCTGTTAGTCAAGGTCCAGGAGATTATTGGGGTCTTCCAGGTTTGATTCTTGAAGTTAGTGTTGGTAATACCACATTGTTGTGTTCAAAAATTGTAATGAACCCAGAAGAAAAAATCAAAATTGAGGCTCCTGATAAAGGTAAAGAAGTAAACAAGAAGGAGTATAAGAATATTATAACTGAAAAAATGCAAGAAATGAGAGATAATAGAGGAAGAAGAAATTAGCCTTTATTATTTCAAATTGACTCTAAAAAACATCCAAACCAAAACCATGAAAAAAATAATTTTTATAGCGCTACTAGTTGTAGCAAACATAACTTTTGCCCAAATCAAAATACAAGGTGTTGTGAAAGATAGTATTGGAGCACCTTTAGAGTTAGCTAATGTTATAGCTATTAACCAAGCTACAAGCTCCCTTGAATCTTATGGTATAACTAATGATAAAGGGAAATTCATATTATCATTAGAAAAAAACACCAAATATAAACTACAAGTAAGTTATATTGGAATGAAAACTTTCGAAGAAGTAATCACAACTACCGAAAGTAACATCGATAAAGACATCACTCTAGTTGCTGATAATGCTTTAGACGCGGTAGAGTTAGTTTATGAAATGCCAGTTACCGTTAAAGGTGATACCTTAATTTATAATGCAGATTCTTTTAAAAATGGTTCCGAAAGAAAACTTGAAGATATCATAGAAAAGCTTCCTGGTGTTGAAATTAATGAAAATGGGCAAATAGAGGTCGAAGGTAAAGTTGTAAGTAAACTGATGGTAAATGGGAAAGATTTTTTTGATGGAGACACTAAATTAGCTACTAAAAATATTCCTTCTAGTGCCGTTGATAAAATACAAGTTTTACGTAATTATTCTGAAGTTGGACAGTTAAGCGGTGTTACAAACAACCAAGATAATGTGGCTATGAACATTAAGTTAAAAGAAGGGAAAGAAAGTTTTTGGTTTGGAAATGTTACGTTAGGCGCTGGTTCATCCCCTGATGAAGAACTCTATCTAGCACAGCCTAAATTATTTTATTACAGCCCAAAATTTAGCCTAAATTTTATTGGGGATTTAAATAACACAGGTGAAGTAGCCTTAACAAGACAAGATATAAGAGGTTTTGGTGGTGGTTTTAGAGTACCAAGTAATAATAGCGGTACCAGTATTAATTTAGGAGATAACAGTCTAGGATTTCTAACCAGTCAAAATAATGCCGTAGAGGTTGAAAATAAATTGGGAGCTACAAATTTTAGTTATTCTCCCAACAAAGCTTTGGATATAAGTGGATTTCTTATTTATAATAGTAGTCGAATTGACTCCAGACAAAGAACCTTTCAGCAATATACAGATTCTGATCTTGGAATTCCAGACGAAACTACTGAGAGAACAAGTAATGAAGCCTCTGATCAGGGTTTAATTAAGTTAAGCGCTACCTATAAACCAAATTTAAATAATCAACTAGATTATGATGTTTTAGGGAGAATTTCACAAGATTCTCAAGACCAAAACTTTTTATCTTCAGTTTTAGGAAATACCAATCAGTTTGATGAAGTGAAGCCATTTAGTATCAATCAAAATATAAACTACTATTATACGGTAAATGAAAAAAATATTTTTGCTTTTGAAGCGCAACATTTAATCAAAGATGAAGATCCTTTTTATAATGCGCTCTTAATTAACAATCCAAATAACAATAACGAACCAGACCCGAATGACAGAGATGCTTATGATACAACAGCCGAGGCTTTGGGTTTAAATAATACTTTAAATAATTACGATATTGCTCAAAATAGAAGAATTAAATCAAATCAATTAGATGCTAAGTTTGATTATTACAACATACTTAACGACAAAAGTAATATCAATTTTACTTTTGGAACTATTTTAAGTCGTCAAGAATTTAATTCAAATATTTTTCAGTTTTTGGAAGATGGGTCAATTTTTGATCCTGTGCCAACTTTTAACGATGGGCGTGCTACAAATGATACCGAGTATAATTTCACAGATTTTTATGTTGGAGTACATTACACATTAAAACTTGGTAAATTCACTTTCAGACCAGGATTTTCAGCACATGCTTACGGTAATAAAAACACACAATTTAACGAAGTGTTTGAGGATAATTTCTTTAGACTTTTACCAGATTTTGAAACTCGAATTCAATTTAAAAAGAGTGAAAGTTTAACACTAAGATACAACATGCGAAATCAGTTTACTGATGTAACACGTTTAGCTCAAGGTTTAGTTTTAAATAATTTTAATAGCATTCAGTTTGGTGAACCAGATTTACAAAATGCCTTGTCACACAATGTAAGCTTATTTTACAACAGTTTTAATTTATTTAATTACACAAATGTATTTGCTCGTTTAGCTTATTCAAAAAATATTGATCAAATAAGAGGGTTAACAAATTTTGAGAATGTTATTACAACAAGTACTTTTTTTAACTCAAACTTTGCTGATGAAAGTGTTTCGGCAAGCGGAAGAGTACAAAGGACATTTGGAAAAATAAGAGCTAGCTTAAGTACTAATTATAATTATAGTTTAAATAATCAGTTTATTCAAGGCAGACAATCTGTAAATGAAAGATTTGTACAAAATTATGTACCAGGTATCCGTACTAATTTTAAAGTAGCGCCAAACGTAAGTTTACGCTATAGCTACAGTATAAGTACCAACAATCAAGGCCCAACAACAACGGTTTTTTATACTAATGCACCTTCTATAGATTTTGATGCCTACATTTGGAATTCTTTTACTTTTAGAACCGATTATGCTTATAATCGTCAAAGACAAAAAGATGGTGATTCTCAGTCTTTTGAAACTTGGAATGCTTCTTTAGCCTACAGAAAAGATAGGGATGCTAAATTCGAATACGAAATTATTGCAACCAACTTATTGGATATCGAATCCAGAATTAATAATGGTGCTAATAACCTTTCAGTTTCAACTTCAGAAACTTTTATACAACCTCGTTTTGTGTCTTTCAGAGTGCGATATGAGTTGTAAATAAAATACTTTTTTTATTTGCTTAATAAAGAAACAATAATATATTTGTGCTCGGTTTTGGGGAGATACTCAAGCGGCCAACGAGGGCAGACTGTAAATCTGCTGACTAAGTCTTCGCAGGTTCGAATCCTGCTCTCCCCACAAAAAAAAATCTTTAAAAAAAAACAAGCTATTCTTAGCTTGTTTTTTTTTAAAGATTTTTTAAATTTTTAGAATAAATTATAAAACTTAAGAAAGTTGTTTTTCTTCTAATTTGGTTTCAAGTAAATCAAAGTTGTAAATATTATGGTCCAAAAGGTGAGAAGGATACACATTTTGTAAAGCATGCATCATTGTAGAACTTCTATCTGGATACTCGGTATCCCAATCGGTAATCATTTGCTTTACTTTTTTACGTTGTAAATTTTCTTGCGAACCACATAAATTACAAGGTATAATTGGGAACTCTTTCATTCTAGAAAAAGTTTCAATGTCACTTTCGCTACAGAAAGCTAAGGGCCTTAGCACGATTAAATCTCCTGCATCATTTCTGAATTTTGGAGGCATAGTTTCTATTTTTCCAGCAAAAAATAAATTAAGAAAAAATGTTTCTAAAATATCGTTTCTGTGATGCCCAAGTGCTAGTTTATTGCAATTTAAGTTTCTAGCAGCTTCATAAAGAGTACCACGTCTTAATCTGGAACATAAACTACAAGTAGTTTTTCCTTCAGGTGTTTTCTCCATTACAATTTTATAGGTGTTTTTCTCTATAATTTTATAGTTTACGCCTAAATTGTTTAAGTAATTTGGTAATACATCAACGGGGAATCCAGGTTGCTTTTGATCTAAATTTGCAGCTATAATATCAAAAGAAATAGGAGCTACCTTTTGGAAATATAGCATCATTTCTAGCAAGGTGTAACTATCTTTTCCTCCTGAAAGGCATACCATAATACGATCGCCAGCTTCTATCATGGAAAACTGTTTAATAGCTTCGGCTGTTGCACGTTGTAATTTTTTTGTAACCTGTTTGATGGTTTCCATGGTTGAAAATTAGTATTTAAAAGGTTAGAACTAAAATAACCCGACAGACATTTTCAATTTTCATTCAAAAAAAAGTGCTTGAAAGACTTGTAAATTATAAGCCAAATACCTCTTTTACTTTGTCTAAATAATCTAATTTTTCCCAAGTAAATAACTCTACTTCTATTGTTATGGTTTCACCCATTGGTTGAGAAAATGTTTTAGTTACTGTTTCGTTTGTGCGTCCCATATGGCCATAAGCAGCTGTTTCACTGTATATTGGCGAGCGTAATTTTAAACGTTCTTCAATTGCAAAAGGGCGCATATCAAAAATTTCGGAAACTTTTTCAGCAATCTCACCATCCGTCATATTAAAAGGGCATGTGCCATAAGTATCAATAAAAATACCTATAGGCTCAACCACACCAATAGCATAACTTACTTGTACTAAAATTTCATCAGCAACACCAGCAGCAACAAGGTTTTTAGCAATATGTCGTGTAGCATAAGCGGCACTTCTATCAACTTTACTCGGGTCTTTACCAGAAAATGCACCGCCTCCATGAGCTCCTTTTCCACCATAAGTATCAACAATAATTTTTCGTCCAGTTAAGCCAGTATCACCATGTGGTCCTCCAATTACAAACTTACCTGTTGGGTTAATGTGATATATAATATCATCATTGAATAATACTTGAATTTGCTCTGGAAGTTTTGCAACAACTCTGGGTATTAAAATATCTACAATATCTTTTCTTATTTTTAAAAGCATAGTTTCGTCATCAGCAAAATCATCATGCTGGGTAGATACAACAATGGCATCAATACGTTGTGGAATATTATCATCGCTATATTCAATAGTTACTTGACTTTTTGAATCAGGTCTCAAGTAGTTAATCTCTTTATTCTCACGACGCAATTCAGCTAATTCTTTTAAAATCCTATGCGATAAATCTAAAGCTAAAGGCATAAAGTTTTCAGTTTCGTTTGTTGCGTAACCAAACATCATACCTTGGTCTCCAGCTCCTTGTTCTTCTTTGCTAGCTCTATCAACTCCTCGATTTATATCATCAGATTGTTCGTGGATAGCAGAAAGTACACCGCAAGAATTTCCATCAAACATATATTCTCCTTTAGTATAACCAATTTTGTTTATAGTATCTCTTGCTATTTTTTGAACATCTAGATAAGTATTAGATTTTACTTCTCCAGCAAGAACTACTTGTCCGGTAGTAACTAAAGTTTCACAAGCTACTTTTGATTCTTTATCAAATGCTAAAAAATTGTCAATTAGGGCATCGCTAATTTGATCTGCCACTTTATCAGGGTGTCCTTCAGAAACACTTTCTGAAGTGAATAAATAAGCCATATTTTAAATTTTACCAAAGATTTGACGATAACGTCGAAGGAAGTTTACACTGCCTTTAGCATTTTTATTTACACTTAATAAAATTAAGTATAAAGAGGTTGCAATCAGTCAAATCTTTCCTCTATTATTTCTTAATAGCAAAAGTAAAAAAATAAAAGAAAATGAGTGTTTTATTTTGGTTTTTTAATAAAAAATTAGCAATTAAAAATGGAGTCTAATATTGACGCTTTCCAAATATAAAGTTTATTTTAACTATAAGCTCAATGAGTAACGCACTAATTAATTTATATAGTTTATAAGTTGTAAATTTCAAATTAAATAATTTTGAAAAAGCCACTTTCTGTAAAATATGATTTTTGTTTATTATTTTTTGATTTTTGAACATCATAAAAAAATAAGTTTAAGTTGTTGATATTCAATTTTTTAAATTAAAATTTAACCTTGTGAATTTAACCTTAAAATGTTTACAATATAATATGTAAAAACCTAATAAATTAATTTCGAATCTTATTTGGACTTTTTTTATAATTATTGAATAAATGAGTATTAAAAAATGAAAACTGGCCAATTTTAAAATTTTTGCAATACAATATGAAAGAACTTAATAAACACAGTAAAAGATTAACTCAAGATGAATCTCAACCAGCATCACAAGCCATGTTGTATGCTGCAGGTTTATCTGATGAAGATATGAATAAAGCGCAAGTGGGTATTGCTAGTACAGGATATGATGGAAACCCTTGTAACATGCATTTAAACCGTTTGAAAGACGAAGTTAAAATTGAATGTAACATTGCGGGTTTAGTTGGTTTAGGGTTTAATACTATTGGAGTTTCAGATGGAATTTCAATGGGGACATCGGGTATGAATTATTCATTGGTTTCTCGAGATATTATTGCAGATTCTATTGAAACTGTCATGAACGCACAAAGCTATGATGCGTTGATTGCCATTGTTGGTTGTGATAAAAATATGCCAGGGGCAATAATTTCTATGTTGCGTTTAAATCGACCTTCAATAATGATGTATGGTGGTTCTACAGCCTCTGGCTCTTATAAAGGTAAAAAACTAAATATTGTATCAGCTTTTGAAGCTTTAGGGCAAAAAGTTGCAGGAGAAATTGATGAAGCTGAGTACAAAGAAATTATAAAAAGAGCCATTCCTGGTGCAGGAGCTTGTGGTGGGATGTATACTGCTAATACGATGGCTTCAGCTATTGAGTGTATGGGTTTTGCATTACCTTATAACTCCTCTATTCCTGCAGAAAACCCTAATAAATTATCTGAAAGCGAGAGAACAGCAATAGCTATAAAAAACCTTTTAGAGTTAGATTTAAAACCTTTAGATATTATTTCTAAAAAGTCAATAGAGAATGCTGTTACTTTAGTTAACGCACTAGGCGGTTCTACAAATGCTGTATTGCACTTTTTAGCTATTGCACATGCTGCCGATATTGATTTTACTCTAGAAGATTTTCAACATGTAAGCGATAAAACACCTTTAATTGGAGATTTAAAACCAAGTGGCAAATATCTGATGGAAGATGTTCATAGCATTGGAGGGATTCCTGCAATCATGAAATATTTATTAGAAAATGGGTATTTACATGGAGATTGTATGACAGTTACGGGTAAAACACTAGCAGAAAATTTAGCGGATGTTGAGGCTATTGAGTTTGAAGAACAAGATATTGTTTACCAAAAAGAAAACGCTTTAAAATCTTCTGGAAACTTGCAGATTCTCTATGGAAATTTAGCTGAAGAAGGTGCTGTAGCAAAAATTTCTGGTAACGAAGGATTGTTGTTTGAAGGAAAAGCTGTAGTTTATGATGGAGAACAAGCTGCAAATACAGGTATTTCAAATGGAGAAGTAGAAAAAGGTGATGTTGTTGTTATACGTTATGTTGGTCCTAAAGGTGGACCCGGAATGCCAGAAATGTTGAAGCCAACCTCATTAATTATGGGTGCGGGTTTAGGAAAAACTGTGGCATTAATAACTGATGGTCGTTTCTCAGGTGGAACACATGGTTTTGTTGTAGGGCATATTACACCAGAAGCACAATCAGGTGGTAATATTGCATTACTAAAAACTGGTGATAAAATTAGAATTAGTGCTAAAAACAATTCAATAAATGTATTAATTTCTGATGAGGAGTTAGCTGAAAGAAAAGCACAATGGGTCGCTCCAGAATTAAAACATAAAAAAGGAATATTATATAAATATGCAAAAACGGTAGCATCAGCTTCAAAAGGTTGTGTAACCGATGCATTCTAAATAAATTTTTAAATTTCCCTTTAAAGGAAAAATAAATAGTGTGGGTATGAAAACACAAACATTAAATAACACTGAAGAAGTGATAAATAAAACAGAGCGAATCACAGGTAGTGAGGCTATTATTAAATGTTTAATAGCAGAAGGTGTAGATATACTTTATGGATATCCAGGAGGTGCTATTATGCCTGTTTATGATGAATTATATAAATACAGAGATAAAATCCATCATGTGTTAACACGCCACGAACAAGGTGCAACGCATGCTGCACAAGGGTATGCGCGTATTTCTGGTAGAGTAGGTGTAGCCATGGCTACATCAGGACCTGGAGCTACTAACCTTATTACAGGGATTGCAGATGCTCAAATAGATTCAACACCAATGGTGTGTATTACAGGTCAGGTGTTTTCTCATCTATTAGGAAGCGATGCATTTCAAGAAACCGATATAGTTGGTATATCAACTCCAGTTACAAAATGGAATCATCAAGTTACCAAAGCTTCTGAAATTCCAGAAGTTTTAGCAAAAGCGTTTTACATTGCAAAAAGTGGTCGACCAGGACCAGTTTTAATTGATATTACTAAAGATGCTCAAGTCTCTGAGCTTGATTTTCAATATAAAAAATGTACAGGTATTAGAAGTTATATTCCTGTACCAAAAACTAAACCAGATGCGGTTAAAGCTGCAGCAGATTTGATTAATGCTGCTAAAAAACCAATGATAGTTTGGGGTCAAGGCGTTATTTTAGGACAAGCTGAAAATGAATTAAAAGCAGTTATTGAAAAAGCAGGCATACCAGCTGCTTGGACCATTCTTGGTGCTTCAGCAATTCCAACATCACATCCTTTAAATATTGGTATGGTTGGGATGCACGGAAATTATGCGCCTAATAGATTAACAAACGAGTGCGATGTACTTATAGCAATAGGGATGCGATTTGATGATCGTGTTACAGGTAGTTTAAACACCTACGCAAAACAAGCTAAGATTATTCATTTTGAAATTGATCCAGCTGAGGTAGATAAAAATGTAAAAACAGATGTGGCAGTTATTGGAGATTCTAAAGATAGTTTAACGCAATTATTACCATTGCTCAATACAAATTCTCATGAATCTTGGTTACAAAAATTTAATGATTTATATGACATTGAATTTGAAAAAGTAATTAAAGATGATATTTCTCCAACCAAAGAAGGATTAACAATGGGGGAGGTATTAAAACAAATAAATATTGAAACAAAAGGAAACGCAGCTATTGTATCTGATGTAGGTCAGCATCAAATGATTGCTTGTCGTTATGCCGACTTTAACATAACTAAAAGTAATATTACTTCAGGTGGCTTAGGCACAATGGGGTTTGCACTTCCAGCTGCTATTGGAGCAAAAATGGCAGCTCCAGAAAGAGAGGTTGTTGCTATTATAGGCGATGGTGGTTACCAAATGACTATTCAAGAATTAGGTACTATTTTTCAGCAAAAAGCAGCTGTTAAAATTGTGGTTTTAAATAATGAGTTTTTAGGAATGGTGCGTCAATGGCAACAGTTGTTTTTTGATAAACGTTATGCTTCAACCGAAATGACAAATCCAAATTTTGTAGCCATAGCAGAAGGGTATTATATCAAAGCTAAGAAAGTAACAAAACGTGAAGAATTAGCTGATGCAGTGAAAGAAATGATAGCTTCAAAAGAATCTTATTTTTTAGAAGTTTGTGTAGAAAAAGAAGATAATGTATTCCCAATGATTCCTGCTGGAGCATCGGTTTCAGATATAAGATTAAGTTAAATAAAAAAATAGAATAAAGAATCAAGAAATTAGAACTGAGAGATTAAATAAATATAAATAGCACAAAATCTTTTCTCTTATTTCTCTTCTCTCTTATCTCACAAGTAATGAACGAAGATATAAAAACATTTACCATATCTATTTATACCGAAAACAACATCGGTTTATTAAATCGTATATCGGCAATTTTTCAACGCAGACATATAAATATTGAAAGTTTAACAACTTCGCAATCAGAAATTGAAGGTGTTAATAGATTTGTTATTGTTGTTAATATTACAGAAGAACAAGCTAAAAAGATTGTAGGGCAATTTGAAAAGCAAGTTGAGGTTATTAAAGCATATTTTCATACAGATGAAGAAACTATTTATACAGAATCATGTATGTTTAAAATAAAATCTTCTTTACTTTTTGAAGAACCTCAAATTCAAAATATTATCAAAGAAAGTAACTCCAGAATTGTTACAGTAAATAAAGAGTTTTTTGTACTTGAAAAATCTGGTAGAAGAAACGAAATTGAATCTTTAAGACGCGATTTAAACGTTTTTGGGATTATGCAATTTGTCCGCGCAGGACGTATAGCTGTTACAAAAGACGAAATGAAAATAAGTGAAATGCTTATGGCATTCAATAATTAATAATAATTAAAATTAAAAATGGGAAATTATTTTAACACGTTATCGTTAAGAGATAAATTAAATCAATTATCGAAGTGTAGATTTATGGATTCTTCAGAGTTTGAAGATGGTGTAAATGTTTTAAAAGGAAAAAAAATTGTAATAGTTGGTTGTGGTGCTCAAGGCCTTAACCAAGGTTTAAATATGAGAGATTCTGGTTTAGATATTTCTTATACTTTGCGAGCTGAAGCTATCGCAGAAAAAAGAAAATCTTATGTAAACGCCTCAGAAAATGGTTTCAATGTAGGTACTTACGAAACATTAATTCCAACGGCAGATTTAGTTTTAAACCTAACTCCAGATAAGCAACATACAAGTGTTATTAAAGCAGTAATGCCTTTAATGAAACAAGGAGCTACGTTATCATATTCTCATGGTTTTAATATTGTTGAAGAAGGTACTCAAATCCGTAAAGATTTAACGGTTATTATGGTAGCTCCAAAATGTCCAGGTACCGAAGTAAGAGAAGAATATAAAAGAGGTTTTGGTGTTCCAACATTAATTGCAGTGCACGAAGAAAACGATCCTGAAGGAAAAGGGTGGGCACAAGCAAAAGCTTATGCTGCTGCAACAGGAGGGGATCGAGCAGGTGTTTTAGCTTCTTCATTTGTGGCTGAAGTTAAATCTGATTTAATGGGAGAACAAACCATTCTTTGTGGCTTGTTACAAACAGGTTCTATCCTTTGTTTTGATAAGATGATTGAAAAAGGAATAGATGCAGGTTATGCTTCAAAATTAATTCAATACGGTTGGGAAACAGTAACTGAAGGTCTTAAATATGGTGGAATTACCAATATGATGGACAGACTTTCAAACCCAGCAAAAATTAAAGCTTTTGAATTGTCTGAAGAATTAAAAGACATCATGCGCCCGTTGTTCCAAAAACACATGGATGATATTATGGAAGGCAAATTCTCGAATGGTATGATGCAAGATTGGGCTAACGATGATAAAGATTTATTGGGTTGGAGAGCAGCAACTGCTGAAACTGCTTTTGAAAAAACTCCAGCAGGGAATGTTGAGATTTCTGAGCAAGAGTATTATGATAATGGTGTTTTAATGGTGGCTATGGTAAGAGCGGGTGTTGAATTGGCTTTTGAAGCTATGACAGATTCTGGTATTATTGATGCTTCTGCTTATTACGAATCTTTACATGAAACACCACTTATAGCAAACACAATTGCAAGACGTAAGTTATACGAAATGAATAGCGTTATTTCTGATACTGCTGAGTATGGTTGTTATTTATTTGATCACGCATGTAAGCCTTTATTGTCAGATTTTATGAAGAAAATTGATACTGATGTTATTGGAAAAGCGTACGCAAAAGATAACGGGAAAGGTGTTGATAATGCAAAATTAATAGAGGTGAATAAAGCGTTAAGAAACCATCCTGTTGAAAAAATAGGAGCTTTCTTAAGAGCATCTATGACGGCTATGAAGCCTATAGTTTAAATAGTAAAAAATTTATGAATAAGGAAAACAAAACTTATTTTCCTAATATTGATAATATAAAAGTAGCTGCCGATACCATTAAAAAAGTATCGGCAGTTACGCCTTTAAGCCATAGTTTAAGATATTCAAAACAATACCAAGCTAATATTTTTTTTAAGCGAGAAGATCTTCAACAAGTACGCTCGTATAAAATCAGAGGTGCTTATAATAAAATTAGTTCATTAACCAAAGAGCAATCTGCTATAGGAGTCGTTTGTGCTAGCGCCGGAAATCATGCTCAAGGGGTTGCTTTATCTTGTAAACTACTAAAAATTAAAGGCACCATTTTTATGCCTGCTCCAACACCAAATCAAAAGGTGGAACAGGTAAAAATGTTTGGAGAAGATTTTATTGATATCAAGCTAGTTGGTGATACTTTTGATGATGCTTATCATGCAGCTACGTTTGAGTGCGAAGCCTTACAAAAAACCTTTATTCACCCCTTTAATGATGAAAAAGTTATTGAAGGTCAGGCTACCATTGGTTTAGAAATTTTAGAGCAAACCGATGTCCCTATTGATTATGTTTTTTTAGCCGTAGGAGGTGGAGGTTTAGCAGCAGGGTTATCAACAGTTTTTAAGACCTTATCACCAAACACTAAAATTATAGGTGTAGAACCTGAAGGTGCGCCTTCCATGACAGTTTCTATAAAAAATAATAAAAATACAGAGTTAATACACATAGAAAAATTTATTGATGGTGCTGCAGTTAAACGAGTGGGCGATTTAACCTTCGCTATTTGTAAAGAAACCCTTTCTGATATGATAACAGTGCCAGAAGGTAAGGTTTGTGAAACCATTTTAGAACTTTATAATAAAGACGCTATTGTAGTTGAGCCAGCTGGAGCACTTTCTATTTCGGTCTTAGATTTTTACCAAGATGTTATCAAAGGTAAAAATGTAATTTGTATTGTTAGTGGTAGTAATAATGATATTACTAGAACGGCCGAGATTAAAGAACGCGCGCTTTTGTACGCTAATTTAAAACATTATTTCATTATAAATTTCCCACAACGCGCGGGTGCTTTAAGAGAGTTTGTAGTTGATATTTTAGGTAAAAATGATGATATTACATACTTCCAGTATGCGAAAAAAACAAATAGAGAAAATGGGTCTGCAGTTGTGGGTATCGAATTAAAATCAGTAAAAGATCTTGAACCACTTATTACTAAAATGAAGCAACGTAATTTTTATGGTGATTATTTGAATGATAAACCAGATTTATTTCAATTTTTAGTATAAATTTTAATAAAAACTGCGAAATCGTTTTCGTTTATTTCTTTAAAAATGTCGGGGTTATAAGTATTTTTATGGTCCTTTTTTACTTACTTTAGTTATGTAATTTAACGTTATATTTGTTAAAAAAACTAAACTTAAAATTGTATACTGTGAAAAACACCTTTGTAGAAATCCCAGAAGTTTATAAAATAAAATCTCTTTTACATCAAAAAACATATCTAGTATCCGGTGAATTAAAACAATGGAGCGGAAACAGTACAGAAGTTTATTCTACAATTTCTTCAACTTCTGAATATAAGCCAACGTTACTTGGAACGGTTCCCGACTTAGGAGCAGATGAAGCTATGGAGGCATTAAACTCTGCATTAAAAGCCTATGATAAAGGTCAAGGTTTGTGGCCAACAATGAAAGTGGTAGATAGAATTGCTTGTATGGAAAAATTCGTTGAGCAAATGAAAACCAAGCGTGAGGAAGTTGTAAAATTATTAATGTGGGAGATTGGTAAAAACCTTCCAGATTCTGAAAAAGAATTTGATAGAACCGTAGATTATATTTACGACACGATTGAAGATTATAAGCAACTAGATAGAGACTCGGCAAAATTTGAAAAAAACTCAGGCGTGTATGCGCATATTCGTAGAGGTCCACTTGGTTCTGTGTTGTGTTTAGGGCCTTATAATTATCCTCTTAATGAAACTTTTACCTTATTAATTCCAGCTTTGATTATGGGTAATACGGTTATTTTTAAACCAGCAAAATTAGGTGTTTTGTTAATTTCGCCTTTATTGGAAGCCTTTCAAAGTAGTTTTCCAAAAGGTGTGGTAAATATTATTTATGGGCGTGGTCGTGTCTTGGCATCCCCAATCATGAAATCTGGAAAAATTACCGTATTAGCTTTAATAGGAAATAGCAAATCTGCTAATGCACTTCAGGCACAACATCCAAAAGGAAACAGATTGCGTTTGGTTTTAGGTTTAGAAGCCAAAAACCCAGCTATTGTGTTACCAGATGCAGATTTAGATTTGGCTGTGGACGAATGTATTGCAGGAGCCTTATCTTTCAACGGACAGCGATGTACAGCGCTTAAAGTGCTATATGTGCATGAATCTATAGTAGAAGAATTTAATAGACGGTTTTCATATAAAGTAGACCAACTTAAATTTGCAAATCCATGGGAGTCAGGAGCAAAATTAACACCACTACCAGAGGTTGAAAAGCCAGCGTATATAAAAGAATTGATTGATGATGCAATAGGAAAAGGAGCCAAAATTTTGAATAAAAAAGGAGGTGAGATAACTGATAATTTTATTTTTCCAGCCGTTTTATATCCAGTAAGCAAAGATATGCGCGTATTTGAAGAAGAGCAATTTGGACCTGTAGTACCTGTAGTATCTTTTTCAGATATTGATGAGCCCTTGGACGATATGGCGGAGTCTAATTATGGACAACAAGTGAGTCTTTTTGGAAAAAACATCCACACACTCTCTCCATTAATTGATACGCTTGTTAATTTAGTGTGTCGTGTAAATCTAAACAGTTCATGCCAAAGAGGTCCGGATGTGTATCCTTTTACAGGTAGAAAAGATTCTGCATTTAGTACCTTGAGTGTTCATGATGCCTTACGTTCTTTTTCTATTAGAACCTTTGTTGCTTCAAAAGACAATGCATATAATAATGCTATTCTTAAGGAATTATTAGAAGAAAAAACATCTAATTTTATAAGTACAGATTACATTCTATAAGTCCGTTCATTTGGAGATAATTTATTATTTTTACTTGAACAAAATTTTAAAAAAAATGAAAACATTTAAGTATTTAGTAGTATGTGTTTTTGCTACATTGACATTGATGAATTGTGGCGGAAAAGAAGAAAAAAAGAAAGAAGGATTTACTTATGAAAAAGTAGCTTACCCTGAAGGAAAGGCAGATTTAAAAGAAGCTGAAAATAACTCAGGGAATATTGTTATTACATCCAACGATTTGATGCAATTTAATACAAAAGAAATTAAAGCAAAGGCAGGTAAAAAAGTAAAACTAACACTTAGGCACGTTGGAAAACTTGATATTAACGTTATGGGACATAATGTTGTGATACTAAAACAGGGTGTTGATTTATTAGAGTTTTCTGCTAAAGCTGCTGTAGAAAGAGAAAACAAATACATCCCTAAAAATTCTCAAGACATTATAGCTCACACAGATCTTATTGGTGGCGGGCAAGTAACATCGATTGAGTTTGATGTGCCTGAAGCTGGAATTTATGATTTTTTATGTAGTTTTCCTGGTCATTCTGGTTTGATGAAAGGAAAATTTATTGTGGAATAAGTGTAAAGAAAATTATATTTTAAAAACCTCAAAAGATATAGCTTTTGAGGTTTTTTATTTTTAAATTTTATAATTTAATCTTAACAATGTTCCTCTTGGAAGCACTGGAACTACAACAAAACTAGCATCAGGATTTGCTTGAATAAATTCAGGAGTTGCACCATTAGCATTAGCTCCAAAGCTGTTTTCTCCAAAGAAATTCGCTAGCCCTTCAGAGTTAAAAACATTGTTTACTAATAAGTTAGTAGATAATTTTTTAGTTATTTCATATCCAAAACCTAAATTAAAAATACTGTAAGCTGGAAGTTTAAATCCGTTGGCAACATTACCTTCACGTTTTCCCATAAATTGCCATTTAAAAAATGCACTTATTTTGTTTTTTTGATATTCATGACTTAAGTTAAACATTAATCTAGGGTTAAAAGGTAATGTGTTGCCTGAGAAATTTTCAATGGTGTCATCACTTACATTAACAGATCCTGCAGCATTATAGATTTTCCAATCTGTTGCTTTCGGATTTTGAATGATACCATTGAAACGAAAAGTGAAGTTTTCAATTGGAGAAAAAACACTTTCCCATTCAAGACCAATTGTTCTGGAAGTATTAAACTGAATTGGAGTATAGAAAATACTATTATCGTCAGAATCAAATTCAAAATTAGCTATTCCAATATTATCTAACTCACTCCAAAAAGCAGTTGTTGTAAATGAGAAATCTTTAAGGTTACATTTAGTGCCTATTTCTAATTGAGTTATTTTTTGAACGGCTCCTTTTTGATTTATGGGAACATTTGAAAAATTGTTAAAATAATAATTTAGTTCAGGGGCTTTGTTTCCTAGAGAAAATCTTGTAAAAAGAGTAGCTTCTTCATTAATCTTATAATTCAAGCCTCCAGAAAAAGATACATAGTTGTAGGTGTAATTAAAGTTGTCTTTTTGTCCTGTAGGAGCTATAATACTATTATCATACGCTGTTGTATTATCGCCGTCTAAACCACCATTTTGAGAAAAAGGCGCAAAACGATCTTTACTTCCTTTATGTTTAATGGACTCATATCGAACACCTAAATCTAGGTGGATGTTATCAGAAATCTTCCATCTATCATTAATAAACGTAGCTAATTGACTCACTTTTGCTTCAGCATTCACAAAAAATAATCCACCATAATTACTTAGTCCATTAACGTCAGATAAAGCTATTACAGGATCTCCAGGATTTTCAAGAGTAACTTGTAACATTTTAGGGTTAGGCTCATAAGTTACATAAGCAAAAGTGCCTTGAGTAAATATAGATGTGTCCGACAGGCCTAAAGAAAAACCTGTTGTTATATTGTGGTTTTGCAATTCTTTTCTTAAGATAAATTGGTTCATCAATTCATCGGCACTATTATCTTTATACCAAGCTGATGTACCCATTATAGCATCATTTGGCAAGGTTTCCGTTCCAAGATATTGAATGGGTTGTCCTGATAAAATCCCTGAATTATTTATTCTAGCTAATTCTTCGCCAGATTGCGTGTCTCTGAAAACTACTTGGCCTATTGGAAAATCGGCGCCACTAATAAAATAGGCTAAAGGATTATCAAGAGAAACAAAAGCATTACTTATTGAAGTTTGCCAGTTAGCATTTTTAGAGGAAATTTTTATATTATTTTTTACAGACCAATTATTTTCTAAATCTTGTGAAATATCAAACCCAAAAGCTAAATCTTTAGCATGAACACCTTGTGAGGGATCAAAACTATTTGTGGTATTATTATTTAGTGATCTTCCATCAGGAATATTTCCTGAAAAACCTGGCATCAGTAACGATGTAGAATTAAAATTTTGACCAAAAGCAGGTGTAGGATTGTTCCAATTAGTTGCTGCAACACCAGTCCATCTGTTTGTGTAATCATCTAAAATTTTACCATAAAACTTCAGATAACCCCTTTCATTTTTTTTAATAACATTAAATTTGAATTGTCCACCTTTACTGAAAGTGAAGTTTGTATTTCTCGCACCATCATCTTGTCTGTAATGCCCACCAGCATTTATAAACCAATTATTTCCTAATGAACTACCAAAATTTGCGTCAACTTTAAATAATGCATTTTCTTCACCTTGTAATCCGCCAGATATTTGAAAGTCTCCTCCAAAATCATTTCTAGTTCCATGAGAGATGAAATTAAATATCCCTCCTGGCGCATTAAGTGCTGTTATTGATGAACTTCCGCCTCTAATAGCTTCAACGTTTTTTGTTGTTAAATCAACTCTATGGAAAAGGTCTGGACTATAATAGGAGTGTTGAACTAAACTCACAGGAAGTCCGTCCTCTTGTAATGATGTGTAATACCAACCCATATCATCTTCAGATGAAGCTGAAACACCTCGGCTATATACTTTTGTGAAAACTTCGCCTGCAGAGGCATCAGTAAAAGTACCTGGAATATTTTGAAGTAAACTAGCTGTTCCCTGAGGAAACGTTTGAAGTACAGTTTTTGAATTAAGAATACTAATTGATGTAGTAGATTCTAATTTAACTCTTGGGTCGAAGGTGCCAGTTACTACGATACTTTGTAGGTTTAATAAATCTTCTTGTAAAACAAAATTTAAGGTTTTATTTTTTTCTTTGAAATCAAAACTTTCGTTTATTGTTTTATAACCCAAGTATGTGATAATTATTGTATAGTTGCCAGTAGGTAGATTTTGAATTTCAAAATTCCCATTCGAGTTAGTGACACTGTAAAAACTTGTTGGAATTAATGAAATTGTTGCACCTTCAAGAGCTTCACCTTTCAAATTTTTTACGCTACCATTTAAAGTAGTTTGAGCTGATAAAAAGAAAGTTGAAAATACGAAAACTAAAAAAAGTAGTTTAATTTTATTCATAATAAAAATGGGGTAATAAATGATTTAAAATTTTTTGTTAAAGGGCAAATTTATAAAATATATCCAGATAGCTCCAATGATTCTTTAATTCAAAAGCTGATAATATTTATTAGTAAAAAAAAGATTTATTAAATTTGAACTTGAAACCTTCCAAAACATGAAAAAGAAGCTTATAAATATTATATTATTTGTTTTATTTACATTATTTGCGGTATTTCAATTAAATGACCCAGATCCTTTCCATTGGTTTTTGATTTACGGATTTGTTGCTTTAATTTCTTTAATTGCAATTTTTAAGGCATTACCAAAGCCTTTAATTTGGATTATGGTTTTAGGATTATTAATCTATTCGGGGTTTTATATTCAATATTTTTTTGAATGGTTACAAATTGAAAATAAATCAGAAGTTTTTGGTGAAATGGTTTATCAAAAACCTTATTTAGAAGGTACTAGAGAATTTTTAGGCTTAGTTTTAGCAGCCATAGCCTTGATGTTTCAATTAAAAAAAACTAGCTAAAAGTTTAAATTCCAACCTTCACGATAGTCTCTTTTTACAAATTGATTAGCGTCTTCAAAATTTGTTATTTTCATATTTGTGCCATCCCAAAGCAGTTTTTTTCTTCCAGGATATACGAATCTATTGTTTTTGGTTTCCTCTCTAAGATTATAACTTCTTATGGCTAAATTACCCATTAATATTGATTCTGTTAAAGGTCCAGCAAAATCAAAAGAAGAGGTTAGTGCTTTATGAGTCTCACTTCCATATCCAGCTTTACAAGCTTCAACCCATTTTGTTGGATGTCCATTTTCAGGAAGTTGGTTTTCTTGCTCAGTTTCATCATTCTCAGGTAAAATGATTTCGCCAGAGTTAAGATATATTTTAGGACTTCTTCCATAGGTGCCACACGTCATGATGCCTTTTTCGCCTATCATCATAACACCATTTGAGCTATCATCATCGCCAATTTGATGATCTGCAGGGATAAGATCTGGATGAAAAGGTCTTAGCCCACCATCTGTCCAATTCAATTTAACAGTTGAAGGATTTTTCTCTGTTGCTTCAAATTTTAATTGTGTTCTTGATGAAGGCGGACAAGATTCTGGATAATAATCTGGTGTCCAATCTTGAGTAAAAATCGATCCTACGCTGCTTTCAACTTCAGTTGGATAACCTAAACCTAAAACACGGTAAGGAGGATCCATTAAATGGCAACCCATATCTCCAAGTGCGCCAGTGCCAAAATTCCACCATCCGCGCCATTTAAAGGGATGATATAATGGATGATAATCAACCCATTGTGAAGGCCCTACCCAAGTATCCCAATCCAAATTGTCTAGTATAGTAGGCTTATCAGTTGGTGTTTTTATACCTTGAGGCCAAACAGGTCTGTTAGTCCAAACATGCACTTCTTTTACAGTGCCAATAATTCCGGAATCAAACCAGTCTATCATGGTTTGAACACCTTTGCCTGAAGCGCCTTGGTTACCCATTTGAGTAACAATTTTGTATTTAATTGCAGCTTCAGTTAGCACTCTAGCTTCGTATATGCTGTGAGTTAATGGTTTTTGCACATACACATCTTTATTTAATTGCATTGCAGCCAGTGTAATAACGGCATGGGTATGGTCTGGGGTAGATACGGTAACCGCATCAATATCATTTGAATCTTCTAATAATTTTCTATAATCTTTAAATTGTTTAGCTTTTGGAAATTGAGTAAAAGCATTGGCAGCTCTGTTCCAATCTACATCACAAATGGCTGCAATATTAGATGCGCCATTATTCCAAACATTCATCATATCCGAATAGCCTTTACCACCGGCACCTACAACGGCTATATTAAGCTTATCACTTGGTGCTATAAAACCTTTTCCCATAACGTGGCGCGGAATGATTGAAATACCTAGGGTTGTTAGTGCTGTATTTCTAATAAATGATCGTCTGCTATTGGAAGGCTTTTTATTCATTTTTAAAAGATTTAATATTATGAAAATTTATAATTTAAGTATTTCAATATTTCTAAATTCAATAGGATGACTCTCACTTTGTAAAGAAATATAACCGCCTTTTAATGGTTGTCCATTTTTAGCTTGAATTTCCTGAGAAGTTGTATCTAAAAATTCGCCACCAATAATGGGGTTAGCATACGATATTACGGGTATTCCATCAATATAATGTGTAATAGAATCGTTATTAACTAAAACTTCAGCAGTTATCCATTCCTCACCGTAATACGTTTTACAATTTGCTTTAATACAATGTTCAGTTATCATTTTTTCATTCATAGTAACATGTGTGCCTGGTGTACAAAGATTGCCTGAGGAGCGAGGTTCATTTTCTTTAACACCACCAAGCAGTTGTACTTCTAAAGATATTGGAAAACCTTGGTTAACTAGCATGCTTTTTGGGTCTTGACAGTGTATCATGATGCCACTATTTTTTGTGGCCCAACCTTGTCCGCCTCTAGCTTGTTCACCAGTAAATCTGTATTGTAAACGGAATCTATAATTTGAAAAAGGAGTTTTGTAGAATAAATGCCCAAATTGGTTGGTAAAAGTATCATATTGATCATATGATACTTTTATAACTTCATTTTCAACCCTAAAAGTATTATTATAATTATCATTAAGTTCGAAACCATTTATTTTAATGGTCCAATCGTTTAAGTCTTTACCGTTGAATATTTTTACCCAATTTTCAGTTTTTTTTTCTGTTTTTTTACAGTTGAAGTTTACAAATAGTATAATAGTAAAAATGACTATTGAGTATCGTTTCATATGTTCAAATTTTTTATAAAGAATACGATTTTCCTCCAGTTAATTCTTGAAGATTACCACAGTAATATTGAGATGGAACTGGATCATAAACCAATACATTTTCACCAATTTGTTCTGTAGTTAAATATGCGTTTATAGTCATCCATTTAATACTGTTCAGAAATTCTGATTTTGTTAATTCTAAAGATTCTGGATTTTCTTCTCTTTCTTCATCAATTTCATCTTTTACAAGCATGTGTTTGTCTAAAAGTATTTTATAAGCATCTTCTGAAACATGCTCTATACTTTCTTCAGTATTTGGTTTAATCATAGTCATCATATTTGCAAAAGCAGACTTGTATTTTATTTGCTCCTCATCATCCAAAACTTCATTCATATATTTGTCTATAAATTGAGGGACGTTTAGCTCTGTTGCTGCTGGTAGATTGTCTGTTTTCGGTAAAATGATATCAACTAGTTTAACCAAAGCTACACCTTGATCAGTAGTTAAAAATTCTGGTATCCAATTTTTAACCTCACTAGTACAACTTTGTAATAAACCAATAATTGTTGGTGTTGCAACAAAAAAGCCTGTTGCTAGTCCTAAGTTTTTTAATGCATCTCTTCTTTTCATCTTTTCAAGTTTTATGCGTTATTTTTTTTAAGCTCTTCTGCTGCATGATTGGCAGCTCTTGCAGTGAAAGCCATATAACCTAAAGAGGGGTTGTGGCATGCTGCCGATGTCATAAATGCACCATCGGTAACATATACATTTGTACATGCATGAATTTGATTGTATTTATTTAAAACCGAAGTTTTAGGGTCATGTCCCATTCTAGCTGTTCCCATTTCGTGGATGCCTAAACCCATTGCTCTCCCTTCAATTTCATCGTATCCTTCAACATCTTTAAAACCTGCGGCTTCAAGCATTTTTACAGCTTGCTTTCGCATGTCTTTTCGCATTGCGAGTTCATTTTCACCAAAATCTGCATCAAAAGTTACGGTAGGTAAACCCCATTCGTCAAGTTTTTCATAGTCTAAGTACATTCTGTTACTATGGTCTGGAAGTGTTTCACCAAATGCTAAAAGATTAATAGACCACTCTCCAGGTTTTAAAATTGCTTCTTTTAGTTTTGGTCCATATTTTAATTCAGCAACCATTTCAGAAATATTAGATCTGCTTGCGCCACCTTGGTAGCCATAACCTCTTTTAAATTCTTTTACATCAGTATTGCCACCTAAATTTCTAAATCTGGGAATATAAATGCCATTAGCTCTTCTACCTTTATTTATCTTATCTTCAAAACCATCAGCTTTAGCTCTTGCGCCTACTTTAAAATGATGATCCATAATATTATGTCCTAGCTCACCACTATCATTGCCTAAACCATTTGGAAAACGCTCAGATTTTGATTGTAATAGTATAGCTGCTGATGCAATTGCTGACGCGCATAAGAAAATAACTTTGGCTTTATATACAAAAATTTCTTTTGTTTCAGCATCAATAACTTTTACGCCAATAGCTTTTTTGGTAGTATCATCATAAATGACTTCATGTACTATAGAGTTTGGTCTTAAGGTCATATTACCAGTAGCTTCGGCAGCAGGTAGTGTTGAAGAGTTACTGCTAAAGTAAGCTCCAAATGGACAACCTCTCATGCATCTATTTCTATATTGGCACGTACTTCTACCTAAACCAGGTTTGGTACCTTCAGTAATATGTGCTGTTCTGCCAATGGTTAATAATCTTCCATCTTCAAAACTTTCAGAAATCTTAGATTTTAAATGTTCTTCAACACAATTAAGGTTCATGGGTTTTAAAAGTTTTTGGTCTGGTAATACTTCTAATCCTAAATTTTCACCACTTACACCAATAAACTCCTCTACTTTGTCATACCAAGGTTCAATATCTTTATATCTTACTGGCCAATCAACGGCAATACCATCTTTTTTATTAGCTTCAAAATCAATATCACTTAGTCTATAACTTTGTCTTCCCCACATTAATGAACGTCCTCCTACATGATAGCCACGTATCCAATCAAACCGCCTATCTTCATTATAAGGGTGTTTTAAATCATCTACAAAAAAATGTTTACGAGCTTCTTGAGTAACATATCCTGTTCTATGTTGTTTAGGCATACGTTCTTTAGTCTCCTTTGAAGCTACGCCACCATTTGGAAAATCCCATGGGTCCATATTAGCAGTAGGGTAATCTTCAATATGTTTTACCATTCTCCCTCTTTCAAGAACTAATGTTTTTAAACCGTTTTCACAAAGTTCTTTTGCAGCCCATCCTCCAGAAATACCAGTGCCAACTACAATAGCATCATATTCTATTTCAGTAGAGTTTAAATTGTTGTTGTTCATTATCATTAAAATTTTATTAGTTTATTTATCTATTTGGTGATAAAAAGATATTAAAATTACGCATTTATCGGCAAATTAGTTAATTTGCATTCTAAACTTGTTCAATTTTTTTCAGTGAAGATAAATATACAAAATATAGCGCCTTTTGAAGCTGATGGCATTATCTATCATGCGGATACTTGTTTGCCATTAATTGATGCGGTAAAAAGGAAAAAAGTAAGTTTTAAAGCGCTCGCAAGATATACATATCCTGGAGACAGGCTGAACGAAGACACTTTAGGATTAAATAGTATTGGTTATTGGAATGCCAATGAACCACAGGATTGGGGTTTAGATTGGCATAGGAATGAAGGTATAGAAATTCATTTTTTAGAATCTGGGAATATGCCATATGCTCAAGAAAAAAAGGAAATAGAATTAAAGCCTAATGATTTAACAATTACTAGGCCTTGGGAAGCACATAAAGTAGGTAATCCTAATATTGGCATTGGCAAGTTTTACTGGGTTATATTAGATTTAGGAGTGCGAAGACCGCATCAAAATTGGGTTTGGCCAGATTGGATAATTTTAGCTCCAGATGATTTATTTAGATTAACAACTATATTAAGACAAAATGCAGATGTTAGGTTAAGATCTGATAAACGTGTAAGAGATTGTTTTCAGAGGATTGGAAGAGCTGTTGATGGTGATAAAAATGGTAGTAACTCATCGAATATTAGACTATTAGTAAATTACTTATTGCTTTTACTTTTAGACCTTTTAGATTCGGAAAATATTGAGCTAAAAGAAGAGCTAACGGATAGTTCTAGAAGTGTTAAATTGTTTTTAAATGAGCTTGAAAAAAATTTATCTGAAGCTTGGACTATTGAGAAAATGGCTGATTCTGCAGGTGTTGGGTTAACACGATTTACGTATCATTGTAAACAGCTAACAAATTTAACGCCAATGCGTTATTTGATGATGCGGCGTTTAGAAATGTCTAAACAAATATTATTAGAAAACAGAGATTTTAGTGTAGCTGAGGTGGCTTTTAGCGCTGGTTTTTCAACAAGCCAGTATTTTTCAACAGTTTTCAAAAAACATGAAAAATGCACACCAATAGAATATCGACAAAAACATACGATTTCAGTTTTATAAATCAAATAACTCTTTGTATAAATCCTTTCACTGAATAATTATAAACAGTTTTAAATTATCAATTTTATAATTTTAGGATGAAATTTGAACTAAATAATAAATAAATGAAATTATATTTTTTTGAAAAAAAGCGAGTTCTTGCCTGTTTAATATTGATACTCTTGTTGAATTTTTCATGTAAAAACGAGAAAAAAGAAGCAACATCAGAAACCATTACTGAAGCAACAATAAATGAACCTTTCTTTAAGTTGTCGTTAGCGCAATGGTCTTTGCACAGAACTTTTAATGAAGATGGAGTAGATCCATTCAAATTTGCTGAAATTGCTAAATTGGATGGTTTTGAAGGATTAGAATATGTAAATCATATTTATGATAAACAAATTGAAAGTTTAGGATTTGACAAAGTAATAGATTCTTTAAAGACTTTGAGCGAGAAATTTGAAATACAGAATGTTTTAATTATGATTGATGGTGAAGGCGATCTAGCAGACCCAAATGAAGAATTAAGAAATACAGCTGTGGAGAATCATAAAAAATGGGTAGATGCAGCGCAAAAATTAGGTTGTCATTCTATCCGCGTTAATACTTTTGGAACCAATGATCCTGAACTTTGGGTGCCTTCTGTGGTAGATGGTTTAAAAAAACTTTCTGCATATGCAGCAACCAAAAACATCAACATATTATGTGAAAATCACGGATGGCTATCATCCAATGTACCGGTTTTAATGAGAGCAATTAACCAAGTAAATATGGATAATTGTGGAACATTACCAGACTTTGGTAATTGGTGCGTTAAGCGAAAAAATGGCGCTCAATGGGGTGAATGTGATGAAGTTTATCATGATAAATATGAAGGTATAAAAATAATGCTTACAAAAGCAAAAGCGGTTAGTGCAAAGGCTTACGATTTTGATGAAAATGGAAACGAAACTACTCTAGATTTCCCAAGAATCATTCAAATGGTTAAGGAATCTGGTTACATAAACTACATTGGTGTAGAGTATGAAGGGAATAGATTAAGTGAAAAAGAAGGCATATTAGCTATCAAAACTTTATTGTTAAAATCTGCAAAAACAATACAATAATTCAAAAACACTAAATAAATATTTTTTTAATATGGAAAACATAAATACGAATAGATTATTTCTAGCAAGTTGTCTAGCTTTGATAACGACCTCAATGACTTTTGCTATTAGAGCGAGATTAGAAACCGTTTTTGGTCCTGAGGGAGTTGGCTTAACATTAGAGCAAATAGGTTATGCTTTTACACCTGCTTTTTTTGGTTTTACCTTAGCTATGATTTTTGGAGGACCTTTAGTGGATTTTTTAGGAATAAAAAAAATTACTTGGATAGCATTTGTTTCACATGCAATTGGTATTGTTTTGACAATTTCGGCAAATTCTATGACTTCATTATTTGTTGCTACATTATTTGTTGGCATAGGAAATGGGATGGTTGAAGCAGCTCTAAATCCAATGATTGCATCTATGTATCCTCAACAAAAAACAAAAATGCTTAATAGGTTTCATGTTTGGTTTCCAGGAGGTATAGTAATTGGGTCTATTATAGGTTGGCTTATAATGGATGTTTTAGGATTAAGTTGGCAAATTATGGTTGGCACTTTATTCATTCCTCTAATAATTTACGCAGTTTTGTTTTTTGGACAAAAATTTCCACTTACTGAGCGTGTTCAAATGGGTATAAGCAATAAAAAGATGTTTTCGAGTATTGGTAAGCCCTTATTTTTGTTTATGGTATTCTGTATGTTTTTAACTGCAGCTTCAGAGTTAGGAACTACTCAGCGTATAGAGTCGTTGTTAAAAAAATCTGTAGCAGTGCCACTTTTAGTATTAGCATTTATTAACGGAATTATGGCATTGGGTAGAATGTTTGCAGGTCAAGTAGTTCACAAGTTGAAACCTGCTGGAATGCTTTTATATTCTGCAATATTAACCTTTTTAGGTTTATGGTTGCTAACTGTAACTAATGGCGGAATGACCTTTGTTGCAGCAGCTGTTTTTGCAGTTGGAGTTACATTTTTCTGGCCAACAATGTTAAGTTTTGTTGCAGAATATCTACCTGAAACGGGTGCTTTAGGCTTGTCAATTATGGGTGGTGCTGGTATGTTTTCAGTGTCATTAGTATTGCCAATTATGGGGAATCTCATGGATAATGTAAGCCCCGTTGAAGCATTAAGAACCATGTCTTTGCTTCCTGCAATACTCATTTTAGCATTTTTAGGATTAAATATTTATATGAACAAAAGAAGCAAAGCAGAACAAGCTTAAGTTAATATGGAAAAGAAAGTAAGACTAGGTATTTTAGGAGGAGGAGGAGATTCTCTAATAGGTGTTTTACACCGTGTAGCTTCAGCTATGTATGATAAATATCAAATTGTTGGAGGAGTATTTAATCCTAATTGGGAGGATAACATTTCGTTTGCCAATAAATTAGCATTATCTCCTAATCGGATTTATAGAGATTTTGACACCTTCATAGAAGAAGAATTAAAGCTCCCTGAGACTGAAAGAATAGAGGTGGTATCGGTATTAACACCTAATTTTTTGCACTTTCCTATGGCAAAAAAACTTGTAGAAAATGGTTTTCATGTGATTTGTGAAAAGCCATTGACAACCACGTTAGCTGAGGCAGAAATTTTAGAAAACGCTTTAAAAAAATCAAATACAATTTTTGCTGTAACATATACATATACAGGATATCCAATGATTCGCCAAATGCGAGAAATGATTCAATCAGGAGTTATAGGCGAAGTTCAAAAAGTGGATGTGCAGTATTATCAAGGATGGATAAATCCAATATTATTAAATAAAGAATTGCGAAAAACAATATGGCGTTTAGATCCTAAAAAAGCAGGAATAAGTAGTTGTGTTGGAGATATTGGTACACACGCATTTAATATGGCGGAATATTTAACAGGTTTGGAAGTAAAATCTGTATTAGCAGATCTTAATACCAGGTATGAAGACAATCAATTGGATGTAGATGGTACAATTCTTATACGTTTTTCAGAATATGTAAAAGGCGTTATTAGATCTAGTCAAATAGCTACTGGTGAAGAAAATGGACTTGAAGTAAAAATATATGGAACCAAAGGAGGTTTTAATTGGAAACAAGAAAACCCTAATTACTTGTATCATCTCACTGATGATAAACCGTTGCAAGTTTTAAAGCCAGGGCATGCATATAACGGAGATTTATCTTTAGATGGAACAAAATTACCCCCAGGACATCCAGAAGGGATATTCGATTCTATGGGTAATATATATTACGGTGTAGCTAAAGCAATTAGAAAACAGCTTTACGATAGTGGAGAGTTTCCAAGTATTAATGATGGAGTTCGTGGTATGAAGTTTATCGAGAAAAGTGTTGAGTCTCATAAGTCAGGAAATATTTGGTTAGATATTTAGATTAAATAAATTATGAAAACAATAAAAGGACCAGCTGTTTTTCTAGCTCAATTTGCTGGAATTGAAGCACCGTTTAACAGTTTAGATGGAATGTGTAAATGGGCTTCTGATTTGGGTTATAAAGGCATACAAATACCAACATGGGAATCTAATTTGATAGATATTGAAAAAGCTGCCGGGAGTCAAACTTATTGTGATGAGTTAAAAGGTAAAGTAAATGCTTATGGTTTGGAAATCACAGAATTATCAACACATTTGCAGGGTCAATTGGTAGCTGTAAATCCTGCTTATGACACCATGTTTGATGGTTTTGCGCCAAAAGAAGTAAGAGGTAAACCTAAATCCAGAACAGAATGGGCTATAGATTTTGTGAAAAAATCTGGAACGGCAAGTGGGCGATTAGGTTTAAAATCACACGCCTCGTTCTCAGGGGCTTTTATGTGGCATACTATGTATCCTTGGCCACAAAGACCAAACGGTTTGGTAGAAATGGGGTTTGAAGAATTAGCTAACCGTTGGTTACCCATTTTAAATCATTTTGATGAACATGGTGTTGATATTTGTTATGAACTACATCCTGGAGAAGATTTACATGATGGCATAACGTTCGAACGATTTTTAGAAGCTACAAATAATCATATCCGTGCAAATATTCTTTATGATCCCAGTCATTTTGTACTTCAACAATTAGATTATTTAACGTTTATTGATTATTACCACGAGCGTATTAAAGCATTTCATGTAAAAGATGCAGAGTTTAACCCTACAGGGAAACAAGGTGTTTATGGAGGGTATTCCGATTGGAAAAATCGTGCAGGACGTTTTCGTTCCTTAGGCGACGGACAAGTAGATTTTAAGGGCATTTTTTCTAAATTAACGAAATACGAAGTTGATGTTTGGGCAGTTATGGAATGGGAATGTTGTATTAAATCTTCTGAACAAGGTGCAAGAGAAGGCGCTCCATTTATTCAAAGTCATATTATTGAAGCAGCAGGACGAATTTTTGATGATTTTGCTGGAGGTCAAATTGATGAACAGCAACTAAAAAATATATTAGGTTTATAAACTAAAAACAATTTAAAATGAAGAAATTAATTTTACTGTCAATCATAGTGCTTATAATTTCAAGTTGTAAAGAAAAAGCTAAAGAATTTAAAGGCATAGAAATTGAAGAAGAAGTTCTGGCTGAGCAAAAGCCTGAATGGGTTATGCTTTTTGATGGAACCTCTTTAGATAATTGGAGAGGTTATTTAAAAGATGAAATGTATGACGAATGGACTATAGAAGATGGTGCTATGGTTTTTACACCAAGTGAAGAAGGAGGTAAAAATATAATTACTAAAAAAGCTTACACCAATTTTGAACTTTCTCTGGAATGGAAAATATCAGAAGGAGGTAATAGTGGTATTTTTTGGAGTGTTTATGAAGATCAGAAATTTAAAGAAGCTTATCAAACAGGGCCTGAAATTCAGGTGCTTGATAATGAGCGTCATCCGGATGCTTTAGCTAATCCTAAATTCCATCAAGCTGGGGCTTTATATGATATGGTTCAGCCTGAGCAAGATGTATGTAATCAAGCAGGAGAATGGAATCTTTGCGAAATTAGTATCAATCACAAAACTAATGAAGGAAGCGTTACTTTAAATGGCGTTAAAATTGTTGAATTTCCATTGCATGGAGAAAAATGGGATGCCATGGTAGAAAATTCTAAGTTTAAAGGATGGGAAGGTTTTGGTAAACATCAAACAGGGCATATTGGATTACAAGATCACAGTGATAAAGTTTGGTTTAAGAATATTAAAATTAAAGAATTATAAAATAGAATTTATAGTTAAACACCTTAAAAAAAGGGAGTTCAAAATTTGGGCTCCCTTTTTTATTTTGTAAAAAGATTCATAAATAAGTGCATTATTAATATCAAATAACTTTATTTATTAAGATTTAATAATTTTTTTAAAAAACTAATGAGTTTTTATTAGTTGTATTAAATAAAATTATAGTTTTACATTATGAGAAATTTAAAAAATAAAATACGTTGTTCTGTTCCCGGTTCTCCCGTGCGCTTTCGCCGCCGCTTATAATCTTTTTAAAGCAGTAAACCAAAACGTCATTTTAATTTTTTCATAGTGTCCAAAGATTTTTTCATAATATTTCAAATTACAGTTAGTACGCTAACTAACAACATTATTACAATCTATTTTAGATTACTAAACTTTGCCAATAATTTTTTTGAACAAAATGAATATTTCCAATTAAAAAGAATAATTAACAGACATTCAATACAAAATGAAAAATGAAGATTTTAATAGCTGATAAATCACATATCAAATACGCAGAAATTATTTGCGAAACTATTGCAGAATCTGCAGCTGTTAGAGGAACTGGTATAGCCAGAAGAACACCTGAATATATTGCTACAAAAATGGAAAACGGCAATGCCGTAATAGCTTTAGATGGCGATAAATTTGCAGGTTTTTGTTACATAGAAAAATGGGGTCACGGCAAGTTTGTTGCTAACTCTGGTCTAATTGTTCATCCAGACTATAGAGGCGGTGGTCTAGCCAGACAAATTAAGCATAAAGTTTTTGAGCATTCCAGAACCAAATTCCCAGATGCTAAAGTATTTAGTATTACTACTGGTTTGGCGGTTATGAAAATGAATACAGAATTAGGTTATAAGCCTGTACCGTTTTCCGAATTGACAGACGATCCTACTTTTTGGGATGGTTGTCAAACGTGTAAGAATTATGATGTATTAACCAGAACCAACAGAAAAATGTGTTTATGTACTGGTATGTTATATGATGCAGATAAGGTTAAAAAGCAAGATAAAACAGAAATAAAAGAGAAAACTTTCAATAGATTAAAAAGAATAAAAGAAGCATTATTCTTAAAAAAAGATAAAAAATAAGTATCAATGAAAAAATTAGTAATAGCATATAGTGGCGGTTTAGACACATCTTACTGTGCAGTGAGTTTATCAAAAGAATATGATGTTCATGCTGTAAGTGTAAATACCGGTGGTTTTACAAAAGATGAAATAAGCCGCATAGAAAGCAACGCATATAAAATGGGGGTTTCAACTTACAAAAATATTGATGCTGTAGCTACATTTTATCAAAAAGTAGTGAAGTATTTAGTATTTGGTAATGTTTTAAAAAATAACACGTATCCTTTATCTGTAAGTGCTGAACGTATAATTCAAGCTATCGAAATTATTGAATATGCTAAAAGTATTGATGCTGAATTTATTGCACATGGTAGCACAGGTGCTGGTAACGATCAAGTACGTTTTGATATGATTTTTCAAACGTTAGCACCAGAAATTGAAATTATCACACCAATTAGAGATAAAAAATTAACCAGACAACAAGAAATAGATTATCTTAAAGAAAATGGGATTGATATGTCTTGGGAAAAAGCAAAATACTCAGTTAACAAAGGACTTTGGGGAACAAGTGTTGGAGGCTCAGAAACTTTAACCTCAGAAAAACCTTTACCAAGCGAAGCTTATCCTTCGCAATTAAAACATGCTGAAGAAGAAAAAGTTAAATTAACGTTTGATAAAGGCGAGTTAGCAGCTGTTAATGGTATAGCAAACGACCCAGAAATCAATATAGAAACCTTAAATAACTTAGCATCTGCCTATGCTATTGGTAGAGATATTCATGTAGGTGATACTATAGTTGGAATTAAAGGACGCGTTGGTTTCGAAGCAGCAGCAGCATTAATAACTATAAAGGCACATCATCTATTAGAAAAACATACGCTTACCAAATGGCAATTGCAGCATAAGGAATACATTGCTAGTTTTTATGGCATGCATTTACATGAAGGCCAATATTTAGATCCAGTAATGCGAAACATGGAAGCCTTTTTACAAAGTAGCCAGGATAAAGTGTCTGGTGATGTAATAGTTTCACTAAAACCTTATCATTTCACTTTAGATGGTATTTCCTCTAATCACGATTTAATGAATGCTAAGTTTGGCAGTTATGGTGAAGAAAACAAAGGATGGACAGCCGATGAAGCTAAAGGATTTATAAAAATCTTTGGAAATCAAAATAAAATCTATCAACAAGTAAATTCTTAAATTATGATTAAAGTAGGAATTATAGGTGGAGCAGGATATACAGCAGGTGAGTTAATTAGATTATTAATTAATCACCCTGAAACTGAAATTGATTTTGTTTTTAGTACAAGTAATTCTGGCAATAAAATTAGCAAAGTGCATCAAGATTTAGTTGGAAGTTTAGATTTAGAATTTACTGACACCATTAATCCTAATGTAGATGTCTTATTTTTGTGTTTAGGACACGGA
This sequence comes from Flaviramulus sp., assembly GCA_030731745.1. GTDB lineage: Bacteria > Bacteroidota > Bacteroidia > Flavobacteriales > Flavobacteriaceae > JANQTJ01. The sequence goes on along the minus strand of JANQTJ010000009.1, from coordinate 8,849 downwards.
AATTCTGTGAAGTTTTTATTAGCAAATACATTTTCAAATAAAACTAAGATAATCGATTTAGGGAATGATTTCCGACTTCAAAAAGATGAATTTTTTAGCGGAAAAACGTTTGTCTATGGTTTACCAGAGTTACAAAAAGATAAAATTAAAACTGCAAGTTACATAGCAAATCCAGGGTGTTTTGCAACAGCTATTCAATTGGCATTATTACCATTAGCAAGTAAAGGACTTATTAATTCAGATATTCATGTTAATGCGGTTACTGGGGCAACTGGAGCTGGTACTTCATTATCAGAAACTTCTCATTATACCTGGAGAGATAATAACTTTTCATACTATAAACCATTTACACACCAACATTTAGGTGAAATAAACCAGTCGGTGAAACAATTGCAAAATAATTTCTCGTCTGAAATTCTTTTTATGCCCAACAGAGGTAACTTTTCAAGGGGAATTTTCGCAACAGTTTATACAAATTATGAAGGCTCTTTAGAGGAAGCTAAAAGTATTTACAATACGTATTATAAAGATGCGAAATTCACATTTATTTCAGATGAAACATTACATTTAAAACAAGTTGTTAATTCAAATAAATCCCTCATTCATTTACATAAACATAATGGTAAATTATTGGTAACGAGTATTATCGATAATTTATTAAAAGGCGCTTCTGGTCAAGCAGTTCAGAATATGAATTTAATGTTTGGTTTAGAGGAAACAACAGGTTTAAATTTAAAAGCAACCTATTTTTAAAAAAAAATCATGAAAATAGCTATAATAGGTACAGGAAATTTAGGAAGTTCCATTGCCAAAGGACTTATTAATCATAAATCATTTATCTCGTTATATTTAAGCGATAAAAATACAGCAGCGGTTCATGCTTTTATCGATGAAGATTATGTAACCATTACAAGTGATAATTTATTAGCGGTACAAGAATCTGATGTATTAATTTTCGCATTACAACCCAGACACATTGAAAATGTTTTGGCGAGTGTTTCATCTATAATTACTGAAAATCATGTGGTAATGTCGGTTGCAGCAGGATTTGAGATTTCTAAAATTGAAAGTATTATAGGTAGCGATAAAAATATTATTAGGGTGATGCCTAATACAGCAATTTCTATTGGTAAATCGATGACGTGTTTAGCAGCGAATGATAAGGGAGAAAGTAAAATGGAATTGGCTAAAAAAATATTTAATCAATTAGGTACTACTATGGTTATTCCGGAAGAACATATTCAAGCTGCAACGGTTATTTGTGCTAGTGGTATTGCTTTTTGGATGCGTTTAGTTCGGGCAACAACTCAAGGAGCTATTCAATTAGGTTTTGAAGCCCATGAAGCACATCAATTAGCAACCCAAACCTGTTTTGGAGCTGCTAGTTTACTAATAGAATCTGGTAAGCATCCTGAGCAAGAAATAGACCGAGTAACCACACCAAGTGGATGTACTATTGAAGGTTTAAACGCCATGGAGCATCAAGGCTTAAGCTCAGCTTTAATTCAAGGTATTGTCGCATCATTCGAAAAAATTAATCAAATTAAAAAAACTTAAAATGCCATTATTTGACGTTTATCCATTATACAATGTAACGCCTGTATCTGCAAAAGATGTTTATGTTTATGACGAAACAGGAACAGAATATTTAGATTTATACGGAGGTCATGCTGTAATTTCAATTGGACATGCTCATCCAAATTATATAAAAGCTATTACTTCACAAGTCAATGCTTTAGGATTTTATTCTAATGCCATTCAGAACCCATTACAAGTTGATCTGGCTGATAAAATTGAAGCCTTATCTGGGTGTAAAGGTTACGAGTTGTTTTTATGTAACTCTGGTGCAGAAGCTAATGAAAATGCATTAAAATTAGCATCTTTTAAAACAGGAAAATCTCGTGTTTTAGCTTTTAAAAACGGTTTTCATGGGCGAACTTCGGCTGCTGTTGCAGTAACTGATAACGCTAATATTATTGCTCCTATAAATGCACAGCAAAAAGTAACTATTTTAGAGCTTAATGATATTGTTGGTGTAAAAGCGGAACTTGAAAAAGGCGATGTTTGCGGTGTTATTATTGAATTTATTCAAGGTGTTGGTGGTTTAGATCAAGCAACTGGTGATTTTTTCGAGCAAGTCTTTACACTTTGTAAAGCAAATAATACCATGTTTATTGCCGATGAGGTGCAATCTGGTTATGGCCGTTCGGGTAAATTCTTTGCGTTTCAACATTACAATGTAACTCCAGATATTATTTCTATAGCCAAAGGAATGGGTAACGGATTTCCTATTGGTGGTATTTTGATTCATCCAGATATTGAGGCTAAATATGGGATGTTAGGAACTACTTTTGGAGGTAATCATTTAGCGTGTGCTGCTGGTTTAGCAGTTTTAAATACTATTGAAAAGGAAAACTTGATAGATAATGTGAATGAGATGTCTGCTTATTTTATTGAAGTAGCACAAACAATTCCGCAGATAAAAAAGATTAAAGGACGAGGCTTAATGTTAGGTTTAGAATTTGATTTTGAAGTTGGTGATCTTAGAAAAAAACTCATTTACGATTACCACATTTTTACAGGTGGTGCATCCAATAAAAAATTACTAAGAATTTTACCACCACTTACAATTAAAAAAGAACATATTAATCAATTTTTTGATGCTTTAAAAAAGGCACTTTAAGCATGTATACCACATTATCCATAGATATTAGAAATGATGTTTTATTAAAAATGGCTTTGCTTTTAGAAGAAGAAAGAAATGCTATAATCACTATTAACAAGCAAGATCTTGCAGCTTATAAAGGCGACGATATTTCTATGTTTGATCGTTTAAAGGTGGACGATTTTAAAGTGGATGAGATGATTAAAGCTGTTAAAAATCTGGCTTCTCAAAATGATCCTGTTGGGGTAGAACGTTTTAGTTTTAAGCACGAAAACGGGATGCAGATTTACAATAAAACGGCTTCATTCGGAACTGTTTTAATTATTTACGAATCGCGTCCAGATGTTACCGTTGAAGCAGCTGGTATTGCTTTTAAATCAGGAAATAAAATTTTATTGAAAGGTGGGAAAGAGTCTTTAAAATCAAATTTAAAAATTGTTGAGTTGTGGCATCGAGCTTTAGCTGAAAATAAAGCTTCAATAAATTGGGTGGAGTATTTAGAGTTTAACCGAGCCGAAACCCAAGCATTTTTAGAAAAACCAACTCAAAAGGTTGATTTAATTGTACCACGAGGCGGTGAGCGTTTAATTGAATTTGTGAAAGTACATGCTACTTGTCCAGTTATTATTAGTGGTCGTGGGAATAATTTTGTATATGTTCATAAGGATGCCGATTTAGATATGGCTTTGGATGTGATTATCAACGGAAAATCTAAAATTTCTGCTTGTAATGCGGTCGATAAGGTGTTGATTGATGCAAATCTTACAAATAAAAATGAATTCATTATTAAATTGATTTCAAAACTAAAAGCTTTTAAAATTTACGTTTTAGGAGATGAAGTTATTTCTAAAAATTATAAAGTAGATTCAATTACATCAGACGAAATCTGGTTTGAGGAGTTTTTAGATTATAAAATTTTAATAGGAGAAATATCATCTACAATAGATGCGATTACTATGATAAACAAATACTCAGGTGGACATTCATCTTCTATAATCACCAAAAGCGATACCGATGCGAAGTTGTTTATGGAAAATGTGGATACGGCTGCTGTATATCATAACGCTTCAACACGTTTTACAGATGGCGGTCAGTTGGGTTTAGGTGGAGAATTAGCCATAAGTACTGATAAATTGCACCAACGAGGACCTATTGGGTTACAACATTTGGTTACAAATAAATGGTATGTTCATGGCAATGGACAAATTAGATAGTATGCAGAAAAAGAAACGAATTTTACTAAAAGTAGGCTCTAATACCCTAACTAAAGAAACTGATAATTTATCGAGAGGTAAAATTGAAGATATTGCTAGTCAAATTGCGCAACTTCAAGATACTTGTGAGTTTGTTATTGTAAGTTCTGGCGCTATTGCGGTTGCAAAACAATTTGTAAAACTTGAGAGTAAAGGGAAAGATATCAATGTTAAACAAGCCTTAGCATCTATTGGGCAGCCACATTTAATTAGAATCTATCAAGAAATTTTTAGAGAATATGGGCTATTAACCTCTCAATGTTTATTGTCATATTCAGATTTTGAAAAACAAGAAAGTAAAACAAACATTGTAAATACTATTAATGTATTGGTTGATAATAATTACATACCAATAATTAACGAGAACGATACAGTTGCAACCGATGAAATTAAATTTGGAGACAACGATAAATTAGGCGCCTTAACGGCATCGCTTTTAAATGCAGACTTATTTATAATCGCTACTAATACTTTTGGGATTTACACCAAAGAATCCATAGAAAACAAGTCGCCAAAAACTATTGAAATAGTTGAAGATTTTGAGGCTTTAGAAAAACAAGTTGTTAACTCCAAATCATCACACGGAAGTGGTGGAATGCAATCAAAAATAGAGGCAGCTTCTGTGGCAAAAAAAGCACATATTGAAACATGGATAGTAAACGGATTGGAAGATAATTTCATTATTAATGCTTTTGAAAACAAAGTACCGTTTACCAAAATAAAATAGATAAAATATGAAAAATTATACATCCATAAACGATATAGATAATATTCATAATTGGATAGAGGAAGCTAAATTATTGAAAGCAAATCCGTTTAAGCACATACAATTAGGTAAAAACAAAACACTTGGTTTGTTATTCTTTAACTCTAGCTTGCGTACACGTTTAAGTACTCAAAAAGCAGCTTTAAATTTAGGGATGAATCCTATTGTTATGAACGTTTCTGGAGATGCTTGGGGAATTGAGTTTGGAGATGGTACCATCATGAATGGTAATACCGCAGAGCATATTAAAGAAGCTGCAGCTGTGGTTTCTCAATATTGTGATATTATTGCGGTAAGAGCTTTTCCAACCTTAATTGATAAAGAAAAAGATGAAAGTGAGCACGTAATAAATTCATTTGTAAAGTATGCTTCAGTACCTATTGTAAATATGGAAAGCGCTACAGGACATCCATTACAAGGTTTAACGGATGCGATAACCATTTCAGAAAATACCAACAAAGAAAAACCTAAAGTGGTTTTAAGTTGGGCGCCACATATTAAAGCTTTGCCTCATGCAGTAGCCAATAGTTTCGTTAAATCCATGCAAAAAATGGATGTAGAATTTGTAATTGCTAATCCTGAGGGTTATAATTTGAGTTCAAAAATAACAGAGGAAACTCCTATTATTCATAACCAAGAAGAGGCTTTTAAAGATGCTGATTTTGTGTATGTAAAAAACTGGAGTTCTTATGACGATTATGGAAAGGTTTTGAGTACCGATCCTAACTGGATGATTACTCAAGATAAATTAGGAAAAGCTAAATTTATGCACTGTTTACCAGTAAGAAGAAATGTTATTGTTGAAGATGCTGTTTTAGATGGCGAAAATTCTTTAGTGATTGAGCAAGCTAATAACAGAACTTTTGCAGCGCAATTAGTATTGAAAAAAATATTAGAAAATGCCTAAACAAAAACTATCCATAGTAAAAATAGGAGGAAACATTATTGAAGATGACTTAGCATTAAACGCTTTTCTAAAATTATTTTCTAGCTTAAAAGGTAACAAAATTTTGGTACATGGTGGTGGTAAACGTGCTACTCATATGGCTTCAAAATTAGGAATTGAATCTAAAATGGTTAAAGGAAGGCGTATTACAGATGCTGAAACATTAGAGGTTATAACCATGGTTTATGGTGGTTTGGTAAATAAAAATATTGTAGCAAAACTTCAAGCTTTACAAATTGATGCCATAGGATTAACTGGTGCTGATGCTAATGCAATTACATCGAAGAAGCGACCTGTTAAAGAAGTAGATTTTGGTTTTGTTGGTGATGTTAAAAACGTGGCGTACAATGCAATAAATAAATTAATTAAAGCTGGATTTACGCCTGTTTTTTGTGCAATAACCCACGATGGAAATGGACAATTACTAAATACCAATGCCGACACTATTACTTCTCAAGTTGCGATTGGGATGAGTGCGTTATTCGAAACATCTATGTATTATTGTTTTGAGTTAAATGGTGTTTTAAAAGATATTAATGATAAAAATTCAGTAATAAAACACATTGACACCAATTTGTATGCTGAATTATTAAATCAAGGTATTGTTGCAGATGGGATGCTGCCAAAGCTAGAAAATTGTTTTGATGCTTTAAATCATGGTGTTAAAACCATCAATATGGGTAACACCTCTATGCTGACAAATGAAAACGATAATTTTACAAGAATCACCTTATAAAATGGCTCTAAAAGAATTAACAAATGATGCGATTGCTCTATTAAAAAAGTTAATAGAAACTCAATCTTTTTCATCAGAAGAAGACAATACAGCATTACTTATTGAAGATTGGTTTAAACATCATAAAATAGACTATCAAAGAACAAAAAATAATGTTTGGGCCATCAATAAATATTTTGATGAAAGTAAACCAACCCTATTGCTTAATTCACATCACGATACCGTAAAGCCAAATTCGGCATATACTAAAAACCCCTTTGAGCCTATTGTAGAAGACGGGAAACTATATGGTTTGGGTAGTAATGACGCAGGAGGTTGTTTGGTGTCGTTAATTGCAACTTTTACATATTTTTATAACCAAGAAGATTTAAAATATAATTTGGTTTTGGTCGCTTCTGCAGAAGAAGAAAGTAGTGGTCCAAATGGACTTAATAGTATGTTATCAATCATACCAAAAGTTGATGTAGCAATTGTAGGCGAGCCTACTTTAATGAATTTGGCTGTGGCTGAAAAAGGCTTAGTTGTTTTTGATGCTAAAGTGATGGGTACACCCAGTCATGCGGCACATCCAAACGATAATAATTCTATTTATAACACCATTAAAGTGCTTCAATGGTTTAAAGATTTTAAATTTGAAAAAGGATCTGAGGTTTTAGGAGACGTTAAATTAACTGTCACTCAAATTAATGGAGGTAAACAACATAATGTAGTGCCAGCAGATGTAGATTTAGTAATAGATGTTCGTGTAAATGATGCTTATACGAATGCTGAAATTGCTCAAATTCTTCAAGAAAAATCACCTTGTGATAGCATTACACCGCGCAGTTTAAGATTAAATTCATCTTCTATTCCGGTTAATCATCCGTTGGTGCAGGCAGGTATAGAAATAGGTAGAACCACTTATGGGTCTCCAACCTTATCAGATCAGGCAGTTTTAACTTGCCCTTCGTTAAAATTAGGACCTGGAGATAGCACACGATCACATTCAGCTGATGAATTTATTTTTATAAATGAAATTGAAGATGGTATTAAAATATATGTTGAATTGTTAAATCGAGTAATCGTTTAAATCAATCAATAAAATCATAAAATTTTTAGAACATGAAACTCTGGGATAAAGGCATATCAATCGATAAAAAAATTGAGCAGTTTACTGTTGGAAATGATAGAGAAATTGATATTCATATTGCTAAATACGATATTATAGCATCTAAGGCACATGCTAAAATGCTCCAAAAAATTGGCATTTTAACAACAAATGAGTTGGTGGATTTGCTTACAGGCTTAAAAAATTTAGAGAAACAAGTTACCGATGGCACTTTTGTTATTGATTCGCAGTTTGAAGATGTGCACTCTAAAATTGAATATGAGTTAACAAAAAGCTTAGGTGAAGTTGGCAAAAAAATACACACTGCGCGCTCGAGAAACGACCAAGTTTTAGTTGCACTTCATTTATATTACAAAGAAAATTTAGGTTTAGTTAAAGAAAAAACAAAAACGTTTTTTGATACACTTTTAACCTTAGCCGAAACACATCAAGACAAAGTACTTCCGGGTTATACACACTTACAAGTTGCCATGCCATCTTCATTTGGATTGTGGTTTTCTGCCTATGCAGAGCTTATGGTTGATGATGTTTATTTGCTTAACGCAGCCATCAAAACCGTTGATCAAAACCCACTTGGTTCTGCTGCTGGTTACGGGAGTTCGTTCCCTATTGATAGAGAATTAACTACTAAAGAGATGGGCTTTTCAACTTTAAAATATAATGTTGTTGCAGCGCAAATGGCACGTGGTAAAAATGAGCGTACAATTGCTGCAGTATTAGGGGGGTTATGTAATACCATGAGTCGTTTTGCTATGGATATTTGTTTGTATATGAGTCAGAATTTTGGGTTTATTTCTTTTCCTGATGAGTTAACTACTGGCAGTAGCATTATGCCGCATAAAAAGAATCCTGATGTTTTTGAGCTAATTAGAGGTAAATGCAACAAAATCCAAGCTTTACAAACCGAAATGATTTTGATTACTAATAATTTACCAAGTGGATATCACAGAGATTTTCAGTTATTAAAGGAAAACATGATTGCGGCTTTTGAGGAAGTTAAAGATATTCTAGATATTTTTAATTACGCCATTCAGCAAATCATGGTTAAAGATATTGATGTAAATAGCGATTTATATAAATACCTGTTTACAGTAGATAATATTAATACGCTAGTAGTTAACGGTATGAGTTTTAGAGAAGCCTATCAGAAAATTGGCGGAGAAGTTCAAGATGGCACTTATATTCCAGACACTTCTAAAAAACATTCCCACATAGGGAGTATCCATAATTTATGTTTAAATAAAATCAAGAATAAGTTTATTTAACCAAGTAAAACATTAACATTTTTTAAAGTTAATATTGCCTTGAATTCCTTGAATTCCTTGAATTCTTTGGATTCTTTGGATTTCTTGAATTTTTTAGTTATTTTTAACTC
>JANQTJ010000008.1 GCA_030731745.1 Flaviramulus sp. | reverse complement strand
AAATACCAATGATAACATTTGTACTATAATTTATATTATGTAAAATAGAATATTTTATTACCTGTGTTAAAATTATGATAAGCTCCTACTATAAATATTTTAAATAGAATCTATAGCTTATATTTGCAACCCCTAAAATTATCAGAATGTTATGAAACCAAAGTCTAAAACAAAGATTGAAAAATCTCGTTTACAATTATTACATCAGTATTATAATTATACCGGGTTTTATTCGTTTGTATGGCTAGCTATAAAAAAAGCACTTCCGTATATTATTATTATCGTTGGTATAATTTATACTTTAAATCATTTTTTTGATATTAACAATGCCTTAGTAACACTAACAGAAATTTTACCGGCTTATGGTGTTTTAAGTTTCTTTTTTGTTTCAGAAACACTTTTAGGTCTGGTTCCACCAGAAATTTTTATTGCTTGGGCTGGCAAAATGTACAGTCCATGGTTTTACTTGAGTATTTTAGCTATACTATCGTATACTGGCGGATTATTAGCTTATTGGATTGGGCATGCTATTACTAAAATACCTTCTGTACATAACTATTTGGAGGTTAAAATGGAAAAACAACTCAAAAACTCAAAAAAATGGGGTGGTTTTTTAATTGTGGTTGGTGCCTTATTACCGCTACCCTTTTCAATTTCTTGTATGGCTGCGGGACTTATCGAGTTTCCTTTTAAAAATGTGGTTCTTTATGGTTCATTACGTTTGCTTCGTTTTGTAATCTACGGATTAATCATTTTTAACGTGTTTTAAAAAACTCTTAAATTGAGGTCTGTTATCTGGTAATTGTACCCTATTTTTGTACAAAAAAAACCATGTTTTCATTTGTAAATATTTTTAGAGTTGTAGCGTTTCTTGAAGGTGTTTCTTATATATTATTGCTATTTATAGCTACGCCTATTAAATATATAGCAGATAACCCTATATATGTTAAATTTTTAGGTATGCCACATGGTGTATTATTTATCGCCTACATTGCATTGGCTTTCGCATTTAAAAAAGATTTTAAATGGAATAACAAAACTTTTATACTGGTACTTGTTGTATCCATCATCCCTTTTGGAACCTTTTATATTGATAAAAAGTATTTAAAAACAGCGCATAATGACTAATTACAAACATTTAATTTATGATTATTTAGTTTCACACAGTGTTACTGAAGTTGTAGCTAAATATTTAAACATGCTAGCGCTACTAATAGTTTTAATCCTTGTTATAGCTATAGTAGATTTTACAATTAGAAAATTAATACGAAGCACTTTTACACAATTTGCTATCAAATCCAAAACTAATTTTGATGATTTATTAATTACTAACCGCGTACCTAGAAACATAGCACACATCATTCCTTTGTTAATAGCTTTAGAGTTTACACCATTAGTATTTGCTGATTTTCCAAACTCAGATATTGTTATAGAAAAAGTATTGCAAGTATTTGCTCTTATTTTAACTCTTTGGATTGTAAGAAGCTTACTTAACACCCTTAGAGATTATTTTAAAACATTACCCCGATTAAAAGATAAACCTATTGATAGCTATATTCAGGTTTTTATGATTTTTGCTTGGGTTGCTGGGTTTTTATCAGCAATTGCTATAATTACCAACATTCCTTTCATGCGGTTTTTAACTGGAATGGGTGCTATTTCTGCGGTAGTTATTTTAGTATTTAAGGATACTATTTTAGGTTTTGTAGCAAGTATTCAGGTATCTATAAACGATATGGTTCAAATTGGCGATTGGATTACTTTTGAAAAGTATGGTGCCGATGGTGATGTTATTGAAATTAACTTAGCCACTGTTAAAGTTCAAAACTTTGATAAAACCATTACAACCATTCCTACTTATGCCCTAATTTCGGATTCTTTTAAGAACTGGCGTGGTATGACGGATTCTAATGGAAGACGGATAAAAAGAGCTCTTTATATAAAACAAAATGGTATTAAATATTTAACAGAAAGTGACGTAGAAAAACTTAAAAAAATTCAACTTATAACGTCTTATTTAAATAACCGTCAGAATGATATTAAGTCCTACAATACTGAAAATACGATTGATAAAACCATCCTAATAAACGGTAGAAATCTTACCAATATTGGTGTTTTTAGAAAATATATTGATTCCTATTTAAAAAATCATTCAGCTATTAATAAAGACATGATGATTATGGCACGCCAATTAGCACCTACTACTCAAGGAATACCTTTAGAGATTTATGCGTTTAGTAGTGATAAACGATGGGAAAACTACGAGTATATCGTGTCTGATATTTTTGATCATCTTTTAGCATCGCTACCTTATTTTGAGTTAGAAGTTTTTGAATTACCTAGTCACTCAAGTTTTAGTAAAAAAAATAAGCTTATTAATTAAAACAAGCTCATTTGTTTAATATTATTTAAATCTTATTTAGGAGATAAAATTAAATTGATACGTTCTAAACAATCTTTGTAATGATATTTTGTAACCGTGTTTATAGCTCTATTTGAAGCACTTGAAACGATACCTTTTAAAGTATTAAGTTCACCCCTTACAAAAGCTCTAATGTCTGATTGTGATACATTAAATTGTTTTGGATCTCTTGAGCTTAAATCTCCTGTCATTAAATTTGCCATTTGATCTATATATGCGCGTTGTAAATTACGACGATACACATCTACATTTTTAGTAACATTAGCTTCTGCCCAAATACCTTTTCTAACATCCTGCATCATTTCTAAAGTGCCATAGTTATTAGTATTTATAGCCTCATGATCTGATAAGCGCCCTAAACGCTCAAAGCTTAACAAACTCGTAAGATATCTGTTTTGTAGTTGCCCCAAACGGTAAATATAACCTGCATAATCAATATTTGAAAGTAAGTCTTTGTCAACCAACCAATTAGTAGTTTCAAAGGCGTTTTTATGAAGCCATTGCACCGATGCTTTTTGTAGTGATTTTGGAACTGCTTGAAATGGTACACCCTCTTGATTAGGATTTAACAAGTTTTCATAAACCCCTCCAACATTAGTTAGTACATGGCCTATATAACGATTGTAGCAGCCTAAAAATTCACCATATAATTCCTCTAAATCTTCGTAATTATTAGTTGCATCACTGGTCCATTCTGGTAAATGTTTAGCAACATATTTTAAGTTTTTGAGAGCATAATCTCCAGCTTTTAAAGCATCATTTCCAATATCTTCTGTTTGAGAGTTAGGATTAAATCGACTACTTTGTTTTCCAAACATATATTTCGGATCTCCTGCTTTTTCAAGAATCCAACTATCTAAAGTTTTAACTTCTTTTTCTGGTGTATCAGCTCCTGGAATGTATCTGTAGCCCCAATTAATAGCATAATCATCATAAGGTCCCATCTGACGGATAAAACGGATGTTTTTATCACCTGGTTGAGCTATATAATTAAAACGCGCGTAATCCATAATGGTAGCTGCAATACCATTTTTTTGAGTAAAGTTACCATCTCTATAGCTTTCAACATCATAGGCTTTACTAGCACCCATATTGTGAGGTAAACCTAAAGCATGCCCTACTTCGTGAGCAATAACCATTTTCATCATTTCTCCAATCTCTTCAGCAGGCGTGTTTAAGGTTCTAGCTGATGGGTTTGCAGCACCGGTTTCTAATAAATAACGGTTTCTGTAAGAGCGTAAATGGTTATGATACCAAATAATATCACTTTCAATAATTTCTCCGCTTCTTGGGTCAGACACGCTTGGTCCAACGGCATTTCTAGTTGTACTCGCAACATATCTAACAACAGAATAGCGAATATCTTCCGGACTAAAATCTGGATCTTCTTCCTTTGTAGGTGCATATTTAGCAATTATAGCATTTTTAAAGCCAGCTTTTTCAAAAGATTTTTGCCATAACTCAACACCTTCTTTCATGTATTTTTTTAAATTATCTGGTGTGGCAGGATCTAAATAATAAACAATGGGTTTTACTGGTTCTACAAGTTCTCCTCTAGCATAAGCCTCAGGGTCTTTCGGCTCTAAACGCCATCTTCTAATATATGTTTTAGTATCAGACTTTAATTCTTTACTTCCATAATCTATTTGATCTATTGTAAACCAGCCCACTCTTTCATCTGCAAAACGAGGTTGCATTGGTTTTTCTGGTAATAAAATCATAGATTGATTCATTTTAAGACTAATAGATTCTGTACTACCAAATGATGGTGGTTCAGAGGCATTGTAAGTCATATCTTGAACTACTTCAATATTCTCTGGAAAACTTTTTACTGAATTAATAAAACTACGCGAAGCGTCCAGATTTTTTACTTTATAGGTGTTTCTTAACTGTGATGACAATCCACTTAAAGCTTTAACATCAGTTACATAAAATTTAGTAACATCTATCACAACTGCAGTTGAATCTTTGCTTAAAGCTTCAATATCAAAAGCAAATAATGTGGGCTCGTAATTATTTGATTTTACAGAAATACTAATGGGTAATTCATCATCAGCTACTGCATTATACGATTTTTCTTTGATTAATATTTTATCTTGAAAACGTTCCCAAGTCACTAAACGCGTACTAGTTTTAGATCCTGCATTTACGTAACCATTACCTAAATCTGCAGGTAATTTAGCAATACGACTTACCAAAAGCATATCTTTACCTAAATGTTCATTTGGGATTTCGAAAAAATAAGAATCATCTACTTTATGCGTTTTAAATAAGCCATTATCAGATACAGCATCTCTGGTAATAACCTTATCGTAAGGTTTAATTTTGCCTTCTTTCTTTGTTGGAGTTGGTTTTGGAGCTTCAACTTCTGAGTCTTTTTTCTTCTTTCTAGTAGATTGTGCTTCTATAAAATTAGGTGTTAAACTTAAAAATAATGAAAACACAAAAAGCAATACTTTTTTCATAAAAATTGGTTTTTGTTAATTTTTCAATAAAAATAACCAATAGAATGTTTTTGCAATCTCTTTTCACAAAACTTTAAGTAGTTAATTAAAATATTACTAACACTAATAAAAATACACTCAAAAAAAATGGATTCGGTAAAACTTACCAAATCCATTTATAATTAATTGTAATTCTTTTAAATTATATATTTGCAGCTAACCAGTCTCCTACTTCTTTGGTGCCGTAAGCTTTTCCGCCGTCTGCCAAATCTTCAGTAACGATACCTTCAGCTAAAGCTTTATTAACTGCATCTCTTATAGCTTTACCCTCTTCATGCAAATTAAAAGCAGTTTCAAACATCATGGCTGCCGATAAAACTGTTGCCATTGGATTTGCAATATTTAATCCAGTTGCTTGTGGATACGATCCATGAATTGGTTCAAATAAAGCAATATCTGTTCCCATGGAAGCTGATGGCATTAATCCCATAGACCCTGAAATAACAGATGCCTCGTCCGTTAAAATATCACCAAATAAATTTTCAGTAATTAAAACATCATAACTATTTGGCCATTGTACCAAACGCATCGCTACAGCATCAACAAACTCATAACTCACAACAACTTCTGGATATTCTTTTTCCATAGCTTGAACAGTTTCACGCCACAAACGAGAGGTTTCCATAACATTTGCTTTATCAACGCAGCATAATTTTTTAGAACGAGTCATAGCCAATTCAAAACCTTTTTTTGCCAAACGTTGTACTTCTACTCTTGTATAAACACAGTTATCAAAAGCTGTTTCTCCACCATCTCTTCTCCCCTTTTCTCCAAAGTAAATACCACCAGTTAATTCACGTAAAAAAACTAAATCCGTACCTTCAATACGTTCTTTTTTTAATGGCGATTTATCTAATAACGATGGAAACGTAAATGTAGGTCGCACATTAGCGAATAGGCCTAATTTTTTACGCATTTTTAATAAACCTTGCTCTGGACGAACCTTTGCGGATGGATCGTTATCAAAACGTGGATGTCCAATAGCACCAAATAAAACAGCATCCGATGCTATACATATATCATGTGTTTCGTCTGGATAAGGCTCACCCACCGCATCAATGGCAGCAGCACCAGTTAACGCTGGTTTCCAAGTAATTTCATGTCCAAATTTAGCAGCAACAGCATCACTTACTTTTACAGCTTGTTCAATAACTTCAGGTCCAATACCGTCTCCGGCTAAAAGGGCAATATTAAATTTCATTTATATAGTCTTAATTAGTAATAATATTTAGCATTTTTTCGGTCGCTTTAATTGCCGAAACTGTTTGATCAGAATCCAAACCACGAGTTTTAAATTCCTTTTCAGAACTTTTCCATGTAATTATAGTTTCGCATAAGGCATCCGATCGACTTCCAGGTGGTATTCTAACGGCATAATCAATTAAATCTGGCAAAACTCGATTCTTTCTTTTAAAGATGTTCCTAATTGCATTCATAAAGGCATCAAACTGCCCGTCACCTTGGGCGTTTTCTTCATAAATCTTATCATTAACAGTAATTGAAATCGTAGTTGATGGTTTTAAACCTTTAGAATGTGTTAATACATAAGAATTAACTTTCACCTTTTCCTCATAAGTTCTATCTAAAACATCAGAAATTATATAAGGTAAATCCTCTTTTGTAACCACTTGTTTTTTATCACCTAATTCAATTATTCGTTGTGTTACTTTTTTTAAATCGTCATCATTTAGTTGAAGTCCTAATTCTTGTAGATTTTTTTGAATATTAGCTTTTCCTGATGATTTACCAAGAGCATATTGGCGTTTTCTACCAAAACGTTCAGGCATTAAATCACTAAAATATAAATTCTTTTTATTATCCCCATCAGCATGAATACCAGCAGTTTGCGTAAAAACATTAGCACCAATAATAGGTTTATTAGCAGGAATCATAATACCAGAAAAGTTTTCTACCAATTTACTTACAGTGTATAAAACTTTTTCATTCACACCAACCTCAATTTGTGGCATAAAATCATTAATTACAGCAATAGTACTAGCCATGGGAGCATTACCAGCCCTTTCTCCCATACCATTAATGGTTAAATGTAAACCATCAGCACCAGCTCTTAAACCTTCGATGGCATTCCAAACACCTAAATCATAATCATTGTGTGCATGGAAATCGAAATGCAAATTGGGATATTTATCCTTAATTTCCTTAACAAATTCATAGGACTCTATTGGTGTTAAAATACCAAGTGTATCTGGAAGCATAATACGCTCTATAGTTTGCGTTGATAAAAATTCTAAAAACTCAAAAACATAGTCTTTAGAATTACGCATACCATTACTCCAATCTTCTAAGTAAACATTTGTTTCAATCCCTTTAGTTTTAGCTAAATAAATATTTTCTGATATTTCTTTAAAATGCTGATTAGAAGTCTTTTTAAGCTGGTGTATTAAATGATTTAATGACCCTTTTGTAAGTAAATTTTGAACTTTTGCTCCTGCGTTTATCATCCAATCAATAGAGACACCTCCATCAACAAAAGTTAGTACTTCAACTTTGTTTAGATAGCCATTTTGACTTGCCCATTTTGTAACATCTTTTACTGCCTGAAGTTCACCTTCTGATACCCTTGCAGATGCTATTTCAATACGATCTACTTTTAATTCTTCCAATAAAAGTTTGGCTATGGTAAGCTTTTCAGAAGCAGAAAACGACACACCTGAGGTTTGTTCACCATCACGCAGCGTCGTGTCCATTATTTCAATTCTCTTTGAATTCATTTATTACAGCAACAAACTATTTGCAAAATTTTCTATTTCACCTTTTATGTTTTGTAAATAATCAATATCATCAAAACCATTAAGCATGTTATCTTTCTTGTAACTGTTAATTTCAAATGATTCTTGAGCACCCGTTGAAAGTATGGTTATGGTTTGGTTTGTAAGATTAATTTCAATTTCTGTATTAGGATTTTCGTAAATAGCATTAAATATTTGTTCGGAAAATTCAGGTGATACTTGTACTGGTAAAACACCAACATTTAAACAGTTATTTCTGAAGATATCTGCAAAAAAACTAGATACCACACATCTAAAACCATAATCGTAAATTGCCCATGCAGCATGCTCTCTTGAGGAACCTGAACCAAAATTCTTACCACCTACAAGAATTTTACCACCGTAGATTGGATTGTTTAAAACAAAACTTTCTTTAGGGGTATTATCACCATTGTATCTCCAATCTCTAAATAAGTTATCTCCAAAACCTTTGCGTTCTGTAGCTTTTAAGAAACGAGCAGGTATAATTTGATCTGTATCTACATTCTCTAATGGAAGTGGTACTGCGGTACTTGTTAGTATATTAAATTTATCGTAAGCCATAGTTTTTAGTATTCAGTTGCCAGTGTTTAGTTGGCAGTCAATAATTTATTTTAATAATTTCCATACAGCATCAATTTTCGTTTAATGTGATTTAAAACTGTTAACTGTATACTTCGAACTTACAAAAGTTCTCTTGGATCTGTTACGACTCCAGTTACAGCTGCGGCTGCAGCCACTAAAGGACTTGCTAACATGGTTCTTGAACCAGGACCTTGACGGCCTTCAAAGTTTCTGTTTGACGTGCTAACTGCATATTTTCCAGCAGGTACTTTATCATCATTCATAGCTAAACAAGCCGAACAACCAGGTTGACGTAAAGAGAAACCTGCTTCTGTAATAATATCTAAAATACCTTCTTCTTTTATTTTATCTTCCACTTCGTGAGAGCCAGGAACTAACCACGCTATAACATTATCTGCTTTCTTTCTACCTTTGACAATTGATGCAAAAGCTCTAAAATCTTCAATTCTCCCATTAGTACAACTTCCCAAGAAAACATAATCTACTTTTTTTCCAATCATGGAGTCGTTTTCATCATAACCCATATAATCTAAAGATTTTTTATAAGTTGCAACGCCACCTTCAATAGCTTCAGCATTCGGTATGTTTTTAGAAATACCCATGCCCATTCCTGGATTTGTTCCGTAGGTAATCATAGGTTCAATTTCGCTAGCACTAAAAGCTAATTCTTTATCAAAAGTTGCATCAGCATCTGTTTTTAGTGTTTTCCAATGCGTTACAGCTGCATCCCAAGCATCATCTTTTAGAGATAATGGTTTTCCTTTTAAATATGCAAAGGTTGTTTCATCTGGAGCAATCATACCACCACGTGCACCCATCTCAATAGATAAATTACAAACCGTCATACGACCTTCCATAGTCATATTTTCAAAAACATCACCTGCATATTCAACAAAATATCCAGTTGCGCCAGAGGTTGTTAACTTTGAAATAATAAATAAAGCCACATCTTTAGGTGTTACTCCTTTTTCTAATTGCCCATTAATGTTAATGCGCATTTTTTTAGGTTTTGGTTGCATGATACATTGTGTAGAAAGTACCATTTCGACCTCTGAAGTACCAATACCAAATGCTATAGCACCAAAAGCACCGTGTGTAGATGTATGAGAATCGCCACATACAATTGTTGCTCCAGGGAACGTAATTCCATTTTCTGGCCCAACAACGTGTACAATGCCGTTTTTTTTATGTCCTAACCCCCAATGGCTAATTCCGTATTCATTTGAATTATCTTCCAAAGCTTTAAGTTGATTAGCAGAAAGTGGATCTTCAACTGGTAAATGTTGGTTTATAGTAGGTGTATTATGATCAGCAGTTGCAAATGTGCGTTCTGGATATAATACTTTTAACCCTCTACTCTTTAATCCTAAAAACGCAACAGGACTCGTTACCTCGTGAATAAAATGACGGTCTATAAAAAACACATCTGGTCCACCTTCAATCTTTCTTACTACATGGGAATCCCATACTTTATCAAACAATGTTTTGCTCATAAATAATTTTGTTTTGTATACCTTACGCTAGTTGATAAAATAGTCTTCTTTTTAACAACCAAACAAGAAAACAAATTTAAAGTTTATTACGATTATTTAAAACTTTAAAACTATTAGTTATTTAATTTTTATAAAATTACCAATAGATGAACTATAAACTGAATTTTATTCAATAGAAGCCTAAATTTGTTTATAATATTTAAAACAATTCTATTTAAAATTAATTTCATGTTAACTTCTAAATTAAAAAGAAAATTGTTGATAAGGTAGTTGATATTTATACTTAGTTTCTTCTATTTTTGGTTTCAATAATCTATACTTTTATTAAAAACTCCAAAGATATGAATAGCAGAGATTTTAACTTAAAAAGTATGCGTCCTGAAATTTTAAATGCTACAATAAATAATGACATGAGCAGTAATGAGCGTTTTCAAAATTTAGTATTACGACCTGTTATAAAATTTCAAAATGATTTATTAATTGAAGCATTTAAAAATTATATTGTTAAACACAAGTCTGTTTTCTATAGTTTTTCTACAGAAAAACGTTTAGTTTACATTGATAATGCGATACAAAAAGATATAAAATTTCGTAATTCTTTAAAAGGTATGATTATAGGGGTATTTACTGTTGAAGAATACAGTATTTATATCAAAAATTCATCAGCCTTAAATAAGCGTATGATGAATATTGTAAAAGATCGACTTATTAGTAATATCCAACTTTTTGAAAAACCAGAACTTTTAAAAGCCGTTTAATATTTAATGATAATAAAAAAACAACTTCTACAAATTTGTAATGAACGTGTAGATAAGCGTATTAATGATTATAAAGAAGAAATCAATTTAATAAAAGATGCCATTTCAAATAACGATAAATCTAATGATTTAGATGATGATTCTGGAAATGGCAAGTTATTGAACGATTTGGAAAAAAATCTGGTTCATCTTAATGATGCTCAACAAACTAAAACGCATTTACAACTTGTAAAAACAGGTATTATCAATAATGATGTTATTCTAGGAAGCCTTGTTAAAACCAATCTTATGAATTTTTATATTTCCACAAGTATTGGTAAAATTGATTTAGAAAACGAAAGTTATTTTGCTATTTCTTTAAGCTCTCCAATTGGTCAATTATTAAAAAATAAAAAAGTTAATGACCAATTCGAGTTTAATCAATCTAAGTATATTATTAAAGAAATTATATAAGAGATTCTCCATTTAAATCTGTGGTTAAAACATCGCTCATATAATCAAAATATGGGCGAATGGCTTTAAAAGACAAATTTATTTGATTCACAAAACTTTCATCTAAAACTTCTTTATCGCTAAATTTTTTAACGAAGATGTATTGTTTCTTTTTTATTAAGTCTATGGCATTGTGGTCTTTACTGAATCCTTTTGGAGCCGTTTTAACTTCATCACCCACAAAACCGCCCCAAACACTACTAAAATTTTCATCTTTTAAAATGGCTCTTATATCACTATCATCCATTTCAAATTCTTTTCGTATTCTAAGTAAATCTGCAGGTGCAGGTTCCCAAAAACCAGTAGCTATAAAACTCTCATTATTAGGTTGAATATGAAGATAATAACCACCTCTTAATTTAGGTTTTGCTCTATGAAAAGAGCCTCCAAAATGAGTTTTGTATGGTGATTTATTTTTTGAAAAACGTACATCTCTATAAATTCTAAACATTTTCATTTTATCTAAATCATCATGTTCTTTTAAACTTGAAAATACAGCATTATAAAAACCCTTTACCTCTTTTTCAATTTTTTTATATTCGAGTTTATGATCATTAAACCAATCACGGTCATTGTTTTTCTCTAACTTTTTAAAAAAATCTAAGGCTTCTTTTGGAACTTGTAAACTCATAATATCATATTTCTTTTTAAAACTACAAAAATCAAGTTGTTATTCAAATTCTATATTGTTTAAAATTAAACCTGAAGCGGGAGCGATATATTCTAATTTAATAAATTGGTCTTGTTCTAAACTTTGCTTTATGGTATCTATTGTTATTTTTCCTTTTCCCAAATCAATAAGCGCACCCATCATCAAACGTATTTGATTACGCATAAAACCTTTACCTTTTACTCGTAAAATATATGATTTTTCAGGAAAGTAATTGGCGGTGTATTTAGTATTTTCAACCAGTTCACATAGTAGGATATCTCTATTGTAAATACCATTATTGGTGGGTTTAAAGCAATAAGATTTAAAATAATGTGAACCTTCAAAAAGTTTAGCGCCTTCTTTCATTAAATCAATATCTAAATCATCTAAAATAGTGGTCATTATTGGTGCACAAAACGGATGGCATTTTTCACCATAAGTAAATAAATATAAGTATTCTTTAATTTTTGAATGGTTAATGATATTGAATTTTGAATCGACTTCTAGAATACTAATTGCTCTAATATCTTGTGGTAAGTTTTTATTGAAAAGGTTGAGAAAAGCATTTTGGTCTTCTAGTGGTTCTTCTAAAAATAATTCAAAAGCAGCACATTCTGCCGATACCATCGCATCGGTTCTACCAGAACTTAAACTCTTAAAATATTTACCTTCTAGAATAAAATTCAAGGTTCTATCAACCATTAAATGCAATGTTTTTACATTAGGTTGTTTTTGCCAACCATGAAAACGATATCCCAAATACTGAATTTTTATAACGTAAAAGTGCTTCTTCATGCTTTTTTTAAGAATTTGAAAAGTAAGTTATTTATAATTTGTGACAAAGAATTTATAACTTGTATTGTTTACTTTAGTCAATTTTTTAGTTAGCTCATCTAAAACTAACAATTTGGTGTATATAAAATAAAAAAAATCATGAAAGCACTAATTAACTTTATTTGTATGCTACTCATTTCAATTAGTATTTATGGGCAGTACAAAGACTCCAAAGAGAAGTTAGTTGCTATTTCTGACACTTACCAAAAAGCCTACAAACAAGGGTCGGTTTACTATGAATTGGGAACTAACAAACCTTTTACAGGAGTTTTATATGCTAAATACGATAATGGAAATTACATGACTATGCAAGATTATGTTGATGGTATAGGTAATGGAAAATGGATAGATTTTGACCCATACGGTATTAAAGTTTGTGAAGGAACCTACAAAGACAATCGTGTTGAAGGTCCTATAACTTTTTATTATGAAGATGGAAATGTAAAATCTAAAGGGCAATATTTACATTGGAAACAACCCATAGGCAAATGGATTTATTACGACAAAAAAGGGAATGTAGTATCTACGATGACCTATACCCGATAATAAATTTTCACGAAGTTATTTATGTCTACTTTTTAATTCATTTTCAATATCTTTTAAGCTAAACCCCTTAGCTTTCAACAAAATTAAGTAATGAAAAAATAAATCGGCAGATTCATAAAGAAATAATTCATCATTGTTATCCATGGCTTCAATAACCGTTTCAACAGCCTCTTCGCCTACTTTTTGAGCTATTTTATTTATACCTTTTTCAAATAAACTAGCAACATAAGAGGTTTTAGAATCTTTATTGGCAACACGCTCTGATATGATATTTTCTAAAGTTGAAAAGAATCCATAATTAGCCTTGTTTTCTTCTCCCCAACAGTTATCCGTTCCTTTATGACATATTGGTCCAACAGGATTTACTTGAATTAAAAGGGTGTCGTTATCGCAATCGTTTTTAATATCAACCAGATTTAAAAAATTACCACTTTCTTCACCTTTAGTCCACAAACGTTGTTTACTTCTACTAAAAAAAGTAATCTGTCTAGTTTCTAATGTTTTTTGGTAAGCTTCCTCGTTCATATACCCCATCATCAACACATTTTTTGTAGATGCATCTTGGATAATAGCTGGAATAAGTCCGTTTGAGTCGTATTTAATATTCATAATTTTATTTCGTTTCAATGCCAAAAAAACCTTTCGACTGCGCTCAAGGCAATATTATAATTTAACTATAGTCTTACTTCTATATTATAAGCTTTTAATTCTTTTTTTAATTCTGGAATGGGTATTTCACCAAAATGAAAAACACTTGCTGCCAATGCTGCATCTGCTTTTCCTTCTTTAAAAGTGTCGATAAAATGTTGCACTTTCCCCGCGCCTCCAGAAGCAATTATGGGAATGTTTAATTCAACTGATAACTTAGCTAATGCTTCATTGGCGAATCCGTTTTTTGTACCATCATGATCCATGGATGTGAACAAAATTTCACCAGCACCTCTGTATTCAACTTCTTTAGCCCATTGAAATAAATCAATATCTGTTGGAATACTACCACCTGCTAAATGCACTTTCCAATTGCCATCAATCTGTTTAGCGTCAATAGCAACGACTACACATTGACTTCCAAATTTTTCAGCTAATTCATTAATCAATTCTGGACGTTTTACAGCTGAAGAATTAATGGAAACTTTATCTGCACCACATTTAAGTAAGGCATCAACATGCTCAACAGACGAAATACCACCACCAACAGTAAAAGGGATGTTAACCTGTTCGGCAACATGCAAAACCATATCTAAAGTGGTTCCTCTTCCTTCTAAAGTTGCTGAGATATCTAAGAAAACCAATTCATCTGCACCTACATCTGCATATTGTTTTGCGAGTTCAACAGGGTCTCCAGCGTCACGCAAATCAACAAAATTGACACCTTTTACGGTTCGTCCATTTTTTATATCAAGACATGGTATAATTCGTTTTGTTAACATATTTTTTTTTATTTCTGTGAAAGTATGTTATACAAATTTCTCTAATTGTTTGAGTGTAATTCTGTTTTCGTATATAGCCTTACCTATAATAACGCCTTCACATCCAATTTCTTTCAAAATGGGTAATTCGGAAATATCTGAAATTCCTCCTGAAGCAATTAATTTTATAGACTGCCCACTACTACTATTTGAACATTCTTCAATGATTTGTTTATATAAATCTACAGAAGGCCCTTCGAGCATACCATCTTTAGAAATATCTGTACAAATTACATATTGAATACTTTTCTTTTGATATGACTTAATGAACGGAATAACCTCTTCCTCACTTTGTTCCATCCAGCCACTAATAGATATTTTACCAGCATCACTATCAGCTCCTAAAATAATTTTAGCAGCTCCATATTTAGAAATCCATCCTTCAAAAGTTTTAGAATCTTTAACTGCAATACTACCTCCTGTGATTTGTTTTGCACCAGAATTAAATGCTATGTGTAAATCTTCATTAGTTTTCAATCCACCTCCAAAATCAATTTTAAGACTTGTTTTAGAAGCTATTTGCTCTAAGACTTTATAATTGACAATGTGCTTTGCTTTTGCTCCATCTAAATCTACTAAGTGTAAATACTCAATACCTGAAGCTTCAAAAGTTTTAGCGATTTCTAATGGACTTTCACTATATATTTTTTTGGTGCCGTAATCGCCTTTTGTTAAGCGAACACATTTTCCTTCTATAATATCAATGGCTGGTATAATTCTCATATTATAATTCTAAAAAATTCTTTAAAATTTGTTCTCCTGCTAAACTACTCTTTTCTGGATGAAATTGAACCCCATAAAAATTTTTATGCTTTAAAGCTGAAGCATAATTTAATCCGTAATCTGTTGCGGATATAGTTTCGTTACAATGTTCGGCATAATAACTATGCACAAGATACATGTACTCATTTTCTTTAATACCACTAAAAAGATTTGACTTTAGCTCTTTTATAACATTCCAACCCATTTGAGGTACTTTTAAATCATTAGGAAATCGTTTAACATCTGTTTGAAAGATGCCTAATCCCTTGGTATTTCCCTCTTCAGTAGATTTACATAATAATTGCATCCCTAAACAAATTCCTAAAACAGGTTGTTTTAAGGTAGGTATTAATGTATCTAATCCACTTTCAACTAACATTTTCATAGCCGTACTAGCCTCACCAACACCTGGAAATATAATTTTATCTGCATTTAAAATTTCTTCCGGATCGTTAGATAAAATAGCATTAACCCCCAGTCTTTTAAAGGCAAATTGAATACTTTTAATATTTCCTGCACCGTAATTTATAATTACAAGTTTCATCATAACATGCCTTTAGTTGATGGTAAAAACATCTTGTTTGCATCTCGTTTTACTGCCATTTTCATAGCTTTTGCAAAGGCTTTAAAAATACCTTCAATTTTATGATGTTCATTGGTGCCTTCGGCCTTAATATTCAAATTACATTTAGCACCATCAGTAAATGATTTAAACAAATGAAAAAACATTTCGGTTGGCATATCGCCTATTTTTTCGCGTTTAAATTCAACATCCCATTCTAACCAATTACGTCCGCCAAAATCTACTGCCACTTGCGCTAAACAGTCATCCATTGGCAAACAGAATCCATAGCGTTCAATACCCAATTTATTTCCTAAAGCTTTATTGAATAATTCCCCTAAAGCAATCATGGTATCTTCAATGGTGTGGTGCTCATCAACATCTAAATCGCCATCCACTTTAATAGTTAAATCCATAGCTCCATGACGACCTATTTGATCTAGCATGTGATCGAAAAAAGAAAGTCCTGTATCAATATTGTTTTTACCAGAACCATCAAGATTTAACTTGATATATATTTTTGTTTCGTTGGTATTTCTAGTTATTTCAGAAACACGATCTTTCAGTTTTAAAAACTCATATATTTTCTCCCAATCGGTGGTTTTTAAAGCAATGGCGTTAAATACATCTTCTTGAGAAGTTTCAATTTCGTTAGCACCTAAATCCGGATCTTTAGAAAGATAGATGCCTTTAGCACCAAGATTCTTAGCTAATTCCATATCCGTGATTCTATCACCCAAAACAAATGAGTTCTCTAAATCGTATGCTTCAGAAAAGTATTTAGTTAATAAACCTGTTCTTGGCTTACGAGTAGGTGCATTTTCATACGGAAATGTTTTGTCAATAAAAACTGCATCAAACACAACACCTTCTTTTTCAAAAGCGTTTACTATTTTATT
Source organism: Flaviramulus sp. (assembly GCA_030731745.1). Lineage (GTDB taxonomy): Bacteria > Bacteroidota > Bacteroidia > Flavobacteriales > Flavobacteriaceae > JANQTJ01. Next base: position 40,855 of record JANQTJ010000008.1, on the reverse strand, counting down.
TTGTGCAGGCCAAAAAGTATCTTCTGGAAAAGAATCTGTACCTAAACCATCTTGATTCGTTACCATAACCAATTCATAATCCAATTCTCTAGCTATTTTAGCCATGTATTGAAATACTTTTGGGTAGAATTCTAATTTTTCTAAAGTATCTAATTGATAATCCACTGGTGGCTCTAAAACTAAAGTGCCGTCTCTATCGATAAATAATACGCGCTTCATTTATAATGTCTTTAAAGTGCTTAAAAGGGTTTTATTTTCTTGAGCTGTACCAACTGTTAATCGTAATGTGTTTTCACATCCAGGTTGGGTTGTTCTATTTCTTATCACGATGCCTTTTTCGATAAGTTGATTGTAACGTTTATTAGCATCATCAACTTTAACCAAAACAAAATTAGCATCAGATGGATATATTTTAAAGATAAAATTTATAGATTCTAGCTCAGAAATCATCAAATCACGTTCTTTTAAAATATCTTGAATTTGATTAAGAGCTAAATCATTGATGCTTAATAATTCAATGGCTTTTTTCTGAGTCAATTCGTTTATATTGTAAGGTGGTTTTATAGTGTTTAAAACTCTAATTATTTCCTTGGAAGCATAACAGATACCTAAACGAATTCCAGCCATTGCGTAAGCTTTGGATAATGTTTGGGTTACAATTAAATTTGGATATGTATTTAATTTTGAAATCCAACTCATTTCATTAGAAAAATCAATATAAGCTTCATCAATAACCACTATGCCTTTAAATTTTGAAACTAATTCTTCAATGACTTTGGTATTAAAACTATTCCCTGAGGGATTGTTTGGCGAACAAATAAAAAGCAATTTACTATTAGAATCAGCTGCATTTAAAATAGCATCCAGTTTAGGTTGAAAAGCTTCATCTAAATTTATCGCTTTAATACTTATTGCATTCAAATTAGCTAATACTTCATACATACCATAAGTAGGTGGCAAAATGAGAATATTGTCTTGATTAGGTTCACAAAAAGCCCTAAAAATTAAATCTAAAACTTCGTCACTCCCATTACCTAATAGGATGTTTTTTGTTGAAACGTGTTTAATTTCAGAAAGCATAGCTTTTAATGTTCTTTGATGTGGATCAGGATATCTGTTTACACCGTTTTCAAAAGGGTTTTCGTTAGCATCTAAAAACACCATATTATCAGTAGCACCTTGAAACTCATCACGTGCTGATGAATAAGGTTTTAAAGCTTTTATGATTGGACGAATTAAATTTTGAATACTCATTGTTTTAAATCTTTTAATCGAATAGATACCGCATTTTTATGACCTTGTAATCCCTCGGCTTCGGCCATTAATTCGATGGTTTTACCTATATCCAAAATTCCTTCCTTTGATATTTTTTGGAATGTCATACTCTTAGAAAAACTATCTAAATTAACTCCAGAATAGGCTTTACTAAACCCATTTGTTGGAAGCGTATGATTGGTTCCCGACGCATAATCGCCTGCACTTTCAGGAGTATAATCTCCAATAAATACGGAGCCTGCATTTGCGATATTATTGACGTAAAAATCTTCATTTTTAGAACAAATGATAAAATGTTCTGGACCATACTCATTAATCATGTCTAAGGCTACAGAATCATTTTCAACATAAATAAGTTTAGAGTTTGCTATCGCTTTTTCTGCTATTGTTTTACGCGGAAGTAAAGCCAATTGCTTTTCAACTTCGAATGAAACTTCGTTAATTAAGTTGATAGATGTGGATACTAAAATAACCTGACTATCAATGCCATGTTCTGCCTGACTTAATAAGTCTGAAGCAATGTATGAAGGATTTGCTAATTCATCTGCAACTACTAAAAGCTCACTAGGGCCAGCAGGCATGTCAATAGCTACACCAAACTTAGTTGCTAATTGTTTCGCTACTGTTACAAACTGATTTCCAGGTCCGAATATTTTATAAACTTGCGGTATATTTTGAGTTCCAAAAGTTAATCCTGCAATGGCCTGAATACCTCCTACTTTAATGATTTTTGTAACACCACAAAGTTGTGCTGCATATAAAATTTCTGGCGCCAATGCACCTGTTTTATTAGGTGGAGAACACAAAACAATTTCTTGACAACCTGCAATTTGTGCAGGAACAGCTAACATTAAAACTGTTGAAAATAATGGCGCCGTACCACCTGGAATATACAAGCCGACTTTTTGAATTGGACGCTTTTCTTGCCAACATTGTACACCTTTAGAAGTTTCTACTTCAACTCTATTTGTTTTTTGAGCTGTGTGAAATACTTCAATATTTTGCTTTGCAGTTTTAATGGCATTTTTTAGTTCATCTGAAACACTTGTAACAGCTTTTTCAATTTCTAGAGCAGTCACCACATTAGAATCTAAAGTAATGCCATCAAATTGCAGGGTGTATTTAGCTATTGCCTTATCTCCATTAAAGCGCACATCGTTAAAAATTTCGAGAACCTTAGTTTCAATATCTCCAACAGTTTGTGTTGGCCGTTTTAAAACATCGTTCCAGTCGTTTTTATCTGGGTTGTATATTTTATTCATTTTAAAATTGACTAAATTTTTTAATCATATGAAATCCCAAAGGTTCAAAACCTTGAGTTTCCCAAAACTTCTTACCTTTTATGTTTTTTGCATAGCAGTTCACTTCCAATCCCTCACAACCAATTTGCTTTGCATAATCAAACAACCAATTCATCATTAAATTACCTATACCATGGCTACGATAATCTGGTTTAACATATACATTATCTGGCTCTAAATGTTTTCCTGCGTAAAGCTTATTTAAAACCCAAAAACCGCAAATTCCAATAAGTTCTTCCTTATGATAAACACCAATACATTGGTAACCTCCCATATCTAACATGGCATTGAGTCTTTTTTGCAAAAGAGCATAAGTAAATCTATCTTCGTTAAGCAAAACTACCAATGGAAGAATAGTTTCCATGCGTTCGTATGGAATTAATTCTATAATAAAACATTCGTCCATAAATAAAGTATTATAAAACCATTTTTTCAATAGGACAAACTAAAATACCTTGGGCTCCTTTAGCTTTTAAATCGTCTATAACATCCCAAAACTGGTTTTTACTAATTACAGAGTGAATCGAGCTCCAACCTGCTTCAGCTAAAGGTAAAACGGTTGGACTTTTCATGCCTGGTAAAACACTAATAATATCTTTAACTTTATCGTTTGGAGCATTCAATAACACGTATTTTGAATTTCTTCCTTTTAAAACAGACTTAATTCTGAACTGAATTTTATCTAAAATAGCTTGTTTTTCTTCATCTAAAATAGGAGAAACTGCAAGAACAGCTTCCGATTTCAAAATCATTTCAACCTCTTTTAAATTGTTTTTAAATAAGGTGCTGCCACTAGAAACGATATCGCAAATAGCATCGGCTAAACCTATATTAGGAGCAATTTCAACAGAACCGTTAATGATGTGTAAGTGAGCTTTAACTCCTTCCTTATCTAAATACATTTGTACTGTATTAGGATACGACGTTGCAATACGTTTGCCATCTAAGTCTTTTATGCTTTTGTATCCCATGTTTTTTGGAACAGCAATACAAACTCTACAAGAAGAAAAACCTAATTTTTCGACAATATTAATGCCTTCTCCTTTTTCTATTAAAACATTTTCTCCAATAATAGCAGCATCTACTACACCATCTTTTAAATATTGAGGGATATCGCCATTTCTTAAATAAAAAACTTCTACTGGAAAATTTCTAGCCGAAGCCTTTAGTTGATCAATTCCATTATCGATTGAAATTCCGATGTCTTTCAATAGTTCCATCGATTCGTCGTGTAAACGACCAGATTTTTGTACTGCAATTCTTAATACACTCATTTTGATTTTTTTTATGAGTTTAAAACAATCAAGCTTTAGATTAAAATAAAAACCCGCTTGATTGTCTCAAACGGGTTTTAAATATGTTGATTTTATTCAATACATCTTCACTTCGCTTGAGAGCAAATTTGAAAATGATGATGATGTAATTGAACAATTTTCATTATTTATTTTAATATTTAGCAAATATCATGAATAAATATTTATAATTAAAAGTTTTTATATTTAAAATTTAAAATATTATGGTTTATTTAATATCTAAATGAATAAAATTAAATATTTTCATAAAACAAACACCTAAAATAAAAATATGGAATTCAAATTTTCTGTTTACTTCTTACTTATTCTTTTTGTAATGGTTAATTTATCTGGCGCCCAAGATACAGCGTCTGATATTCTTAAAAATGCTTCTAAAAAAGCTAAATTAGAAAATAAAAATGTATTTGTAATGTTTAATGCGTCATGGTGTGGTTGGTGCAAGAAGATGGATAAGGGAATGAATAACGAAGCTTGTAAATCTTTTTTTGATACTAATTATGTTATTGAACATTTAACTGTTAAAGAATCTTCTAACAACAAACATCTTGAAAATCCGGGTGCAGAAGATTTATTGATTAAATATAAAGGTGGGAATAGTGGTATTCCGTTTTGGTTAATTTTTAATAGTGATGGCGAATTGTTAGCAGATAGTTTTGATGAAAAGGGACAAAATTTAGGTTGTCCATCCTCCGAGGAAGAAGTTGCCATTTTTATTAAAAAGTTAGAAATGACATCTTCGTTAAAACCTGATGAATTAAATATTATTTCAAAAATTTTCACAAAATGATAGTATAAAAAAGCTTGTAATTCAAAAGAGTTACACGCTTTTTTATTAATACCCCAATATATTATTGATTTCCTAAAATAATTGGTAAACCACTGTCTCCAGAACCAATTACAATCACTTTACTATTTGGTGATTCTGCTAATTTCATAGTTGCATCAATACCTTTGTCTTGTAAAATTTTATCAGTTAATGACGCACTTAAAATACGATTTGATTCTGCTTTACCTTGTGCTTCAATAATTACTTTTTCTGCTTCTTTTGCTGCTGTAACTAATCTAAATTCGTACTCTAAAGATTCTTGTTCTTGACGTAATTTACGTTCAATAGCTTCTTTTATGGTATTAGGCAGTGTAACATCCCGAACTAAAACTTCATTTAGTTGTACATATTGTTTGTCTAATATTTTTTTTGTTTCAGCATAAATTTCATCTTGAATAGCATCACGCTTACTAGAATATAGTTGTTCTGGGGTATAACGTCCTACAACACTTCTTGCTGCTGAGCGAATTGCTGGCTGAATAACACGTTGTAAATAATTTTGGCCAAGTGATTGATGCAAATTTCCTAAATCGTTATAAATTGGTTCGTACCAAGCTGAAGCGTCAATTTGAATTTCTAATCCATTTGAAGATAACACTTTCATTTTTTCAAAAAGTTCTTGCTGACGTACTTCGTAGACATAAACCTTATTCCATGGTGCTACGATATGAAAGCCCTCATCCATAGGTGGCTCATCGGTAACAACACCTTTTCCGAAAGTTTCAAATAAAACACCTGCTTCACCTGAGTTAATTGTTACTGCTGATTTTGATAAAACAACTATTAAAATGATAGCTGCTATTATTAATGGTATTGCAATTTTTGGTAATTTTTCCATTGTCTAATTTTAATTTAAATTAATCCGTTATATTTTCTTAAAAACCACTCTATTCCTAAGCTTAATGCTATAATAGCTAGTAAATATTTCCAATCTATCAAAGGTATGGTATTTTTACTGCTTTTTTGAATTGAAGTAAATCTATTATCATTTATTAAGGCACTTGACAAATCTTTAGTATTATCTATAAAAAAAGTAGTTCCACAACTATTAGTAGCTAATTGTTTCATTTTTGTTACATTGGCACTCAAAAATTGTTGCTCAACTTCATATTGCAAAATTTGAAAACTACCAGAATTTGATAAATTTTCGTTTGAAGCTTTAATAGTAAAAGTGTAACTAGAAGGTTTTAAACTACTTAAATCTACTTGATAATTATTGTTTTTTAAAGTTAAAGGCAACACCTTTTGCTCTTTAGAAACATTATCAACTAAAGTGATATTAAGTGTTTCGCGAGTATCAAACACATAGTTTTTATCAAAAAATTCAGCTTTAATAACAATTTTACTACTGCCATAATAAAATGATTCGTAATCGATATTTAATCTACTTTTTTGTTTATTTGAAGCTAAATATTGTACTAATTTCCCTAAAAAATCATCAAATTCGTTGAAAGACTTTGAATTCATGTAGCTCTGAGCGCGCCATAGCCAAATATTCTCTCCTAATAAAACAGCCTCTCTTGTTCCATTACTTTCAAAAGTAAAAAGTAATGGCTCATTAGTAGAAATACCATTCAACGTTTTATTTAAAATAGTTTCGATAGGTTTAGAAAAAATAACTGATCCGTAATTAGATACTAAAGGAGGAAATGATTCAAAATTTATATCATCAACTAAAAAAGGTGCATAACTTTTGTTTAATTCAGCTTGATAATTTTCAGTTTGATTTGTGATTTCAAAATCAAAATCATCATTGACTTTATTTATAAATTCTAAATCTGTTTTAGAACCAATAATAACAAATTTATTTCTGTTTTGCATCTCTAAAAGTTCAAAAATTTGTTTAAATAAATTATTTGGCTGGTATAATATAACTAATTGATAATCATTTATTTGACTAATTATCTCATTTGAATTTAAAAATTGAACCGAATGTTGTTCGTTACTTTCAATACTTTTCTTTAATACACCTAAATCTGGATGGTAAAACTCACTAACAATTGCAATTTTTGTTTTTTGGTCTATAATTTCAACAGCGAAATTTTTAGAATTATTTACTACATTTTTTTCATTTTTTAAAGGAATTATGAAAGCATTATAATTACTTATTCCGATTGAATTTGTAGGTAAAGTGAAATTTAAAACTTTTGAGTTAATATCTTTTGTAAAGTTAACGCTTTGAGAATAAACCGTTACGTTCCCTTTTTTAACAACAAAATCTGAAGTATTGTTTTCATTTCCATTATAAACTAATATAACTTCAACGGGGAACTTGTTTTTTAAATAAGCGTATTTATTTACATTTAATTGTTCAATTTTTAAATCTTCATAAGAAATTGTATCGCCTAAAATTATGGGATAAATAGGTTGTTTGAAAGAATTTGCAATAAATTGATAATCATTTCCATAGGTTTGATTTCCATCTGAAATTAAGATTGTTGGCGATATAGTTTGTTTGTAAACTTGATTTAATTGGCTAAACGCATCATAAATATTTGTCTGTTTTTCTGTAAAAGATAACGAATCAGACACTTTTAATGATTCACCAAAAGTGTAATATTTTAAATTAAACTTTTCATTTAACGCTTTATTATTCATTAAATTATAAACAAAATCAGTTGTTATTAAATCTTGTTTTAAATATTTAATAGAACTAGAATTATCTACAGCTATTATTAAATTTGGTTTTTCTACTGTTAACTTAATTTGTTCAAATCGTGGATTTATCAATAATAATAAAACAGAAAAAACAGTAATGAATCTTAAAAAAGAAAAAAGCATGTTTAGTTTAGACATGCTTTTTTCCTTTTTATAATATTGAAAACTAGCTAAAAATAGTGCTATAATTCCAACTAATACTACATATAATACAGTTTCTGTTTGCATTTAATTAAGTTAGCATTCCGCCATCTACATTTAATGTTTGTCCTGTGATGTAAGCACTCATATCACTTGCTAAAAAAACGCAAACATTAGCAATATCTTCAGGAGTTCCTCCACGTTTTAATGGAATACCAGCTCTCCATCCTTTTACAACCTCCTCATCTAATTTAGCAGTCATTTCAGTTTCAATAAAACCAGGAGCAACCACATTGCTTCTAATATTTCTTGAACCTAATTCTAAAGCAACAGATTTTGAAAAACCAATAATACCAGCTTTGGATGCTGCATAATTGGTTTGACCTGCATTACCTTTAACACCAACAACAGAACTCATATTAATGATAGAGCCTTTACGTTGTTTTAGCATGGTTTTTTGAACCGCTTTAGTCATATTGAATACAGATTTAAGATTAACCTCAATTACAGTATCAAAATCTTCTTCTGAAATTCTCATTAACAAATTATCTTTAGTGATACCTGCATTATTAACTAAAATATCAATACTTCCAAACTCAGCTACAACTTCATCAGCTAATATCTGTGCTTCATCGAAATTGGCAGCATTACTTTTATATCCTTTAGCTTTGATACCTAAAGCATTTAATTCTTTTTCTAATTCATTAGCAGCTTCTACTGAAGAACTATAAGTGAAAGCTACGTTAGCACCTTGTTGAGCAAACACTTGCGCAATTCCTTTTCCTATTCCTCGGCTAGCACCAGTAACTATGGCTGTTTTTCCTTCTAATAATTTCATTTATTTATCAGTTAGTTTGTTAATTAAGTTGATGTTTTCAAATATAAGAAATACAAATGTCAACAAATAAAAAAACCTCACATGATTTGTAAGGTTTTATAATTTAAAATGAATTTTTTAAGCTAAAACTTCAGCTACTTTTTTGCCAATTTCAGCAGGAGAATCAACAACATGAATGCCACAAGCTCTCATAATTTTCTTTTTAGCTTGAGCCGTGTCATCACTACCCCCTACAATAGCTCCAGCATGTCCCATAGTACGTCCTGCAGGCGCTGTTTCACCAGCTATAAATCCAACTATAGGCTTTTTACTACCGCTAGCTTTATACCAATTTGCAGCATCAGCTTCCAATTGACCACCAATCTCACCAATCATTACAACTACTTCAGTTTCTGGATCGTTAATTAATAGTTCTACGGCTTCCTTAGTTGTAGTTCCTATGATAGGATCTCCTCCAATACCAATGGCTGTAGTTATCCCTAAACCTTGTTTAACTACTTGATCTGCGGCTTCATAAGTTAAAGTTCCTGATTTTGAAACAATACCTACATTACCTTTTTTGAATACAAATCCAGGCATGATACCAACTTTTGCTTCTCCTGGCGTAATAACACCTGGGCAGTTTGGACCTATTAAGCGACAATCTTTATTTTTTATATAACTAGAAGCAGTAATCATATCTGCTACAGGAATACCCTCTGTAATTGTAATAATAACTTTAATTCCTGCATCAGCAGCTTCCATAATAGCATCAGCGGCAAAGGCTGGCGGTACGAATATGATGGTTGTATCTGCACCTACTTCTTTAACAGCATCTGCAACTGTATTAAAAACAGGTCTATCTAAATGAGTTTGACCACCTTTTCCTGGAGTAACTCCTCCAACTACATTGCTACCGTACTCTATCATTTGACTAGCGTGAAATGTGCCTTCACTGCCAGTAAAACCTTGAACTATAATTTTTGAATCTTTATTTACTAAAACACTCATTTGTTTATTTTTTTATTTTAAAAAAAAAGCTTGTGCAAAAATACTTGATTTGAACTTACTTTAAAGCATTAAATTTATTTTTTTGCTTTAAAAAAATCAAATAGATCTGGAATTCGTTTAATATTAGCCATTTCTTTCATTTCAGCTCTTGCTTCTTGTGCAGGTGTCCCCCAATAAGTTTTGTTACCTTCAAGAGATTTACTAATTCCTGACTGCGCATGTATTACAGCTTTTGCCCCTATAGTAACGCCACTTGTACAACCAACTTGACCCCAAAAAGTTACTTCATCTTCAATCACAACACATCCAGCAATACCAACTTGAGATGCAATTAAGCATTTATTTCCAATGATTGTGTCATGTCCAATTTGAATTAAATTGTCCATTTTAGTTCCTGATTTTATAGTTGTATCTCCTGTAACACCTCTATCAATGGTACATGATGCACCAATATCAACATGGTCTTCAATGACTACGCGTCCACAAGATTTTAATCTATCAAACCCTTCTGGTCTTTTTTTGTAATAAAAAGCATTAGCCCCTAAAACTGTTCCGGAATGTATGGTTACATAATCACCTATTATGACATCGTCATAGATACTTACATTAGCATGTATTACACAATGTTTACCAATAACAACGTTATGACCAATAAAACAATTTGGCTGTATAATTGTGCCTTGCCCAATATTAGCTGAATCGGAAATTTGACTTAAAGCCTCTTTAAATGGCTTGAAATGATTTGTTAATTTATTAAAATCTCTAAAAGGATCATCACTGATTAAAAGTGCTTTTCCTTGCGGACACTTTACTTCTTTATTAATTAAAATTATGGTTGCAGCTGAATTTAAAGCCTTGTCATAATACTTAGGATGATCAACAAATACAATATCTCCTGACTCTACCACATGAATTTCATTCATACCAAGAATAGGAAAATCGTTATCACCAATAAAATTGCAATCAATTAAGTCTGCAATGTTTTTTAAAGTTTGTGGTTTAGGAAATTTCAATGAATACTATTCTTTAACACGTTCTTTGTAAGTTCCTTTTTCGGTCTCGATTTTAATTTTATCACCTTCATTTATAAATAAAGGCACATTTACAATAGCTCCAGTTTCAACAGTAGCCGGTTTTGTTGCATTTGTTGCTGTATTGCCTTTTACGCCAGGCTCAGTATGAGTAACCTCTAATATAACGCTAGCAGGCATTTCAACAGATAATGGCATATTATCTTCTGTGTTTATAATAACAGTTACGACTTCACCCTCTTTCATTAGAGTTGGATTATCTAAAGCCGCTTCTAATAATCTTATTTGAGTATAATCTTCTTGATTCATAAAATGATAGAATTCACCATCATTATATAAAAATTGAAATTTATGCGTTTCTACACGAACATCCTCTAATTTATGTCCAGCAGAAAATGTATTATCTAAAACTTTTCCGTTAGTTACACTTTTCATTTTTGTTCTAACAAAAGCAGGACCTTTGCCTGGTTTTACATGTAAAAATTCTATAATTTTATAAATATCATTGTTATAACGAATACATAATCCGTTTCTAATATCACTTGTAGTTGCCATATAATTAATTTGATTTAAAATATCCTTTCATAATGCCTCGATGTGAATTCTTGATAAATTGAAGAATTTCATCGCGCTCTGATGTTGCTTCCATTTCTGCTTCAATAATTTCTGAAGCTTGTGTATTATTGTAATTTTTTTGATATAAAATTCTGTAAATATTTTGAATTTCTCTGATTTTATCTGTAGTGTAACCTCTTCTTCTTAAACCTACTGAATTTATCCCTACATATGACAATGGCTCTCGAGCTGCTTTAACATAAGGAGGCACATCTTTTCTAACTAAAGAACCTCCAGTAACAAAAGCATGATTTCCAATAGAAACAAATTGATGAACCGCTGTCATACCAGCTAAAACAACAAAATCACCAACAGTAATATGACCTGCAAGTGTGCTGTTATTAGAGAAAATACAATTATTACCAACAATACAATCGTGTGCAATATGACAATAAGCCATTATCAAACAATTATCTCCTACAACAGTTTTCATTCTATCTGTTGTTCCTCTATTAATGGTAACACACTCTCTTATTGTTACATTGTCTCCAATTTCTACAGTTGTATCTTCATCATTATATTTTAAATCTTGTGGTACTGCAGAAATCACCGAACCTGGGAAAATATTGCAATTTTTACCAATTCTGGCTCCTTCCATGATTGTTACATTGCTACCAATCCAAGTTCCCTCTCCTATTTTCACATTGTTATGTATAGTAGCAAATGGCTCAATTACAACATTTTTTGCGATTTTGGCACCAGGGTGCACATATGCTAGTGGTTGGTTCATATTATTTTACTTTAGATATTTGAGCCATCAGTTCAGCTTCCGCACAAAGTTTGCCATTTGCATAAGCATACCCTTGCATGTGACAAATACCACGGCGTATTGGGGTTATTAACGAACATTTAAAAATTAATGTGTCTCCAGGAACTACTTTTTGTTTAAACTTAACATTATCCATTTTCATGAAAAAAGTTAAATAATTTTCTGGATCTGGTACTGTATTTAAAACTAAAACACCACCTGTTTGAGCCATCGCCTCAACAATTAAAACCCCTGGCATTACTGGTGCTCCAGGGAAATGTCCTCTAAAGAACTCTTCATTCATTGTTACATTTTTTGTAGCGATAACATGATTTTCAGAAAGCTCAAAAACCTTGTCTATTAACAAAAAAGGTTGTCTGTGAGGAAGCATCCCCATGATTTGAGTAACATCCATTAATGGTGTTTGATTTAAATCTATACATGGAACATTGTTACGTCTGTCGTTTTTAATGAGTTTTGATAATTTTTTAGCAAATTGCGTATTAACAAAATGTCCAGGTTTGTTAGCTATAACTTTGCCTCTAATTCTAGTTCCAATTAATGCTAAATCACCTAAAACATCAAGCAATTTATGTCTAGCAGCCTCATTAGGGTAGTGTAATGTTAAATTATCGAGTATTCCATTTGGTTTTACTGCAATAGAATCTTTATTGAAAGCTAATTTTAGCTTTTCCATAGTTTTAGGAGATAAAGCTTTATCTACATAAACTATAGCATTATTTAAATCTCCACCTTTTATAAGTCCATGTTCTAAAAGCATTTCAATTTCATGTAAAAAACTAAAAGTTCTTGAATTAGAAATATCTTCTTTAAAGTCTGATATATGATTTAGAGTTGCGTTTTGAGTTCCTAACACCTTAGTACCAAAATCTACCATAGTAGTAATTTGGTATTCGTTGGAAGGCATGACTAAAATTTCACTACCTGTTTCTTCATCTACATAAGAAACAATATCAGTGATTACATACTCTTCTCTGAAAGCATCTTGCTCAACAACACCAGCTTTTTCAATAGCTTCAACAAAAAACTTGGAAGAACCATCCATAATAGGAGGTTCAGATTCGTTTAATTCAATAATGGCGTTATCAATATCTAAACCAACTAGTGCAGCTAATACGTGTTCAGAAGTCTGAATGATTACACCATTTTTTTCTAAACAAGTACCTCTTTGTGTATTAGTTACATAATTAGCATCAGCTTCAATTACAGGATTACCTTCTAAATCTATTCTTTTGAAACATAAACCATAGTTTTCTGGAGCAGGTTTAAATACTAAAGTTACATCTTTACCTGTATGTAACCCCACACCGGTTAAAGAAACTTCAGATTTTATAGTTTTTTGCTTTATATCAGTATTAACTATTCCCATTTACTTTTTTTTCTAAATCATTAATATCTTTTACAATTATAGGTAAGTTTTTAAAATGCACATAAGATTTATTGTAACCTGTTAATGTTAAAGCAGGAGAACCTTGAAGCACTTCGTTATCTTTTACATTTCTTGCGATACCTGATTGCGCTTGAATTCTAACATTATTACCTATTGTTATGTGTCCAGCTATACCAACTTGTCCGCCTATTTGACAGTTTTTACCAATTTTAGACGAACCTGCAATACCAGATTGAGCCGCTATAACTGTATTTTTACCAACTTCAACATTATGACCAATTTGTATTTGATTATCTAGTTTTACACCTTTTCTTATTATTGTTGAACCTAAAGTAGCTCTATCGATTGTAGTTGCAGCTCCAATATCTACATTGTCTTCAAGTATAACATTCCCGGTTTGAGGAATTTTACTATAACTACCATCATCATTGGGTGCAAAACCAAAGCCATCGGCTCCAATTATAGCACCGGAATTTAAAACACAATTATTTCCAATAATACAATCTGAATAGATTTTAGAACCAGCAAATAAAATAGAATTGTCACCAATAGTCACATGATCTCCAATATATACATTCGGAAAAATCTTAACATTATCTCCTAAAACTACGTGATCTCCTATGTAGCTAAAAGCACCAATATAAATGTTTTCACCATATTTTGCAGAATCTGATATAAATGAAGGAGTCTCAATTCCTATTTTATTATACTTTACAGCATTATAATATTCTAAAATTTTTGAAAAAGCTAAGTAAGCATCATCAACTTTTATTAAAGTAGTTTTGATAGTACTTTCAGGAACAAAACTTTTATTAACAATGGTAATAGAAGCTTTTGTTGAATATATGTGAGGTGTATATTTTGGATTTGCTAAGAAGGTTAATGAGCCTTCAAACCCTTCTTCAATTTTAGATAGCTTAGATACTTCAATATCAGGATTACCTACTACATCGCCTTCCAAAATTCCTGCTATTTGTTGTGCTGTAAATTTCAAACTTTATTAATAATTGTTTAGTTTAATTTTGGCAAAAATAAGAAAAATGTACTAAAGTATATCCTTAGGGTAGCATATATAATATTTAGTAACTGGTTTTGATAAGGCTTTAAGATTAAGTTGATCTGAAGCCTTAACAATATCTTCAATTTTTCCTGATTTATGCAAAATATTAATTCGCTTTGTGTTTACTTGATATGCCTGATTAGAAATACTTCCTGTAAAAACAAAATATTGTGCTTCGTTTTCAGAAATTTGATGATTTTTTATCAATAAATCGATATGCTTTTTTAAGTTTATTTCTTTGATAGATTTATTTTTAATTTTAATTTTTAATAAATTTCTATTAATTATCATTTCGCATAAATTACCTAATACAAAATCATCATGATGTTGCCATTGTTTCATTGCTGAAATAATATCATAATCATCTAGTTGCGAAAAAATCCCCAGTGTTTTTTTGTCAAAATTCTCAAGGGTGATTTTATTCTCCAAAAAATACAAAAAAGCTTCGCTTGCAAACAATTGCTGTCCATTATCAAAAAGCTCTTTTGCACGTTTTAAAACTCTAATTAATAATTGTTCGGCAACTAAACTTGTTTTGTGCAAATAAACCTGCCAGTACATTAATCGTCTAGCTATAATAAATTTTTCTACACTATAAATTCCTTTTTCTTCAACCACTAATTCATTGTCAACAACATTTAGCATCGTTATTAAACGTTCGCTATTTATATTTCCTTCAGCTACACCCGTGTAAAAGCTATCTCGCTTTAAATAGTCTGCCCTATCCATGTCTAATTGGCCAGAAATAAGTTGGCACATGAATTTTCTTGGGTAGTTTCCTTTAAAGATTTCAATAGCAAGCGTTAAACTTCCGTTAAATTCTTTATTCAAATCATCCATTAGAAGCAACGAAATTTCTTCATGAGAGACATTATTTACTATGCTATGTTCCATGGCGTGAGAGAATGGACCGTGCCCAATATCATGTAACAAAATAGCAATGTAAAGTCCAGTTTCTTCATCGTCAGAAATCGTAACACCTTTAAAACGAAGCACATTAACAGCCTGTTGCATTAAATGCACACAACCTATTGCATGATGAAATCTTGTGTGATGTGCACCTGGATACACTAAATAAGACATACCCATTTGTGTAATTCTCCGTAGTCTTTGAAAATACGGATGTTGTATCAAATCAAAAATTAGAGAATTTGGAATTGTAATAAATCCGTAAATTGGGTCGTTTAATATTTTAAGTTTGTTCAAACTTTAAATTTTTACATTAAATAATTACAAATATAGCTATATAAATGGGCATAACTAAAAATTTCAATGGTACTGAAATAATAGAAATCCGAAAAACATATCAAATTAAATAACAATAAAACTTACTAATGAATACAATAAAAATACTTTGGGTTGATGATGAAATTGATTTACTAAAACCTCATATTTTATTTCTTGAAAAGAAAAATTACGCAGTAACTTCATGTAAAAGTGGAACTGAAGCCCTTGAGGTATTAGAAGATGAAAATTTTGATATTGTTTTTTTAGATGAAAATATGCCAGGTCTTACAGGTTTAGAAACTTTACATGAAATAAAAGAAAAAAAGGATAACCTTCCTGTTGTTATGATAACTAAAAGTGAGGAAGAGTATATAATGGAGGAAGCCATTGGTAATAAAATTGCAGATTATCTTATAAAACCAGTAAACCCAAATCAGATATTATTGAGTTTAAAAAAGAATTTAGACCATTCGCGTTTAATTTCTGAAAAAACAACTTCTAATTACCAACAAGAATTCAGAAAAATTGCCACGGATTTATCTATGGTAAATAGTTATGAAGAATGGGTGAGTTTATATCAAAAATTGATTTATTGGGAAATTCAGTTAGAAGACATTGAAGATGCTGGCATGTTTGAAATTTTAGAATCTCAAAAAAATGAAGCAAATATTCAATTTGGAAAATTTATTGAAAAAAATTATGCTGATTGGTTTGAGCCAAATACAGATGCACCTGTAATGTCTCATACTTTATTTAGAGAAAAAATTGTTACAGAGATTAGTAAAGAGCAACCTACTATTTTAATTGTTATTGATAATTTGCGATACGACCAATGGAAAGTTTTTGAGCCAATTATTAATAACTATTATAAGAAAGAAAAAGAAGAAGCCTTTTTTAGTATATTACCAAGTGCAACACAGTATGCAAGAAATGCTATTTTTTCAGGTTTAATGCCTAGTGATATGGAAAAATTATTTCCACAATATTGGAAAAACGATACAGATGAAGGTGGAAAAAATTTACATGAAGCTGATTTTTTAAATACACAAATGAAACGTTTAGGTTTAAATCACTTAAATTACGAATATCATAAAATAACAAATTTAAAATCTGGAAAAAAATTATCTGATAATTTTAAAAACCTAAAAAACAACGACTTAACTGTAGTTGTTTATAATTTTGTTGACATGCTTTCTCACTCTAAAACAGAAATGGAAGTTGTAAAAGAGTTAGCCTCAAATGATAAAGCTTACAGGTCTTTAACATTAAGTTGGTTTAAAAACTCACCTTTACTAGAGATGATTCAACAAGCGCAACAAATGGGTTTTAAATTAATATTAACAACAGATCATGGTACTATAAATGTTAAAAATCCTTCTAAAGTTGTTGGTGATAGAGATACCAGTTTAAATTTAAGATACAAAACCGGAAGAAGCTTAACCTTTGATAATAAAGATGTATTTGTAACTAAAGATCCTAAAGAGCTTCATTTACCTTCAATAAATATGAGTAGCTCATATATATTTGCTAAAAGCGATTTGTTTTTTGCATATCCTAATAATTATAATCATTACGTAAGTTATTACAGAAACACGTATCAGCATGGAGGTGTTTCATTAGAAGAAATGATAATTCCATTTGTAGTTTTCAAACCTAAATAAATCCATAAAGTGTTATATTTTTCCGATGAAATACACTTTTTATTAGGTTTAATCAATTTTAATCATTAATATTGCATAAAAAAATTTATATTATTGAAAATTTACTATGGATTAGAAGAGGTTGAAGATGTAGTAGACCAGATAATCAAAAACGTTAAAACCAAAACGATTTTGTTTTATGGTAATATGGGTGTTGGTAAAACTACAATCATAAAAACTTTAGTAAAACGTTTAGGTAGTAATGATGTGGTAAATAGTCCTACGTTCTCTATAGTTAATGAATATAATATAAGGAAAGATAAAATTTATCATTTTGATTTATACAGAATAGAAGATCTTGAAGAGGCTTATAATTTTGGAATTGAAGATTATATAGATTCAGACCATTGGATATTAATAGAATGGCCCGAATTAATTGAACCCATTTTGAATAATAATTATGATAAAATTAATATTGAGATAGATAGTAATATTAAGTTAAGAATTTTAAAAATAAATAATTAAAAACAGTCCTAAAATCACACTGATAAAAGCAAGAAATAGCATTTTTTAACTCTGAATTTTTAAGTTTTACGGGAAACCCGCAGCTGAAATTTTAAAAAACATTGTTTTTAACATAATTTTAACATTTTAGTAAAAACTAGAAATAATAGTTTACATAAGTTTGGGTAATTAATTAATTAAATCCCTTAAATTATGAAAACTAAAAAGTATGTAATTGCCCTAGCAATTTTCGGAGGCGTGTTGTTTTTAGCTCAAGCAGCAAATCAATACAACCTAAATGGAGAACAAACATCAAAAATTGAAAGAAAGCCTTTTCCAAAACCAAGAAGTTACTAAAAAAGGCACTTTAATTAAAGGTAGTATTATTGCCACCATAATAGCAATAACACCTTATCTTTATTCAATACATGATAGCGTTCCAAGCTCGCAAGTTTGGGACGCTTATTTTTTTGTTTATGATAGTAACCATTGGGGTGATGCCAATTTATTTTTTTGGATATTAACCAGTAAATTGGTACCCTTACTTTTAATAACTATTTGGTTTTTTACTTGTCGCCATTGGTGGTTTCATTCTTTACTAGTTCCTATAGCTATGTATATTTATCAAATATTTGATTTATTCTTTCAAGATCAGGCTTTAGATAAGTTTCAACTAATGTATATGATACCTTTGATGGCTATTGTAATCCCATCAATTTATTTAATTAGAGCTCAAATATTTAATAGAATGGTTGATGCTAGTAAATCTCTTGAGGAATTAGAAGAAGAATTTAAAATAAAACCAAAAAATTTCTGGGGGAAAGTGAAAGAATATTTTTAATTACTTTTTTTCCAATCGATCTCTTTCATTTAACTCAACATCTCTTTGATTATTGTTTAATTTGAAATTACCAAATTTATAATTAAATCCTAAGGTGAATAGTCTATTTTCTATCTCTGATCTAAAAAAGGTATCTTGGTTTGAAAACTTAGTAGTTTGATTAAAATTTTGTGTATTAAAAATATCAATCATACCTATATTTAATGATGCTTTATTATCCCAAAACGTTTTTCTCAAATTAATATCTAAACCAGCCCTAGTACTCACCGTAGTAGGGCCATCAACAAATGGAGAAATATAACTATATGAAATATCTAGTGTTAAACTATTGTCCTTTAAGAGAGAGAAATAATTTATGATTTGAGCGTAAAAAGACCATTTTTCAGTTTTAACAAAATCATTACTTCCTTCAAATAAAAATTCGTTTTCATAATTAAATATTGATGATAATACATAAATATTCCACAGATTAGATATTTGAGTATAGGTAGTAAAGTCTAAACCATACGAAATGCCATTGTCTATATTAGTATTTATATATTTTAGGATGTTTTCATCATTATCTTGTAGTGCAATTTCAAATACAGGATCATTTTCATATCTGTAAAAAACTTCAAATGTGTAATTTCTATTAAATGTATATCCTAAAATAAAAACATCATCTATTTGGGGTCTTAAATTAGGATCTCCAGTCAAGAAAGTATTATCATTTAAAAAATATTTAAATGGATTTAACTCTTCATATCTAGGTCTATAAATACGTTTATTGTAACTAAAATAAATCTCATTGTTTTCATTTAAAATATTTAACAAATAAAATGATGGAAAAAATTTAACATAATCATTATTATTATCTGTATTAGTAGAAACCGAACTCCCTTTAATGTTAGTAAATTCTGTTCGTAAGCCTAATTTTAAATTCCATTTCTCCCAATCTTGCGCATAACTCGTATATGCTGCATAGTTGGTTTCATCATATAAGAAAGTATCAGAATTTAGTAAATCTTCAACTTTTATATCATTTTGAAAATTGAACTGATTTAAAATACTTTCAGAATTAATATTAGATACCTTTAAACCTGCTTCAAATTGTGCAGAATTATTAGTTGGTAATTCGTAGTCAATCTGACCAGTGTACAAATTAATCTCTTGACTAGAGAATGTTTGAAATCTATTATCTCTGAAAAAAGCATTGTTATTAGGAAGAAAGTATTCTGTATTTACATCCTGAAAATTGGAAAAATCATAGTATGTTTTATGCAAACTCACAGACAACTTCTCGCCTTCTTTTTTAAACTTATGATTGTAGTCTAATGTGAAAGCTAAATTAAAAGTCTCATCAACAGCTTTAACAGAAGTATCGAAAATGGAATCTATTACATTACTTGCGCCATAAACCTCTGTTAAAGAATTAATACCTATTCTTGTACCTCTTCTAGGTACTATTAACATATTGCTTGTAAAAGCTAGATTATTGTTTTCATTAAACTCATAATCAATATTAGCATTAATAGTTTGATTTTCCGACTCTCTAGTTCTGTTATAATCAGTTTCCCAGCTTGTAACTTTTTGTCCAAAGTCATCAATAAAGTTAACTGTTTCATCTTTATAACGAAAATCTTTTCTTGGACTTATGCTGTAATTAATATAAGTGTTTAATTTTTCAGCTTTAAAAAAATGACTTGTACCTAATAAATATTTTGGAAATTCAGAACCTTGTTGGTAATTACCAAATACACTACCATTATAACCAGCTATAATATTTTTGTTAGTAACAATGTTTAGAACTGAGCCTCCTTCTGCTTCGTATTTTGCTGGTGGATTTGTAATTACTTCGATTGATTTTAAATTACCCGCTGAAGTACCCTCTAATAATTGTTGCACTTCACTAATAGATAAATGTACTCTTCTATCATTAATGTATATTGTTGGAATGGATTGTTTTATTGTTATAATACCATCATTAACCAAAACACCTGGAGTTTGTTTTAGTACATCCAAAACATTATTATTAGATAAAGTAGAATTCTCTACATTAAAAACCAACCTATCTACTAAACGTTTTACGGTTGGCCTTTTAGCAATAATAGTTACACCTTCAAGTTCTTCTAGAACTTCTTGAAGTATTATGGTGTTTAAATTAATATTTTTATCAATTTGAATATTAATTACTTGTTCAACATATCCTATGAAACTAATTTTTAAAGAATAAGTTCCTTTATTAATGTTTTCAATTAAAAAATCTCCCAAGTCATCAGAAGAAGTTCCTTTAATAACTATAGCATCTTCTGTTTGGATTAATATTATATTGGCAAAAGATATAGGTTGATCATTAATATCTTTTAAATTACCAGTTATATTAAATTCTTGAGAAAAACTTAGTAATGAAACTAAAAGGATGAAGTAGTTTACTGTTTTTTTTAACATAAAAAATATAATATAATGCAAACTTAACAGAATAATTTTTGAATGCATAAAGCACTAAAATAATTATTTTTTTTAGATTTTATTACCATTAGAAAATTTATTTGTAATTTGATTTTTATAAACAGAAATAGCAATGTCTAAACCAATTTCACCTTTTACAAAACAACAACTTTTACCTCAAGAAGAAACTTTAGAAATATTTAAAAGAAAAGGCGAACTATTTATAGGAATACCAAAAGAAACAGCATTTCAAGAGAAACGTGTTTGCTTAACCCCAGACGCTGTTTATGCACTTGTAAATAATGGACATAGAGTTTTACTTGAAGCTGGTGCTGGCGAAGGTGCTAATTTTAGTGATAAGGATTATAGTGAAGCTGGTGCTGAAATAACCAAAGATACTTCAAAGGTTTTTTCGTGTCCAATGATTCTTAAAGTTGAACCACCAAGTTTAGAACAAATTAAACTGATAAACCCACAAACCATATTAATTTCTGCTTTACAAATAAAAACACAATCAAAGAGCTATTTTGAAGCTCTAGCTTCAAAAAGAATAACTGCCCTAGCTTTTGAGTTTATTAGAGATACCGATGGGTATTATCCTGCTGTAAAATCTTTAAGCGAAATTGCTGGTACAGCTTCTGTACTTATTGCTTCAGAATTATTATCCGATACTAAAAATGGTAACGGGTTAATGTTTGGTAATATCAGTGGTGTACCGCCTCTTGAAGTTGTTATTATCGGAGCTGGAACAGTTGGTGAATTTGCTGCCAGAAGCTCTATAGGATTAGGTGCTAATGTAAAGATTTTTGATAATTCAATAACAAAATTAAGACGCATCCAAACACATTTAGGTCGGCCACTTTTTACTTCAACTTTACAACCAAAAAATTTAACTAAAGCCTTAAAAAGATGTGATGTAGTTATAGGAGCAGTAAGAGGCGCTAACAGATCCCCTATAATCGTTTCTGAAACTATGGTTGAGTGTATGAAAAAAGGTGCCATAATTATTGATGTAAGTATTGATATGGGTGGATGTTTTGAAACTAGCGAAGTAACTACTCATAAAAACCCAACGTTTATTAAACACAATGTAGTACATTATTGCGTGCCCAATATTCCTGCTAGATACCCTAGAACCTCCTCAGTATCAATAAGTAATATTTTTACACCTTATTTATTAAAAATTGCTGAAGATGGCGGTTTAGAAAATTCTTTAAGATTTGACAGAGGTTTAAAAAACGGATTGTATTTTTATCACGGTATTTTAACAAGTAAATCTGTTGGAGAATGGTTTGATTTAAATTATAGTGATGTAAATTTGCTTATTTTTTAAAAAACTTAATTCTTAATTACAATCAAAATATTTTAAATGAAACTTATTCAACGAATTGGCTATTATCTTGGTGGATTTTCTATTGGCTTAATAATTTTGGCATTCTTTTTAAACGGAAAGAAAACCTCATGTAGTTATGGTCCAGAAGCTAGAGTTTTAAAAAACATTAATTCTAAAAAAATCATCTACAATCAAAAGATTTCTTTCTATTTAAAAAATAAAACTATTGATTCTTCAGAAATTAAATATGTTTTAAAAAAGGGTAGTATTGATTTTTCAGAAAGTAATAGTAGGCAAAAACCTTGTGGTGTCTATAATATAGAAGCTAATGTAAACGAAAAGGAAATCATTTTATTTATAGAAAACTGTGATAGTATTGCAACTATTATTGATTTGAAAGTAGAATAGTATTTTGTGACTATAATTTTTTTCTACGCTTTTTTTCTTTAGTTAAAAGCGCTAACTCCCTACCAGTTTGTCCTGCCACCGAAGTGTTTTCTTCAGCTCTCCTAATTAAATAAGGCATCACGTCTTTTACAGGTCCAAATGGCACATATTTAGCAACATTATAACCTTTATACGATAAATTGAAACTAATGTGATCACTCATTCCATAAAGCTGAGCAAACCATACTCTAGTGTCACTATTTTGAATACCTTTCTCTTTCATTAACTGCATTAATAAATAAGAACTATCCTCATTATGAGTTCCAGCAAATAATGAAATACTATCTAAATTATTCATAATATATTTAAGCCCATTATTGAAGTTTTGATCTGTAGCAAATTTACTCTCACAAATTGGTGTTTTATAGCATTTTTCTTCTGCTCTATCATTTTCCTTTTCCATGTAAGCTCCACGAACTAATTTAAAACCCAAATAATAGTTTCCTGCTTTAGCTTTTTTATGTTCTTGCTCTAAAAAACTAAGTCTATCATGTCTATACATTTGTAAGGTATTATAAACTATAGGTTTTTCAGTATTGTATTTTTTCATCATTTCCGTTACCAATTGATCAGAAGAATCTTGCATCCAGCTCTCTTCAGCATCAATTAAAACAGCTATATTACATGTTTTTGCTTTTTTACAAACTTCATCAAATCTATTTACAACTCTCGACCATTCTTCTTGCTCATTTTCATTAAGCACTTCTCCTCTACCTATTTTTTCATATAATATTAAACGTCCAAAACCTGTTGGTTTAAATACCGCGATTGGCATTGCATTTTTTGATTTAGCAAACTCAATAATATTTAAAATCATATTTTTAGCATCATCAAACTCTTTCTCATTTTCTTTACCTTCAACAGAATAATCTAATACAGAACTTACACCTTTTTCATACATTTTATCAATTACAGACAAACAATCTTTTTCATTAACACCTCCACAAAAATGATCAAATACAGTTGCTCTAATCAAGCCTTCAACAGGTAAATGAGCTTTAATTGCGAAGTTTGTTGCTGCAGTACCTATTCTAACTAAAGGTTCAATAGATATCATTTTAAACAAAAAATAAGCACGTTCAAGCTCCGAATCTGTTTTTAAAGCAAATGCAACTTCTGTATTATCAAAAATTAAATCTGTATTCATTTATAAAAATTTAAGCAAAGATAATTATAGCTATGTTATAATTTTATACAAAATCTCCTTAATTTCACAACCTAAAATAATTAATATTTTTATGGATTCTATTACCGCAAATAATTGTGTTATTCATTTTAATGAAAATTGCTACACATCATTAAACGCGCATCTTAAAAGCAAAAACTTTTCGAAAATTTTTATCCTAGTAGATGAAAATACTCATAATTATTGCTTACCAATTTTTATAGAAAAATTAGAAACAAATGTAATTATTGAAATTATAGAAATTGAATCTGGAGAAATAAACAAAACCATTGAAACTTGTGTTGGCGTTTGGAATACACTATCAGAATTAGATGCCGATAGAAAGAGTTTAATGATTAATATTGGCGGTGGTGTTATTACAGATTTAGGTGGTTTTGTTGCATGCACATTTAAACGAGGTATGTCTTATATTAATGTGCCTACTACTCTACTCTCAATGGTTGATGCCTCAGTTGGAGGAAAAACAGGTGTGGATTTAGGGCATTTAAAAAATCAAATAGGTGTTATAAGTAATCCTGATTTGGTTTTAATTGACACTGTGTTTTTAGATACATTGCCAGGTAATCAAATGCGTTCTGGTTTAGCCGAAATGCTTAAACATGGCCTAATAAGTAATAAAATCTATTGGAATAAGTTTAAAGAATTATCTAAATTATCATTAAATGATTTAGATGGGTTGATTTATGAATCAGTAATGATTAAAAAAAATGTTGTAGATGAAGATCCATTTGAAAATGGTTTAAGAAAAACTTTAAATTATGGACACACATTAGGTCATGCTATTGAGTCTTATTTTTTAAGTAATCAAAATAAAACAACTTTACTTCATGGTGAATCTATCATCATTGGAATGATTTTAGCAAACTATATCTCCACTAAACTATTAGACTTTCCTGAGCAAACAACTTTAGATATTAAAGAATTATTTATTGGTTACTATGGCAAAGTAGTAATTAACAAAAGTGATTATTCAACAATTATAGAATTGCTTAAATATGATAAGAAAAACAATCATGGAAATATAAATTTCGTTTTACTTGAATCTATTGGAAATCCTAAAATAGATTGCAAAGTTGAAGATGCCTTAATAATTGAAGCTTTAGATTTTTATAATAGTTAAGAAGTTATTTAAATTTTAATTTCTTGATACGAATATAAGTACAAGTCCTATAAGCGAGGTAGTGATTCCTATCATAGCACCAATTCTAGAGTCTCCTGAAGCACCACTGATAAATGAATTATTAGGTTCTACATATACATAATCATTTTGAGTTAGAAAGTAAACTGGAGAATTAAAAACCTCTTTACTAGTTAAATCAATTCTTGAAAATGTTTTAGTACCATTAAAGTCTCTTACAATTAATATATTATCTCTACGTGCTTTAATATTTAATCCACCTGCCATACCCAAAGCTTCTATTATAGATATTCTTTCACCAGTAACAGGATATACACCTGGTCCATTTACGGCACCATCAATAGTAATTCTATAATTCATAATTCTTATGATTACAACAGGGTCTTTTAAAAGGTTTCCGTCCTCAAATTTCTTTTTAAATAATTGTTTGGCCTCTTCAACTGTTAGTCCCATTAATTTAATTTTCCCTAAAACAGGATAATCTATATTACCTTCTACATCAATGATGTAATCAACCATTTGACCTTGACCTCCAAGCAAAACTAAGTTATAAGGTCTAGTCAATTCCGGATTAAGGGTAGAAACATATACTGTAATAATATCTCCAACTTTTAATTTTGGCTTAAATGAATCAGTATCTACCATTGTTTCAAAATTCTTGGCATTTTGAAAATAAATAATATCTTTCTTTGTAACACATGATGATGTAACTAAAGTTAAAGCTATTAGCCCAAATAAAAACTTAAAAATTGATTTATTGATTGTTATTGCTTTAGGATTAAAGTAATTATGAAACATAGGTTTGGGGTTTATGAATTATATTAGGATTTTATTTTTTGAAATCTTTACAATGTTAAACTTTTAAATATAATAAGTAGTTTGTTTTCCTCAAATCCTTTCATTAAATTTTTTAATTAAATTTTGTTAGAACAAATAAACATAAGTCGATATTATAAAATTTGATTTTAACTGAGTAAATTTAATGATTGTTTTGAGTTAAAAGCTATTGAGTGCGAGTAAATCGCTAAAAGAGTGTTTAATTTCGGTTAAATACTATTGAACTTTTTGAAAATTTCTTAAAAAAAGTTAGTTGCTTCAAAACATCTTACTTTTTTATGATATGTTAGTTTTAAAATAAATAATAATTATACGACCAAAGAAAGTTTTACTAAAGCATCAGGAAAATATATGTTAGCAATAGGATATGCTGATTTTATTAGACCTATTATATGTGAAACTTTAGAAGATAATAACGGA
Organism: Flaviramulus sp.; assembly: GCA_030731745.1. Lineage (GTDB taxonomy): Bacteria > Bacteroidota > Bacteroidia > Flavobacteriales > Flavobacteriaceae > JANQTJ01. Next base: position 14,648 of record JANQTJ010000008.1, on the reverse strand, counting down.
TTTGTTCTTTGTTTTATAATTTTCAACCGATAAAAAATATTGAAACTTCTTTGGATAACTCTAATTTTGATTAAATAGAAGAAATTATAAGGTATTTAAAAGTATGTAAAAGGCTTTATAATATAGATTTTGTTTTCATCAAACAGATTTAGGATTAGTTTAAATATCTATTAACAACCCCAATAACTTCTAATAAGGTTAACGTGTCAATATTTTAAATATACTTATTACCGCTAGAGACGCTAATGTAAGTTGATTTATTTTTGCAGCAAGTTATTTAACATGATGCTTTACCTAAATTTGAAAATATTATTTGCAAACATCATTCTCCATATATAAATATAAACACCAAATATGTTAACGAATTATATGCAGATATTTTTTTAAGACATCTAATTTTAATACTTTAGGTTTAAGATCTTTTGATTTTTTTTGGAAAACAAAAAGACACTGATGGTAGTTATACCGCTGTAATTAGAAAATTCTTTCAGCAATTAGTAAATTACAAAACACAATAATAAATGAATAAGGTAGTTATTACTGGGATTTTACATAAATAGGATATGTAATTGAAATAAATTTAAAATCACTTACCATAACTCTCAATTCTGCATCAAACAATATTTATAATATGAATTTTGGTTAGAAAACTACTTTATTAGAATTAGCTTCTATAATTAAAACCATTTATCTCATTATAATATTCTAATTAAGAGTACATAAATGAAACATGCAAATAATTTTATCGATGATTCACCTCATTCTTTAGCATAAATCAATAAAACTATTAAAAATTTAAATTATATAACTAAGTATATTTTTAGTGAAGGTGTCAAATAGTAAAGGGAAAATTTAAAAACAATAAAAATTACAAATCATTAAAGATAGAATGCATCAATCGTTTTTTATCATTGATACTTTCTTCTAATGATATCATAGTCTCTGTTCTGTAAACACCTTCTATATCATCTAATTGAAAAATAACTTCTTTAGCATGCTCAGTGCTTCTAGCTCTAATTTTACAAAAAATGTTAAATTTACCAGTTGTTATATGAGCAACAGTTACATAAGCAATCTCGTTAATACGTTCTAAAACAAATTGAGTTTGTGAAGTATTGTTTAGAAAAACACCTACATAGGCAATAAAAGAATATCCCAGTTTTTTATAATCTAATGTTAGAGAAGACCCTTTAATAATTCCGGCTTCCTCCATTTTTTTTACACGAACATGCACAGTTCCGGCTGATATTAATAGTTTTTTAGCAATATCTGTAAAAGGAATTCTTGTATTGTCAATTAACATGTCAAGAATTTGGTGATCAATTTCGTCTAATTTAATTTTACCCATAATTAATTATTCTTAAATAAAAGTCAAAATTAACACATTTTTATTAAAGATAACACACTTTTGATGCGTTTTATTTTGAAAATAATGAGATTTTCTCATTATTAATTATTACGAAAACGTTTTCGCTACCAATTTCTAACTTATTTGCATGTTCATTTAATGTTAGACAATTGTTTGCTTGTATTTCTTTGTGTCCATAAAACGAATCAAGCTTCCCTATTACATCAACTTTAGGTACAAAAAGAATCTTATCATCAACCAACTTTTCGTGAAACAAAAAACCAATATCCGTAACAGTTTTTGAGTCATTATTTAACTTAGTATTTCTAATAATAACATCATAAAAACATTTTCCATTTTCGGGGATATTAAAATACGGTTTGTAATATGATCCGGTAATATTACTTTTGCTTATATAGTTTAAGGCTGTTATGTAAGAAATGTAAATAAATTCTCTGGTATTATCTCTTGAATAATCATTTTCAAAATGCCCTGCTTCAAACAAAATAGTAGGCACATTTTTACTTTGAAAAGTATCTCCAACACAGTTTAAATTAAAAGTATCATCATAAACACCAACTTGCCCTGGTATAATAAGTTGCAAAACCTTATTCATTTCGCTAATAACTTCCATAGCTATCATTCTATTGGGTGTTATAGAGCATTTTTGATCTTGAGCCGGAGCTAAAAAAGAAACCGTAGCTGGTTTGTTTAGATTTCCAACACTAAAAATAGTACGTTGACCATGAAGGTTGAAACAAAAATGTGGTTTAAATTCTTCAAAAATAGTTCTTAAAATTCTACTTTCAGGTTGCGTTAAATTTTGAGCATCTCTATTTAAATCTACTTCATTCGCATTAATTCTTGTGTAAGCTTTAGCGCCATCAGGATTTAGTATTGGAATAATGGTTATCGAACATTTTTCTAGTATTTTAAGCGCATATTCATCATTGGAAATTAAAGTATTTAAGAGGTCGAATATGGCTTTAGTTGTGGTAGATTCATTACCATGCATTTGAGACCACATTAATATTCTTTTATTACCATCACCAATTTGTAAACTATAAATAGGAACCTTTAAAACAGATTTTCCAATTTCATTTATTTTTATGAATTTACTTAGGTTTTTAATCAAAGGTTCTATATGATTATTGGTAATATATCTGTGAAACAAACTTGTTTCTTTATACTTTAAAAATGTTGATTTTATTTCTTCTAATTGCATGATAATTATTTACGTTACAAATGTAAACAATTAGAATATTACAATTGTAAACAATTAAAATTCGAATTATGTATACAATTGTATACGTTTTTAAAGAATTGTAATAAATTTTAAACAATAAAAAATACCAAATAAATGAATTATATTTAAATAATTAATTTCTAGATTTTTAACTATACTTATATTAAGTTTTAGTTTATTTTTACACTTATGTATTTTACAATAAATGATTTTTTTTTGCGTTAAATTGTTACATTTGTAAATAAAATTTATGATTCCAATTTCACAATGATAAACACTGATGATTTCATGAAAAGATTGCAAAAAGTAATGGATTACTACGGTGAATCATCCTCTTCTTTTGCTGAAAAAATTGGAGTTCAAAGATCTAGCATCTCTCATATTTTATCTGGTAGAAATAAACCAAGTTTAGATTTTATTTTAAAAATACTTTCTGCTTTTCCTGAAGTAGATTTATATTGGTTATTTAATGGTAATGGAGAATTCCCTTCTGAAGTTGAAACACTACAATTCAAAACTCAATCACCTCCTCTTTTAGAAAATAAAATTTTAAACTCAGAAATAGAAAACCATAATAAAACGATTGAGCGGATTGTGATTTTTTATTCGGATGGAACTTTTAAAAATTTCAATAATTAGCGTAATTTTGCAGTTCAATATTTTTGTATGAAATTCCTATATGTATTACTTCTACTTACAGTTTTTAGTTGCTACACTAATAATCGAGAGTGTAAAAAATTTAGGACTGGAACATTTTATAGCGAAGTAACTATTGACGGTGTTTTGTATACATCTAATTTTAACAGAAGTGAAAATATTCAGGTAGAAGTTTATAATAACAAAAAGGATTCTTCTCAATTACGCTGGATAAACGATTGTGAAGTTGTATTTAAAACAATTAATCCAAAGAATATGGCTGAAAAAAAAGATATTCACCTAAAAATCTTAACGACAACAGATTCTTCATACACTTTTGAGTATTCTTATGTAGGAGAAACAAAAAAACAAAAGGGCGTAGCTTACAAAATCAAATAATTATTTAAAAAACGTATATAAGAAATATTCAAACAAATTGAATTTTAACTGTTTATTATCTGTTATTTCATAAGTTAAAAATATTTCTCCCCAATATTGACCATCTGAAAAATCTGCAATTATCCATTTATGATTTAACATTTTCACGGTGTTTATTAACATTTTTCTACCTTCACTAGCAGCATATGGCACAATTGGATGGTCTCCTTTAACCTCGTTTAATTTATATAACTCGTCTTTTATAAAAGGAATTAACTCATCTATATTGTAATCCTGATTTTCAAAATAACTAATGGCATCTTCATTTCTTTCTAAATTAAAATGAGACGCTTCAGCCACATCTCTTTCAAGTACTAAAACAGAATCTTTATATTTTTCTAATTGACTTTTATAATTCCCTAATTTATTATTCATATCTTCAAAAACACGTTTAGAGTTTACAAATTGAAAAATGATTAATAAAATTGAAAATACAAATAGATAAGTTAAAATTCTTTGTTTCATTTTTTTAAATTAAATAGTTATTTGTAAGCCGTCGTATGCTAAAAAAACATTCTTAGGTAATATTTGCTCAACTTCTTCATGAAATCCTAGCAAATGACTAATATGGGTTAAATAAGCAACATCTGGATTTACTTTTTTAATAAATTGTAAAGCTTCTTCTAAATTAAAATGTGATCTATGAGGTTTAATTCGTAAAGCATTAATTACTAATACTTTAACACCTTTTAACTTCTCTATTTCTTTATTTTTAACAGTTTTCATATCGGTTAAATATGCAAAATCATTAAATCGGAAACCAAAAACTTGCAACTTATCATGTTTGCCGTTAATCGGGATTACTGTTAAGTTTTTTAATCGAAATGGTTTGTTTTTAATCCTGTTCTCAATAACCGTTGGCGCTCCGGGATATTTATTTTCGGTTTCAAAAACGTAATCAAAACGTTTGTTTAACTCCTTTAAAACCCTTTTGTGCGCGTAAATTGGTATTTCGCCTTGTCTAAAATAAAAAGGTCTAATGTCATCAAATCCTAAAACATGATCAGAGTGTTCATGCGTGAAAATAATACCATCAATTCTATCGCATTTGGCTCTTAGCATTTGATATCTAAAATCAGGCCCGCAATCAATTACATAAGTATAATCATCCCATTCTACCAATACAGACACGCGTAAACGTTTATCTTTTATGTCATCACTTAAACAAACAGGATGTTTGCTTCCAATAATTGGAATGCCTTGAGAAGTACCAGTACCAAGAAATGTTATTTTCAAATTTGTGTTAAGTTTAATACAAAAATAAGTTTATTTTTTTGTTTCCTATAGTTATTTAATACCTTTGTAATTATTAGCTATAACCTATAAATTGATATGGAAATTACCATAAAGGGAGATAAAGAATTTGATGACATTCCTTCTTTAAAATCCAAGGCACTTCGCATAAATTTAAACGAAAATATTTACGGAACATTTGCTGAAATTGGAGCAGGTCAAGAGACTTGTAGACATTTTTTTAGAGCTGGTGGTGCATCAGGGACTATAGCTAAAGCCATGTCCGCTTATGATAAAGATTTTAGTGACGCTGTTTATGGAGCTGAAGATGATGGTCGTTATGTAACAGAAGCTCGTTTACGTAAAATGCTTACCCATGAAATGGGTCTTATGGAAAATAGGCTAACAAGAGATAAACATCCTAATAAAATATTTTTCACCTATGCTAACACTGTTGCTACCATAGATTTTGCTAAACAATTTAAAGGTCATGGATGGGTTGGTATCAAATACCAAGTTGACGCTAAAGGGGATTACAATGAAATAATTTTACATATTAGATTTAAGGAAACTGATGCTAGATTACAGCAAGAAACTTTAGGTATTCTTGGCACAAACCTAATTTACGGTGCTTTTTACAAATACAATGAGCCAAAAAAATTATTGAGATATTTATATGACCATTTAGATAAAGATCAAGTAGAAATTGACACTATCAATTTCTCTGGTCCTGTTTTCAAAAATGTAGATAACAGATTGATGAGTTTACAGTTGGTTAAAAATGGTATGACTGATGCAGTAATGTTTGGACCCGATGGAACAAACGTGCTGCCAGCTAAAATATTCTACAAGAAAAACATTCTCGCACTTAGAGGTAGTTTTAGACCAGTAACTAAAGTAAACATGGCAATGTATGAGAAATCATATAATATGTTTATTAAAGAAAATAAAGTTGACAAAGATAAAACCGTAGTTGTATTTGAAATAACCTTATCCAATCTTAGAGCTGAAGGCGAAATTGACGAGCAAGATTTTATAGATAGAGCAGATTTACTTTGCTCTTTAGGACAATCAGTAATGATATCAAATTTCCAAGAATATTACAAAGTAGTTGAATATTTTTCAAACTATACAAAAGCTAGAATGGGTTTAGCTATGGGAGTGAGTAATTTGGTGGATATATTTGATGAAAAATATTATCGACACATCAGTGGAGGTATTCTTGAAGCTTTTGGTAAACTATTCTTTAAAGATTTAAAAGTTTATTTGTACCCAATGTTTGATTCCCAAAGTGGTGAGTTAATAACCAGTGAAAATCTAAAGGTATATCCGAGAATGAAAGAGCTTTACAAATTCTTTAAGTATAATGGTAAAGTTATAGATATTGAAGATTATGATAAAAGTATCATGAATATATTCTCTAGAGAAATACTTCAAAAAATAACAAGCGGACAAGATGGCTGGGAAGATATGGTTCCAGAAGGAACAGCCGACTTAATCAAAGACTACAGATTATTTGGCTATACAAGAAGACCTCTGACATTAAGTAGAAAACGAAAATTCAATAAGTAAAAAAAACGACTATAAATTATAGTCGCTTTTTTTTATTCCAATATTTGGGCAGCGTGGTCTTTTGTTTTTACTTTATCAATAACCTTTTCTACTATACCATTTTGATTAATTAAAAAAGTCATTCTGTGGATACCATCATATTCTTTTCCCATAAACTTTTTTGGCCCCCAAACTCCAAACGTATTAATTACCGTTTTATCATCATCAGCCAATAAAGGAAAAGGAAATTCATATTTATTTTTAAAATTAGCTTGTTGCTTTTCAGAATCCGCACTAACACCTAATAATTCAAAACCTTTTTCTTGTAACTCTGCATAATTATCTCTTAAATTACATGCTTCAGCGGTACAACCTGGCGTATTAGCCTTAGGGTAAAAAAACACAATAAGTTTTTTTCCTTTATAATCGCTTAATGCAACCTTATTTCCTTGTTCGTCTTTTGCTGAAAAATTAGGCACAACATCACCTTGTTTTAATGTTTTCATAGTCTTAACTTTGATTTTTTTCAAAAATACAACTTATGACTAAAAAAGAGAAAGTAAACTTTGTAATTAATACACTTTATAAACTTTACCCAGAAATCCCCATTCCTTTAGATCATAAAGACCCGTACACATTATTAATTGCAGTTTTAATGTCTGCTCAAAGTACCGATGTAAGAGTTAATCTAATAACACCTTTGTTATTTAAAAGAGCTGATAATCCTTATGATATGATTAAGCTTACCGTTGAAGAAATAAGAGAGATTATAAAACCTGTAGGATTATCACCAATGAAAAGCAAGGGTATTCATGGACTTTCAAAAATACTGATTGAAAAACATGAAGGGCAAGTGCCTCAAAGTTTCGAAGCTTTAGAAGAACTTCCTGCTGTTGGACACAAAACGGCTAGCGTAGTGATGTCTCAGGCTTTTGGAGTTCCTGCATTTCCTGTTGACACGCACATACATAGATTAATGTATCGATGGAATTTAACCAATGGTAAAAACGTGGTTCAAACAGAAAAAGATGCAAAAAGACTCTTTCCAAAAGAATTATGGAATGATTTACACTTGCAGATTATTTGGTATGGTAGGCAATTTTCACCAGCCAGAGGATGGGATTTAGAAAAGGATATTATCACAAAAACTATTGGTAGAAAAACTGTGATAAATGATTACAAGAAATTAAAAAAGTCCTGATAATAAATATTATCAGGACTTTTGAAAACTTAGTTTAGAAGCGCTTCAAACTTCATTTTATTAAAACTTATAACACTTAAAGCCTTAGAATAATTTAGAAGAAAATTAACCGTTTCTTCCCTCGGTTCAAGATCTTTTGTTTTTGTAATAGAATTTTCAGAGTAAATTTTTGCCATTTTTATAATTTAAGGATTATTTCAAATTATTAACGCAACAAAATTTACTTTATTGTATTAGTTAGTTAAAACTATATTATGCTTATCTATTATTTTTCTTAAATTAATAAGCGCATATCTCATTCGCCCTAAAGCTGTATTAATACTAACACCTGTTTTATCTGATATTTCTTTAAAACTCATATCGCTATAAATACGCATCATTAAAACTTCTTTTTGATCTTCAGGCAATTCATCAATCAACCGTCTTACATCATTTTCAACCTGCTCTTTAATAATGGCTTTTTCAGCATTCAAACTTGAGTCACTTAATACAGAAAAAATACTAAACTCACCTGTATTATCAAATTTTGGCATTCTGTTATTTTTTCTAAAGAAATCTATAACCAAATTATGAGAAATTCTCATAACCCATGGTAAAAATTTACCTTCTTCATTGTAGGCACCTCGTTTTAGTGTACGAATAACTTTAATAAAAGTGTCCTGAAAAATGTCTTCAGCCACATCCCTATCGTAAACTTTTGAGTAAATAAAACTGTAAATTCTTTGTTTATGCCTCTTTACTAGAATTTCTAAGGCACTTTCATCACCTTTAATGTAGTTGCTAACCAATGTAGCATCTGGGATAAGTTCGTATTGCATAATAATTACTTTTAATGCACAGAAGAGGGCTTCTTTGCTTGGGGTTAAATGTTTAAAAGTAATTTTCTGCTATAGGCAAGAATTGATTAAATTGCTAATTATAAGTCAAATATAACAACAATCGTTCCTAAAAAACAAAAATTAGGAACTTTTTTTAACAATTTATTCGATAAACAGTAATTTTTTATGCTCGTTTTCTTGTAGTATCTTTGCTGTTTTATTTCCTATAAGAGCCTATGAACACTAGTATTTCCGAAGTTAATCCAAAAGAAAATATCATTATTAAAGGTGCTAAACTTCATAATTTAAAAAATATTGATGTTGTAATACCGAGAAATAAATTAGTGGTTATAACTGGTTTATCGGGTTCTGGAAAATCTAGTTTGGCGTTTGACACGCTTTATGCTGAAGGCCAAAGACGTTATGTTGAAAGCCTTTCAAGTTACGCCCGCCAGTTTTTGGGCAGACTTAACAAACCAAAAGTAGATTATATTAAAGGTATTGCGCCTGCTATTGCTATTGAGCAAAAAGTTAATTCTACTAATCCACGTTCTACAGTTGGAACGACCACTGAAATTTATGACTATTTAAAACTGCTTTTTGCAAGAATTGGCAGAACCTACTCGCCTACTTCTGGCAACGAAGTAAAAAAAGATACTGTAACGGATGTTTTAAATTATTTAAAGTCCTTTTCTGAAGGTGAAAAATTATTGCTTCTAGCTCCTATTTATTTAGAAGAAGGCAGAACTATAGAAGATAAACTTAAAACACTACAGCAGCAAGGTTATGCTAGAATTCAAGTAAATAATACCGTTTTAAGAATTGATGAAGTAGAAAAGCTCAATAAAAAAGACACCTATTTATTGGTTGTAGATAGAATTATTTTAAAAGCTGAAGAAGATTTTTTCAATCGATTAGCTGATGCTATTCAAACGGCATTTTTTGAAGGTAAAGGGGAATGTATTATTGAAACTTTGTCGGATAATAAGCAACGACATTTTAGTAATAAATTTGAACTAGACAATATCACTTTTCTGGAACCAAATATTCATTTGTTCAGTTTTAATAATCCGTATGGCGCTTGTCCAAAATGCGAAGGTTATGGCGATATTATTGGAATAGATGACGATTTAGTCATTCCTAATACAGGACTTTCGGTATATGAAAATGCTATTTTTCCTTGGCGTGGAGAAAGTATGAGCTGGTATAGAGACCAATTAGTGAACAATTCACATAAATTCGATTTTCCAATTCATAAACCCTATTTTGAGTTAAGTGCTGCTCAAAAACAACTTATTTGGGATGGAAATCAATATTTTGAAGGCTTGAACTCTTTTTTTGCTGAATTAGAATCTAAAGCTTATAAAATTCAAAACCGCGTTATGTTATCGCGCTATCGTGGAAAAACTAAGTGCAAAACTTGTAATGGAAAACGTTTAAGAGTTGAAGCCAATTATGTAAAAGTAGGTGGTGCTACTATAACCGATTTGGTAGAAATGCCACTTGATAAATTGGCTAATTTTTTTAAACAATTGCAGTTAAACGATTATGATACACAAATTGCCAACAGATTGCTAAAGGAAATTAACAATCGCTTATCGTTTTTGGCAAACGTTGGTTTAGATTATTTAACACTTAACAGAAAGTCAAATACCTTGTCTGGCGGTGAAAGCCAGCGTATTAACCTTGCAACCTCATTAGGTAGTAGCTTAGTCGGTTCTATGTATATTTTAGATGAACCAAGTATTGGTTTACATCCAAAAGATACGGAACGCTTAATTTTAGTTTTAAAACAATTACGCGATTTAGGAAATACCGTTATTGTTGTAGAACACGATGAGGATATTATGAAAGCTGCCGATGAAATTATTGATATTGGCCCTGAGGCTGGAACGTTTGGTGGCCATGTTGTGGCGCATGGAACTTACAATGATATTTTAGTTTCAAACTCTTTAACGGCTAAGTATTTAAATGAAACTTTAAAAATTGAAGTTCCTAAAAAGCGACGAGAATCAAAATATTTCGTTGATATAAAAGGTGCTAGAGAAAACAATCTTAAAAATATAGATGTTCATTTTCCTTTAGGCATGTTAACCGTAATAACAGGTGTTTCTGGTAGTGGAAAAAGTACTTTGGTAAAAAAGATTTTATATCCTGCATTGCAAAAAAAATTAACTGATTTTGGAGATAAACCTGGTCAGTTTACCTCGCTAGAAGGAAATTATAGTAATATTAAAAATATTGAGTTTGTAGATCAAAACCCTATCGGGCGTTCATCGCGTTCAAATCCGGTTACTTACATTAAAGCTTATGATGATATTCGTGCGCTTTACTCAAAACAAAAATTAAGCACGATACGAAATTATCAAGCAAAACATTTTAGTTTCAATGTAGATGGCGGGCGTTGTGAAACTTGTAAAGGCGATGGTGAAGTAATTATTGAAATGCAATTTATGGCAGATGTGCATTTAGAATGTGAAACCTGTAAAGGCAAACGCTTTAAAAAAGAGGTTTTAGAAGTAACGTTTGCTGATAAAAATATTGATGATATTTTAAACTTAACTATTGATGATGCCATTGCTTTTTTTGAAGAAACGAAGCAAACCAAAATCAAAAGCAAACTACAACCCTTGCAAGATGTTGGTTTGGGATATGTAACGTTAGGCCAAAGCTCATCTACCCTTTCAGGTGGTGAAGCCCAACGTATAAAGCTAGCCTCCTTTTTAGGAAAAGGAAATAATAAAGATAAAGCACTTTTTATTTTTGATGAACCAACTACAGGTTTACATTTTCATGATATTCAAAAGTTGTTAAAGTCCTTTAATGCATTAATAGCAAACGGACATTCAATTATAGTTGTAGAACATAATTTGGAACTTATTAAATGTGCCGATTATATTATAGATTTAGGGCCATTTGGGGGAGAAACAGGAGGAAATCTAGTTGCATCAGGAACTCCAGAAGATGTTATTAAGGTTAAAGCTTCAGAAACTGGTAAGTATTTAAAAGAAAAACTCTAGCTTCATTATAATTATTTGGGCGTTACCATGGGTCGGGCTTTACCCTACAAGTCCTCGCACCTCCTACGTTGGGCTGTGGGCTTTCCTCTGCAATCCCTAACGCAAAACACGTGCACGCTTAAGCTTAGTAATAAAATTTAGTAAAACATAAATGCAAACATTCCTAAAATAAAAGCCGTTAATGGCGCAACAAACGATAAAAATAAAAACGTAACGATACCACCTTTTAAAAAGGTTTTAAATCTACCTTGTTGATAAAATACTCGAAGCGCTTTTAATAAATAAATAAACGTCGATACAGCAATTAAAAAATCAATCCAATCTGGAATATCATAAATAAAGTTTATTGAAATAATAATACTGAATACAGTAAACAAGAATGAAAAATAATAAAAACTAAAAACTAAGTGATGTGCATAACTGCCACTTTTTCTGTAAAAAACTTTTAAAAAGAGTGCGAAAATTGGTAATAAAAAGAACATAGCAATAGGAATAGTATCGTAAAATGCTTGCAAAATACTACCACCCTTTCTCGATTTATAAAACTTTAAGATTTGCTTGTAAAAACGTCTTTCAAATGCACCAGCATCGTCATTTAGTCCCATTTCTTTTAAAACAACTGCATCAGTGGCACCCATTTCTATTAATAAATCTATAGACTTTTCATTAAAATCAAAATTAAGCACACCATTGTTTTGATAATTCTCTCCATTTACAATCGAGTCTATTTGGGTTTCTGAAAAACTATGAAACAGCTTATTATCCATTAGAGTCTTACGAAGAGCAGCACGAGCAATAGAATCTTTAACTTTTTTCTTTTGCAATTTTAAAATATTTAAAGAATCTCTAATGTGTTGAGGTGAAATAGTATCGACAACCTGCTCTTTTTTTAAGGTTTTTGCTAACTTATTATCTAAACTTTGTACTTGATCACGCTGAATAAAAGAAAACACAAAGAAAAAAACCACTGATATAAAAAGATACAATTGCGCCGGATGTAAATACAACAACCGCTTACCCTCTATAAATTTTTTGGCTAAATATCCTGGCTTAAATAATAATGGAAAAAAGCTTTTTAAAAAACGAGCGTCAAAAGAAAAATAGTTACTTATTGTGTTATAAAACAACACTTTAACGGTAAGTTCATCTTTAGCCTGTTGCCCACAATGCGGACAAAACTTAAAGTCTTCATCAAATTCTTGCTCGCAATTTTTACAAGTTTCTAATTTGGTTTTCATTAAAATGATTGGTTTATATAAAAGTAATAATAATTTATAAACTTTTAGTCATATAGATGTGAGATACGATTGAGACATCGCATCATTTAAAACACTTGATTATTTAAGGTTTCCCATTTGGGGTTAAAATCTGAAATAAGTTTATTTTTCTTTTCACGTCTCCATTTTTTCAATTCCTTTTCTCTAGTAATTCCTTGTTTTGGAAATTCAAAAGTCTCATAATAAACTAAATACATACAAGCTTACTTACCCGCAAATGACTTTTTTGCATTTTGGCTATCAAAATAGTGTTGAGATAATCTATTTTGGATATTATTAGTAAAACCTGTATATAAAGTTGTTCTATACTTATTAGTTGTTATATAAACAAAGTATTGATTTTGCATCTTTAAATCTAAGAATAATTATTTTCCTTTATGATATTCCACATCATATTCTAAATCTACTGGTAAATCTAAATAAAAATGTAGGTCATGTCGAAATGAGGCACGATTGAGACATCGCATTATACTTTTATAATCATTACTTACTTAAAATATGTGATTTCTCCTATCGTCGAAATGACTAACAAACTATAATTAACTGTAAATAAGAATCTTACATTTTTGGCACGCAAATTGAAAACTAATAAGCAATAGCGAAAGCCGAAAAGCTAAAGAGTAGGCAAAATGTAAAATCCTATAATTATGAAAAGATTAGTACTATTATTTGCAGGTTTGTTAATAGGATTAACAACCGCATCAGCAACAGAGCAAACCAACCAAAAACCAGGAGACAATTTAGATATTTCAAAACGTTATCGTTATGCACAACCTATCGTATTTATGGAACGTGGTGTTGAGTTTTTAATTTTCCCTGATGGAAGTTTTGATTTTAATACACATTCTGGAAATGGTTATTATGATGATGCTTATTACAAAAATAATTCAAGACGAGGTAGTGTGAATGCTACATACCGAGGCCCGAATGTAAGTGTAAGTTTTAGCTCAAATCGAGTAAATAGTGGTGTTCAAGTTGTACATGATAGAGATGGTAAAGTAAGACGCATAGGTAATGTGTTTTTAAATTATGATAGATACGGAAACATTACACGTGCAGGCTCGGTTTACATACGATACGGCAGAGGCAGAAATGCAACGGTAGCACAAGTTGGTGGATTACAAGTTAATTACAACCGTTGGGGAGAAATTGTAAATACCAGAGGTTATGTAAATACATACAACCGTAATGTACTATATGATGTTACAAGACAGAACGATAGAGACGATTACCATTATAATAATGATGACAACTACTACTATTACAAACAACATGGTAAAGTAAAAAAGCAGAAGAAAAACAAAAGATAATTTTTTGAGATTAGTTATTTATTAGTTAGAAATGAAAACCTCGAAGTTTAAAAGCTTCGAGGTTTTTTTGTATAAGATTAATTGCATGTTTAAGCACCTATTTTAGCAAATACAAACCAAATAGAAAATCCGCAAGGATTTTCGTAAGTAAGCTAGAACTAGCAATAAATTATATACGTTGTTGTAGCCAGTTTTCTTTAGACCGCAATACAAATTCATTTGGCATAGTTTTCTTTAGCACTAAAAATTTATATATAATTAGAGGGAAAAGAAATATAGTAATTGGTAACAAAAGAACCATTATTAGAGCAAATATTGGTGCAGGTTTTTTACCAATTTTAGTTAAAAACAAAAAATATTTAAATTGGTAAAATCGCTCATGGAATTCAACGAAGTTGCCTGAATCAATTACAGTTCCTAAAAGTTTAATTCCTTTACCTTCTTTAGAATTATAATAAACTTCTAGAACCAATCCATCAAAGTAGCCAAGAAAATCAAAATCTATATATAGTTCATCATTGTTTTCAGAAATGCGAACTTAAATATTATTTATTTCCTTTGATGTATATT
>JANQTJ010000007.1 GCA_030731745.1 Flaviramulus sp. | reverse complement strand
TCGATAAAATCAACCTTTCTTTTTTGTAAATAGGTTTCTATTTGATGGATTTGTTGTGTTGTTAATTCCATAGCGTTAGTTTAACAAGTGTTTATATTTTTCTAAGATGATTTTTTTGTGCTTTTTCAAAACCATATTTGCAGCTAAACCATGAATAATAATAAAAGAAGCATAAATTGTAAAAATAATTGCGTTAGAAATAATTAATTCTCTAATATGACTCTCGCCTAAAAATTGTACTAAAACAAATGACAACCATATGTCTGCTCCTAAAAACTTAACTTCATCTAAGTTTTTTAACTCTTTTTTATTTATCATACCTGAGAAAACAGAGTAGCCAAAAATAATTATCTGTGAAATTAATAAAGTTAAATAACCTATTTTGTTTGAGAAATTCCCATTTAAAAAGTAAAATAAAAGAATAACACTAATAGTAATTGGTATGAGTTTTATATTCGTAAAAAAACGAAAAAATTGATTCCAAGTTTCTTTACTATACGATTTTTTCACCTTACTAACTCGATTAAAAACAAACTTCCTAATAAACGCTAATTCATTTGATAAATATTGAGATAAGTTTCCGTTTTCGGTTGTTGCCTCAAAATCAGAAATTAAATGATCTATCAATTCAATTCGAGTTTCATTGCTTATCTCTGGATATTTTCTATTTAGAAAACCCTCCAAAAAAGCCAATTGCTTTTCTGTTATTTTGTAGTTTATTCCCATATTATTCCAAACTAAATTTAGGGTTTACCAACTGTTGCATTGTTTTTAAAAACTCTTGCATTTCAACCAATTTACTGGCTGTTTCCTTAGTGCCATTTTCAGTTAATTTGTAGTATTTTCTGAGTCTGTTTCCCACATTTGCAACTTCCACATCCAACAAACCATCAGCCTCTAATTTGTGCAAAGCTGGGTACAAAGCACCTTCTGTAATATTTAATTCGCCCTTGGTGAGTTCTTTTACTTTTTGGGTAATTTCATAGCCATACATTTTATCATTACTAGCTAGTAGTTGCAAAATGATGGTTTGTAAAGAGCCTTTATATAATTTTTGATTTCCCATTTTTGAATATATTTTCAAAACAAATATATGCATAATTTTCTTATACATAAAAAACTTATGTATTAAATTTCTCAATAAAAAAATCCTGAAAGTTTCATTTTTCAGAATTCTTTAAAATTTGGATTCTTTTATACCTTTAAGATGGGCTACACTTTTAAAACATCTGCAATAATTCGCTCTAATTCTGTTTTTGGTAAGGCACCATTTGCCATTTGAGGTGCCTCGTCCATTGGACAAAAAAGCATTGTAGGAATACTTCTAATAC
>JANQTJ010000006.1:13924-24239 GCA_030731745.1 Flaviramulus sp. | reverse complement strand
TAACGAGCAAATGAATGATCGTTATAATTATAAATACCCGCCAATTTATAAACAAATTAAAATTACATTAAAACATAAAGATTATAATAGGGTAGAGTTAGCTTCTATTTGGTTTGCTAAATCTTTAAGAAGTGTTTTTGGTGATTATATTCTGGGACCAGAATCTCCACCAATAGCAAGAATTAGAAATCAGTTTCATAAAAATATTCTAGTAAAAATCCCAAAAAAACAATCCTTATCAAAAACAAAAGAAGCTATTATTAAAGTAAATAACAGCTTCTCTAGTATTAAAGATTTTCGGTCGGTTAAAGTAATTTTAAATGTCGATAACTTTTAAGTTTATTTATATTAAGCTTTAAATATTATTTAAAGCATCAACAAGTTGTGTCTTTTTATTTCTACTTAAAGGAATTTCGTAAGCACCAACTTCAACATTTTTACTATTAAACCTGTCTATTTTATCAAGATTTACAATGTAAGATTTATGAATTCTTAAAAACTTACCATCAGGTAATTCAGATTCAAAAGATTTCATAGTAGAAAGTACAACTAAGCTATTTTCTTCTGTAACTAGTTTTACGTAATCACCAAGAGCTTCAATCCATTTAATGTCTTTAATATAAACTTTACGTTTTTTTAGATTACTCTTTACAAAGATGTGTTCACCTTCTTCTTCGTTAAAGTCTAAAGTCAATTTGTGTTGTTCTAAAGCTTTTTCAACAGCTACGTTAAAACGTTCTCTTGTAATTGGTTTATGTAAGTAATCGGTAGCGTCGTAGTTAAATGCTTTAAAAGCATACTCAGTTTTACCGGTTACAAAAATAATTTGGGGTTTGTTGTTTAATACGTCTAAAAGTTCAAATCCATTTAGCACTGGCATTTCAATGTCTAAAAAGATTAAGTCAACTTGATGCGTATTTAAACCATTTTTAGTTTCTAAAGCACTACTGTACTCTGCTATTAAGTTAAGAGATGGGTGATTCTCGACTAACTTAACAATAGAGAGACGTTGTATTGCTGAATCGTCTACTACTACACAGTTTAAAGTCATAACATTTTATATTATTTCGGTTAAGATATCGACAATAGTACAAAAAATTCGGGTAAAAACCAAAAAACATCGTTGAAATGTTCATTTTAACATAATTTTAACAAATCAACTGAGATTATTAACAATGTAAATGTAGCATTTATAACTAAATTCATGCCAATTATTTTTCAAGAGATATTAACAAATTTCACAAGTTTAAAATATGATTGAAATAAATGTTGTATAATATATATGTATTCACTAATTTTGCACCCAATTTTTAACAATAAAATAGATTTTTATGAATCATTATGAAACTGTTTTCATCTTAAATCCCGTTTTGTCTGAAGATCAGATAAAGGAAACAGTAAAGAAATACGAAGATTTTCTTGTTTCTAACGGAGCTAAGATGGTAGCTAAAGAAGATTGGGGGCTAAAAAAATTAGCTTACCCAATACAAAACAAGAAAAGTGGATTTTATCACTTATTTGAGTACACTGTATCAGGTGAAGTAATTAATACTTTAGAATTAGAGTTCAGACGTGACGAACGCTTTATGCGTTATTTAACTGTAACGTTAGACAAACATGCCGTTTCTTGGGCAGAAAGAAGAAGAGAAAAACTTAAAGTAAAAGCGTAATTATGTCTACATCGATAGAGCAACAATCAAAAGGAAAAAAAGATGGTGAAATTAGATATTTAACACCATTAAATATTGATACAAACAAAACTAAGAAGTATTGTCGTTTCAAAAAATCGGGTATTAAATATATCGATTACAAAGATCCAGACTTCTTATTAAAGTTTGTAAACGAGCAAGGTAAAATTTTACCAAGACGTTTAACAGGAACTTCTTTAAAGTATCAAAGAAAAGTGTCTGTAGCTGTTAAAAGAGCACGTCATTTAGCTTTAATGCCTTACGTAGCAGATTTATTAAAATAAAATACCGATAACAATGGAACTTATATTAAAACAAGACGTTGAAAATTTAGGATTTAAAGACGATGTTGTAACAGTTAAGAACGGTTATGGTAGAAACTTTTTAATTCCTCAAGGACAAGCTATTTTAGCTACAGTATCTGCAAAGAAAGTATTAGCAGAAAACTTAAAGCAAAGAGCTTTTAAAGAAAAGAAAATAGTTGACGATGCTAACAAAATTGCTGAAGCTTTAAAAGCTTTAGAAGTTAGAATTTCTGCTAAAGTAGGGACAGGTGACAAATTATTTGGTTCTGTAAGTAATATAGATATAGCTGAAGCTTTAGAAAAAGAAGGTCAGTCTATTGATAAAAAATTCATCACAGTTACTACTGTTAAACGCTTAGGAAAGTACACAGCCGTAGTTCGTTTACACAGAGAAGTATCTGTAGATTTAGAATTTGAGGTTATTGCACAAGCAAATTAAGCTTACATTACATATAAAAAAGCCTCAACTTTGTTGAGGCTTTTTTATTTTAGAGTTTTAAATATAAATATCTCACATTTAATTTTATTTTAAAAGTAAAAATGAAATACAGAAGACTTACCAAAGAACAGTTTGATGAATTACATCTAGAGTTTATTAATTTTTTATCCACACAGTCTATTACTCATGACGAGTGGACTAATCTAAAAGTGAATAAGCCTGATCTTGCAGAAATGGAATTAGATGTTTTCAGCGATTTAATATGGGAGGGGGTTTTAAATAAGGCTGAATATTTAGAACATATGTCTCCAAAACACTTATATTTATTTCATTTGGATATAGATAAAATGCAAGCTATTGTGATAAATGTAAAACATGATGTTGATATAACGACACCAGAAGGTTATAATTGGTTGCGTGAAAATTTAATGGATGAAAGTGTTGAGTTTTTACAAGCTGATAAAGCATACACAGATGATAAAAACTTAGATAAATTTAAAATGATTGAACAAGGTGCCGTTATTACTAAAGGTGATTTATTTAAGTATTTTGATACTTTGATAAATTAAATTTTGTCTTTCCTGTCCGGGCAGGAATCCATTTCCAATAAAAACTATTATTTTTGCCCTACCACAACATGCAACAATATTGGTATTAGTATAATGTGGAATTATTTATTAAACTATCATTTAAAATACACCTGCTTTCGCAGAAAGTTAATATGGCCCAAAAACCAAGTATTCCAAAAGGTACAAGAGATTTTAATCCAGAAGAAGTTGCTAAACGAAACTATATTGTTAACACCATCCGTGATGCTTTTGAGCGTTTTGGATTTCAACCTATCGAAACACCTAGTTTTGAAAATTCTGAAACTCTCATGGGAAAATATGGTGATGAAGGAGATAGATTGATTTTTAAGATTTTAAATTCTGGGGATTATTTAAATAAGGCTAATGAATCAGCATACAAAGAAAAAGACTCGAATAAGCTTACGGCTAGTATCTCTGAAAAAGCCCTACGCTATGATTTAACAGTGCCTTTTGCACGTTATGTTGTACAATATCAAAACGACATAGAATACCCTTTTAAACGCTACCAAATACAACCTGTTTGGCGTGCAGACAGACCACAAAAAGGTCGTTTTAGAGAGTTTTATCAATGTGATGCAGATGTTGTTGGAAGTGATTCGTTATGGCAAGAAGTCGAGTTCATTCAATTATATGATGTTGTGTTTTCTGCTTTAAAATTAAAAGGTGTTACTATTAAAATAAATAATCGGAAGATTTTATCTGGTATTGCCGAGGTTATTGGAGCTTCTGATAAATTAATTGATTTTACAGTTGCACTTGATAAGTTAGATAAAATAGGCGAGGAGAAAGTGAAAGAAGAAATGCTTACTAAAGGTATTACACAAGAAGGCATTTCAAAATTACAACCATTATTTACTATGTCTGGTTCTTTTGAGTCTCAAATAGAGAGTTTAAAAAGTATCTTATATACTTCTGAAGAGGGAAAAAAGGGAATTGATGAATTGGCTTTTATAAATTCTGCCATTACAGAATTGGGTTTATCTACTGCTAGTTTTCAACTAGATGTTACACTTGCTCGTGGATTAAATTATTATACCGGTGCTATTTTTGAAGTAGCTGCGCCAAAAATTGTACAAATGGGTTCTATTGGTGGTGGTGGTCGTTACGACAATTTAACGGGTATTTTTGGTATGCCAAATATGAGTGGGGTAGGTATTAGTTTTGGTTTAGATCGTATCTATTTAGTTTTAGATGAGTTAGGATTATTTCCTGAAACTGTAGCTAAAAATGTTGATGTACTTTTTATAAATTTTGGTGATAATGAAGCACTTTTTTGTTTAAAAGCTGTTAAAGTACTAAGAACTCAAGGTATTAATGCAGAGTTATATCCGGATAATGCTAAAATGAAAAAACAAATGAATCATGCTAATAAGCGTAACATCCCATTTGTAGTTTTAGTAGGCGAGGAGGAAATCAATTCAAATACCTATTCACTTAAAAAAATGATAACAGGTGAACAGTTTAAAGTTTCATTGGAAGATTTAATTCTTCATATAAAATAAAAAAAGTCCTGAACGTCAATTCAGGACCTGTATAGTATCGTAGATTTGGAGTATTTATTTTAAAGTGACTAACTCAAATAATTAATAATCTTTCAATACTTTTTTTAATTGCACTTACAATATTTTGTAGGTGTTTTTTTATTATTATGTCATTTTTCCAAATTTTTTTTTAATCATTAAGCTAATATACAACTTTATTTTGAATAAACACGATGAAATGCTAAAAAACACGATAAAAAGATTAAAAAGCTAATTTAAGTCTTGAATTAAAATTAAAATGAATTTAATCCAATTCACTATTTAATCAATATTTTTTTAGAAATCAAACCAAATTCGGTTTTAATTTTTAAAATATAGTTACCAGTTTTTATCTGTCCAATATTATATTCTAAATAGGTTTTATTTGTATTTGTTTGAAATTTAATCAATGATTGCCCAAGGATATTGAGTATTTCAACTGATTCAATTTGTTTAGAAATAGGATTGTTTATAATGATACTTTTGTTTTTTATTGAATAATGAGTTTTAAATAATGTGTTTTCAAAAACATTATTCGATAAAATCTGTCCGTTTGAAAAAGTAATTTCAAAACGATCTAAATACGTGCCAGCAGGAATTATAATTTCATAATTATTTTCTTTTAGATCCTGATAAATACCCAATTCTTTGTCATGTAAATAAATATTTAAATTTGAAGGAGCATTTTCTATTTTATCTATTGAGAAACTATTTAAACCATTTCTTTTGGTGTGAATTCCAACAGGAAAAATACTTTGTTCGTTTAATTCGTTTACTCCTTGAATGATATATCTATCCTCGTTGATCATCCAATACATGTCATCTATTTGGTTGTCAATGTTTTTAGCGTCAAATCCCCAATCATAATCTAAACTAGCTCTACTATCTTTAGTTAATAATAATTGTCTGTAAATAGTTCCGTTAGAATTAAAACCAAATCTTAGTTTTAATCTAGTATCAGTTTCAGGATTAGTTATGTTATTTTTTGAAGTTTTATTAATACTATTTTTTGTGAAAACTGAATTAGTACTATCTTCTACTTGGAAAACTCTTTGGCCATTATTAAATTTTATAATACCGCTATTTTCAGCATTTATAAAAAAACCTTGAGCTATTGGAATATAGCGTCCGGGTATTTTAGTAGGGCTACCACAAGTAGATACATCAGGATCATTTGTACCATATGAAGCTGCTGGAACTCCCCCTGATAAAGAGTAGGTAGCATAACCACCCTGATATTCTTTTAAAATATGAGAACCACCTCCCCAATGTTCCCAGAAATATATTATGCCTGTTGTTGCACCATCTCCTGCAATCGTTGAACCATTATCTAATATAAACTGTTCTGCATCTATTGCTGATGGGTAGGGATTTCCAATTAAATAAGCATTACCTATTGTAATATTTAAATTTACATCTGCATTGTTTGGTTTTCCATTAAAAATATAATTTTGAAGCGAGCTTATTGAACCGGTTCCGGGACCTTTCATTGTAAAACCTTCTCCTGTTAGCAAAGTGCCTGTACTTCTTACATGTTGCCATTGGGAATAATTGTCACTTTGTTTATTACTAAATTTCCAAATCCAATAATCAGCAATACTGAGAGGGGATGCCTTTCCATTGTAACCAGAAGTTAAAAAAGTTACATCTTGCATAACATCTGGTAACTTATAACTATTATTATTAGTTGAATTATTTGATTTACCTACAGGAGACGACCAGTAATTATATGTAAACGTATCTGCTGTACCTTGTTGGTCTTTTTCTAGAGTTCCAGAACTATTTGATGCTAATTCGCTATCCAAAGTTTGTATAAATTGCGATTCGCCTTGTAAATCAATATCTCCATCTAACTTGGTATACCAGGAGTTAAATAAACCAGAATCTCCATTAACTTCTATTTTACTTCCATTTTCTAATATTAATCCAATAGTAGAAATGTTAGTATTAGTTTCAATATTACCTTTAATATTTACAATTAGATAATCAGAATCTGAAGGCGTGTTTCCGTTTTCCCAATTGTTATAATCATTCCAATTTCCACTACATGAGTTTATTGTTACATGCGGAAGTGGAGCTGTTTGATCTTCAATTATTTTTACATTATAAATTTTTGCACCCGATTCAATATCAACATTAGGAGAAGTTAAGTCATCTATTATATCATCATTGAAATTATCCAATCTATAATATCTTAACAGAGATGACCAATTTAATGGTGTAGAGATTTGGTTATTATAATCAAAGTCATAGATATCTTTAGGAATAATAGTACCTCTAATGATTCCAGAATTATTTTCTATTTCTTGATAAACCATTTTTTGAAGCTCATTGCTAGTAAGTGATTTATTGAAAACACGCACTTCATCTATAAAACCTTTGAAATATGAATTGTTAATAGAAGGATTTGCAGATTTCCCTATGGTGAAAGCATGATTGTTTGTATCCAAGGCACTACTTAAACAAGAAGTACTTGCAATATTTTCACCATTTAAATACATTTTTAAGCTATTATTTGTACCATCATAAACCGCAGCTAAATGATACCATTTATTTACAACTATAGGGTGTGTTTCAGTATTGTTTGCAATTGAAACACCATTTGCAATTGCATATACTCTAGGTTCATCATCAGTAGTATCTACTTTAATTTCAAGATTAGTTTGCCCAAACACCACACTGTTTACTGATAACTCAGGATCAATTTTTATCCAACCCATTATGCTAGTATTTTGTAAACCACTTAAAATTTCAGTATCGTCTGCGTAATCATTTCTTCCATCAAAATATAATTGAAATTTATCACTTAAATCTCTAGGAGATCCAAATACATTATCGTTGGTATCAAATAAATCAATAATACCATCGCCTTCAGAATCTAAAGTATCATCAATTACGCCATCATTATTTAAATCTAAATTTGCATACAATGTTTTTGAGATATCAAATCTAGTTCCATCTGATGTTATATCTAAATAGTCTGGAGTTCCATCATTATCAGAGTCTTTAACATAGTAATTCCATCCCGTACCAGTTGAGCCTTGGTTTGAGTTTCCATAAGAGGTGCTAAATGTAACACCATCATAGTAGTCATATAAGTCTAAAATTCCATCTGTATAATATTCTAAAACACCATCAGAATCTAAATCAGTTTCTCTAGTCGTATCTGTATCTAAACCGTCTCCAACACCATCACCAGTGATATCTCCGTCGCCATTTATAAAATTAGGGTTTGAAGTGTTTCCAGCTCCAGATTCATCTACATCAAAAACAGTGTCATTATCAGAATCTAAATCTAAATAATTTGGAGTTCCATCACCATCAGAATCTAATACTAAATGGCCTTCACTTAAATCATGCATACCATTATAATTGGTGTCAACCCACGAGGTACATCCAGTTAATGTTGCAGTACCTTCACTATAATTACCCAAACCAACCTCTACAACATCTGGGATTCCATCATTATCAGAGTCTAAATCAAAAATATCAGCAACCCCATCGGAGTCTGTATCACAAAGTGTTTGAGAAATTACAATATCGTCTATTGCCAAATCGTTTCCAGAGCCACCAACTTCATTGTTTATGAAGTATACATAAAATTCACTGACATTAAAAGTAAGATCTGCAGTAAATTGATGCCAACTATTTTCAGGATCTCCATTTATAGAGGGAGGGATATCTCCAGTGGTTATAGAAGCTAATACATTATTATTAACATCTCTAAATTGAACTAAAATATTGGGTCTTAATCTGGTAGCAATTCCTGGTGCCGTTGTTGTGTCTAAGTTTAATACCCAAAAACTATAAGTTATTGGTATGTTAGGTAATGCCCCAATAATGGTAGCAGTATAAAAAGTTCCGGGATCGTATGAAGCATTAAACATAGCCATTCTACCATTGGTATCGCCTGGAGTGTGATCTTCACCTGTGTACCAATAAGCGTCAGCCCAAGAAGCTACTTCTCCATTAGGGGTGTCGTTTATGCCATCTCCATCTCCTGCTTTGTAATAAACAGTATATTCTCCATCATTTAGACTGATGTTTGACAAGCTTGGACATGCTCCTGAATTACTAGTACTAGTTCCGTTTTCATAACAATAAGTTGTAATGGCATCATAAGTTGTATTAATAGTAGTTCGGTTACCTTCTCCAAATGTTTCATTTAAATATTTATATTTTGAAGTTGTTGATATAGATGAAATTTTGCAAGCTAGCTCTTCATCAAAATCTGAAATACCATCATTGTCATCATCTATATCTACATTATCTAATATACCATCTCCATCACTATCAAAAAAGTTTTGTTCTGCACGTGCACTAATTGTATAGTTGTAAACACTTTCATTACTATCGTTATTATTTATTGTAACTATTGCGTTTTTTGTACCTAAAGTAAATGAGTTAAAAGTGATAGTTAAAATTTTAGTACTACCTGCATTCACAGATGTTGGAATCGTGGAAATTATATTAAAATCTGTTGTATTTGAAATAGTAATACTGTATATATTTAGTGAAGAGCTTCCTGTATTACTAATAGTATAATTTCTGGTTATTAAAGTACCAAGGTTAGCTGAACCATAGTCTGTATAGTCCAAAGTTGAAGGAGAATTATCATTATCGATTATCTCAATATTATTGCCCAAAACTTTAATTTCTTGTGCAGTCACATTATTTGAGAAATGTATACTACAAATTAAAAGTAATGTAAGCCAAGTATGTAACTTACTAGCTTTCATAAATAGGTTTATTAGTTCTGGGACTACTAATAACTATTCAACAAATATATAAATAAAATAACCAAAAAAACGACAAAAAGTAAATAAATTCGTTGAAATACAAATATTATAACATTTACCCATTCTTTTAAAAAAAAGTCCCGAATTTTCATTCAGGACTTTTTTAGTAACTATGTAAATTTTTTCTATTCTTTAATGAATTTTTTAGTCATTATTTCATTACCATCATGTACTTCTATAAAATACACTCCTGCTTCTATATTATCAATAATAATTTTGGAGGAATTTCCAGTTTTTATTAATTGACCAAACATATTTATTATTCTGTAATTTAAGTTACCAACCTTAGAAGTTTTAATATTTAGTATATTTCCTTTAACAGGGTTAGGGTATATAGTAAGCACATTATTAGAAATATCATTTTGTGGATTATCTATTATTATAGGTTTTTCAATTGGTGTGGATTTAGCTAAATATGAGCTACTTCCAAATCCTGTAATAATAATTTGATCTATATAAACTTGATCATTATTACCAGAAGCATCACAAAGTAATCTAAACTGAGCATTACTAGATAAATTATATTGGGAATTGTTAAGTGTAACAACAAAATTTCCAAATGTATTATTATTAAAATCAGAGCCTCTCGCCCATGTATCAATTGTTACAAATCCAGATCCATCATTATATTGTAGCCAAAAATCTTCTCCATTTTCCATACTATTAGCATAGAAGTAAAAGCTAAATTCAACCTCATTAAATAATGATAAATTAAATAAAGGCGAGGTCATTGATGAAGCAACACCTGAATTATCTCTTAATTGAATTGAGAAATTACCCTCATAAGAATTTGATCCTGAAAGTCTAGCGCAATCACTTCCACCATCAATCCAGCCATCCCAACCAGATTCAAAATAACCTTCATGAACAATTGCGTCTGTTGGTAAACTTATCACATTCACGATTCTATTAATTTCATTAGCAGTATTACCAGCATTATCACTTACGTTATAAGTTATAACATAAGTACCCGC
>JANQTJ010000006.1:0-13824 GCA_030731745.1 Flaviramulus sp. | reverse complement strand
CTGCTAATTTCAGTAGCAGTATTACCAGCATTATCACTTACGTTATAAGTTATAACATAAGTACCCGCCAGATTAGTATTAACAACATCACCACCAATTACGATATTAGATGAAATATCACCATCAATATTATCATTAGCATTTGCGCCAAGTTCTGTGTAGGTTCCACCAACGTTTAGGTTAATAGTAGCAGCACCGTTTAGAGATATAACAGGAATTGTTGTATCCGGAATTACATTCACAGTTCTGCTAATTTCAGTAGCAGTATTACCAGCATTATCACTTACGTTATAAGTTATAAAATAAGTACCCGCTAGATTAGTATTAACAACATCACCACCAATTACAATATTTGCTGAAATATTTCCATCAATATTATCATTAGCAGTTGCGCCAAGTTCTGTATAGGTTCCGCCAACGTTTACATTAATAGTAGTGGCGCCGTTTAAAGTTATTGTTGGAGGTGTTCTATCATTACCTTCAACTCCAGTTAATCTAACATTATCTATTGCTATATCAGCTTGCCAAGTACTTCCAACAAATCTGTTGAAGCGAACTTGAACACTTCCACCAATGTATGAATTCAAATTTATATCAACAGTAAGCCAAGAGTTACCTTGGTTACCACTTTGATTCCAAATACTTGTCCAAGTTTGTCCATCATCATTACTTATTTCTAAGTCGATAGTACCCATATCTGCAGCTCCAAACATATGGTAGTTAAAGCTAAATGTAGCCTCTGATAAGCCACTCAGATTAAAACAAGGCGAGTTAATAATTGCTCTTCTGCTAGGATAATTTGGTGTTGAAGCTTCAACAAAAATATAGAATGCTCCATCTATTGCTGAAGAAGGACCTGTATTTGCTGAAGGCGTACCACTAGCATCAACTGTCCAATCTATGTCATCTTGATTAGATTGCGTCCAACCTCCTAAAGTATTTTCAAAACTTTCTGAATATGGGTAAGAGTTAATACCATTTAAACAACCCGTAATTGGTTCTGAAACAATTATAGTTCTGATTTGAGGTAATGCGATGTTGCCAGAAGAATCACTAACATTATAGTTTAAAACATAAGTTCCTGCAATTCCAGTATTAACTGAATCACCACTAATAATTATATTAGATGTAATATCTCCGTCGGTTTCATCTGAAGCTGTTGCACCTTGTTCTAAATAGATATCTCCAATATTTAAATTAAGGATAGAAGAACCGATTAATGATATAGTTGGAGCAATAGAATCCACAAATAAAATAATGTTAACAATTCTAGTAGACTCAGTAGCAACATTTCCAGAGCTATCAGAAACATTATAAGTTATGGTGTAAGTTCCAACGGCATTTGTGTTTATGGGATCACCAGCTATAATTATATTAGAAGTAATATCTCCATCTACATTATCAATTGCAGTAGCACCAGCCTCTATATAAGCTTGTCCTACAAAAAGATTTACTGTACTAGAACCTAATAATGTAATTATTGGTGCTGTTGTATCTGGAATAACATTTACTGTTCTAGTGATTTGTGGTGCAGTATTACCTGCAGCATCACTCACATTATAAGTTATTGTATAAGTTCCAACTACATTGGTATTAATAATGTCACCACCAATAACAATATTACTAGAAATATCTCCATCAATATTATCAGATGCAGATGCACCTAATTCAATATAATTGTCTCCTAAATCAAGATTCAATGATAGGCTTCCGTTTAAAGTAATTACAGGAGGCATAATGTCTGGACCAGAACTTTCAATAATTATTGTATAATCTTCTACTTCACCATATTGAAAAGTTTGACAAGAAGTTGGTATGGCATTATACTGCATGGAAACACGCATTCTAGTTGAATTCTCTACAGCATTTAAAGGTATTGTGAAATTACCACTTATACTTGAAGAATTTGTTGGTGATTGCGTAAATACTTGTTCTCCAGAGTCTTCAAAATCTCCATCTCTATTATAATCAATCCACACAGCATAGGCTTCGTTATAAACTGTACCTGTCCACGTAGGTGTAATTGTGATAGTATATTGAGAATCTTTTGTTAGAGTTGTAGATATATTAGTGAAATCAGAATAAAACTGAGCACCTGAAGCGTTGTTAATAGTATTTAATTGGACGTTACTTATAAATTCATCATTTACATTGGTACTTGCTGAATTACAATAGTTTAGTTTTACATCTAAAGTGGCAAAATTAATAGAGGCTGAATAATCTGATGCATTTGAACCACAGTTAGCTCTAACTTGTGCTTCATAATTTGTTAGGTTAGAAAGACCTGTTAAATTTGTTGAAACCGTATTTAATCCTAAAAAATCAATCCATGTTGAGGTTCCAACTTCTCTATATCTCAAATCATAGGTTGCCGATTCAATAACGTCCCAACTTATGGTAGCTGCATTTTCAGTAATAGCATCCGCAATAACACTTATTGGAGTTGATAATATACAAGGGACTTGAATATCAATAACTTTGAAATCATCAAAAATGAAACCATCAAAAGTGGTAGTCAAATCATCTTCTCTATTAGAGCCATCAGTTTTAAATCTAAATCTTATTTGAATATTATTTTGTCCTAATAAAGCGCTATTTTCAGAAGCATTTATTAAAATTTCTTCCATTACCCATTGGTCCATAGTATCTCCATCATAAACAATATCTGCATTTAAAGTTTGGTGTTGCTGAAATGCTGATGAGTTTTTATTTAAGTGATAATTAGTTAGTGGAGTAGATGCAGGTTTATTGTAATTTCCACATAGTGCAGTCCAAGTACTTCCGCCATTTGTGCTAGCTTCTAGTTGTACTAAATCATAATTTCTTTCTAAATCCCATTTGGCATAAAATTGAATTAATGCACTAGAAGAATTTGATAAGTTTATAGCTGAATTCAAAGTAATTATTTTAGATTCATTATTACTGTATGATCCACTTGGAGAATCTGTAATAGCTGTTGTACCCGAAAAAGCATCATTAGTGGTACTCCAAGAACCTCCAGAAGTAGTCCAATTTGAAATCCCACTTACATCAGGATTATCTTCAAATAACACATTTGATTGATAATATTTTACATAATTAGCTTGGTATAAAATAAAATCATTATTACTTAAAGTTACTTGAAACTCAATTTCATCATTTGGTTGAATACTAGGATTTAAGACATATGGAACTGATATATTTCGTTGTTCAAGTTTATTCCAAGACGATTGAACTCCAGGGGATGTAATAGAACTTATATTTGATGAAATGGGAGTTACATTTAATGAAATATTGTCGTAGGTTTTTCCTAAATATTCTAAACCAAAGTTTAAATTTCCTGTAGTTGATGAAATATTACTACTATTCAAATCATGTAATTTTGCAAATTTCCCTGAATATAAAACAGATAGAAAATTCATTCTCATGGCACGTTGTGCAATAGGTGTTATTAAACTTGGTGAAGGCCAAAAATCATCTCCGTTCTCAGGTGCAATTGCTAATACATTTTTTCCAGAACCAGAATTTGTTTGCCCACCAGAACTAACGGATACTCCACCTAACATCCAGTCGTTTGCATCACCATTAGCTTCATATAGCGTGTTGGGTGCAGAACCATATATATATCTGTTGTAATTAGTTAAATCATGACATAATTTAGCATACTCATCTTCTCTACCAGAATCTAATGCTGAAACACTCCCATTATAGGAAGATGTTACTATCGAGTTTAAGCCTCCATGATGATTTACTGCAACTTTAAAATCATGGTTTAAAACAAAATCTTGTAAAATCTGAGTTTCAGGTTCAGAACCTGCAGATGGTCCTCTATAGATATTACTACTTGTAGTAGGAGAAGAGCCAGCATTATCCCATCCCCAATAATAGTTAAAGTTTCTATTCAAATCTACACCTCTTAAATTATTTGAGGTACTAGTAGTTCCATTATCGGCTGTACCTGGTCTTAAATTTTTTCTTTGTAATCCACCACCAGCTGGTGCAATAACTTCATTCCAAAGCAATCCATCTGGATTTACGATAGGAATAAAATACAATTCTTGATTATCAACTACATTTTTTATAAATGGATCGCTATTATAGTTCTCAAGTACATACCACATAAAATACATGACATTCATTAAACTATTAACTTCTCGGGCATGCGTCATACCTGTAATGAGCGTTTCTGGTTCTCCAGCTTCATCAATGTCTGGATTATCTGAAATTCTAACATAATAAACTGTTTGACCAGACCAAGTTGAACTTCCTGTCGTATTTCCGTGAGTTTTTTGACCCACAGATGATGCATCACTTTTAATTGATATGAGGTTAGGGTATAAAGTTCGCATCAAGTCTAATTGAGCTAAAGTTTCACTTACAGTTAAGCAACCACCCATACTACCTAATTGAAAATTATTAGGTACAGCCCAATCTATTTCACTACATTCATCATGTTGTACAGGATTACCAATAATAACATTTTGTAGGCTCAAGCTTTTTTGAGTTGATGATTCGCTTTTGTTTGCTAGACTTTTACTTTTTAAAATATTTAATTCAGATTTTGCTTTTGGAAGTTCACGTTCGTTTTTGTCTGAATAGTGTTTTGTTAAATTATCAATTAGGATATTATAATTAATACCCTTTCTTTTTAGATTTTGAAGTTCTTCATAACTTAATTCAAGTTCAAGATTACCATTAACAAATCTTGGACCACAGTTTAAATCAATGCCTGTACTTTTGATTTTTGTAAGCATAGATTCGGAGGGACTTGAAATAGAAATTCTCTTTGATGTTTTAGTTTCTTGACTATTTACAAAAAGAAGATTAAAAAAAATAATGAGAGTGCATAGAATTTTTTTCATTGGTTGGTTAGGATTTTGGATTAATTTTTTGAATTTAATATTTTATTGTCTAAAGTTTAATATTTTTTTTTTCAATTTGTCTGTTTTTTATAGACAAAAATGCTTTTTATGGGTTAACCATACTTTTTTTGAAGAAAAAACTTACTTTATTAAAAAACTAAAGCCCTAAAAATTAGTTAGGACTTTAGTTGAGGTTAAGTTTTTGGAAGGTAACTTTTTTACATTGGTTATTTAACCAATACTTTTTTTGAAATTAATCCATATTGAGTTTCAATTTTTAATACATAGTAACCAGGTTTAATTTGGCTAGCATTATATTCTAATTTGCTATCATAAGTATTGGTTTGAAATTTAAATAAAGATTGTCCTAGAATATTAAACATTTCAACTGTTTCAATGAACTTTAAACTTGGATTATTGATAATAATTTTATTTTTTCCATTTGAAAAGTAAACTTCAATTTCTTTATTTTCAATATTTCCAGATATTAGAGTTTGATTTTTTGTGAAAGTAATTTCAAATCGATTTAGATATTCACCTGCTGGAAAATAAATTTCACATTTGCCAAGTATTAAATCATGATAAATACCTAACTCTTTGTCATGTAAATATATTTCTAGGCTACTATTTGTATTTTCAAGTTTATCAATCATAATACTATTAAAACCATCTATATTTGAATGAATACCCAAAGGAATAATAGTTTCTTTATTAATCTCATTAATACCTTGAATCGTACATTTTTGGTTATCTATTAACCAATACATATCATCAATTTGTGTATCTATATTTTTGGAATCGTATCCCCAATCAAAACCAGAAGTGGCATTTTCATCAACAGTTACTAACAATTGTCTTCTTAATGCATTTACAGAGTTAAAACCTATTCTTAGCTTCATTCTACTGTCAACATATTTAGAGATTTTTTTTAGAGAGTTGTTTTTTATTATAGTTGATGTATTTTTATTTTCTATTTGAAAAACTCGCTGACTATTATTAAATTTTAATGTACTATTTGCTTCAGCAGTTATATAAAATCCTTTTCCTGGTTTAATATATCGCTGTGGTATTTCTATTGGTGTGCCTCCAGTTGAAACTAAATAACTTGTTGTGTTTTTAGATGCGGCTGGTACACCACCAGAAAGTGAAAATGTTGCATAACCACCCTGATAATCATTAGCTATATGAGAACCTCCACCCCAATGTTTCCAAAAGTAAAGCGTTCCGTTGGTTGGTCCTAAATTGTTAATGGTAGATTTATTATCCATGAGAAATTTAACTGCATCAATTGCAGAAGGATATGGATTTCCAATTAAATAATTGTTAGCAGCATAGACATCTAAATGAATATCGCCATTGTTTGGTTTTCCTTGAAGTATGTAATTTTGTTCTTCATTTATAGAGCCTGTTCCGGGACCTTTCATAGTAAAACCTTCTCCAGGTATAATTTCTCCGGTGCTTCTTATTTGTTGCCAAGACGCAAAATGGTCAGTTAATTTATTATTATATTTCCATATCCAATAATCTGCTATGGATAATGGGTTTGAAATACCATCATATCCTGTACTAATAAAACTTACATTTGTAAATACATCTTTTACTGTATATTTATTGTTATTTGTTATATTATTTGATTTACTAACAGGGGATGACCAATAATTGTATGTGAATTTATCAGCAGTTCCTTGTAAATCTTTTTCTAAAATTCCTGAACTAATGATGTCTAAAGTACTGTTTTGTGTTTGAATTAATTGCGATTCTCCTTCTAAATCAATTTTCCCATCGAGTTTTAAATACCAAGAATTAGATAATCCAGAATTATTATTTATAATTAAATTTGCATCTTTATCTATTATAATCCCAGTTGTACTTACATCTAAGTCTAATTCTAAATTTCCTTTAATTTGAATAATAGCATGTTCAGGTATCTCTTGATTAATAGTCCATACACTTCCATGGAGCCAATTGTTCGATTCTGTCCAATTTCCATTTGAGGATTTTGTAGATTCATAAGGTAATGGTGCTGTATAATCTTGGAAAGTAGTCATGTTATGCAGCTTACCATTAATCTTACTATTTGAATTATCAGGTGTATAACCAGTATCTATAACGCCCATTTTGTAATATAGAATTAAATCATCCCAAAATAATTCATCAATGTCTTTTGGTATGATATTACCTCTAACATTTCCATTGTTATTTTCAATTTCTTGATTAATTTGTTGATGAAGTTGATTTAAACTTAAAGCTTTTTTATAAACTCTAGTTTCGTAAATAGACCCTTTAAAATAATCATTTTGAAATTCGGTATTTCTACCAATTTCAAAATCATAATTAGAATTAGACTCTTCGTAGTCCATAAGTAAAGATCCAATTAACGCACTGTCTTCATGCATCCATATGTCTTTACCGTTTAAATACATTGTAGTTTTACCCGTATTATTATCAAATTTTAAAGCAACATGATACCATTTGTTTTCATTAATAGTAGCTTGTTCTATACTTGGGCTGTTAATAGTTATGTTTGTGTCAGTCTTTATGGAAGCCTTCAATTTTTTTTCATTATTGACAAATAATCTGAAATTTTGTTCACCCATAATTTCTCCACTATTAAATTCATTATCAAGTTTAATCCAACTCATCATGGTGACTTCTGAGTTGCCACCTAAAAATGGGCTTCTACTTATATAATCATTAACTCCATCAAAATCTAGTTTTTGTGGTGTACAAAAACTAAAATTTCCAATACCAGTTGCATGGGGTAGGTTGGTGCTACAAGTTTCACAATCATCCCATAAAAAAGAAATACTTTTAATATATTTTGAATCTGAAAAGTTTACACCTACAATAGCATTATTTCCAGAAGTAATGTTTGAAATTGCATTAACTATTCCGGTATTATTATCAGATGTGTAAGTGGGGGATGGTGCATTTGTAAATTCTGGATAGATGATATTTCCATCCATATTCTTTCCAGTAAAGGTATACTTATCTCCATTAGCTTCCCATCTGTTTACATGATGTATATCAAACGATATGGCATAAATTGGTTTGCTAAATGTAATTGTGCAAGTAATTCCTGTTCCAGAAAAGCCATTGGATAATAAATCAATCCCTTTATATAAATAACTAGATTGTGTACCTACCTTAGGCGTTTGTCCTGACCAAAATCCTAAGGTATTAGTTTCTCCGGTAAATTCTATGGTTATATCGGTTCCAGAATTATCAACATTAAAATAGGTATTGGTAAGTTGCCCAGGAGGCCAGTAACAATTATCATCTAAAGTACTTGTGGTCCAGACTAAATTAAAATTTTGCCCACAATTAGGAGTTGTATGAAGCTGAGCATATAATTTATTATTAAAAAAAAAGAGAGAAAATACTATAATTATAGTTTGAGTAATTTTCTTCATAAATAGTTATTTAGTTTTGGACTAAATATTAAATATCATTAGGCTAATATAATGATTAATTTTATTAAAAACCGATAAAAAGGCAAATAAATCCGTTTAAATGTAATTTTTTGAAAATAAAAAAAGCCCTAAACTATGTTATGGGCTTTTTTTTAAAATTAAATTTGTAATTATTTAATTAAAATTTTCTTAGAAATTTTTCTGTTTTCAGTCATCAAATTAATTATGTAAACACCAGCATCAAGTTGTTTCTTTTTAATCTCAAGATAATTGTCATTTAAATTATCATCAACTTTAATTACAGATTGCCCAATAACATTATGCATTTCTATTGATATTATATTTAATAGTTTTGGATTATTAACAATGATGCTTTCTTTTTCATTTGAAAAATAAACTTCTATTTCCAAATTCTCAAAATCTTCAGAATTCAATGAGGCGTTGTTAGAAAAAGTAATTTCAAAACGATCATTATAAATACCAGGAGTTAATACTACATTGTAATCACTATCTCTAAGGTTATGATATGTATTTAATTCTATATCATGAATATAAATGTTTTTATTGTCATCTATATTTTCCATATTATCAATTCTCACAACAGCATTACCTGTTTTAGCAATCTTCATACTAAAAGGAATATTTTGTTCTAAATTGAAATTATCAATAGCTTGAATTATTAATTTAGAATCATCTAAACTCCAATACATATCCTCACGGTTATCTTCAATAAGTACCGCATCGTAACCTAAATCAAAATTCTTTGAAGTCTTTTGATCTACACCTACTAGTAATTGACGATGATAACCATCTGGAGAATCAAACATCAGTCTTATTTTTTCTCTAGTATCTATATTATTTTTAGCAGTCGCTTTAGATTCTCCTCCGTTTTTAAGGAATACAGAACCAGAATTTGATCCAGACACAATCTCTTTTTGGAATGTTCTTTGACTGTTTTTAAATAAGATATTTCCACCAACTATTGGTTGTGTTAACCCTGTTAAACCACCGTCATCAACAGCTGAAACAAAGAATCCTTGTCCCACTGCTATAAATCTTTCCGGTAGTTTAGTGCCAGATGCATAAGTGGCATTAATTCTAGAATCTGTTGAGATTGCTATAGTTCCACCTAATAGCGTATATATAGCATAACCACCTTGATAATCAGATAAATAATGACTATTTATTGAAAAATGATCCCAAAAATATAGTGCACCATTAATAACGTTTGTTGTGTTTGTTCCGCCATCTACCGTACTAATATTATCTAGAATAAATTGATCAGCATCTAAAGCAGAAGGGTAAGGGTTTCCAACTAAATAGGCATTATCAACTGAGATAGGTAAGCTAAAATCTCCATTATTTGGTTGTCCTAACATAATATAGTTTTGGTCTGGTGTAGCCGTACCAGGACCTTTCATAGTAAAACCTTCACCAACAGTTAATGAACCAGTACTTCTTACATGTTGCCATAAAGAGTAATTGTCACTTTGTCTGTTCGCATATTTCCAAATCCAATAATCAGCAATTCTTACAGGTGATGCTGTTCCGTTATAACCTGAAGTTAAAAATCCTACATTACTCATAATATCTGGTAAAGTATAGTTAGAATTACTGGTTGGAGCAACTGGTGAAGACCAATAATTATATAAATATGTATTTGAGTATCCTTGTTGGTCTCTTTCTAAAGTACCAGTACTTGTAACATCAAAATCACTTCTATCAGATTGAATTAATTGAGATTCACCTTCTAAATCAATCGTCCCATCAAGTTTTAAATAATGCGTTACCGTTAAGCCAATACCAGTATTAGCTGCTGTACTACCGTTAACTTGTAAATCGCCACTATTAATTATTAAGGCCTCAACTGAACAATCTCTGGTTCTTGCATCTGTAGCATTTGCTCCTAAATATACATCATGATTTAGTTCAACAATATTCCAATCTATTGGTGTTGTACCATCGATTATTGATATTGAATTTGGTAACGTTTGTACTGCATTGTTTAACCAAGTTGCATCTACATCCCAAGATCCTGTACCTTGTGTTTCGTATGGTAGAGGAGCTGTTTGGAAATCTACAGTATCTAAATTTCTTAAAGCACCTTGATTACCATTACCAGACATATCATCTGTATTTGTATAAGTATAAACAGACATAGGGTAGTAACCAGCTAGGTCTGTCCAAGGAATTGAACTTATTTCATTGTTTGTAATACTAGTTGGAATCACATCACCGTACTCAAGGGCTAAGGTAACATCATTAGTGATCTCTTGATTCATTATATATCGTAATTGCCCAATACTTAGTGCAGTATTCCAAATTCTTACTTCATCAATATTACCTGCAAAATAATCAGTAGTATTCGGATCAAAACCATCAGCAGCAGCGATTAAGAATTTTTGAGTCGTTGCTACTGGAGCTGGCAATGAAGATGATGTTGAACTAGGGTCTGGTACACCATCAATATATAAAGTTGCAGTTCCATTATCGTAAATTACAGCTACTTGATGCCATTCATTCTCTGGAATTGCTACAGATGACGTTAAAGTAGAAGCTCCCCCATTTAAAGTAAACTGTAATCTACCTGAACCATTAATTCTTAAATCATATCCTTCACTATTGGCAGCATTTCTTTTAGATACAATTGATGCATTTGTAGAACCAATATCTCTTTTAATCCAAGCAGAAATAGTAAATTCAGTTGGGTTTAAATCTAAATTATCTTCGGCATCAATATAATCAACAACCCCATCAAAATATACAGAACGCTCTACAATTACTTGTGGTGCATAACCAAAAGTTATATACTTTGTAGCATTAAAATTATAGTCAGTTTCTAAATTGCCATTACCATCAGGAGTCATGACTCTATAATCTGCAGTAGGATCAAAAACACCAGTATCAGAAATAAACATATAATAACTACCAGGAGGTGTTATATTTCTTACAGCATTTTGAGGAATTCTAACTTTACATGATGGAATATCTCCACCAGTTTCAACTACTTTCCATGTGCGTTGCATAGATACAAACGATACAGGAGTTGATAAACCAGCTATACCTGCGCTCATATCTACAGATACTGCAGTTGCTGCTAAGTTTAAATCAGCACCATTACTACCCCATATCAAAAACTCTCTATCGTTAAAGGTTGTTGGGTTAGTAGATTTATTTGCGCTGTTAGTATCATAAATATCACTAAGTCCAATAGTTAAAATACCTTCAATACGTCCTGAACCATCAGTTGCATCATTAGAACTTTGAGATTGTTTTTGGTTTAATTCTGAGGCATCGTCTCTACCTATACCAGCAACATCATAATTATAACCAGTGTTTACAGACGTATCCCAAATCACGGTTCCTTGAGAATCTATGTAATTTTTATCATTCAAGTTTACTGCAGTAGCACTATTAGTTTCATGTAAAGTGATACCATATTTTAAAGCTAAAGATGATAATATTTTATGTTGATCTAATGAAGAGTTTACTTGAGAATAACTTAATACTTCACTTATCTTGCCATCAAAATAAGTATCAAATGGGTGACCATTCAGTGAGATTCTGCCACTACCTAAAGCAAAATAAGAGTTTAAAAATTCTGTAAAAGGAAGCGTTTCAAAGCTGGATGAGGTTTCACCAGTAATATTATCAATTCTAATACCATTTTTATAAATTTCAGTAGAAGTATTAGTTGGATTATTTTTAATATTAAACACAATAACTTCACTATCATAAGAATCAGTAGCACTTGAATATGTTCTTCCATAAGAACCTTCATCTGCAATGCCTCCAGATAAACTTCCTGGAACCGTACTAACCATATGATTTACCATTGAGTTATAATTTTGAAACCTTTGAGAACCAGCTCCAAAAAACAAACCAGTACCATCACTGTGCATGGTTTGCGTAGCATACCTGCCAGATATAGGTGCTTGTGTATTTGATACTTGTCTATCTATAACACCATCTGTTTTTAGTACAATAAAATAGTCTCTGGCATAATACCCTCCCTTACCTTTCATAATATCTCTATTAGCTTTGATAAAATCTACGTAAGGATTAAAGTTGATATTTCCCGCTGCATTGTTGTTAAATACTGGGCTATTTGTGGTTACACTAACTGCATTATTATCTTGTGCTTGATCATTCCAAACTGCTATATCAGCACCATCAGCAGTTACTCCAACTTCTGAGTCTGCTTTCAACCATAATTTTAAGTTATTATTTACACCACCTGGACCATAACTAGGATCTGAAAATGCAATATATGGGTCACCTTTAATAAAAACATTATCAAAATTAAATCCATCTCCATTACTTGTTTGAGATGCAAATAATACTCTAAATTGAACAGATGCTACATTATCTAAAGCGGAAGGTAAATCGATACTTGCTTCTATAGAGTTGTTCCTACCTGCGGCAAAAGTACCTGCATTACTACCACTCCAACCATTTACACTACCTAAGGCAGCTACACTTGCAGTATTATACCAACGGTTTCCTGAACCCATAGCTCCCAGAGTTGTCCAAGTAGAACCATTTGTTGAGTATTGTATTAACCCTCCATCATTTGCATCTGTTTCATATCGTATATCTATATAAAATTCTAAATTATAGAAACCTGTTAAGTCAATAATAGGACTCGTAGCATAAGTAGATGTATTGTTTGCATAGTTATTATAATTATCAGTGTACCAATAATTGCCTTCTCCAGCATCGGTAGCATTTGTGCCATATGACCATGTAGAACCAGTACCTGTGTTACTCATTGTCCAACCACCATTATTATTATCAAAGTTTTCATAATAAATAGTATATGTTGGTGGACCACTAATTCCTGTACCTTGAATATTAAAGTTGTAAGGGTTTTCATCACTATCATTACTTCCAATTATCACACTAGCGGTTCTTAAACCAAGTGCACTTGGATCAAATGTGATGTAAAATGTTGTACTACTACTTCCTGCAATTGTAGCTGCGGGAATTGCAGTTACAGTAAAATCTGCTGCATGAGCTCCAGTTATTGTAACATAAGGTGAAGCACCAGTTAAATTTAGATTTGATAAAGTTCCTAAGTTTTGTATTGTAAATGTATTAGTATTATTACCACTAGATACAAGAATACTTCCAAAATCTGTATCATCAGTCAATGAAGGTGTAATGTCTCCATCAACAATATCAACACCATTACCTTGTATATTGATTTCTTGTGATGTTGTAATTCCTGTACCTTGAATATCGAAATTATAAGGATTTTCATCAGAATCATTGTTAGCAATACTTACAGTAGCAGTTCTTAGTCCTATAGCACTCGGGTTGAAGGTTATAGTAAAAGTTGTACTTCCGCTACCTGCTATTGATGCAACTGGATTAGCAGTAACCGTAAAGTCTGCTGCATGTGTACCTGTAATACTTACTATGGGACCTCCTGTTAGATTAAGGATTGAAGCACCAGTGTTTTGAATTGTAAATGTGTTTGCATTCGTTCCTGCTGCTACATCAACATTGCCAAAATCAGTATCATCCCCCATATCAGGTGTAGTATCACCATCTAAAATATTAATAGC
>JANQTJ010000005.1 GCA_030731745.1 Flaviramulus sp. | reverse complement strand
TTTTTGTAGTTTGAAGCGTAAATTTAATAGCATCAACAGCACTCTTAGTACGTAAGTAGTACATACCTGTTTTTAAGCCACTTTTCCAAGCATAAAAATGCATTGAAGTTAATTTAGCCATAGTAGCTCCTTCTAAAAACAAGTTAAGTGATTGTGATTGGTCAATAAAATATCCACGTTGACGAGACATGTCTATAATATCTTTCATACTTAGTTCCCAAACTGTTTTGTATAGTTCTTTAATCTCTTGTGGAATGATATCGATACCTTGAACAGATCCGTTAGCTCTCATGATATCTTGTTTTAAACTTTCATTCCATAAACCTAATTCTACTAAATCTTCAAGTAAGTGCTTATTCACTACAATAAACTCACCAGATAATACACGACGTGTGTAAATATTAGAGGTGTAAGGCTCAAAACACTCATTATTTCCTAAAATTTGAGACGTAGATGCTGTTGGCATTGGCGCTACTAATAACGAGTTACGCACACCATGTTTTAATACTTGTTTGCGCAATTTATCCCAATCCCAATTACCACTCAATTCTTCATCTTTTAATCCCCATAAATTATATTGAAACTCACCTTTACTTATAGGAGAGCCTTTATATGATTGGTACGGACCATCTTCTTTAGCCTCCTCCATACTTGCAGTAACAGCAGCAAAATAAAGTGTTTCAAAAATATCCTGATTTAATTTTTTTGCTTCATCACTTGTAAAAGGTAAGCGCAATTGAATAAAAGCATCTGCTAAACCTTGTACACCTAAACCAATAGGTCTGTGACGCATATTAGAGTTTTCTGCTTCAATTACTGGGTAGTAATTTCTATCAATTACTCTGTTTAAATTTTTAGTAACACGTTTAGTAATACGGAACAATTCCTTATGATCAAACTCACCATTTTTAACAAACATTGGTAATGCAATAGATGCTAAATTACAAACAGCAACCTCATCTGGAGATGTGTACTCTAAAATCTCTGTACATAAATTTGAAGAGCGTATAGTTCCTAAATTTTGTTGATTCGATTTACGGTTAGCTGCATCTTTATAAAGCATGTAAGGTGTACCTGTTTCAATTTGAGATTCTAATATTTTCTCCCAAAGCTCGCGTGCTTTAATAGTTTTGCGACCTTTACCTTCTGCTTCATATTTTAAATATAAAGCTTCGAATTCTTCGCTGTGTGTTTCTGGTAATCCTGGACATTCATTAGGACACATTAAAGTCCAAGGCCCATCTTCCTGAACACGTCTCATAAATAAATCTGAAATCCACATCGCATAAAATAAATCACGCGCACGCATTTCTTCTTTACCATGGTTTTTCTTTAAGTCTAAGAAATCAAAAATATCAGCATGCCAAGTTTCAATATAAATAGCAAAACTTCCTTTACGTTTTCCGCCACCTTGATCTACATAACGTGCTGTATCATTAAATACTTGAAGCATTGGTACAATTCCATTACTGGTTCCGTTTGTGCCTGCAATATAACTACCTGTAGCACGAACATTATGAATAGCTAATCCAATTCCTCCTGCAGATTGAGAAA
Source organism: Flaviramulus sp. (assembly GCA_030731745.1). Classification (GTDB taxonomy): domain Bacteria; phylum Bacteroidota; class Bacteroidia; order Flavobacteriales; family Flavobacteriaceae; genus JANQTJ01. The sequence goes on along the minus strand of JANQTJ010000005.1, from coordinate 5,343 downwards.
TTTTTGCAGTTTGTTTTAAGGTATCATAAATGCCTTCAATACTATCATCTTTCATTGTTAAAAGGAAACAAGATGACATTTGTGGTTTTGGTGTACCTGAATTAAATAATGTTGGTGTAGCGTGCGTAAAATATTTTTTAGACATGAGCTCATAAGTCTCAATAGCTGATTCGATATCATTTAAATGAATTCCAACAGAAACACGCATCAACATGTGCTGAGGACGCTCTGCTATTTGTCCATTTAACTTTAAAAGATATGAACGTTCTAATGTTTTAAACCCAAAATAATCATAACCAAAATCACGATTATATATAATTGTAGAGTCGAAACGGTCTTTGTTCTCCATAATTACATTGTATACCTCATCAGATAATAAAGGTGCATCCTTACCTGTTCTTGGGTTTACATAGGTATACAAATCGTGCATAACCTCACTAAACGTTTTCTTGGTGTTTTTGTGTAAGTTTGAAACAGAAATACGTGCTGCTAAACGTGCATAGTCTGGGTGAGCGGTTGTCATAGTTGCAGCAATTTCGGCTGCTAGATTATCAAGTTCGCTAGTAGTTACACCATCATACAAACCCTCTATTACACGCATTGCTACTTTTAAAGGATCAACTAATTCGTTTAATCCGTAACATAACTTTCTCACTCTAGCAGTGATTTTATCGAACATGATTTGCTCTTTTCTTCCGTCTCTTTTTACTACATACATTGTTTTACACTTTTTTTTAATATTCCTGATACACCTTCAGAAATTGGGTTAGTTAGTTAGCCTAGATTCGAAACTCTTTTTTAAAAAAGTTTAAAACCTAGAGGTTTAGTTAATTTAATAAATCTTATTTAGTTTAGTTTTCCACTAAGTGGAAGGTAATTTTATTTTTTAAAAAGAAATTATTTAGTTTCTTTTATAAATCGATGGTTTCGCGGGTTTGACAAATTATAAGAATACTTCTACACAAAGCTTCGAGGTATTCTTATTCGACTAAAAATCAGCGTCAAAAGTAAATTTATCTTTCTCTTCTTCTTTATTTAATACTCCTGCTTTCTGGTATTCTGACACACGTTTTTCAAAGAAGTTGGTTTTTCCTTGTAACGAAATCATATCCATAAAATCGAATGGATTGGCCGTATTATAAACTTTATCACAACCTAATTCAAATAACAACCTGTCTGTTACAAATTCCAAATATTGCGACATTAAAACAGCATTCATTCCTATCAAACTAGCTGGTAAAGATTCTGTTATAAATTCACGTTCTATATCTAAAGCATCTACTAAAATCTCAGTAATACGAGATTTTGGTACACGGTTTATTAAATGTTTGTTATGTAAGTGCACCGCAAAGTCACAGTGAACACCTTCATCACGAGAGATTAATTCGTTTGAGAAAGTTAATCCTGGCATTAAGCCTCTTTTCTTTAACCAAAAAATAGAACAAAATGCGCCTGAAAAGAAAATCCCTTCTACAGCTGCAAAAGCAATTAAACGTTCTGCAAAACTTGGAGACTCTATCCATTTTAAAGCCCAATCTGCTTTCTTTTTAATTGCAGGAAAGTTCTCTAAAGCATTAAATAATAAATCTTTTTCTTTTTCGTCTTTTACGTAAGTATCTATTAAAAGCGAGTAAGTTTCACTATGGATATTTTCCATCATGATTTGAAATCCATAGAAGAATTTTGCTTCACTATACTGCACTTCGTTTACAAAATTTTCTGCTAAATTTTCATTTACAATACCATCACTCGCTGCAAAAAATGCTAAAATATGCTTAATAAAATAACGCTCATCATCATTTAATTTTGTAGACCAGTCTGTTAAATCTTGATGTAAATCAATTTCTTCTGCCGTCCAAAAACTTGCCTCAGATTTTTTGTACCATTCCCAAATATCATGATGTTGGATTGGAAAAATCACAAAACGATCTTTATTTTCTTGCAAAATTGGTTCTACAGCTATTTGCGACATTGTTTTTTGTTTTTAATAAGTTTACTAAAATTTTCACACTTTTGGGAACAACAAAGATTGAAAATAGATACCAAAAATGAAAGGTATAGTTATAAACATTGTCAACAAGTTTTTAACAATGTAAAAATCTTAAGGAATACCAATGTTTGATTTATGTTATTTTTAATTAATTGATAATCAATAATTTAAAAATATTTTAAGCTTAAATAAACATTGATGTATTTTGAGATAGATGCCCTAAAAAAACATGTTTTATCGTGTTTAACTAACTGGCTTTTGTAGTTATTTTGAGGTACTCATTTTTTCTGCAATCTTTTCTAATTCCAGATACCAATCTTCACCAAATTTTCTAATTAAAGCTTCTTTTACAAATTTATAAACCGGAACGCCTAATTCTTTACCAAGTTCGCAAGCATCATCACAAATTTGCCATTTATGATAATTTATGGCTGAAAATTCTGTGTATTCTTGAACTCTTATAGGATATAAATGACAGGATACTGGTTTTTTCCAAGAAATTTCTCCTTGATTGTATGCTTCTTCAATGGCGCAAAGTGCTACGTTGTTTTTATCAAAAATAACATAAGCACAATCTGCATTATTTATTAAAGGTGTTTCAAAATCGCCATCTTCATTAGTTATAAAAGTACCTTGTGCTTCAATAGCTTCAATACCTACTTTTCTTAAAAAAGGTTTTACTTTAGGATAAATAGCTTCAAGTATTTTAGTTTCATCAGGCTCAAGTGGCGCACCAGCATCACCATCAATACAACAAGCGCCTTTACAAGCAGACAGGTTGCATAAAAAATCCTTTTCTATAATCTCCTCAGAAACAATTGTTTTACCTAACTGAAACATAAAATTGTTTATCTTTTAAGTAGCAAAAATAGTTAATCTTTACATCAAATTAATTAAGATAATACGCTACTTTTGCCGAAAATTTAAAACTCAAGACATGCAACTTAATTTTAAAGAAATATTTACAGCGTTTATGGTGCTTTTCGCTGTTATAGATATTGTAGGTAATATTCCTATTGTTATTGATTTACGCAAAAAAGTTGGGCATATACAAAGTGAAAAAGCCTCTATAATTGCTGGTGGTATTTTAATAATTTTTCTGTTTTTAGGAAAAAGTATTTTAAACCTTATAGGCATTGATGTAAACTCTTTTGCAGTAGCTGGTTCTTTTATTTTATTTTTTATTGCTTTAGAGATGATTTTAGGTATTACATTATATAAACAGGAAGAACATACTGCTATGACAGCTTCTATTTTTCCATTAGCATTTCCGCTTATTGCTGGTCCTGGTAGTTTAACTACCTTACTATCATTAAGAGCAGAATTTAGAACAGAAAATATTATTGTTGCGGTTTTACTAAATGTTATTGTTATTTTTATAGTATTAAAAACATCAGCGAGAATTGAGCGTTTTTTAGGAGCAAACGGTATTAATATTATCCGTAAAGTATTTGGTGTTGTTTTATTAGCAATTGCTGTTAAACTTTTTGCCCATAACATAAAAGCCTTGTTTGAGCTGATATAAAAACCATTTACAAATGAAATTAGCAACAATTATAATTAGTGTTCTTGCTTTAGCACTTATTGTCTTTAACCTAACCAAAGTAAATTTTGATGCCCCTTTTGAAGGTGATAGCACCATTGCTTTAATAACCATTTTAGCATCCCTATGTGTTATTTTAATGATGTCCATTTTAAGGATTTCAAAACGTATAGAACAAAAAGTAAAAGAACGCCAATAGTATGTTTGATGCCTTGATTATTGGTGGAGGTGCCGCTGGTTTGTCTTGTGCTTTAGTTTTGGGATCTGCTAAGGATAAAACTTTTGCAAAAGATAAACGCATTGGTATTATTGTTCACCAAAAAACATCCCATTTACAAACTGCCTTATTCAATAATGTTTTAGGATTAAACCCCGGAACTACAGGAGCCTCCATTTTGCAAAGCGGAAAAGAGCAACTCGCTACTTTATACCCACACGTGGAACAAATAGATAAAGAAAAAGTTTTAGAAATCTCTAAAACCGATGATTTGTTTTTAATAAAAACCAACAAAAATAGATACACTTCAAAATTGGTAGTGATTGCAGTGGGTTACACCAATTTAATGACCATAAAAGGTTTAGAACAATACATTGAACCACACCCAAGAGCTGCTATTAAAAAAGAGCGCATTTGGTTAAAAAATACTGACCATAAAATTAAAGATAACCTTTATGTTGCTGGAACACTTGCGGGTTGGCGAAGCCAATTTGCTATCGCTTCGGGTAGTGGTACACACGTGGCTACCGATATTTTAACCCTTTGGAATAGTGGGAACCATGTGAAAGTACATGATAAGGTTGATGTATAATCATTCAGCCTTACTTAACTTAACCCTCCTTTGACGGCACGAGCGAGACGCTCGCGTTATCGGGGGATAAGCTGAGTAAAGTAGCTAAATAAGTTTATTAGGACTCCCAATATTCAACCAATTTACCTACCGTCCATATGTTATCTTTCTTATCAAGAATTACTATAAAACCATAGCCATTTAAGCCACTATAAACTATGTCTAAAGAAAAAATTCCAATATTTTTGGATTTATTAAAATAAATTCTCGATAAGTTATAAGTTGCCAAATCATTCCTGTTTTTATATTTCTCCTCACCTTTATCAGAAAAACTCAATAGTTTATACTTGGTTGTATCCATTTTAAATAATTTGGATTCCATATAAGATTTACCCTTTTTATTTTTTATTTCTGATAAAATTGATTCAAAATCATTCTTTTCTAAAAAAGGCTTAATTTTATTAAATACATGTTCATCACCTTTTATTTGATTAATTGTATCGCAAATAAAAACAACTAATGGTTCATAAACTTCCGTTTTCTTCATTTCTATAAGCTCATAAAATTTTTTTTGGCCTTCTAGATTCTTAAAATCCTCTGGGGATGGAACAACTAATTTTCTATAATCTGTTATTGTTGAATCAACTAATTCATTAAATAAACTACTAAAGATGTGCCTTTCCAATATGTCATCATTATTTGGATTGCAGTCATAAACAAAAAAAATAAAAAACGTCATGGCTAAAATTCTATATATAAAACATTTATTCATCACAACTCTGATTTATGTTATCGTTTAAAGGAATTTGTTGTAAATTAATGTAGTCATTCATCTGCATTTGAGTTATTAAAGGAGGATTTGTTATCTTTCCAATCTGGTCTAGTCCTTCCCATCCAAATGCCATATAATAGTCTATTGAATATGTATTGTTATCTAATTCCCTAATTGCATTAGCTATTGGTTGAACATGATTGTAAACCATAAATGTATGCGTTGCATTATTTCCTACCTTACTAGCAGG
>JANQTJ010000004.1 GCA_030731745.1 Flaviramulus sp. | reverse complement strand
TTGTCACTCCAAATATTTTGTGTCAACATCATACGATAAAAGGTAATCAAAAACTAAAGCAACTCATTAATGATGAAAAAATTGAGCTTGCAAATAAAGAACTCAAAAATCAAATAGATTATTTCAAATCTATTAAAAATTATGATACACTTACCGCATACATGCCTTTTATTGGAAGTTATGCCTTATCGAACAAAAACAGGGATTTCGCTTTATCGAAATCTTTAAAGTTTGTTGATGATCTGAAAAAAAATCAAAATCCCAACATTACAACAAAAGCATTAAAAGAGTTGGCTTGGATTTATGAAGAGTCTGGAAAACCAAATGATGCATATAATACTTTAAAAGAAGCAATAGTTTATGCTAATCAGTTAAAAGAAAATTCAACAGCTGTTATAGCAGATTTTAATTATAACATGGGTTATTATGCTGCAGCAATGGGCGATTATCCGTTATCAAAAAAACATTACTTTAAGAGTCTTGAATTAACCGAGCGACAGACTAAAAAAGATTATGTTTTTAACCAGCAAATAAATAATGCACTAGGTGGAGCCATGTGGCGAGAAGGTAAATTAGATAGTTCCTACTTCTTTTTTAACCAATCATTAAAAGCACTTAAAAACACAAAGAACGAACCCATAAATAAATATTACAGACCTTCTTTGGTGAATATGAATTTAGCGGTACTCTCTAATATGTTGGGGAAAAATACAGAAGCCATTTCATTTTCGGAACTTGCCATAAAAGGATTTAATCAATACATAAACCTCGAAGAAAATGAACAACAAAAAAATGCTGCCAAAAAAAATCAATTAGTAGCTATTGATAATTTGGGTGTTTTTTATAATACCATTGGCCAATTTAATGAAACTGAAAAAATTATTTCATATTCGTATAATCAGAAGAAAAAAATGTTGGAGGAAAACAACCCCGATGTGATTATCTCAAAAATAATTTTAGCACAATCTAAGTTAAATACTCAGGATTTAATAGGTGCGGCAGAGTTACTAGACCATGCTATACAAACAATACAATCAAGCAGCCTAAATCAATTATATTGGCATGCCACCGCACTATTAACGCGCGGAAAAATATATGAACAAAATAATCAACCCGAAAAAGCGTCCGAATATTATACCAAAGCTGAAGCCGTTTTTAGAAAATCATTAGCAGGAAAATATAATGACGATTTTTTATTGGCGCTAAACAATATGGGGCTATTTTACGCGAAAAATGGAAAAAAACCAAAAGCTGTAGAACTTGCCGAAGAAACTTATAAAGCAGTTCAGCAAGGTGATTTTAAAAATACGAGACAAGAATTAACCAATATTACAACAATAGCTGAAATTTATTATCAACTTAATGACTATTTAAAAGCTAAGGAATTGAGTCAAAAAGCCATTAATTTCAAAATTAATAGCGATTATAAAACTACGCAAGACTCAATCCTTATTCAATTCGATAAACCAAGGGCTCTATATATAAATGCGTCTTCCAAATATCATTTAACAGAAAATAAAAATGGCAAGCTGCTTTTAGATTTATTAAAACAAATTGAAACCGCAATTACAATATTAGAACAACGAAAAACCATCATTAACACATCAGACGACATCGCTAAGTTAATGACAGATAACTTCGATTTATTCAACTTCGCCAAACAACTTCGATTAAATTTATACGAAAAAACAAAAGACAAAAAGTATTTAAACGATTTAATTTCCATTCATGAGTCTAGTATTTATAACCGTATTAGGTCGAGGTTAAACCTAAATGACAACATTGCATTTAATAATATCCCCAGAAAAATTAGTGAAAGAGAAACTGCATTAAAAAACAACATTTCAAAATCATTAAATACATCTGAAAATATTAAAAGCTATTTTGATGCTAATATAAAATGGCGCATTTTTTTAGATAGTTTAAAGCTTAATTATCCGAAATATTACAAAATGCGTTATGCAACTATAGAAGAACCTTTAGATAATCTCCAAAAAAATACCCCAAAAGGCACAACTGTAGTGCGGTATCTATTTATTGAAAAAGATCTATATGCTTTTGTTATAAACAACAATGAAAAAAATCTTATCAAAATAAATGCTGAAAATTTAAATGAAAACATTAATAAATTAGGAGAAAGCCCTTCCGATATAAATTCATTAAGCTCGCTTCTTTTTTCACTTTATAAACAACTCTGGCTCCCTATTGAAAAAAATATAAAAGGGAATAAAGTTGTTATTATTCCAGATGCCGAATTATTTAATTTAAGTTTCGAAACACTCATAACAAAAAAAGTAAATTCATTTAAGGATCTGGCAAACAATTGTCTTTTATCTAAACATATTATTTCATACAACTATAGTTTATTTTTGTTAGATAAAAACAGAAAAACAATAAACTATAATCAAGATTTTATTGCCTTTGCTCCAGAGTTTAATGATAAAATGAAAAACGATTACAAGATTGCTATTACAGATTCTTTGGTAATAGACAAAATGTATTTAACCTTATTGCCTCAACCTTTTAGTGTTGATTTGGCTAAAGAATATTCTAAATTATTTAGCGGCACTTCCTTTTTAAATGAAAAAGCATCCAAACAACTTTTTACGAATGAAGCAAAAGAACATAAAATAATACATATTGGTACGCACGCAGAATCTAATAATGTATCGCCAGAATTATCACGATTAATTTTTGCTAAAAACACTTCAGATGAAGACAATTCTTTATACACTTACGAAATTTACAATCAAAATTTAAGTTCAAATTTAGCCATTCTTACAGCTTGCGAAACAGGCAAACCAACCTATCAAGCTGGAGAAGGTATGATATCGCTGGCGCACGCATTTAATTATGCTGGTAGCGAAAGTATTTTAACCAGCCTTTGGAAAATAGATGAGCAATCTAGTGCTAAAATTATTGAGAATTTCTATACCTACATTAAAAGAGGATTGCCAAAAGACGAAGCTTTGCAAAAAGCAAAACTCGATTATATCGCAACGGCACAAGGCAGAACAATACATCCTCAATATTGGGCAGGCTTAGTTTTAATTGGAGATACATCGCCAATTAAGTTAACATCTTTCAATAATTCTTTTTGGTGGATTATTATTGTAGTTTTTGGTATAACTTTAATTTGTGGTTTGTGGTTTGTGGTTTTTCAAATCAAAAGTAAAGCCAGATATCGTGAACGATATAAAGTATCAGAATCCATTAGAAAAAAGTTTTAGAAAAATAACTGGTTGGTTACCATAAAATCTCTATATGATTGGTTGTGTTTTGAGAAGCTACAAATTTCTACTAAAAGACATTTTTTTTACAGTTTTGTTAGCTCTTCAATAATACGAAAACTAGTATTTCAAAAAATAAGAAAACTACCGCACTCGCTTTTGACTCGTTTGGTTCATTTAAAACTTATGAGTTCTACTTGCTCAATGCAGCCTCAAATCCATAACTTTAAAAACGTTTTTCTTTCACCCATAAACTCTCTCTTTTTCTTTGCGACTATGGGGAGCAAACAAGAATGTGTCCACAGACACACATCTTGAATTCCAAACCAATGGACATACTATAGCTAAATCAAAATAGAACGTCATAATTTTGAATATAAAAAAAGTTTATCAGGATTATAACCAAATTTACGTCTGATACTTTTGGCTTGTGCCCATTTCTTTTCTATTAGATTTAGGTCAGGACTATATGGTGGCAGGAATTCTAAGTTAAGTTGGGCTTGTTCAATAACTTGTATAGCATCATTTCTTTTATGGAAAGTTGCATTGTCAATTACAATTACAGAATGTTTAGGGTGCTTATGCATATCAGGATTTAAAACAAAGCTTTAAAACGCTTTTGAAACACACCTCTTTAGTAAACAATACTTTTGGTAGTAATTACTATCATATAAATATAGGTAAAGAGACCTTTGAGAGTCTTTCTTCTAAATTACCATAATGTTATCTATAACCAATAAAGCTTAAAGCCCTTTGGGTAATAGCTTTATTTTATTATTTATAAGATTTCTTTAAGTTTGCATATGGATCTGACTAACAGACAACTAAATATTGTAGACATTGTTATTATACATAATAAGGTTAGTAGCTCTAAAATTAGAACCCTATTACCAGAATCTATTAGTATTCCAACTCTCAACAGTGAATTAGGCAAACTTGTTAGCTATAGGGTTTTATGCCAAACAGGTAAAGGTAGAACCAAAGCTTATGTTATATCTCCAGATTACAATTAAATGGCTATGTTCTTTTTTTATTTAAAGTAAAAATTAAATAATCAATTCTGATTAAACATATTATGAATACTACCGCGCTCACTTCTGGTGAGCTTGCTGCATTTTTAAAGCTTTGGATTCTCCTCACTTTAAACCTCAACTAATTTAAAAAAAGTCATTATTACCCAGCCTCTGAATCCACAGCTTTAAAAACGTTTGACTGGTCTATCTGATTCCGTTTTTTTCTTTCAAACCGCTCTAATAGGGTATCGATGTCCTCATTAATCTTTGTATCCAGTACCCTAGCATAGATTTGTGTGGTTGACAATTTGGTGTGCCCCAGTAATTTTGATACTGTTTCTAAAGGCACGCCATTGGTGAGCATCACTGTAGTTGCAAATGTATGTCTGGCTACTTGAAACGTAACGTTTTTATGAATCCCACAGGCTACCATTATTTCCTTTAAATAGCTATTGGTTTTTTGATTCGAACAAAGAGGTAATAATTTTGTTTCATTTGATAATTCAGAAATGTACTTATACTTCTCTATAATCGCCAATGCTTTTGGTAGTATCGGTATATTAACTACCTCATTGGTCTTTTCCCTTTTAGTATGAATCCAATATTTATTATCTATTCTTTTTACTATCTGACGGATAGTCAGTTCCTTGACATCGATATAGGACAATCCTGTATAACAAGAAAAGATAAAAATATCTTTGACCCGCTCCAAACGTTCTTGTTTAAAAAATGTATTTTCAAGAAGGCTCAATTCTCTTTCTGTTAAATATTGTCTATCAAATTTATTAAACTTCAATTGGAACTGAATAAAAGGATTTTTTGGAATCCATTCTAACCTAAAGGCTAGGTTAATCATTTTCTTAAACCGCTCTAGATGTTTCATAACGCCATTGTTATTTAAAGAGAGTTCCTTTTTTGTGTTTTTGTACTTTCGAAGGTATTGTTCAAAATCACAGATAAAGTGATAATTTAGCTGTTTTAGATAGATGTCATCTACTTTTAAAATTTCGTTTAAAAACTTATGTAGATATCTTTCTGTAGTGTAGTAATTTTTCATAGTACCAAATTTCAATACATTGATCATATTAGTATTATGATAGGTTATGAGTTCTTTTAAGGTTTTGTGATTATCATCCTCACCTAAATATCGTCTTTTAATTGCATTGGCAGATACCATTTTGTGCTCTTCAAATAATTGCTTGTGGCAATCGAGCAATTGATTATAAACTTCATCCAAATAAGCGTTTAAAAATCTTACTTTTGTTGTATTCCCCCTACATTTAGCCTTATTATTGTCCCAATCGTTCACCAGAACGTTTCTTTTTAAACTAATTTCTGAACGTTTTCCATTAACTGTAATACGTGCGTAAATTGATAATTTACTGGGGTTAGTGCGAGATTTTCTGGTGAAGAAAATAATAGAAAATGTGCTGTTTGTCTGCATTTTTATTGACTTTAGTTAAACAAATGTTTTGCAAAGACAAAAGTCAAATTGTTCTTAAAAGCTCTTTAAAATTACGACATTTCTTTAGAACAGCTGTTCACCGAATTGCACACCTTTTATTTGGTTTTATTTGAATTCAAATGAATTCAAATAAAATGAAAAACACTGAAAATCATACGATTAACAGTGTTTTGTATAAACCTGAAACTAGGTTTGTCGGGGTGGCAGGATTCGAACCTGCGACCTCCGCGTCCCAAACGCGGCGCGATAACCGGGCTACGCTACACCCCGATTTTTGGTTATCTCTAACGGCTTGCAAATATACTTTTTTTATTCATTTCACAATTATATTTCTAAAAAAATATCTATTGATTAAAAATCATAATTTAGCAACTTTAAATTTTTTATTTATTTTAAATGGAATTTCTTAAGAGGAGCCTTTTATTTTTTTTAATATGTGGTTTTAACCATGTCACTTTAGGACAAGACATCTTTAAGGGCAAAATTGTTGATAGTGATAATGGAGTAGGTTTAGCATTTACTCAAATAATTAATATTGAAGACAAAAAAAATAGCATCTCTAACTTTGATGGTACTTTTGAAATCAATAAATCAGGTTCTTACCTGTTTAAAAAAGAAGGTTATATTGAAAAAACCATCGAATTAATCGAAAATCAATACTATATTATTCAACTTAATATCAAACCATCCGAATTAAACGAGGTAGTTATTAATGCGAATCACATTCCAACAAAACTAAAAAAAACCACTGCAACAATAAGCATTGTATCTTCTGAAGATATTCAACGATCTAACAACACAGATTTTGCTCCCATATTAAATAGAACGCCTGGGGTTTTTATGCAAAGTGGCGCTTTAAACACCAACCGAATAACCATAAGAGGTATAGGCTCTAGAAATCTTTTTGGAACCTCAAAAATAAGAGCCTATTTTAAAGACATTCCACTTACCAATGGTAGTGGAGAAACTACTATTGAAGATTTTGAGTTAGCTTCCATATCCCGTTTAGAAATAATTAAAGGGGCAGCCTCTAGTATTTATGGCGCAGGTTTAGGTGGCACTATTAACTTAATACCACAAAATGCTTATTTGAATGATTCTAATTTTAATGGTGAAATTTCAATGGGTTCTTTTGGTTTAATCAAAGGCATTTTAAACGTAAACCACGGGAATAGTGAAAATAGTTTTAGAGCTGTATATAGCAATACTGAAAGTGATGGATTTAGAGAAAATAACAACTATAAAAGACAAACATTTACTTTAACTTCTAATCATTTTTTAAGTAAAAAAGATGAATTGTCTTTTATAGTGAGTTATGTTGATTTAAAAGCGTTTATACCTAGCTCAATCAATGAAAATACATACTTAAATAGTCCAAAATCTGCTGCTTTTACTTGGAAACAAGCTCAAGGTTTTGAAGATTCTAAAAGAGGTGTTTTTGGGTTATCTTGGCAACATAATTTTAATAATAATTTAAAACAAAATACAAGTATTTTTACTTCATTCAGGGATGCTTACGAACCCAGACCCTTTGATATTTTAAAAGAAAACACCCTAGCCTTGGGCTTAAGAACACGTCTCATCGGAAATACTAATTTGTTTGGAAGGAATTTGAATTGGACCTTGGGTGGTGAACTTTTTAAGGATACTTATAAATATAGCACTTTTGAAAATCTATATGAGGATTTTCCAAATGGTACAGGAAGTGTTTCGGGACAAAGATTATCAAATTTTATAGAAAATCGAAATTATTACAACTTATTTTTTGAAACCAATTTTGAATTTTCAGAAAAAACTACACTTACAACTGGTTTAAATTTAAATGAAACAGGATATAAATTAAATGATAAATTTCATGTAACTTCAGAAAACCCAAATCAATCTGGAAGTTTCAAATTTAAAAACATATTATCTCCAAAAATTGGAATATCTCATTTATTTAATAAAAACATCAGCATTTATGGCAGTGTTAGCCACGGGTTCTCCCCTATCTCATTAAACGAAACACTTTTACCTGATGGTCAAATAAATGCCAACTTAAAACCAGAAACAGGATGGAATTTTGAAGCGGGTTCCAGGGGTGAGTTTTTTAGCAATAAATTACAATACAATTTTGCCTTTTACCGTTTAAATATAAAAAACTTATTAGTTTCAAGAAGAACTGCCGAAGATGCGTTTATTGGTATTAATGCAGGTAAAACACAACATGATGGTTTAGAATTAGCACTCAATTACTATTGGCTTCAAAATAAAAAAATAACCATTAGTTCATTTATTAATTATACACTTAACAAATTTATTTTTAAGGAATTTATTGATAATACCAATAATTTTTCTGGAAATGATTTAACTGGTGTACCATCTGATATTTTTAATGCTGGAATAGATTTTGAAACTAGTTTTAGCCTTTACGGGAACATAAATTACCAATATGTTGGGTCTTTTCCAATAACAGATAGTAATAGCCTATTTACTGAAGATTACCAATTAACAAATCTAAAAGTTGGTTACAAAACTAATCTTAGTAAATACCTAAAAATGAACATATTCTTAGGCATAAATAATATTTTCAATGAAAAATATGCATCTCAAATTTTAATTAATGCAACTAGTTTTGGTAGTAGCGCTCCACGATACTATTACCCAGGAAATCCATCAAACTATTTCACAGGTTTTAACTTAAATTACCTATTTTAGCTAATAAAAAACATTTATAATTATGAAACAAATTCACGCGTTAATCATCATAATGTTATTGGCTTTTAGCGCTTGCGCTCAACAAGCAGAATCTGAAATTAAGGCTGAAGCACCAACCAATATAAATTACACTTTTGAACTTATTGTTCCAGATTTAATTATTCCCTGGGGAATGACATTTTTAAATGATGGTAGTATGTTAATCACTGAAAAGAGTGGTGAGATTATTCATTTTAAAAATGGTGTAAAAACACTTGTAGAAGGTGTTCCAGAAATTTATGTTCGTGGTCAAGGTGGATTGTTAGATATAAAAACGCATCCTGACTATGAAAATAATGGATGGATTTATTTTACATATGCATCTGATAAAGGTGATGAAGAAGGTGGAAACACAGCCTTGATGAGAGCGAAATTAGATGGTAATATCCTTGTTGAAAAACAATTACTATACAAAGCTGGTCCAAATACTAAAAGAGGCCAACATTTTGGTTCTCGTATTGCATTTGATAATGCAGGTTACCTATACTTTTCAATTGGTGAAAGAGGTGAACGTGATGTGAATCCACAAGATATCACTAGAGATTGTGGTAAAATTTACAGACTTAAAGATGATGGGACAGTCCCTTCGGATAACCCATTTGTTGGAACTGAAAATGCTAAAACTGCTATTTTTAGTTATGGACATAGAAACCCACAAGGTATGGTAAAAAACCCTTTTACTGGGGACATTTGGACGAATGAACATGGCCCACAAGGTGGCGATGAAATAAACATCATTGCAAAAGGAAAAAACTATGGTTGGCCTGTTATATCTTATGGAATTAATTATAGCGGAACAGCATTCACAGATATTACTTCAAAAGAAGGTATGGAACAACCTCTTTTTTATTGGGTACCATCAATTGCTCCTAGTGGTATGGCTTTTGTTTCTTCTGATATTTATCCAGATTGGAAAGGAAATGTATTAGTTGGCTCCTTAAAATTTGAATATCTGGAAAGATTAGTTTTAGAAAATAATAAAGTTGTTAAACGCGAAAAATTATTAGAGGGTACTGGAAGGGTTAGAAACGTTATTGAGGGACCAGAAGGTTATATATATGTTGCTATTGAAGGAAAAGGTATATTTAAAATAATTCCAAATAAGTAAATGAAATCTTTTATAATCAGTTTAGTAATTTTAGTCTCTGCTTCTAAAAGAGTATTTACCCAAAATAATACTTTAAAAGAAAGTATAGAAAGAGGTAGTTTAGTGTATGAAGATTTTTGCGTTACTTGCCACTTACCAAATGGCGAAGGTATTGAAAATGTATTCCCTCCTTTAGCTAAGTCTGATTACCTTTTTGAAAATCGTGAAGCTAGTATTAAAGGCATAAAATATGGGCAAAAAGGGGAGATTTTAGTTAACGGAAAAAAATACAACAGTTACATGGCTGCATTAGGTCTTGCTGACGATGAAATAGCCGATGTCATGAATTATATAACAAATAGTTGGGGTAATAAAAATGACAAAATTATTACTAAAGAAGAAGTCTCACAAATTAAAAAATAAGATTATTGAATCTTATTTAGCCATGCATTAAAATAACTTTGTAAATAGCTAATTAAACCAAAAAAGATGTTAATTATAGGAATTGCTGGAGGCACAGGTTGCGGCAAAACAACAGTAGTAAATCAGATATTAAATGAATTACCTGAAGGTGAGGTTGGTATTATTTCTCAAGATTCATACTACAAAGACACCACGCATTTAAGCTATGATGAACGTGTTCAAATTAATTTTGATCATCCAAGATCTATAGATTTTGAATTACTTGAAACTCATTTAAAAGAATTAAAAAAAGGCAATCCTATACACCAACCTGTTTATTCTTTCGTTAAACATAATAGAACTGGCGATACCGTTTTAACACATCCTAGAAAAGTTATGATAGTTGAAGGTATTTTAATTCTAACAAATCCAGAATTAAGAGCCATGTTTGATATAAAAATATTTGTTCATGCTGATAGTGACGAGCGTTTAATAAGACGATTAAAACGAGATATATCTGAACGTGGTAGAGATTTAGATGAGGTGCTCTCAAGGTATAAAACAACCTTAAAACCGATGCATAATCAGTTTATCGAGCCCATGAAAGAGTATGCAGATATTATAATCCCAAACAACCATTACAATACAGTGGCTATTGATATTGTAAAAACCATTATAAACGATAAACTGTAATGCCAAAATTGAAAAACAAATATTTGAAACCGTTTAAAAATTGGTTCGTACTAATTTTGGTGATTTTTGCTGTTTGGATGTTGTTTTTTGATGCCAACTCATGGTTAATTCACCATGAATTAAACATGGATATAAAAGCTTTAGAAAACGAAAAAGAATACTACAGAAAAGAAATTGAAAAAGACAACAAAGCTATAAAAGAGTTAAGTACGGAAGAAGGTTTAGAAAAATTTGCCAGAGAAGAATATTATATGAAGCGCGATAATGAAGAAATTTTTATTATAGAATATGAAGACAGTTTAAAAACTAAATAATCATGGACAAAAAGTTGTTTAGTAAATTTAATCCTGTATCAGCAAAACAATGGAAGCAAAAAATTCAGTTTGATTTAAAAGGCGCTGATTATAATGATACTTTAGTTTGGAAAACGAATGAAGATATCTCAGTAAAACCATTTTATCATTCGGATGATTTTACAGAATTGTCAACTATTTCGAATACCAAAGCCACAAACTGGAAAATCTGTCAGTCTATTTTTGTTGCCCATGTTGAAAAATCAAATTTAAAAGCAGTTAATGCTATTGAAAGAGGTGCTGAAAGTATTCAATTTATTATTCCAAATGAAGATGTTTCAATTAAAAATTTACTGCAAAATATTGATTTAGATAAAATTCCAATTCATTTTGAATTACATTTTATTTCAGAAAATTTCGCAAAACAACTTGCTGATATTTCAACTAAAGCAGGTTTCAAAATCCAAACAGACATCATTAATAATTTAGCAAAAGATGGTAATTGGTATCAATCTTTAAATGAAGATTTTCAAAAATTTGAAAACATAGTTAACTATACAAAATCGCTCACGGTTGAGGTATCATTATACCAAAACGCTGGAGCCAATATGGTTCAACAACTAGCTTACGCTTTAGCACATGCCAACGAATATTTAAATTATTTGAACAATAGCTCTCTTTTAAAGGAAGTGTTCAAATCGTTTGAAATGAATTTCAAAATCTCAGTGGGCACTAATTATTTCTTCGAAATTGCAAAACTAAGAGCTTTAAGAATGCTTTGGAAAACACTTGCTGCCGAATACCAAATCAATAATAATTGCCATATTACAGCAACTCCAACCAAGCGTAACAAAACCCTTTACGATTATAACACCAATATGTTGCGAACCACAACAGAATGTATGAGTGCTATTCTTGGCGGCGCCAATATAATCTGTAATTTACCTTATGATGCGATATACCACAAAGACAACGAATTTGGTGAACGTATTGCAAGAAATCAACTTTTGATTTTAAAACACGAAAGTTATTTTGATAAGGTTGATAATCCTTCAGATGGTTCATATTATATTGAAACATTAACAAATCAACTAGTAGAAAAAGCATTGGATGTATTTAAAAACATTGAAAACAAAGGTGGTTTTTTAAAACAATTAAAAGAAGGCACCATTCAAAGAAAAATAAAAGAAAGTACTAATAAAGAACAACTTCAATTTGATAACGGAGAAGAAATTTTATTGGGAACAAACAAACATCCTAACTTAAATGACCGCATGAAAAATGAGTTGGAAATTTATCCTTTTGTTAAAACAAATCAAAGAAAAACTTTAATTGAACCTATCATAGAAAAGCGATTAGCAGAAAATTTAGAACAAAAACGATTAAAAAATGAAAACTAAAATGAACTTAAAAACGACTCTTTTTTCTTTTTTATTAGCATTTATTTTATTTAGTTGTAAAAAAGAAAACACTTTTTCAGATTTCAAGTATAAAGATAAACCTGCAATCTTAACTTGTGATAATTTAAACTCTAAATTATATCAAGAAGCCTTGTACACATTTGAAGATGATCTTTTAAATTTTTACAAAAGAAATAATGCAAATAGCACACTAGCACAATCCTATTCTCAATTTATTAGAAATTCAATTTATGGTAGAATAAAATATGAAGACATTATTTCTGAGCATACTTACAAAGTATTTGAAGCTTTAAAAGATGAAAACGATTTATGGGATGCTAATAATCAAAAAAGCCATTTAAATTATAAAAGTGCAATTATTACATGTATGGCAAACAACATTAAAGATGTAGCTTTAAAAACCACTTTTAATTCGCTTATAAGCACCAACTTTATGGACCCAAAACTTTTTGGTTCGCCATTAATGGCAAAATACACCAATACATTAAGCGATAAATATTTAGCAACTTATGTAGCTTTAGATTTGTTTTATGCCAAATTATTTGATATCGATTTTAGCAATGTTAATTTTGAGAAACCTCAACCTATAGATTTTAATGTAATACCTCCTAAAACACCTTCTGGAGCACCAATAAATTAATTTTGAGAAAAAACCTTCAACAAATAACTATAAATAAGAAAACTGAAGACGAAAAATCTTTAGACAAAAACAAGTTTACAACTGCTGAAGGTATTGAACTTCAGTCTTTATACTCAAGTAAAGATATTCAAAACTTAGAACATCTTGATTTTGTTGCTGGTTTAGCACCAAATTTAAGAGGACCTTACAGTACTATGTATGTAATCCGTCCATGGACTATTAGGCAATACGCAGGATTCTCTACCGCAGAAGATAGTAACGCTTTTTACAGGAGAAATTTAGCCGCTGGACAAAAAGGGCTTTCTATTGCTTTTGATTTAGCAACACATCGTGGTTACGATTCAGACCACGAGCGAGTTGTTGGCGATGTTGGAAAAGCCGGTGTAGCCATAGATTCGGTTGAAGATATGAAAATCCTTTTCGATCAAATCCCACTAAACGACATGTCAGTTTCTATGACTATGAATGGTGCTGTACTTCCAATTATGGCATTTTATATAGTAGCAGCTGAGGAGCAAGGCGTAAAGCCAGAACACCTATCAGGCACCATACAAAATGATATTTTAAAGGAGTTTATGGTGCGTAATACTTACATTTACCCACCTACACCTTCGATGAAAATCATTTCAGATATTTTTCAATTCACCAGTAAAAACATGCCTAAATTCAATAGTATTAGTATTTCTGGGTATCACATGCAAGAAGCTGGTGCAACCTGCGATATAGAATTAGCTTATACGCTAGCTGATGGCTTGGAATATCTTAGAAAAGGAATAGAAGCTGGTTTAGACATTGATACCTTTGCACCTCGCCTATCGTTTTTTTGGGCCATTGGTATGAATCATTTTATGGAAATAGCAAAAATGCGAGCTGCCAGAATGCTTTGGGCTAAAATAGTTAAGCAATTTAACCCTAAAAATGAAAAATCATTAGCTTTAAGAACCCACTGCCAAACATCTGGCTGGAGTTTAACAGAACAAGACCCCTTTAATAATGTGGCACGAACTACTATCGAAGCAGCTGCAGCCGCTTTTGGTGGCACACAAAGTTTACATACCAATGCCTTAGATGAAGCGATTGCATTACCTACTGATTTTTCGGCTCGAATTGCACGAAATACACAAATATTTTTACAACAAGAAACTAAAATAACTAAAACGGTTGACCCATGGGCTGGTAGTTTTTATGTTGAAAAACTAACACATGATATTGCACAAAAAGCCTGGGAACTTATTGAAGAAGTTGAAAGTTTAGGAGGCATGACTAAAGCCATAGAAGCTGGCATCCCTAAAATTAGAATTGAAGAAGCGGCAGCAAAAAAACAAGCTAGGATAGATTCTGGGCAAGATATAATTGTGGGCGTTAATAAATATAGATTAAAGGAAGAAGACCCAATTTCAACGCTAGAAGTAGATAATCAAACTGTAAGAAATTCCCAAATAGAGCGATTAAAGCATATAAAAGCAACTAGAAACTCTGAAAAAGTTGAAAAAACTTTATCAAAATTAACCGAAGCAGCTAAAACAGGACAAGAAAATTTATTAGCTTTAGCTGTTGAAGCTGCCAAAGAACGTGCTACACTTGGTGAAATTAGCGATGCTTTAGAAATTGCTTTTGGCCGTTACAAGGCTCAGATAAAATCATTTTCAGGTGTGTATAGTAAAGAAATAAAAGACGACGAATCCTTTAAAAAGGCACAAGAATTAGCAGATAAGTTTGCAGAACAAGATGGGAGACGTCCTCGCATTATGATAGCAAAAATGGGACAAGATGGGCATGATCGTGGTGCAAAAGTTGTAGCTACAGGTTATGCTGATGTGGGTTTTGATGTAGATATTGGTCCGCTTTTTCAAACACCAAAAGAAGCAGCTAAACAGGCGGTTGAAAATGACGTACATATTTTAGGTGTTTCTTCACTAGCTGCAGGACATAAAACTTTAGTGCCACAAGTAATTAAAGCTCTAAAAGAATATGGAAGAGATGATATTATGGTGATTGTTGGTGGTGTTATTCCAAAACAAGATTATCAATTTTTATTTGATGCTGGGGCTATTGCAGTATTTGGACCTGGAACAAAAATTAGTGATGCTGCTATTAAAATATTAGAGATTTTAATTGGTTAGATTGTTTTTTATTAATTTTTAATACCATAATAATCTAAATTTAAATTCAGAAATAATTAAAAAGAAATATTCCATCTACTTTCTCCTCTTCATTTTTAATTCTATATTCAAAAAACCCGTGTGTTTAGAATTGTGAAGTTTCAAAAAGTTTTGAAATATTAATTCTTTATCAACTATTTTCACTTTACCGATTTGTTAACAAGTAACGTTTTTATTCCTCATAAATAATCGTATTTTTACCGCTTATAAAACCAAATCATTAATGGGTAAAATCATTGCAATTGCTAACCAAAAAGGTGGAGTTGGAAAAACAACTACTTCCATTAATTTAGCTGCTTCATTAGGCGTTCTAGAAAAAAAAGTGTTGCTTATAGATGCTGATCCTCAGGCAAATGCAACTTCTGGAATTGGTATTGATGTAGAATCTGTAGAGATAGGTACCTACCAGCTTTTAGAACATTCAAACTCAGCCAAAGAAGCTATTATAAAAACCGAAGCTCCAAACTTAGATATTATTCCTGCTCATATAGATCTTGTTGCTATTGAAATTGAACTTGTTGATAAAGAAGCGCGAGAATATATGCTTAAAAAAGCACTACAAGATATTAAAAACGATTACGATTTTATTTTAATAGACTGCGCACCATCACTTGGTTTATTAACATTAAATGCTTTAACAGCAGCAGATGCTGTAATTATTCCTATTCAATGTGAGTATTTTGCATTAGAGGGATTGGGAAAACTTTTAAATACCATTAAAAGTGTACAAAAAATTCATAATCCAGAATTAGATATTGAAGGTTTATTACTAACTATGTATGATTCTAGATTACGTTTATCAAATCAAGTGGTTGAGGAGGTTCAAAAACACTTCAACGATATGGTTTTTCAAACCATAATCCAACGTAATGTACGATTAAGTGAAGCACCAAGTTATGGTGAAAGTATAATTAATTACGACGCTGGTAGCAAAGGTGCTAGCAATTACTTAAGTTTGGCTAAAGAAATTATCAATAAAAACTCATAAATTATGGCTAAGGCAACTAAAAAACAGGCTTTAGGTAGAGGTTTATCTGCATTATTAAACGATCCAAGTAACGATATTAACTCAGTAAAAGATAAAAACGCAGATAAAGTTATTGGCAATATTGTTGAGTTAGATATTGATTTTATTGAAGTAAACCCTTTTCAGCCTCGGACAAATTTCAGTGAAGAATCCCTTAGAGAATTAGCCTCATCTATAAAAGAACTTGGTATTATCCAGCCTATTACTGTTAGAAAATTAGGGCTTAATAAATTTCAATTAGTTTCAGGTGAGCGCCGTTTTAGAGCTTCCAAATTATTAAATTTAGAAACTATACCAGCTTATGTTAGAATTGCTAACGACCAAGAATCTCTTGAAATGGCCTTGGTTGAAAATATTCAACGCCAAGATTTAGACCCTATTGAAATTGCACTATCATACCAACGTTTAATTGACGAAATCAATCTAACTCAAGAGCAAATGAGTGAGCGTGTTGGCAAAAAACGATCTACTATTGCTAACTATTTACGCTTACTAAAATTAGACCCCATTATACAAACGGGTATGCGAGATGGTTTTATCTCAATGGGTCATGGTCGTGCTTTAATCACTATCGAAGATCAAACAATTCAATTAGACATTTACGAGAAGATATTATCAAAAAAACTATCTGTTAGGGAAACTGAAACTTTAGTTAGAAACTTTAACCTTCCAAGTGATAAAGTTGATTCAACTTCAAAAAATGAAGATGACGGAGTAGTTCCAAAATACATAAAAAAAGGTATTCAAGCATTTTCTGAATACTTTGGGCATAAAATTGACGTTAAAGTTTCTAAAAATGGAAAAGGAAAAATAAGCATTCCTTTTCATTCTGAAGAAGACTTTAATCGTATTAAAAAATTAGTTGACGGTGCTAAATAAATTCAAAATAGCAAGTATACTCTCTTTTTTCTGTTGTTTTAATTTGATGGCGCAAGACGAAAATTCAAAAAAAAAACTACTCCCAGAAGAAGTAATTATTGATTCTATTATTGAAATAAGAAAACCAATAGATCCACTTTCCCCATCAAAAGCAGCATTCTATTCTGCCATTTTACCTGGTTTAGGTCAAGTTTATAATAAAAAATATTGGAAAGTACCTATCGTTTTTGGGGCCATAGGAACCGGTGTTTATTTTTATATTTCGAATAATAAAGAATACAATAGATACAGAGATGCTTATAAAAGCCGATTAGCTGGTTTTACTAATGATGAATTTTATTTTGATTCTCAAGGAAACCAATTAACAACTCCAAGAGTTACTATTGATGGTTTAGAACGTGCACAAAAATTTTATAGAAAAAACAAAGAAATATCACTTTTAGTTACCATTGGGCTTTATGCTTTAAACATTATTGACGCCAATGTAGATGCGCATTTATTGCAATATAATGTAGATGAAAATTTATCATTAGCACCTCATTACAAAATAAATGAATTGGATGCTACTGGAAGTGTAGGATTAACTTTAAATTTTAAATTTTAACCCATAAATGGGTATTTATATAAATAACAAATTTCAAATAAATGAATATAGCTTTACTAGGATATGGAAAAATGGGTAAAACCATCGAAAAAATTGCTATAAATCGTGGACATACCATCGTTTTAAAAATTGATAAAGATGACACAAATTATGATATAAAAAAAGCTGATGTTGCCATTGATTTTAGCATTCCAAACGTAGCTTTTAATAACATAAGTAATTGCATTAAAAATGGCATTCCCGTAATTTCAGGAACAACAGGATGGCTAGAAAACTATGATAATGCAGTAGCTTTATGTAAAGAGAAAAAAGGCGCATTTATTTACGCTTCTAATTATAGTTTAGGAGTTAATATTTTTTTCGAGTTGAACAAAACACTTGCAAGAATGATGAGTACATTAAAACAATACCATGTTTCAATGGAAGAAATTCATCATACTCAAAAACTTGATGCACCAAGTGGCACTGCTATTTCATTAGCTAACGACATTATAGCGAATAACGGGAACTTCAATAATTGGAAATTAGATGAATCAGAAAATTTTACCATTCCGATTATTGCAAAACGCATCGAAGATGTTCCAGGAACACACACAATAAACTACGAAAGTGAGGTAGATACCATAACTATTGAACATGTAGCTCATAACAGACAAGGTTTTGCATTAGGCGCTGTAATTGCTGCTGAATGGATAATTGGGAAAACTGGAGTTTTCAATATGAATGATGTGTTAAATATTGGTTAATAAATACTAAAAATGTAACAATATAAACTGATATTGGTACCAATAAAAAATTAAATTTAAGATTATGACGTTGACAGAATGGTTTATTTTCATCCTAATTATTCAAGTAATTCATGGCTTAGGCACTTGGAAACTATACACTAAAGCCGGAAAGCAAGCTTGGGAAGCCTTTGTTCCAGTATACAACGGCGTGGTATTAATGAAGATAATAAATCGCCCTCAGTGGTGGATTATCTTATTATTTTTACCTGTAGTAAACGTGATTATGTTTATAGTTGTTTGGGTAGAAACCGCTCGAAGCTTTGGTAAAAACTCGTATTTAGATACTTTTTTAGCCATAGTAACTCTTGGATTTTACAATTTCTACTTAAATTATATTGCCGATATAAATTATGTTGAAAATAGAAATTTAAACCCAAAATCTAGTTCTGGTGAATGGACAAGCTCTATTCTTTTTGCTATAGTTGCAGCAACCATTGTTCATACTTATTTTATTCAACCTTTTACGATTCCATCATCATCATTAGAAAAATCACTATTAGTAGGCGATTTTTTATTTGTAAGTAAATTTCATTATGGGGCCAGAGTGCCTATGACTTCGGTTGCTGCACCCATGGTACATGATACCATTCCTGTTTTAAAAAACAAATCCTATTTATTTGATGATGTAAAAGATAGTAACTCATGGAAAAATAAGTTACAACTGCCTTATTTGCGCATTCCAGGTTTTGAGAAAATAGAAAGAAACGACATTGTTGTTTTTAACCAACCTGCAGATACCCTTCTGGATATGAATGATTTTAATCCAGATAGAAACTACTATAAACCCATAGATAAAAAAACCAATTTAGTAAAACGCTGTGTTGCCATTGCTGGTGATTCTTTAGAAGTACGTGATGGTTTTGTTTATATTAATGGTAAGAAAAATGAATTACCAGATAGAGCACATTTACAATTCAGCTATTTGGTTCAACCTAAAACCAATCAATTTAATCCTAAATTTTTAAAAGAACGTTACGATATTACAGATGGTTTTGGCATTATAAACAACCAAAATACGTATTATTTCTCCGCTATTTCTGATGAAGCACTAGTGAAATTTAAAGACAACCCAAATGTTGCAAGCATTACACCAAATATTAAAGAAAAGGGTGTTAGAGATTCCAATATCTTTCCACATGATCCAAATTACAACTGGAATGTCGATTTTTTTGGTCCGTTATACATTCCAGAAGAAGGTAAAACTATTGATTTAAACTTAGAGGTATTACCACTCTATAAACGTGTTATTACTGAATATGAAGGCAATACACTTCAAGTAAAGGGCAATCAAATTTTTATTAATGGGGAACTTTCAAACACTTATACTTTTAAGCAAAACTACTATTGGATGATGGGTGATAACCGTCATAATTCTATTGATGCTAGAGCATGGGGATTTGTGCCTTTTACGCATGTAGTAGGAAAACCTGTATTTATTTGGATGAGTTGGGATGGAAAAAATCCACGATGGGAACGTTTCTTCACTACCGTTAGTGGTAATGGAAAAGCCACCTCTTATTTAATACCTTTTTTAGTATTACTTGCAGGGTGGATTGGTTTTAATCAATGGAAAAAACGTAAAAAAGCAACTAGTTAAATATTCTCATTAGTTCACAAGTAAGAATCTTTAAATTGAATTTTTATTAAAAAACAATAGATTCTTGCTTCCGCAGGAATCAAAAATGGCATGGACATATTAATACATCCAACATATTTTCCTAACATAGCGCACTTTGTTGCCATTATGAATGCTAAGGAAATAGTTTTTGAAATGGATGATAATTTTTTAAAACAGACATACAGAAATCGTGCTTCCATATATGGCGCTAATGGAAAATTAGTATTAAATATACCTGTAATTCACTCTCAAAAAAATCGTCAAAAATATAGGGATGTAAAAATTTTTAATGAAGAAAAATGGCAAGACAATCATTGGAAATCATTACTTTCTGCATATAAAACATCTCCTTTTTTTGAATATTATGAAGATGAATTTAAACCTTTGTTTTCTCAAAAAACAACATACATTTTAGATTACAATTTAAAATGTTTCGAAGTTGTTTGTGATTGTTTACAGTTAGAACTAAACACTTCTAAAACAGAGTCATTTATAAAAGTAGTAGAAGATAAAAATGACTACAGATATCTTGTAAACGCTAAAAAGGAAAAACTACAAAATTTTGATAATTATACACAAGTTTTTGGAGTCAAACATGGTTTCTTACCTAACCTAAGTATTCTAGATTTGCTTTTTAACGAAGGCCCAAATGCCGTTAATTATTTGGAATCTCAAATTGAAAATCTTAAATAATGCTTCAAAATATTACTCATTACGGTTGTCATTTTATAATCCCTTTAATTGTTGCTTTAGTCTGGTATAAACCTATTTGGAAGAAGGCTTTAATAATCATGCTTGCAGGGATATTGATAGATTTAGATCATATTTTAGCCAATCCTATTTTTGATCCTAATAGATGCAGTATAGATTTTCATCCACTTCACTCATCTTTCGCTATTACGTTTTATTTATTTCTTTTAATTCCGAAAAAAACCAGATTAGTTGCTTTAGGTTTAGGAATTCATATAATCGCTGATATAGTAGATTGCTATTTTATGTAAAATCAATCTTCGGATAAACTCAATGTTGCCATAATAGGAAAATGATCTGAGTAATGCTCGTTGTAAGCTTTAAAACCATTTACTAAAAAAGCTTCATCAGCAAAAATAAAATCTATTCTAACTGGAAAGAATTTAAAATCATACGTACGACCAAACCCATTCCCGGCTTCTTTAAAAGCATCGTTTAGGTCGCCTTTTATTTTTCTGTAAACATAAGAGAACGCCGTATTATTAAAATCACCACAAATCACCATTTTATATTTACATGCTGCTTTATGCTGAAGAAATAACTCTGTTTGAAATTGTTGCATTTTAAATGTGGTACCAATTCGCTTAAAAAGACGCTCAGAATCTTCAGTTTTTAAACTCTCAACTTTAGTATTTATACGAAGGGATTCTAAATGTATATTGTAAATTCTTAAGGTATCAACTCCCTTAATAATATCAACAAAAATGGCATTATTAGGTGTGTTTGGAAATTCTACCGAACCAGAATTTATAATAGGATATTGCGAAAAAATAGCTTGCCCATATTTTACTTTTTTTCCGGATAGATGTTCGTATTTGTATTTGAAAAAAGATAAGTTTATGTTTTGATGGGGATGGTATTCTTGAACACTTAAAACATCTGGGGATTCTTTTTTAATAAAATCAATGATTTTGGTTTCTAGATTAGCTTCTGGAAGCCAATCGTATAAATTGAAAAGCCTCACATTATAATTCATAACCTTTATATTTTCTATATTTTGAATCTTTTTTGAAGAAGAAAATTTATACAGAGAACCAAAAGAAAAATAGCCAATGGATAAGACTATTAATGATAGAATCATGTGCTTTTTTAACTTCACTAACCAATATAAAAAGCATAATCCGTTAATTAAAATCAAGAAAGAAACTCCTAAATTTAAAACAGACAAAATAGAAAAGGTTTTAGGAGGCAATAGTGGTAAAATGTAAGATAATAGTAACAATATTGCTACTACCATATTAATGAAATAGATAATTTTACTTATTAAGCTTAAATTTTTCATTTATCTAATTACATATTTTATTTTTCTAATAATTATTTTCCTGCTTTAAATAAAAATTCTTTTTCTTCACTATTTAAACTATCATAACCGCTTTTACTAATTTTATCCAGAATGACATCTATTTTCTTTTGATTATTATACTCGTTAAAATCTGCTTTATTATAACCACCAACTTTACTTTTATTTTTATGAACGGTTTTTAAAGGTGTTTTTTTTGAAGCTTTAAAAAAATTAGTAAATGCATCCATAATCTTTTCAAAACCCTTACCAATATCCTGTCCTTTTATTAATTGTTTAGCGTAAAAATAGCCCAATAAAGCACCTCCTAAATGCGCTAAATTCCCGCCTGCATTTATCCCAAATAAACCTATAATATCTAAAACTATAATGGCAGCACCAACATACCATAACTTCAAATTAAACATAAAGAAACGTATATCTTGATTTGGCATATAAGCACATAAAAAAATCAATAACGCTCTTATTGCTGCAGAAGCTCCTAATAAACTAGAACGCTCTCCAAACACATTAGGCAACAAATTATAGCATAACATAAAAAATAATCCACCTGAAATAGCTCCAAGAAAATAAATATTCAATGCCATTTTTGGTCCAAATAAATTTAGAAACATGCGACCTAAAAAATACAACCATAGCATATTAAAAAGGATATGGAAGAAATCGTAATGCAAAAAAGCGTAAGTAATTATTGCCCAAGGTTTCGATAGAAAATTAGAAAACCCGCTAGGTAATTCTAACCAGCCTAAACTGGATTTTAAAATGAGTCCAATAAAAAATACAACTACATTAACAGCTATTATTTTTTCTAATATATTAAGATTAGAAAGCTTTAGTTTTATATCTTGAGAAAGTGTTGTCATTAATCCCACCGGTTTTTGTTAAATTGTGTTTTTTTCCAATACCACATGATAATAAATCCTGTTAACGCGCCTCCTACGTGCGCCATGTAGGCTGTATTACTTGGGCTAAAAAATGACTGGCCTGTAATTCCTGAAATTAAATCTAGAATAATAATACCTGGTATAAAATATTTTGCCTTAATAGGAATTGGCAAGAATATCATCATAAGTTCGGCATTTGGGTTCATCATTCCAAAAGCAACTAAAATACCCATAATACATCCAGACGCACCAACCATGGTATTTCTGGCAATAACATTCATTTCAAACAAAGACTTAAAGGCAGTACTATCAATCGAATTAGCATTAAAGTAATATTCGTTGAGAAATGGAATCATTTGCTTGCTTAATATATCTCCTTTAATAAACTGACCATCACTAGCATCAATTGAGATTATTTTTTTTAACAACTCTCCTTCCATATTCAAACTTGAAATACCTTTATAAGCACTATAAAAATCAAAATAATAATATCCTACTTGTAAGGCGACTGCCCCTAAACCCGCAGAAAAATAAATAAATAAAAACCGTTTAGAGCCTAAAACTTGCTCTACAGGTGTACCAAACATCCAAAGCGCAAACATGTTAAATAAAAGATGCATAGCTCCACCATGCATAAACATATGTGTAACTATTTGCCAGGGCTGGAAGGCTAGGTTTTGCGGAAAATGCATCGCGAACCAATCATAAAACAAAACGCCTTGACCAACAGTTAACGTGCCAATAAACATAATCACATTAATGATTATTAAATGTTTGACGGTTTCTGAAATTCGCATCATATTCTATATAAATTTTTTATCTAATTCGTCAACAGTCATGGTAACAAATGTTATACGGTTAGTTGGTGACACATTTGGTTCTTTGCAAGCAAATAATTTATTCAACAAATGCTCTTGCTCATCCTTTTTTAAAGATTGACCTGTTTTAATAGCCAAACTTTTCGCCATTGATTTTGCTAACAAGTCGGTAGCGCTAAAATGACTATCTGGAACTTCGTTTTCAACGTCACTTATAAGTTGTTCTAAGATAATAGAAACCTCACTTTCTGGAACTCCAACGGGCACTCCAATAATCTCAATAGATTCATATTTAACGTTTGAAAACACAAAACCAGTATGTTCTAAATCAACTTTAAGCTGTTTGATAATTTCGAAATCTTTTTTTGAAAAATGAAGCTCTAACGGAAATAATAATTGCTGACTTATGGCTTCTTTAATAGTTATATTTTTAAGAAAATCTTCATACAAAATACGCTGATGCGCTCTGTTTTGATCTATTACCAACATGCCAGATTTTATAGTACTAACTATATATTTGTTATGAATTTGGTAGGTTGTATGTAATTTTTCAATATCATTTTCATTTTCAAAAATAGAGGTATTTTGTTCTTCACTTTCAAAATGAGCCTCACTAAAATTGTTAGTCGAATCGTTGCCTTTAGATTCTAATCCTATGTATAAACTGTCCCAATTATTTATTGTTGGTTTGAAAACCGTAGTTTGTTTCCCCAAAAACTTACTATCTGTTTGAAATGGATTAAAGTTTCTATCAACTTCAATTTTAGGCACATCCGCATTATTATTCTTGTAACTATAAGGTGTATCTAAATTAGGATCTCTATCAAAATCTAAAACAGGAGCAATATTAAACTGTCCTAAACTATGTTTAACTGCAGAACGAAGTAAGGCGTACAGAGTATGTTCATCATCAAACTTTATCTCCGTTTTTGTTGGATGAATATTAATATCAATGGTTTGAGGATCTACATCAAGTTTTAAAAAGTAACTTGGATGTGTCCCGTTTTTAAGTAAACCATCAAATGCAGAAGATATAGCATGGTTTAAATAAGCACTTTTAATAAAACGATTGTTAACAAAAAAGTACTGTTCGCCTCTTGTTTTTTTTGCGAATTCAGGTTTCCCAACAAAACCAGAAATTTTTAGCACTTCGGTATCTTCTTCAACTGGCACTAATTTTTCATTGGTTTTAATACCAAAAATATTCACAATACGTTGCCTGAAATTACTGATAGGTAAATTAAATGTTTCGCTCCCATTATTGTATAAAGCGAAACTAATATTTGGATGTGCTAAAGCAACACGATGAAACTCATCAACAACATGACGAAATTCTACAACATCAGATTTTAAAAAATTACGTCGTGCAGGAATATTAAAAAATAAGTTTTTTACTGAAACTGATGTGCCGTTTGGTGTTACAATAACTTCTTGCAAAACTACTTTGCTTCCTTCTATTTCAATTGTATTACCAACATCATCAACCTCTTGTTTTGTTTTTAATTCTACATGTGCAATAGCTGCAATACTTGCTAAAGCCTCTCCACGAAAACCTTTAGTATGTAATTGAAATAAATCTTCAGCTGTTCTTATTTTCGATGTTGCATGACGCTCAAAACTTAATCGCGCGTCGGTTGTGCTCATGCCTTTTCCGTTATCAATAACTTGAACGAGTGTTTTACCAGCATCTTTTATGAGGAGTTTTATGGAGCTTGCATCTGCATCAATAGCATTTTCAAGTAGTTCTTTTACAACAGAGGCAGGACGTTGTACAACTTCTCCAGC
Source organism: Flaviramulus sp. (assembly GCA_030731745.1). Classification (GTDB taxonomy): domain Bacteria; phylum Bacteroidota; class Bacteroidia; order Flavobacteriales; family Flavobacteriaceae; genus JANQTJ01. Next base: position 38,599 of record JANQTJ010000004.1, on the reverse strand, counting down.
GGCAATTTGATTCGCTACATGATCTGGTAAAAGCTGAATGATGTCTGCCATATAGTATTATGAAAAAAATATTGTTAAATCAAAATCGATGATAAATAAAAACGCTAAAATAAGCAGGGCAACAATAATTAAAATTCTTCTATTTGCATCTTTGTCTGGATTTTTATAATCTTCAAAAGCTTCATTAAATTTAGCCTTTAAACCTTTATTACTTCCAACCGTTTTTCTAAAATCATCAAACTTATGCTTAATTTCGAAAGGATTACCCTCTCCTTTATCATCAAAATAACGAGGCGTATAATTAAATTTTTTGTTGTTACGTAATTTTAAAAGTCCCATGATTCCTAAGTTTTGGTTACATGTATTTTTTTTCTAATAAATACATACAAATCAATAATAATACCAAAACTAACATTAAGGTTCTTATGGGTAAAAATCCTTTAGATTTTGGTCTATTACCTCTAATTTCTTTCCATTTTGAAATAAACTCCTTTGAATTATTATTATCTTCTAAGACAGAAACATCTTGATTTTCTTTCGAAAATCGAGGTTGATAATTAAATGTTTTATGTTTTCGAGTTTTAAACAAAATTTAGTAGTGCTATACTCCAAAAATACTCAAAAATAGACAGAAAGAGAGGATTGAAATGCCAAAAATTGTTAACATTTACAAAGTAATTCCTACTGACAACAACAAAAAAAATAGCACTACAATTAATGTCTAACTATTCTTCCGTAACTCTGCCATTTTAATTGCAGCAATAGCAGATTCAGTACCCTTGTTGCCATGCTTACCTCCAGAGCGGTCAATAGCTTGTTGTAAATTATTATCTGTAAGTAAACAGAAAACAACTGGTGTTTCGTGTAAAATATTTAAATCTTTAATGCCTTGGGAAACAGCTTCACAAACAAAATCAAAATGTTTGGTTTCTCCTTGAATAACACTCCCTATAGCAATAACCGCATTTACCATTTGCTCTTGCATTTTTTTGCTACCGTAAATAAGTTCAAAACTACCCGGAACATTCCAACGTATAATATTAGTAGGTAAAACACCATGTGCTATTAATGTATCAAACGCACCTTGATACAAACCTTCTGTTATAGTATCATTCCACTCTGAAACAACAATCCCAAACCGAAATTTATTCGCGTTTGGGATTGTTGTTTTATCGTAATCAGATAAATTTCTATTTGCCGTAGCCATACTATTTACTTACCAATACTTGAGCCTTTCCTATAAAAACATCCACATTTGTTGCTTCAGTAGAATTGGCATAATCGTTTTTTATTCTTTCAAAATAAGTTAACGCCTTTTTAGCTTCACCTAAATCTAAAGCAATAACACCAGCTTTAAACAAGTACATAGGTGTTGTATATTCGTTATCGCGCATCTCAGCAGCTTCCTCGTAATAACCTAAAGCATCTTCTTGTTGATTTAATTGTACAAATGCATCACCAATATTCCCTTTAGCTAAAGGAGCTAAAATTTCATCATCACTTTTAAAATTACCTAAATATTCAACTGCATTTTTGTAATCTTTCAATCTTAAATAAGCTGTACCCGCATAATAATTAGCTAAATTAGCTGATGGCGTTCCGCTATATTCTTCTATGATATCTAACATCCCGAATTTACCTTCACCACCTGTTAAAGCCAAATTATATAACGAGTCTTTGGCTGATCCGTTAACTGCATCATTAAAATATTTTTGCGCTTGATACATATCATTCATAGCAGAAACTTGCTTGGGCTTAGCAATAAACTCTTTATAAGCTAAAGATCCTAAAACAAACACAGCTACAATACCTATGATTACAAAAATGTATTTTTGATTTTTTTCAACAAAAGCCTCTGTTTTTGAAGCTGTTTCGTCTAATGTATTGAAAACTTCTGCCGTTGTAGAACCTTCTTCAATGTTATGTTGTATTTCTTCTTTGGTTTTCGGTTTGTAACCTCTTTTATTATAAGTTGCCATTTATTTGTTCTAAATTATTGTGGCGCAAAAATATAATTTTTCTTCATAACTAAAAGGGTATTTATTTGATATTTTTCAATAATTTGCACTTCTTTTTAAGAGTTTAGTCTCTAAACGTGCTTTAAGTTACCTTTTGTATGATTTTAAAATCTCTTTCTTTACTCAATTATAAAAATTTCGATAGTAAATCGTTCATTTTCAATGATAAGATAAATTGTATTGTTGGAAATAATGGTATTGGAAAAACAAATGTGCTTGATGCTATTTATCATTTATCCTTTGGAAAAAGTTATTTTAATCCGGTAGCCACACAGAATATTAAACATGATGAGGAGTTTTTTGTAATAAATGGAGATTATAATAAGGAAGATAAAACAGAAAAAGTTGCAGTAAGTCTAAAACGCGGACAAAAAAAAGTAATTAAGCGTAACGGTAAAGCTTATGAAAAGTTTAGTGAACATATAGGATTTTTACCATTAGTAATTATTTCGCCTGCTGATAGAGATTTGATTATTGAAGGGAGTGATACCCGAAGAAAGTTTATAGATAGTGTGATTTCGCAAAGCGATAAAAACTATTTAACGCATTTAATTAATTATAATAAAATTTTAGCACAACGAAATGCACTTCTCAAATATTTTGCTTTAAACCACACATTTAATAAAGATACCTTAGAAGTTTACAATACCCAATTAACAGATTTTGGAACAGCTATTTTTAAAAAACGTGATGACTTTTTAAAAGAATTTATCCCCATTTTTAAATCGCGTTATGAAGCAATCAGTAATGGTAATGAAGAAGTTGATCTAGCATATCAAAGTGATTTGTTTGAAGATGATTTACAAAATCTTTTAAAAACTGTTATAAATAAAGATAAAGCCCTACAATACACAAGTGTTGGAATTCATAAAGATGATTTAAATTTTAATATTGAGAGTCATCCCATAAAAAAATTTGGAAGCCAAGGGCAGCAAAAATCGTTTTTAATTGCTTTAAAATTAGCACAATTTGACTTTATAAAAGCTCAGAGTGGTGTAAATCCCATTTTACTTTTAGATGATATTTTTGATAAGTTAGATGAAAATCGTGTATCACAAATTATTAAATTAGTAGATGATGAAAATTTTGGGCAATTGTTTATTAGTGACACCCATGCTGAACGTACTGAAAAAGCCGTAAAACAGGTACATCAATCGTATGAAGTTTTTAAACTTTAAATAAATAATGGCAAAGCGAAACAACGAAAATATCAGCATATCTGATGCGTTAAAAGAATTTGTAGAAACTAATAAGTTAGAAAAAGGCCTAAACAAAGTGAATGTTGCTGATGCTTGGGCTAAACTTATGGGTAATGGTGTAAATAATTATACAACTTCTGTAAATCTGGAACGAGAAACCCTTTATATTCAATTAAGCTCCAGTGTTTTGAGGGAAGAATTAAGCTACGGAAAACAAAAAATAATTAATATGCTTAATGAAGAATTAGGTAAAGAAATAATTAAAAAATTGATTTTAAGATAGTTAAATTGTAAAATATATTTAAAATAAATCTACAAAAAATAACAAACTATACATTTTTATATTACCTTTGGCGCTTAATTATTATAATACAAATACAATGAGTAAAGGTACCGTAAAATTCTTCAATGATTCTAAAGGTTTTGGATTCATCACTGAAGATGACAACAACAAAGAACATTTCGTACACATTTCAGGACTTATCGATGAAATTCGTGAAGGTGATGCAGTTGAATTCGATCTACAAGAAGGTAGAAAAGGATTAAACGCCGTAAACGTAAAAGTAATCTAAGATATATACTTTAACAATTACAATGTTAAAAGTCTATCAAAAATATTTTTGATAGACTTTTTTTTATTTACTATCTTTTGGGTGTAAAAATTTAATGTTAAATGTATTAATAATTATTTGGCACTAAGTTTGTACACAAGTAAATAATTAATTTAATATTTTAGCACATGAGTAAAGGAACAGTAAAATTCTTCAATGATTCTAAAGGATTCGGATTTATAGTTGAAGAAGGTTCGAAAAAAGAACATTTTGTTCACATTTCTGGATTAATTGACGAAATTCGCGAAGGCGATTTAGTTGAATTTGATTTACAGGAAGGTAGAAAAGGTTTAAACGCAGTAAATGTAAAAGTAGTTTAATATATACTAATTAACTTTATTGGCACAGAAAAAACCCAGCAATTCATTGCTGGGTTTTTTATTATATTATATTGAGTAATATATTAAAACATCTCTCTTCCTGAGAAATGAAAAGCACCTTCAATAGCTGCATTATCATCACTATCACTGCCATGTACGGCATTTTCACCAATAGAAGCTGCATATAATTTACGTATGGTTCCTTCTGCTGCATCAGCAGGATTTGTTGCACCAATTAAAGTTCTAAAATCCTCAACAGCGTTTTCTTTTTCTAAAATAGCAGCTACAATTGGGCCACGCGTCATATATCCAACTAAATCTGGAAAAAACGGACGCTCTTTATGTATGGCATAAAAAGCTTCTGCATCTGCAGTTGTCATTTGAGTTAATTTCATCGCTACAATTCTAAATCCTGAAGCTGAAATTTTTTCTAATATTGCACCAATGTGTCTTTTCTCAACAGCATCTGGCTTAAGCATTGTAAATGTTCTATTTGTTGCCATTTTGTATTTTTAAATTTTGTGCAAAATTACAGTTTTATATTTATTTTATAACTAATACTTTTGTAAAAGTTTTTGCTGAATTTGATTGTTTTTACCACGCATTTCCATTTGAATTTCAGATTTATCAAAATTAAACTTTAATAAGCCAAAGCTTAAATCTGAAACCACAAAACCTTGTCTAAATTTATTAGCTTCTTCTGTAAAACCAGTATATGTGTGGGTTAAACCACTTGAGGTGAAATCAATTAATGGGTAACTTAAATCTGCACTTTTTATTTTTGAAAACTCAGAAATATGCCTGTCACCTGAAACTAATAACACCCCTTTAGCTTTAGAAAGTTCTATCAATTTCACTAACTTATCCACTTCATGAGGAAAATTTGCCCAAGTTTCAAACCCATGTTCTCCCGATAAAATCTGAACACTACTAACAATTATATTAAAATTAGCTTGAGAGTTTATCAGCTCCTCTTCAAGCCATTGCCATTGCGCTACACCTAAAACAGTACCTTCACCATACTTATTTGGTTGATATCGTTTACTTTTATCAGTAGCGTTTGTTAATGCTGATCTAAAAAAGCGAGTATCTAAAACTATTACTTTAATAATTCCTTTTTCTGATATAATATCCTGCGAAGTATAAATCCCTTTTTGTGTTCTTCTTTTATCGGTTTTTGGAATTCCTAAAAAATCTAAAAACAATTGCTGACTTTCATCTTTAAAATGAAACTCTGCGCCGCCATCATTTAACCCATAATCATGATCATCCCAAGTAGCCATAATTTTAGTGCTATTTTGTAGTTTTTGATAATCCGCTTGAGCTAATTGCACTTGGTAATCTTTCCAAAGTTTATGTTTATTATCCGAGTCTGAATAAATATTATCTCCTCCCCAAATCCACATTTCTGGATGGTTTTTTAAAACCTCTTTCCATAAAATATTTTGAACATTTTGCTTATTGCAAGAACCAAAAGCAATGGTAACATCAAAAAGCTCAGTTTCGTTGAATGGCAAATTATTTTGAGTTGGTTTGCAAGAAAAAAAACAAAAACTTAAAATAATCACATAGCTTAATATTTTCATCAAATTAAAATTTAAAGTTTTATAAAGCCATAAAAATACATTATTCTATTTTAAGTATATTTTATTAAATTGTATATTCGTACCTTATGAATAAACAAGATATTTCAAGCATAAAAAAGTTGTTTTCAACTCCAAAAAAGATAGTTATTGTAACTCATAAAAATCCTGACGGAGATGCTATAGGATCTAGTTTAGGGTTGTTCCATTATTTAATGAAAGGAAGACATCAAGTACATGTTTTAACACCTAATGATTCTCCTTCATTTTTAAAATGGATTCCAGGAAATGAAACTATTTTAAAATACGATTCTCAAAAAACCACATGTGATTCGTTGATTAATGAAGCTGAAATCATTTTCACGTTAGATTTTAATGCATTTCATAGAACGGGAGATATGGAAACTGTTTTATCTGATAGTAAAGCTTTGAAAATAATGATAGATCATCATCAAGCCCCAGATAATTATGCAACTTACACCTACAGTGATGTTACTATGAGTTCTACTTGCGAAATGATTTATCATTACATTGATATACTTGGAGATTCTAATTTAATCGAGAACAATATAGCTACAAGTCTATATGTTGGAATTATGACAGATACGGGTTCCTTTAGATTTCCTTGTACAACAAGTAAAACCCATCAAATTATAGCTAGTCTTATTGAAAAAGGAGCTAATAATTCAGATATCCATAATCAAGTTTATGATTCAAATAGTTATGAAAGTCTACAACTTTTAGGTTGTGCTTTAAGTAATCTAAAAGTAATTTCAGAATCTAAAACTGCTTACATCACCCTAACTCAAAATGAATTAAATAAATTTAATTATAAGAAAGGCGACACTGAAGGTGTTGTTAATTATTGCTTATCATTAGAAGGCATCAAACTTGCAGCTATTTTTATAGAAGATAAGCAAGAAGGTATTATAAAAATATCGTTACGCTCGAAAGGAGACTTTTCTGTAAACGAAATGTCGAGAGCTCATTTTGAAGGTGGTGGCCATACAAATGCCGCTGGAGGAAAAAGTCACTTATCGTTAGACAAAACAGTTGAAAAATTTATTAGTATATTGCCTAGTTATAACAAAGCCCTAAACAATGATTAAATTATTAATATTAATATGTATACTGCTAGCTTTTGGATGCAAAACACCTGAAGCTAGACGTCCGGTTTCTGTAAAAACAGGCTCTTTTATTGATGCCTCTGTTGAACGAAACAAAAACCTAAATGCAAAAGAGCAAGCTTCCATAGAAAAGCTAATGGAAATTCAAAAAGAAGACTACATAGCTTCAGAGAGTGGTTTTTGGTATTATTACAACAACAAAATTGAGATAGATTCTTTAAAAACACCCGTTTTTGGAGACATCATAATTTATGATTATAACGTTAAAGCCTTAAATGGTATCGTGATTTATTCCAAAGACGATATAAAAACACAAACTTATGCCATGGATAAGCAAGAATTATTCACAGGGCTTCGAGAAGGTTTAAAACTCATGAAATCTGGTGAAACTGTAACTTTTTTATTTCCTTCGCTAAAAGCTTATGGCTATTATGGAGACGAGAATAGAATACCAGGTAATACACCTATAATTTGTGAAGTTACTGTAAATTCAATCACCCTAAATCAAACTAATTAAAATGAAAGTATTCAATAAAACTCTCATGCTTTTAATACTAGTTTTAGTACTTAATTTAACATCATGCAAAGCACAATATCCTGAGTTAGAAGATGGTATTTATGCTGAGTTTATAACAAATAAAGGTGTTATGGTAGCAAAACTAGAAAGTGAAAAAGTACCAATAACGGTAGCTAACTTCGTTTCTTTAGCTGAAGGCACTAATACCATGGTTAATGATAAATTCAAAGAAAAAAAATTTTACAACGGACTTATCTTTCATCGTGTTATGAATGAATTTATGATTCAAGGTGGCGACCCAAATGGCACAGGAGTAGGAAGTGCTGGATATAGATTTAAAGATGAATTCCACCCAGACTTAAAACACGATAAACCAGGTGTTTTATCCATGGCAAATTCTGGCCCAAATTCTAATGGTACTCAATTTTTTATCACTGAAGTCCCAAAACCTCATTTAGATAAAGTACACAGTATTTTTGGTCAATTAGTTATAGGCTTAAACATTCAAGATTCTATTTCAAATGTAAAAGTTGATAACAAAAATAAACCAATTAAGAACGTTGTAATTGAGGAATTAAATATTATTAGAAAAGGTAAAGCAGCCAAGCAATTTGATGCACCTAAAATTTTTATAAATCATTTTGCTGAAGAAGAACGTTTAGAAAAAGAAAAAATAGCAAACGCAGAAGCTATCATAAAAGCATCCAAAGATAAATTCGTTTCACAAGAATCCAAGGCTACAATACTTGAATCTGGTTTAAAATATTTTATTTCAGAAAAAGGTACTGGAGAAAAATTAAAAGAAGGAGACAGAACGATAACTCATTATGCGGTATATTTTGAAAACGGTAAGCTTTTAGAAACAAGTAAATTAGAAATAGCCGAAGAACTTAATGCTGTTAACGAGAAAAGAAAAGAAGCAAATAAATACGAACCAATTGAGGTTGAAATTACGCCAAACGCATCAATAATTGCAGGTTTAAAAGAAGGCATAAAACAATTAAGTGTTGGAGATAAAGCAACGATATTTATACCCTACCATTTAGCCTACGGCGAATTTGGAAATAGAGGTATCCCTGGAAAATCAAACTTAATTTTTGAAGTTGAAATTGTTAAACTTATTAATTAAATTTTAACATAAATCAGCCTCTTAACGATTATATTTACGTTGAAAAACTAAACACATGCAACTATTAAAACTCGATTGGAATCCTATTACAGGCATTGATATTGTTGGAAATTTCAAACTTCATTTTTACAGCCTTATGTGGGTTATTGCTTTTATTTTAGGTTGGTACATCATGAAGCGCATTTTTACAAAAGAAAAGGTATCACTAGAATATCTAGACCCTCTTTTTATTTATACCGTTTTAGCTACCATGCTTGGTGCTCGTTTAGGGCACGTTTTATTTTATCAATCTGAGTTAATAAAAGAAGATTTTTTTAGTATTTTTCTTCCTTTCAGTTTTAAAAATGGTGTTGAATTTACTGGTTTTCAAGGTTTAGCTAGCCATGGTGCTGCCATTGGAATTATATTAGGCATGTATTTATATCGAAGAAATTATAAATATAAATCTCTTTTGTGGATTTTAGATAGAGTGGTTATTTCAGTAGCCTCAGGTGCTGTTTTTATTAGAATAGGAAATTTTATTAATTCAGAAATTATCGGAAAAGAATCGGGCGATTTTCCTTTAGGAGTTCGCTTTATCCAAGATTATTATAACAAATATGAAGCCCTAAGAATTACGGGAATCAAAAACGTTGAAAAAGCTTACGATGCCATTGCTAATAATACAAAATTATTAGATGTAGTACCCTACAGACATCCCGCACAATTATACGAATCGTTTTGCTATATTTTTGTGTTTTTAGCTTTATGGTATTTCTATTTAAAAACTCCCAAAAAAGACCAATCAGGCTTTTTATTTGGATTATTTTTAATTTTATTATGGACTATTCGCTTTTTTGTTGAGTTTGTAAAGGAACCACAAGGTGAAGAATATATCAATTGGTTAGGATTAAATACTGGCCAGTGGTTAAGCCTTCCTTTTATACTAATTGGTCTTTATTTTATGTTTGTTTATAAAGTTAAAACCAAAGTGAAATAAGATGTTTTCTAAAAGGCTCTTCCTAACTTTAATTGCAACTTTATCTATAGTATTTTCATCTTGTAAAGAAGATAAAAATGTTATAAAACAAACCGAAGTATCTTTTATAAAGGAAGCTGAACTAACTATTTTCAAAAAAGATTCCACACAAATAAATTTAGATATAGAAATTGCAAATACCGATTACGAAACTCAAACAGGTTTAATGTATCGTAGCAGCATGAAAACAAACCAAGGTATGTTATTTGTTTTTGACGATGTTGAACCTCGCTCTTTTTATATGAAAAATACACAAATCCCCTTAGATTTAATTTTCATCAACAAAGACAAAACTATTGTTAGTTTCCAGAAAAACGCGAAACCATTTGATGAGTCTTCACTAACATCCAATGCGCCAGCAAAATATGTTTTAGAAATTAATGCCGGTTTGGTTGATAGATGGCATATTTCAGTTGGAGATCAAGTAAATTTCTAAAGTACTCATTTGCAAAACTTTATTCAATTAGATATTTTCTAAAAAAAATCGATAACTTCGTTAGATTAGATATCGTCAAAATATAACCTTACATTAATTCTGGAAACTTATGAAAAAAGCCATCACCTTTATCGCTTTAATAACATTAATTGTATCATGTTCAAAGCAAAAAAAAGCACTATCAAATGCTGAACTTTTTGCTAAAATAGACAAAGAAATTAAAGAAAATACGAAAGCGTATAGTACCCTAAAAGAGGCATCTGAAACTATTGGCCATCGTTTAACAGGTTCAGAAAATGGAGCTAAAGCTGAGACTTATATCTATGAAAAATTAAAAGCATATGGTTTTGATGATGTTAAATATCAACCTTTTGAAGTAGAATCGTGGTCTCGTGGAGAAGTAAATTTAAGTATTAATGGCAACGAAACTAAAGTAGTTACGTTAGGTCATTCACCTGTTGAGACTCATGTTACAGGTGAAATCATTGATATGGGAAATGGATTAGAGGCTGATTATCTTACAAATCCTGATGCTGTAAAAGACCATATTGCACTCGTTTATATAAGTATTTTGGAGGGTAGCTCTGAGGGTTTAAATAATTTACACCGAAGTGAAAAAACCGCTTTAGCAATAAAATATGGTGCCATTGGAATCATCATTATCAATCAAGTTGATAATGGCGTATTACTCACAGGAACAGCATCTGTAAATGGAGAATTAATTAAAATTCCAGCTGTTTGTATTGGTAAAGAAGATGGCATGGCTTTAAAAGAGAAAATAAAAACAGATGGCGCTGTAGCCACTATAAATATGACTAATAAAAGCGATATCATCAATGCAAGAAATGTAGTTGCTACGCTTAAAGGTTCTGAAATACCCGAAGAAGAAATTATTATTGGAGGTCATTTAGATTCTTGGGATTTAGCAACAGGCGCTATTGATAATGGGATTGGTTCGTTTGCAGTTTTAGATATTGCAAGAGCTTTTAAAGCTAATAATTTACAACCAAAACGCACTATTAAATTTGTACTTTTTATGGGAGAAGAACAAGGTTTACTTGGTTCTAAACATATGGTTAGTAAAGCTGTTGAGGCTGGAAAAATTGATAATATTAAATACATGATGAACCTTGATATGGCCGGAAATCCTGTTGGAATGAATGCTGGAGGAAAATTAGAAAATGAAAACTTCTTCAAAGAACTTGGAGAAACCATAAAACAAAATGATTCTATATTTAAAAACAGTTTTTCAAATAATTCTGGATTACACAGTGATCACCAACCATTCATGCTCGAGGGCATTCCAATTTTATCAGTACATAGTAACTTAGACCGATCCATTTATGGCTGTTATCATTCTGATTGTGATGATTTTAACCTAGTTAATAAAGATCATTTAACTAATACTTCTCGCTTTGGCACTATGATACTTTATGGATTGGCTAATGCAGATGTGCTACCTGCTGCAAAAATGGATAGCCAAACCACTAAAGAATTTATGATTAAAAACAATCTTAAAGAAAAACTCATTATTGGAGGCGATTGGAAATGGGAAGAATAATTAGTGCTTATTAAAATTTGGATATAGTTTTTTTAATTGATTTTCACTTAAAGATATGATATTCACATTCAAAATTATAGGAATTAAAGGTGTGTTTGTAGAGTCGCGTTCCACATTAACAATGGCATCTATAACATCCATACCTTTAATAACCTTACCAAAAACAGTATACTGGTTATCTAATCGGTGTAAGCCATCTTTGTTTTGTACCACATAAAATTGGCAACGAGCAGAATTCATATCAGGGTTATCATCTCTTCCAGCACCAACAGCTCCGTAATCATGTGTTAATGATACATCAAATTCTGGAGATAACAAATAGTCTTTATCTGTAAATCCCTCAACAGTATCAGGACACCCACCCTGAGCAACAAAATTAGGTATAACTCTATTAAAAGTTAGAGAATCCCAATATCTATTATTGGCTAATTGTATAAAACTTTTTTTATGTTTTGGAGTTTCATCATAAAGCCAAATTAATATATCTCCTTTAGGTGTTTTAATTTCTCCTATATCATAGGTAACTGTTTTTGTGCAAGAAAAAATAAAAACAAGAGAAATGAATAGATAAAAAAAATTTGCAATCTTAAAATTCATGTTTTTAAAATAAATGAAAAAGAATCCTAAAAGGGATATTTTCTAATAATCAACCAAATTAAAACAATTTTTTAAAAAAAATATTGATGCTTTAAATTAGTTTAAGTATTTTAATGAACTTTTAAAACCATCCATAAAATGACCCACTATAAGCAATTACTTTATCTTCTTCTTTTTATTTCGGTTACAACACCAGCTCAAGAATCACTCGTTAAAAATGTTCCTTTTACTAATATAGGGCCAACTATTATGAGTGGTCGCGTGGTGGATTTTGATGTAAACCCTGATAACCCAAACGAATTTTACGTTGCTTATGCTTCAGGTGGTTTATGGTATACCAATAATAATGGCACCTCTTTTACCTCTTTAACTGAAGAAGCACCAACTCAAAATATGGGTGATATTGCTATTGATTGGAATAATGGCACCATCTGGATTGGGACAGGCGAAAGTAATTCTTCACGATCATCTTATGCCGGAATAGGAGTTTTGAAAAGTAATGATAAAGGTAAAACTTGGATTAATGTAGGTTTACAAGATTCGCAACATATTGGAAGGCTCATCATCAATAAAAATAATCCCGATGAAGTTATAGTAGGTGCTATTGGACACTTATACACTCCAAATAAAGAAAGAGGTATTTACAAAACCAATGATGGTGGTAAAACCTGGAAAAACGTATTATTTATTAATGATAATACTGGAATTATAGATATTAGTGTATCGCCAACTAACCCAAATATTATGTATGCAGCGAGTTGGGAACGTATAAGAAAAGCTTGGGATTTTGATGGCGATGGAGAAAATTCAGCTATTTATAAAAGTATTGATGCTGGAAATACATGGATAAAATTAACTACAGAAAATTCTGGATTTCCTACTGGAAGTGGCGTAGGCAGAATTGGTTTATCAGCTTTTAATAATGATGTGATTTATGCCTTATTAGATAATCAATCTAGAAGACCAACAGAGCCTAAAAAAGATGAAGAAGGACTCAAAAAAAAGGACTTTAAAACCATGAACAATATTACATTTTTAGGCTTAAATGATAAACAACTTGAAAGCTATTTAAAAGACAACCGATTTGATAAAAAATACACAGCAGCAAATGTTAAAAAATCTGTAAGAGAAGGAACTGTGAATCCAAGTGACTTAGCGTTGTATCTTGAGGATGCTAATTCTGACATGTTTAAATCTGAAGTCATTGGTGCAGAAGTTTATAAATCTACTGATGGTGGTGTTTCTTGGAGTAAAACCCATAAAGGCTATATTGATGGTTTATACAGTTCTTATGGTTACTACTTTGGAGTTATTGCAGTTAATACATCCAATGAAAGTAAAATTTATTTATTAGGTGTGCCTATATTAAAGTCAGATGATGGTGGTGTGACGTTCAGTTCTATTGGGAAAGAAAATGTACATAGTGATCATCAAGCAATTTGGATAAACCCTAAACTAGAAGGCCATGTAATAAATGGTAATGACGGAGGTGTAAATATCACCTATGATGATGGTAAAAATTGGACTAAAAACAATTCTCCTGCTGTTGGACAGTTTTATTATATAACTGTAGATAATCAAAAACCATATAACGTTTATGGTGGTTTACAAGATAATGGCGTTTGGTTTGGCCCTAGCGATTATTCGGCATCAAAAAATTGGGAATCTCGAGGTGAATACCCATATAAAGGCATTGGCGGAGGAGATGGTATGCAAATTCAAGTAGATAGCAGAAATCATCATATAGTTTACTCAGGCTCTCAATTTGGAAATTACACACGTCAAAACCTAGAAACTGGAGACCGTTTAAGAATTAGTCCTAAACATGAATTGGGAGATTCGCCTTATCGTTTTAATTGGCAAACACCAATTTTACTGTCTTCTCATAACCAAGATATTTTATATATGGGCGCCAATAAACTTTTGCGTTCTATGGATCAAGGTGAAACTTTTGATGTGATATCAGGCGATTTAACTTCAGGAGGAAAAAAAGGAAATGTACCTTATGGTACATTAACTACTATTTCTGAAAGTCCATTTCAATTTGGTTTAATTTACACAGGTAGTGATGACGGTTATATTAATATGACTAATAATTCTGGTGCTACATGGACTAGAATTTCTAATAATTTACCTCAAAATCTTTGGGTTTCTAGAGTGATAGCTTCACAACATAACAAAAGTCGTGTTTATGCAACTTTAAACGGTTATAGAAATGACGATTTTAAAGCCTATGTTTATATGAGCAATGATTATGGAAAAACGTGGAAATCTATCAGTTCTAACCTGCCAAATAACGCATCTGTAAACGTTATTAAAGAAGATTCTGAAAATGAAAATCTAGTTTACTTAGGAACTGATAATGGCGTTTATGCCTCTTTCAACAATGGAAGCCATTGGGAAGCTTTTGCAAAAGGGTTAACAACAGTTGCCGTACATGATTTAGTGATTCAACCAGAAGCTAAAGATTTGGTTGTTGGAACTCATGGAAGAAGTATATATAAAGCTGATATCTCAGTATTACAAAAACATCATACCATTGGAAATAAAGATATTGTTATTTTTGATATGGAATCTATAAGATTATCCAGCAGATGGGGAAGCTCTTGGGGTCAATTTTACCCTGCTTTTGAGCCTGAAACAATCATTAAATTTTATTCAAACTCAAAAACAAAATTAGACATTCATATTTTATCTGAAGCAAATTCAATTTTAAATACTATTTCTGTGGGTGCTGATGCTGGTTATAATTATACAACCTACGATTTATCAATAACTAATTCTGGGAAAGAGGCTTTACAAGGTGAAAAACCGGAACTTAAAATAAGTGAAGCTCAAAACAAAAAAACGTATTTACCAAAAGGAAAATACACCATAGAAATTGAAAACAAAAAAACAACTTTAGAAATAAAATAAAGACAAAAAAAATATTGATAATTTGCATTTTTAACTTTTTAATGATTATATACTTTATTCAATAAAGTTTAAGCAACCTTTTTAAAAATCAATCATCTTTAAATTAAAAATGGAATGAAAAAGCTGCTCTCTTTATTGTTTATAATATTATTATGTAATGCCTCTTGCAACAGTAATAATGATAACGAATTAAATAATACTTGTAATGTTTCAAATCCAACTAAAAATATTAGTTGGCTAAGAGAAGCTATAGAAGAACTTGAACGATCAAATTCTGATTTGAAACTATATTTTTATGTTTCTCAAAACACTTTAGAAGATGAAACTATTTTTATTTTTCCAAATTGTTGCCCTCAATGTAGTACTTTAATTCCTGTTTTTAATTGCGAAGGAACCCTACTAGGATATGTTGGGGACGAAAATTTTGAGAACTCTTTATTAGAAAATGACACTATTATTTGGAAACCAAAACAATTTTCTTGTTTTTAAAAAAATTCAGCTTCAAATAGACTTTTGAAATGATTTAATAATTTATGTTTAACTTCAGATTCATCAACAGCTCTAACCCCAAGCTCAACGTTTAAAGAGGTAACAGCTTTTCCTCTGATTCCGCAAGGAATGATATTATCAAAATACCCTAGATCAGCATTAACATTAAGCGCAAAACCATGCATAGTTACCCAACGGCTAGCGCGCACACCCATTGCACAAATTTTTCGTGCAAATGGTGAACCAACATCAAGCCAAACGCCTGTTTCCCCGGGACTTCTTTCAGCCTTTAAACCATATTCAGCAAGTGTAAGAATAATCATTTCTTCCAAAAAGCGAAGGTATTTATGAATATCGGTGAAAAAGTTTTCTAAATCTAGAATAGGATATCCAACTATTTGCCCAGGACCATGATAAGTAATATCACCACCGCGATTAATTTTATAAAAAGTCGCGCCTTTTTCAGTGAGTTGCTGTTCGTTTAAAAGTAAGTTTGACAAATCGCCACTTTTACCTAAAGTATATACATGCGGATGCTCTACAAACAAAAAGTAATTTTTGGTTTTTAAACCAGCCTCTTCTCGCCTATTTTTTATTTTAGTGTCTACAATACCTTTAAACAATTGCTCTTGGTAATCCCAAGTTTGTTTATAGTCTTTAAAACCCAAATCTTGCAGTGCTACTTGTTTATTCATAGGCTGCAAAATTACGATATTTTTATGTTTTAATTTTTAGGATTATTTAGAATAACTAACGCTGCAATAACGCCCGGAACCCAGCCACAAAGCCATAATAAAAAAACAATAATTATGGAGCCGCAACCCTTATCTATAACAGCTAAAGGCGGACAAATGATAGACAATAAAACTCTCCAGATACTCATGGTTTGATTTGATTTGATTGATGAATTACATATAGGACGTAAAAGTAAGTTATATGTTACAATTTTGCGTTAGGGATTGAAGTGGCATCCTTTTTTTAGGGACGAAAAAAAGATATAGCGTAAAGCCCGACCCTTGTGGTAACGCCCAAAAAATTTCATAAATCAATAATCGTAAATCGTAAATCAAATGATTATCTTTGTGCCTTTAAAATTTTATACAGTATTTAGACTATGTCGCAATTATCAGAGCAAGAACTTGTAAGAAGAGAAAAATTAGCAAAATTAAGAGCTTTAGGAATTAACCCATATCCCGCGGATTTATACCCAGTAAACAATACTTCTAAATCGATTAAAAAAGATTTTAAAGAGGGTGAAAAAGTTATTATTGCTGGCCGATTAATGTCTAGAAGGATACAAGGGAATGCCAGTTTTGCTGAGCTACAAGATTCTGAAGGACGTATACAAGTTTATTTTAACCGAGATGAAATTTGTGCCGGAGATGATAAAAGTAAATACAATGAAGTTTATAAAAAACTTTTAGACATAGGAGATTTTATTGGAATTGAAGGGGATTTGTTTAACACCAAAGTTGGTGAAAAAACAGTAATGGTAAAAAACTTTACTTTGTTAAGTAAAGCTTTAAAGCCACTTCCTTTGCCAAAGTTAGATGCCGAAGGAAATATTCATGATAAATTTGATGATCCTGAAATGCGTTACCGACAACGATATGCTGATTTGGTAGTAAATCCAAACGTAAAAGATGTGTTTGTGAAACGTACCAAATTGTTTAATGCGATGCGTTCATTTTTTAATAATGCTGGTTATTTTGAGGTTGAAACACCTGTTTTACAACCCATCCCAGGTGGTGCAGCAGCGCGTCCTTTCATGACTCATCACAATGCTTTAGATATCCCGCTATACATGCGTATTGCTAACGAATTATACCTAAAAAGATTAATTGTAGGAGGTTTTGATGGCGTTTATGAGTTTTCTAAAAACTTTAGAAATGAAGGGATGGATCGAACTCATAATCCTGAGTTTACTGCTATGGAAATTTATGTAGCATACAAAGATTACAACTGGATGATGGATTTCTGCGAGCAACTTTTAGAACATTGTGCTATAGCAGTAAATGGAACTACCAAAGCTACTTTTGGAAAACAAGACATAGATTTTAAAGCTCCTTATGCCAGAGTAACTATGACAGACTCCATAAAACATTTTACTGGTTTTGATATTACTGGTAAAAGTGAAGACGAAATACGGCAAGCTGCCAAAAACATGGGAATTGAAGTAGATAACACCATGGGTAAAGGCAAACTTATAGATGAAATTTTTGGCGAAAAATGTGAAGGCAATTACATACAGCCTACGTTTATTACTGATTACCCTAAAGAAATGAGCCCTTTATGCAAAGAACACCGTGAAAATCCTGAATTAACAGAACGTTTTGAGCTTATGGTTTGTGGTAAAGAGATTGCTAATGCCTACAGTGAATTAAACGACCCTATTGACCAAAGAGAACGTTTTGAGCACCAAATTGAACTTGCTAAAAAAGGTGACGACGAAGCTACAGGTGTTATTGATTATGACTTTTTACGTGCTCTTGAATATGGAATGCCTCCTACCTCAGGTATGGGAATTGGCATGGATAGATTAATTATGTTTTTAACAAATAACCAATCTATTCAAGAAGTTTTATTCTTTCCACAAATGCGCCCCGAAAAGAAACATGTAGAGATTAGCGAGGATGCCAAAGCTGTTTTTGAAATTCTTAAAAAAACTCAAAAATTAGAATTGAATGACTTAAAAATTCAGTCTGGTTTGTCTAATAAAAAATGGGATAAAACCATTAAAGAACTTACTAAAAACAACATTGCTAAAGTTGAAAAAACAGACAATGGGCTATTTATAGAAATACTTTAGCATTCATTACAAGATATTTTTAGTTAAAGAAATATTAAAATAAGCTTATAATTTAATGATTATTGGGGTATTCCTTATTTTCACAAAAACTTTAAAGCTAACTGATTTGAAAAAACTAACCTTTAAACTACTCTTTGTAGTTTGTGCTTTTGTAGCATTTTCGTGTTCTACTACTAAAAAAGCAAGTAAATCTAAAAAAAATGCTCCTGTAGCGGCAACACCACCAGTAAAAAAACCTGGGAAAGATGACATCAAACCTTACAGTCAAGTAATCACTAAAGACGCTAAAACTGATAAAGGTCTTTTTGATGTGCATCAAATTGATGAATCCTATTTCTACGAAATTCCAGATTCTCTTTTCGAAAGAGAAATGATTATGGTTACACGTATAGCTAAAACTGCATCAGGATTAGGTTTTGGTGGCGGAAAACTGAGTGAACAAGTATTACGCTGGCAGAAGAAAGACAAAAAAGTACTTTTACGTATGGTATCTCATCAAGTGGTAGCAGCAGATTCTCTTCCGGTACATGAAGCTGTTGTTAACTCAAATTTTGAGCCAGTAATAGCTACTTTCCCTATTAAAGCAATTAGCAAAGATTCAACAAAAACAGTTATCGATGTAACTGATTTATTTTCTAAAGATGTAAAGCCTCTTGGTTACCCACAAAGAAGAAGACAAGAATACAAAATATCACGTTTAGATGACGCACTTTCCTATATAGAAAGTCTAAAATCGTATCCAACAAATATTGAGTCTCGAACTGTAAAAACTTATGCAGCTAGTGAACCACCATCAAATTCTAATACAGGGGCTATCACTTTAGAGATTAATAACTCTATGATTTTACTTCCTAAAGTACCTATGCAACGCCGTATGTTCGATCAACGTGTAGGTTGGTTTACAAGTGGGCAAACAGATTATGGTTTAAATGCACAAGAAAGTAAAAGCGTTACTTATTTAGATCGTTGGAGATTAGAGGTAAAGGATGAAGATATTGAAAAGTTTAAAAGAGGAGAACTTGTTGTACCTAAAAAACAAATTGTTTACTACATAGACAGAGCTACTCCGGAACAATGGAGAAAATATATTAAACAAGGTATTGAAGATTGGCAGGTTGCCTTCGAAGCTGCCGGTTTTAAGGAAGCAATTATTGCTAAAGACCCTCCATCTATAGAAGAAGACCCAGAATGGTCTCCTGAAGATGCTCGTTATTCGGTAGTAAGATATTTAGCATCTCCTATCCCTAATGCCAATGGCCCTCACGTAAGTGACCCAAGATCTGGTGAAATTTTAGAAAGCGATATTAACTGGTACCATAACGTAATGACCTTATTACGTAATTGGTTTTTTGTACAAACAGCAGCCATTAACCCAGATGCAAGAGGTGTTGCTTTTAAAGACGAAGTTATGGGACGTTTAATTCGTTTTGTGTCATCTCACGAAGTTGGACACACACTTGGTTTACCTCATAACATGGGAAGCAGCGTTGCTTATCCAGTAGAAAAATTACGTGATCCTGAGTTTACTAAAAAATTTGGAACGGCTCCATCAATTATGGATTATGCTCGTTTTAATTACGTAGCACAACCAGGTGATGAAGGTGTTGCTCTTATGCCAAATATTGGTATTTATGATAAATATTCCATTGAATGGGGCTACAGACCAATACTAGAAGCTAAAACAGCTGAAGATGAAAAGAAAACTTTAGATAGTTGGATTTTAAAACACGCTGAAGATCCAATGTATCGTTTTGGTAGACAGCAATTTGGAGTTATTGACCCAAGTTCTCAAACAGAAGATTTAGGAGATGATGCTGTTTTAGCGAGTCAATACGGCATAAAAAATCTTAAACGTATTGTGCCTAACTTAATTGAATGGACTGCCGAAGACGGTAAAAATTATGATGACTTAGAAACTATGTATAACGAAGTTTTAGGTCAGTACAACCGTTACATGGGACATGTTTCTGCAAACATTGGTGGTGTTTATGAATACTACAAAACCTACGATCAAGATGGTGCTGTTTACACACATGTACCTAAAGCACATCAGAAAAAAGCAATGAAATTTATACAAGATGAATTGTTTACAACTCCAAATTGGATGTTAGACAACAATATTTTTAACAAAATAGAAAGTGCTGGTAGTGTTGAACGTTTAAGAAGTACTCAAACAAGAACCTTAAATAATATTATGGATTTTGGACGTATGGCGCGTATGTTAGAAAATGAAACCATTAATATTAAAGATTCTTATGCTTTATTCGACATGATGAAAGATTTACGTAATGGTTTATTTAGTGAGTTAAGCACTGGTAAGAAAATAGATATTTACAGACGAAACCTGCAACGTGCTTACATTGAGCGTATGGAATTTATTATGGAAAATGAACAAAATATTCCAGCTGCAGTAAGACGCTTCTTTGGAGGAACCCCAATAAATGTAAGTCAGTCTGATATTAGAGCTATTGTAAGAGCAGAGTTAAAATCACTTCGCAGTTCTTTGAGAAATGCTGGTGGCGCTGATTCTATGAGTAGAATTCATATAGCAGATGCATTGGAACGCGTTAACAATATTTTAGATCCTAAGTAGAAAAATAGAATATTCTGAAAGGCTTCAAACTACTATGTTTGAGGCCTTTTTTATTTTAAAATAACATCTATTGTGTTTAAATAATCTTGAAACTCAATTAAATTATTGTGGCTACCTCCACCAATAGTTATAAATTTTGTGTATTGTTTTGGCGATATTTGAAATAATTTTTCAGCTGAAGTATATGGCACTACGTTATCTTCAGTACCATGAAACATGGTTATGTCACAATTAACGTTTTTAATAAACTCAAAAGTTGGAAATTTATATTTTAAAAGTTGGTTTATTGGCAAAATAGGAAATCTATCTTTTGCTACATCTAAAATACTGTAATAAGGCGTTTCTAAAATAAGTTGCTTTGGATTTTTTTTTGATGCTAAATAAGAAGCTATTCCAGTTCCAAGAGAACGCCCATAAAGTACAATATCATTTTCATTGTAAGTTTTCAATAAGTGATTATAAAACAAATCGGCATCACTGTAAAAAGACTGTTCACTTAATTTACCAATACTTTTACCATAAGTTCTGTAATCCATAATCAAAACATCGTACTGTTTTTCAACAAAATACTCAGCTATTTTACCCCAACGAGATAAATCACCAGCGTTTCCATGAAAATAAAGTATGACACCTCTAGAATTTTCAACCTTAAAATGAACGGCATTAAGTTTGGAACCATCATCTGTATTTAAAGTTATTTCTTCAAAATAATACCTAAAATTAAACACATAATCTTGCTCTAAAACCGTAGGTAGAAACAATAATTTTTCTTGAATAAAATATAAAGTTGTAGTTATCATGATATATAAACTCAATAAAACTAAAAATAGTTTTTTAAGCTTTTGTTGGTTTAGAGCTATGTTTAACATGAATACTTGTGGTTGATAAATCGATATCTTGTTGGGTTGTATTGAGTATTTCATGTATCATTTTATGATACGATTCAAAATTATTCAAATTTTTATGCCCACCACCAATAACCGTATGTAACTTAGTTAATTTTGGGTTTATTTTAGACAGCTTTACACTTGTTTTGTAAGGAATTAATGTATCATTTGTTCCATGAATAATATGAATAGGACATTTTACATACTTTAACCATTTATAAGTTGGTAAAGGATATTTTATCAATAACGATAGAGGCATAAATGGCGCATAACGAGCTGTAACTTTGGTTAAACTGTAGTATGGCGCATCTAAAACTAGCATTTTAGGGCTATTCATAGATGCCAATTTTGCCGCAAAACCAGACCCTAAACTTCTTCCGTAAAGTATAATTCTATCTTCTTTAGTGAGCTCTTTTATTTTATTATAAACTTCCTGTAAATCACGCTTAATCGCTTTTTGCGATCGCCTTCCTGTACTTTTACCAAAACCCCTATAATCTACCATCAAAACATTATACCCATGCCTTGTAAAATCTACTGCAAACTTACCCCAACCTTTGATGCTTTTAGAATTTCCTTTTAAATATAAAACAACACCTTTACTTTCACCTTTAGGAAAAAATCTTAACCCATTAATAGTGGCGCCATCTCTTGTCTCTAAATTATATTCTTTAATTTCTTGATTTTCATAATAAAACTGAAAATCTTTAGATAATTTTTCAGGTTTAAAGAGCATATAATCTTGCAGATAATAAAGCGCCACACTTATAACGATATAAGCTATACATACAATTATTGTAATATGAAACACATATGACATTTCTTAACAGATTGATGGAATACTAATATACAATAATTTTAAAACCCCGTAACTAAAAGCTACGAGGCTTTGGATTAACTAACAACCATCAAAACAACCCTTTATTTCTTGTTTTGAATATTAAACTAAACATCTTCTTTTAAATTTCTATCGATATATTGAATGTCTCTGGTATTTTTCTGTACAGCAATACCAGAAAATAAACTTAACAAAAACGACATAGCATAAAACCCTTTTTCACTCAGTAACAAATCAGCATTCCACAAACCAATAACTAATAAAACAATAGAAGCTATGGTTGCAAACCAACTAATACTATAATAAATATCAGTAACTGGAATATCTTCCATTTTGTCTCTCACCGCTTTTTGAACTGAAATTACAGAAAACAACCCGAAAAGAAGTATTGTAAAATAATACCCTTTCTCGTTTAGCATCATATCTGCATTCCACAAACCTATTAAATAAGACGTCATACCAACTAATAAAGAAGACCATGATGCACCTATAAATGCTAACGTTGGTTTTTGATCGAAAACTTTAATTTCTTTTTTTGATTTCGTTTCTTTTGATTTTTCATCAACTGAAACCGTTGTTTGATAATTCATAATTTTCTGTTTTAATGATTAATAATTACTGTAACAAACTTGCTTCTGTTTCTTATAGTTTGTTTTTAATTGATTGCTTTAATTATTATTAGCATTTTTATTAATAAAAAATGTAAAAACAACTCCGATGAAAATTAAAATAAGAGAAGGATAAAAACTAAAAAACGCCAAAATTCCGGGTATTATGGCATTACCAGCCTCAACTAAACCTAAGGCATCTAAACAAAGTAATAGAAATAAAGGACCAGAACCCATAATTAATAGAATAAGTCCAACCTTTAATGTAATATGCCATCTAGCATTTCTAATTTTCTTAATTTTCAAATTTGATTTCAAAATTTTTTATTTTAATGATCACTCGACAAAACTGCAAAACTTCTTAAACACACAAAATACCATATTCTATAAAAACTGACGATATAAATTATATTTATATGTACTAAAGTATTATTTTTATTGATATTAGTAATATAATTAATAACGATTAAATGACTGATTTAAATGATATTATTTTAACGTTTTCTGTTGAAGAACAACAAAAGTTTACAGTTTATTTAGAGAAAAAAAATAAACGTACCGATATTAAAAACATCAAACTTTTTAATATGTTATTAATCGATGAACTAGATTCTAAAACAATTTGCAAAAAGCTTTACGGCACAGAAAAACATAATGCTTATTACGCATTAAGAAAACGCTTGCACGAATCTGTTATTGATTTTACAGCAAACCAAAGATTGCAAGAAGAAGGCTCTGTAGAGATGCAGATTATAAAATATATTTTAGCTTCAAAATCATTTTTACAACAAAAACAGTTTAAAGTTGCCTATAAAATTTTAGAAAAAGCTGAGAATCTAGCTATAGAACATTCTCTATTTCCATTACTAAATGAAATTTATCATACTAAAATTCAATATGCATATGCAAATCCTTTCATAGAACTTGAACCTTTAATTATAAAATTTAAAAACAATCAAAAAAGTATTCTTTTAGAAGATGAACTTAACATTATTTATACAAAAATTAGGAAAACCATTAATAATATGTCTTTTAAAGGCGAGGTGTTGGATTTTCAAACCATTTTAGAAACCACTTTTAAAGCACATCAAATCACTATTAACGATGGGATGTCTTTTAAATCGCTT
The DNA here is from genome assembly GCA_030731745.1 of Flaviramulus sp. GTDB lineage: Bacteria > Bacteroidota > Bacteroidia > Flavobacteriales > Flavobacteriaceae > JANQTJ01. Next base: position 14,216 of record JANQTJ010000004.1, on the reverse strand, counting down.
TATCAATTAGTAACCATTTCAAGTATTTCAGCTTTTGTAACAAAAGATTATTTAAAAATTGAACCTTTTTTAATTAATACCTACAAATCCATCTTAAAACATAAAAACAAAGAGAAGCAATCCTTTTATCATATTCAGATTCTATACGCTATAGCGAATACACTTTTCAGAAATAAAAAATTTGATGAATCATTATCCTACTTAGAAATTATGCATGAGCACATGCAATTAAAAAACCAAAAGCATTATAAGACCTTTAAATTAAAATATCATTTACTATGGGCTTTAAACTTAAATTACAGTAATAAACAAGAATTAGCTATTAGTGCTTTAACTCCTTTTACCCACAAAAAACATGATGATATGGAATCATTACTAGATATCCATTTAAGTTTAATTGTGTTTTATTTTCAAAGAAATGAATTTAAAAAAGCGCATCATATTTTTAGTAAATTTTATCATACAGATAAATGGTATATTGAAAAAGCTGGACAAGAATGGGTTATAAAAAAGAATTTAATAGAAATCTTATTACATATCGAACTCTACAATATCGATTTAGTTGAGTCGAGACTACAAAGCTTTAAAAGGCTTTATTTCCCCTATTTAAAAAATATCAATCAAGAACGTGTAATCACATTTTTAAGTTTTGTTGAAGCCTATTATAAAAACCCTAAAACTACAACCTCAAAAGCTTTTATAGAGAAGGTTGAAAAATCATTTGAGTGGGTTGGAACGTATCGAGAAGATATTTTTGTTATGAGTTTTTATAGTTGGCTAAAAAGTAAAATGAATAACACCAACTTATTCACCACCACCTTAAACCTTATTGCACAATCTGAAAAAGAAATAAACAACATATAAAAATATTTGAACTTTATTTATTTTTGACACATGCTAATAAGAATCTTTATAACGATTGTTTGTTTTTACTCCCAAACACTATTGGCACAAGTAAAAGATAACCTCTCTTTTAAAAACGGCATAGACAACCCTAGCTTATTAAGCACCCATCACTTTGGCATTTTTAGTTCTCGTATTAATACTAATTTTAAATACACAGCACCTAAAAAAACAACCATAAGTATAAATTCAGCAAGTGGTAATAATTTTCATCCTTTTGTAGAAGGTTATTTTCCAAAAGATCTTGAAATAAGAAGTCAATTTAGTGAAACCATTTGGCACGATAGAGGTTTTAATTTTATTGATCAAGAAACAACACCAGCAGATTACATGAATATAGTAATAGATGCTGTAATAAAAGAGTTTAGATTAAGTTTAAATATCCCTGTTGCGAAAAAACACGAAATAAATATTAACTTAAGATCTTATCTAATAACAAAGGGGAAACATCCTTTTTCATTTATTACAAGTGACGAAAGTATTGAATGGTTTCATAGCAACATAGCTGGAGGTGAAGATCCATACGGAAGAAGATACTATGGACTAAACCAAGTAAATTTTGAATATTTTGATAAAAACGGGAATACTTTAAAACTAAATAATAACGACTTTTTTATTGGAGGCATAGAAATAAACCACTTTTACTACCCAACACTTTCTATAAATAAAACCAAAAATATATTTTTAAACTTTGGGAATCACATAGGTATTAATACTTCAAAATTTAATCCCTCAATAGATGTTGGTGTTTCCGTAAATGCCATAGAAAGAATCCTTTTAAAAAATAATTATGAATTCAATATCGGAATTGGAGCAAATATTTTACGCAAAAATTTAATCAATTTTAATGAAGTAATAGATCTAGGAAACAATAAATATCTAGCAACTATTGAAAGTAATCTGGAAATAACGAAATACACAAAAAGAGGTAATTTTAATGCCTTTGGAATAAATTATCAAATACAATCTCGATACAATAAAAAAGAAGAAGCCAGTTATTTTTCACTGAAAGGTAAATGGCAAGAAATAAATGGCGGTTGGCAACATGGTGTAACTACCTTATATAAAGCACAATCAAATTGGAGTTTTACTTACAGTTACGGAAAGCCAAATTTTCAATTATCCTTATATCTAAAGGAAGATTTTTTAGTTAACAATGCTCCTGATTTTCAAACAGGCGCCCTTTTAAAAATACCTTTTTTAAATTAAGTTTTATCTCTAGATTACTGCGCTTTTCTGTTAAAATCCCGTTAAATTTAAATTTCATATTAAACTATTCCACTTAAGGAAAGTCCTAGTAGTAAATAATTTAAACTTTATTAAGATGAAAAAATTAGTATTTATTGCTTTAGCGTTTATAGCATTACAAGCAACAGCACAAGAAAACAAAAAAGAAAAACCAAACAAAGCTGAAAGAGCCGAAAAAATGATGGATATTCCTGCGGTAGAAATGGCAACCCTCCAAACAAAAAAAATGACCTTGCATTTAGATTTAAATGAATCTCAACAAAAAGAAATTCAAAAAATAAATTTAGAGAATGCTACAAAAAGAAAAGCGATGATGGAAAGCCGGAAAGCGCAAAAAGAAAGTGGCGAACTAAAAAAACCTACTGATGAGGAACGTTTAAAGATGGCAAATGATAGATTGGATGACAAAATTGCTATGAAAGCAAAAATGAAAGAAATTTTAAATGAAGAGCAATATGCTAAGTGGGAAAAAGCAGAATCTAGAATGGCTATGAATGAAAAAGGGAAGAAAGAAGGCATGAAAAAACGCATGCAAAAGAAAGAACAAAAATAAATTAGTTTATTAGTTTTAGTTAGTTGACAAAAAGCACATTTCTAAATTTAGAAATGTGCTTTTTTTATAATGTTTTAGACAAAGTATTTACAGCAGCAATGGTGAAATCTAAATCCTGATAAGTTAAAGCATCTGTTATAAACCAAGTTTCAAAAGCACTAGGTGCAATGTAAATACCATGATTTAACATCCCATGGAAGAATTTTTTAAAAGTATCATTATTACCTTTAGCTGCTGTATCAAAATCTACTACGTTAGCTTCATCAAAATGCACAGAAATCATAGATCCAATACGGTTTATTGTGTGTGTAATATTGTTTTCATTTAAAACTTTTGCAATACCTAAATGCAGGTATTCAGTTTTTTTAGCCAAACGATTAAAAATTTCTTTATCATTATTAAGTTCTGTCAACATAGCTAAACCTGCCGCCATAGCCAATGGATTCCCGCTTAATGTACCTGCTTGATAAACAGGTCCTAAAGGCGCTAAAAAATTCATAATTTCATGCCTTGCTGCAAAAGCACCAACTGGTAATCCACCACCTATCACTTTTCCAAAACAAATAATATCTGCATTTATATCAAACAATTCTTGAGCACCACCTTTAGCTAAACGAAAACCCGTCATTACCTCATCAAAAACTAATAAAATACGATTAGCATCACACAAATCTCTCAAACTTTGTAAAAAACCTTGGTTTGGAGGAATACACCCCATGTTACCTGCAACAGGCTCTATAATAATGCAGGCAATTTGATTTTTATTAGCTTGAATCAATTCATTGACATTTCCAACATCATTATAACGTGCCAACAAAGTATCTTTAGCCGTTCCTTTTGTAACTCCAGGACTATTAGGTGTCCCAAAAGTACTTGCGCCACTTCCTGCTTGTATTAAAAAAGAGTCTGAATGTCCATGATAACAACCAGCAAACTTGATGATTTTATCTTTTCCTGTAAAACCACGCGCTAAACGAACCGCACTCATACAAGCCTCAGTACCCGAATTTACAAACCGAATTTTATCAATATTTGGCACCATAGAAACAGCTAACTCAGCTATTTGAGTTTCAATTTCAGTAGGCATACCAAACGAAGTTCCTTTTTTAGCTTTTTCCACAACCGCGTTAACAACAGGCTCAAAAGCATGACCTAAAATCATCGGCCCCCAAGAATTTATATAATCAATTAAACGATTGTTATCTTCATCAAATAAATAAGCCCCTTTTGCTTCTTTAACAAAAATCGGGGTTCCTCCTACACCCTTAAAAGCTCTTACAGGTGAGTTTACCCCACCAGGAATAACTTTTTCAGCTTGCGCAAACAAGGCGCTACTTCTTTTGTAAATCATTAATTTTCTGTTATTGGTTTTATTAATAGAATTTGACCAATACTTAGTGTAGTATCTTTTAAACTATTAATAGTTTGAAGTTCTTTTACTGTAATATTATACCGTTTTGAAATAGAATATAAAGTATCCCCTTTTGAAACTGTATAGGAAATAAATTCATCATTTGGAGACTCGTTTTTAATATAAGCTTCCCCCAAAACTTCTTTATCTAATGCATCTAAATTATAACGCTCAATTAAACTAATTAATTTTTCAGGGTATTTTCTATCTGTAGCATAACCAGCAGTTCTTAACCCTCTTGCCCAACCTTTATAGTCTTCCATTTTTAAATCAAATAAATTAGAATATCGCTTACGTTCTGTCAGAAACAATGAATGATCCCTAAATGAATACTTTGGATCGTTATACTTCCTGAAACATTCTTGTTTTTCATCATCATCATGATAAATTTTGGCACCCGTCCATTCGTGACATTTTATACCAAAATGGTTATTAGCTTCGACTGATAATCTGCCATTTCCCGATCCAGATTCAAGAATTCCTTGAGCAATGGTAATACTCGCAGGAATATTATAAAGTCGCATCTCATTTTGGGCTATTTCTTTATAAATATCTATGTACTTCTCAGTAGCACTAGCATAAGTTTTTACAGTTTCTGTTATTGTTTTTTCTGTTTCTATAATACTTTCTTTAGCTTCTCTAACTTCAGTTTTTGGCTTTTTAGCTACAACGCTTTTTTTAGCTTTACAACTAAAAAATAAAGCACCTAAGCACAATATTATAACTATTCTTCTTGTCATTAAACTAAGCAATTAGTGGTAAATTTTTCTTCTTTAAAACTGCATTCATTCCTGCTATTCCTTGTAAACCTCCGGTATGAATGATTAATATTTTTGAGCCTTTCGGAAAATAATTTTTAGCTATTAAATCAAAAACTCCAAACATCATTTTACCTGTATAAACAGGATCTAAAGGCATGTTATAATTCTTTTTAAACTTATTGATAAAACTGACTAAAGTGGTGTTTATTTTAGCATACCCTCCAAAATGATAATCAGTAATTAATTCCCAATTCGTTTTAGTTGCAAATTTAGCAATATCTTCTTGTAAAAAATCACCTTTTAAAGCTGGAAAACCTAAAATTTTTTGATTTTGATTTGAACTATTTATAAGTCCAGAAATAGTACCTCCAGTTCCTACACAAGTACATACAAAATCAAAACTTTTATCTGCTTCTGTCAAAATTTCTTCGCATCCTTTAATCGCTAGTGCATTGGTTCCTCCTTCCGGAATCAAATAAAAACTTCCAAACTCTTCTTCCAATTTAGTAATAAAATTTAAGTCGATTTTTTCATAATAAAGATTTCTGGAAACAAACTTAAATTGCATACCACATTGTTTTGCAAAAGACAAAGTTGGATTACTATCGATGTTATCAAACATCTCCTCTCCTCTTATAACGCCTATCGTATTAAAACCAAAAATCTTACCCGCTGAAGCCACTGCTACTATATGGTTTGAAAAAGCACCACCAAAGGTCAACAAGGTTTTTAAACCCTGTTTTTCAGCTTCAAAAAGATTGTATTTTAGCTTTCGATATTTATTACCTGATACAAACGGATGTATTTTATCTTCCCGTTTTAGAAATAGCTCAACCATGCTTACATTTGGTAAATGAATAGTTTGATTGATACTATCTTCGAGTTTAAATTTCATGTTTGTAAAGATACTTCAAAAATGCCCAAAATGGTCGATTGTTTAAATACTCAAAATCATTTTTATTAGTATAAGCCTCTTGTTCAAAAGAAATATTTATGTAAGCCCGATGCCAATTTCTATATTGAAAGAACCTAAATAAAAACTCCAAAACGTAGATTATATAAAAGGGTAAAACTAATAATTGTAATTGTTGTTTTAAATGAATCTTTTCATGATTTAGCAAAACTTTATTCATTTTCAAATGTTTAGATTTCAAAAAAACAAATGGGAAAATAGTTAAGCCAGCATACCCATTAGGAACCAAATATTTTGAAATAAAAATCATGTTTTATAGCTTTCAAAAATCAATCCAATTTACGTTATCTTTGTAAAAGATGAAAAAAATAGTACCTATAGAAGCAGGTGATTACTACTTAACACCAGAAGGTTATCGATGTTTTACTGAACAATATCATTTAAAAAGAGGATATTGTTGTGAAAGTGGATGCCGACATTGCCCTTATGGTTTTAATAAAAAAACGAATAAGCAAAAGAACTAGAGGGTCTTAACAAGCATTTTAACTTTTATTATTGGTATGATTATTGATGTTAATTAAAAATAAAAAGTTAAAAAAGTATTCTTAAACCTTACTTTAATTAACGATAAACTTAAAAAATATAGCTATGAAAAGACTCTTAAAAACATTATCCATTTTAGCTTTACTAATTATTGTGACTTCTTGTAGCTCTGTAAGGGTGGCTACAGACTACGATCAAAACGTTGCTTTTAATGAATATAAAACTTTTGCTTTTTTTAAAACAGGCATAGACAAAGCCGAAATTAACGATTTGGATAAACGTAGAATCCTACGTGCTATTGAAGCAGAACTTTTAGCCAAAGGCTTTACCAAATCAGAAAATCCAGATTTACTAGTTAGTCTTTTTACAAAATCTCAACAACGTGTTGATGTTTACAACAATGCTTGGGGCATGGGCGCTTGGGGTTGGGGTGGCTGGGGCTGGGGAGGCTTTGGACCCGGATTTGGACCTGGTTGGGGTTGGGGTTGGAACAATCAACCAAGCACATCAGTGAGTGTTGAAGGCGTTTTATATATAGATTTAATTGATGCTAATAAAAAAGAATTAGTTTGGCAAGGCATGGGAACCGGATTTTTAAGCAGAAATATGGATAAGAAAGAACAACGAATTAAAGAATTTGTTACTAAGATTATGGAAAAATACCCTCCCGAATCTCAAAAATAATATAAAAAAAAGCAACTTTTTCAAGTTGCTTTTTTTATGGAAAATATGCCTTAGCGTAGCCATTATCTACTAACCATTGGTTTACTTCTAAACCATCTCCCAAAACAATGTTTGCCAAATAACGCCCATACTTACCTTGTTTATCTTTATAAGATCTTATGGTAACATCTTTATTCAAAACCATCTCTCGAAGTATATCTCTAACTTTCAAACCTTCTTGCTTATCTTCACCTCGCAACGCTGGTGTATCTAAACCATACAATCGCAATTTCATTTCTTGAAAATGTAAAAAACCTAAATCTACCATGGCTGTTACGGTATCGCCATCATAAACATCAATAATCTTAGCTCTCTAATTATACATATTTATATTTATTTTTAAATATCCAAAGGTATAAGAAAGGTTATTTAATTATGAGTTAACAAAATGCTTATTTTATGAATAATTCTTATTTTTACTTTGCTTTAAGTATATGAACAAATGTCTGGAAAAATTGAATCTAACGAAATTTTAAACCGCTTACCAAAGCATTTAAAACAGTTTATTAAACCTCAAAAATACGAGGATTATTCTGCTATAGATCAAGCTGTTTGGCGATATGTTATGCGTAAAAATGTAAATTTTTTAAAAACTGTAGCTCATAAATCCTACATTGAAGGCTTACAACAAACTGGAATTTCAATTGATAGTATTCCAAATATGTACGGCATGAACCGCATATTAAAAGATATTGGTTGGGCAGCAGTAGCGGTTGATGGTTTTATTCCTCCCAATTCGTTTATGGAATTTCAAGCATATAACGTTTTAGTTATAGCAAGTGATATTAGACAATTAGAACATATTGAATACACCCCTGCTCCAGATATAATTCATGAAGGCGCAGGACATGCACCTATTATTGCAAACCCTGAATATGCTGAGTATTTAAGACGCTTTGGTGACATAGGTTGTAAAGCCATTTCATCAGCTAAAGATTACGAATTGTATGAAGCTGTAAGGCATTTATCTATTATTAAAGAAGCTCCAAATTCTGATGAAAATAATATTGCTTCTGCCGAAAAAAAAGTTGAAGAACTTCAAAAAAATATGGGAGAGCCTAGTGAAATGGCTCTGATTAGAAACTTACATTGGTGGACCGTTGAATATGGACTTATTGGAACTCTTGAAAATCCAAAGATTTATGGTGCTGGTTTACTATCCTCTATAGGGGAAAGCGCATGGTGCATCACTGATGCCGTTGAAAAACTACCTTATAACATATCAGCCACATTCAAAGATTTTGATATTACAAAACCTCAGCCTCAACTTTATGTAACACCAGATTTTGCGTATCTAAGTTTAGTTTTAGAAGAATTTGCTAACACTATGGCTTTACGGAAAGGTGGGCTTAATGGTATTAATAAACTTATTAATTCAAAAGCTTTAGGAACTATTGAATTAAGCACTGGACTTCAAATATCAGGTGTTTTTAGTCATGTAATTGAAAACAATGGAAACCCTATTTATATCCAAACTACTGGGGAAACAGCGTTATCATACAGAGAAAAAGAATTAGTAGGCCATGGTGTAAAAAATCATAAAGATGGTTTTGGCTCTCCTCTAGGAAAACTAAAAGGCATTAATTTGGCTATTGAAGACATGAGTCCACGGGATTTAAGTGCCTACAATATTTATGAGGAAAAAACAATCACTTTAGATTTTGAAGGTGGTATTAAAGTTTCAGGTGAAATTATCACAGGGAAACGAAATCTTCAAGGTAAAATAATTCTTATCAGTTTCAAAAATTGCATAGTAACTCACGGCGACACTGTATTATTTCAACCAGAATGGGGAATTTATGATATGGCTGTTGGTAAAGATATTGTTTCGGCATTTTCTGGTCCTGCAGATTTAAATAGTTTCGATTTAATAACTCACAAAATAGTATCACAAACTATTCACGTTAAAAAATCAAAAAATCGATTAGAACTAGAAGGCTTATACAAACAAATAAGAGATTACAGAGCAGGAAAAAACAAAACCATTTCTAGAACTAAAGTTTTGGAACAACTTATTGAAAGACATCCAAACGATTGGTTATTAAGTATTGAACTTTACGAATTAGCCTTTAAAGAGCATGAAAAAAACTTATGTGAAAGTATTTTAAAGCATCTTGAAACTTTAAAACAAAACAGACCAGAAGTTGGGAAATTAATTGATGACGGATTGGATATTATTAACGCAAAAGTTAAAGTTTAGATTAAATTATTTAAACCTTTTTAATGTTTGTTTTGTAAACTCACTTAACACTAATTTACCACTAATTTTTGCACGATCTTTAAGCAAGATATCCCAATGAGATGTGTTTTCCCAAAACACGGATTTCATTTGCTTTAAAGTCTCAGTATTATAGCCACTTAATGTTTCAGCTAGTATTTTAACGGCTTTATCTAAAGCTTCCAAACTATCAAAAACTTCAGAATACAAACCTTTTTCTTTAGCATATTCTGCCGAGTAAAATTCTTGTGCATTAATTGTTAATTGTGACATCGCTGTTTTCCCTATTTTTCTTGAAACAGCAGGCTCTATAACAAAAGGCCCAATACCTATAGTTAATTCGCTTAATTTTATCGATGCATGTTTGGTCGCCATACAATAATCAGTTGCAGCAGCTAAACCTACACCTCCACCTACAGCTTTACCCTGAACACGACCGATAATAAGTTTAGGAGATTTTCGCATAGCATTAATAACATTGGCAAACCCACCGAAAAATTGTTCTCCGGTTTCCTCATTTTCAATGTTTATTAATTCATTTAAACTTGCACCAGCACAAAAAGTTCTATCTCCACCGCTTTTTAAAACAATAACATGAATATTATTATTTAAACCTGCTTGAATGATGATTTGTTCTAATTCAATTAACAGATCTGAAGGCATAGAATTTTTATCAGGATGAAAAAACTCAATATAGCCAACTCTATTTTCTTGTTTTAAAGTAACGTAAGCGTGTTCCATAGTTTAAAAAACAATTTACTTGAAGGCTTCAAGATACATATTATACAATTAATGTAATTATCCTATTAATTATTATTTTATAATCCAAAAATCCTTAAGAAATACTAGCTTCAAATTAAGTTATTCTTTTTTGCTTTTTGAACCGCCTCAATTTTATTATGAACCTGTAATTTTTTATAAATATTTTCAATATGTTTTCTTACTGTACCAATTGAAAGAAAAAAATTATCAGCAATCAAATTATAGCTTAAACCTTTACTAAGTTGTTCTAAAACATCCACCTCTCTATTCGTTAACTTAATATCATTAATATCTTGAGATTTATCAATATTCAAAGGGTTTCTAAGTAATTTTAAGGTCTTCATAGCAATTGAAGGATTCATTGCAGCACCTCCATTTAAAGTTTCTTTTATCCCGTCATAAAGATCTTTAGCATTAACTTCTTTTAGTAAATAACCATCTGCTCCAGCTTTTATAGCTTTAAAAATATTTTCATCATTATCAAAAACAGTTAGCATAATGATTTTAATTTGGGGATGCCTTTTTTTAACAACTTCTGTTGCCTCAATTCCATTTAAAACTGGCATTTCAATATCCATCAAAATAATATCAATATTATGGTTTTCATCTAATTTAGTTAATAATTCAGATCCGTTAAAAGCTGTGAATTTCAATTCTAATTCATTAAAAAAAGAGAGCTTTTCTTTTACCGCACTTATTAAAAATGAATTATCATCTGCTATTGCTATTTTTATATTCATAAACAAAGATTAAACCATTAAGTTAATATGTGTACCATCAGTATCACTATTAAAAGCAATTGTAGCTCCAATATCTTTTGCTCTTTTTCTTATATTATTTAATCCATTTCCAAATTCAACTTTAGCAATATCAAAACCTTTACCATCATCTAAAATTGATATTTCAAATTGATTATTTAGATGTTTAAAATTAACTTTTATACTAGTAGCCTCCGCATATTTTATTGCATTATTAATAGCTTCTTGAATGATTCTATAAATATTCATACCTTGAACAGAAGAGAAAATAGTCTCATTTGAGGAGTCTGAATCTACGTTAAATTGAAAAATAGTATTGGCTGAAGCCATATTAGCCTTTTCGATATAATTTGTAACGCGTATTTGTAAATCTTCTAAAGAAATTTCGCTTTTATTCATAGCCCAAATGGTATCTCGCAATTCATAAATGGTATCTTTAGTAAAGGCACTTATATTGGAGAGTTTATTGTTGAGTTTCTCGTTGGTGATTTTAAATCCATATTGTAAATTATCAATAGAGGAAATAATGAAGGTGAGTTGTGCGCCTATATTATCATGTAAATCTCTAGAGATGCTTAGGCGTTGCTCTTGTAGCTTGTTTTGGCTTTCAATTTTAATGAGGGCTTCTTTAAGTTCGCCTTCTTTTTTAAGTTGTTGGTTTTTTAATTTTTGCTGATTGAAAAGTAAATACCCCAAGATAGAAAGTACTATTGCCAAAATACTTAACCCAATAATTTGTGTATTTTTTTGATTGATGTTTAGTTCTTTTTCAGCAATATCGGCACGTTGTGAGAGTATTTCTTTTTCTTTTTTCTCGGTTTGGTATTTGGTTTCTAATTCAAAAATAGCTTTTGTTTTATTTTCTTCAAACAAACTATCTTTACCTATTGCATACTTATTAGAATAAAAATAAGCCTCTTTATAATTACCTAAGTTTTTTTCAATATTAGATAAGAGTTTGAATGCTTGCACCTCAAATTCTTTAAAGCCCTTCTCATGTAGTATTTCTAACGCTACTTTTGCTTCAGATTGAGCTTCTTTAAAACGCTTTTCATTGTAAAAACTATTTGCTAAACCTATTTGTGCGTATACATTTTCATATAAATTTTGGGTTTCTTTAAATAAGATAATCGCAGTTTTATAATTTTCTTGTGCAGCTTTATAATATTTCAAACTATCTTTTGCTATTGCAATATTATTAATCATATATGGCACGTAGCGATGATAACCTAACTTATTATATAGTTCTTTAGCTTCATTTGAATATTTTATAGCTTTATTATAATCTTTAGTTTTTAAAAATACCGAACCAATATTGCCTTTAGTTACTACAATTCCAAAATCATAATTGTTGTCTTCATAGATTTTTAATGCACGATTATAATAATCTAATACTTTATCATACTTTTTTTGTTTTTTATAAACTATACCAATGTTTCCTAATACCATAGGAACTTTATCAAAAGATACTTTTTCAGATTCATAAAGGTGTAATGCTTTGAAATAGTTTTTTAAAGCCAAATCGAAATCACCATTCAAATCATAAACAATTCCTAGATTATTATATGAATCTGCAGCTCCTACTTTATCTTTTATCTGAAGCTTTAAATCAAGACTTTTATGGTGGTAAATTCTTGCACTATCTAAATAGCCAAAACCTTCAAAACAATTTGCTATACTATTGTAAGAGAATGAAATAGCACTTTTATTATTTATTTTATTAGCTTTTTTTAAAGCTTTTTTGGCATAAAATAATGCGCTGTCTATATTTGAGTTTTTGTATTCCCAAGAAATTTCATTTAAAGTAGAAATAAGAGGTAATTCTTTTTGTGTTTTAGAAATATTTAATAGGCTATCCAACCTTTTGTTATTTTCATTTTGAGAATAACTATAAAAATTAAAGAGTATAATTGTTAAAAATAATATTCTTTTCATAAAGTTATTTGATGTTTGTTTCAAATATAAACTTTTGCACTAAAATAACATCTTTTGTTATTTTAAAAAGTCTGTCAAAAAGCGAACTATGTAAATCATCAACAAGTTGAAGCTTATCCCTGTTTTTTTCGAACTTAATGGCTTCGTTTTTTACATTGTTGTTTAATGTGATTAGGCTTTTGTTTGCCATTTTTTTTAAGAATATGGTTTCAAAAACAGTCTTGAAAATAATAATAATTACAGCAAATATAACTGTGAAGATGGCACACATAAAAAAAATATTAAACCCCATGATGCATCATTTATTTTTTGAATTTAATAACTAAATAAAAACCACAAAAAAACACCAAATGCGAATCGTTTATAGATTTTTGCATTTGATGTTTCAAATATGAACTGATTAATAGCATAATAAATTTAACTTAATGACTTGAACCTCAACTAATTTTTCGATAAACCGTGATTAAAAAAGATTAAGCGCAATAATGTTATTTATCACGCCCAATCAAACAAATCTCAACAACAAGATTTATTTTTGTAAGTCGTAAGCGTAGATCGTTTTATCGTTGGCTTTGTAATACAAAACCCCAGCAATTTCATCTACTTGGTATTCTGGCTTTTTATCTTTAAGTACAATTTCTTTATCTACTTTCCCGGTATCTTTGTTCACTTTAACTATTCCTACGCCATCATCAAGTTTTGTTAGTATAAACTGAGCGTTTTCGGTTGCAGCGGTTGCTTTAAAGCGTTTAGACATCACATCAAAAGCAACACTACCAATTTCTGCAAACATTCTTGAAGCTCTTGCCGCTTCTTTGCCATATTCATTATAACTGCTTAAATCGTTTAAACCACCGTAAGAATTGGTTTTATTTGCTCCTGCTTTAGCTGCCATAGCCATTGACATACCTGTAGATGCTACTGCCACAATACCTGATAACACTTTAACAAAACCACTTTGACCAGGCGATTTATAGTATTCAAGATATATTTGTTTTCCTCCATTATCTAAAAGCGCCAAGTTTTGAGATGAACTTAAAAAGATATTACCATTTCGCATTTCCATAGTATTGGCTACTTCTTTTTCATCAAATTTCACTTTTGAAAAATCGGTTGCATCTCCAGTTTGAGCATCTATGGCGTAAATATCACCGTCTGCTGCAATTAAGTATCTGTTTTTAGCGCTATCAAAAGTAGAAGCTACGGCCACCGTATTTTTATATTTTAAAGGTTTGCCCCATACTTGATCGCCAGTTTTTAAATCCACTATGTTGGCATCTTCGCTGGTGATGTAGATTAAACCTTGCGGCGAATCTGCCATAACCATAATGTTTTCTCCTGTTTTTAAAGGTTTTTTAAATAGTGTTTTTCCATCAAACGAAATTTTATTAATACCACCTTGTTGAATACCAAACAGAATACCATCGTCTTGTACATAAAAATGTTGTACCCAACCTTTTGTTTTTGGTGCTTTCTCCCATAAATCTT
>JANQTJ010000003.1 GCA_030731745.1 Flaviramulus sp. | reverse complement strand
TCAAATTCTAATTTTATTAGTGCGCCATTATCAGTAACGCGTGTTGTCCAAGTTCCAGTTAAAACATCGCCTCCTCTTGAATAAACTTTAACGACATTATCTTCATTAAATACCATAACATATTCGCGATACACCTCGATTAAGCTATCCTGATTTCTTTCAATTTCATATACAACCCAAGGGCACGTTTTTAAAAGTTCGTCTAAATGCTCTTTGGTAAAATCATCATCACCATAATCGTTATCATCATCTTCATCACAAGCATCCTTTGCTTCATTAATAGTTCTAGCTAATTCTATATTATTATTTACTTGAATTTCAGAACCATCAGCTAATACCATTGTTACTGGGAAGTTTAAGCTAGCTAAAAGACCTGTTTCTTGTTTAACTCTTTCAATAAATTCATATAACTGACGGTCGTTTTCGATGTTTATAACATCGGTAACTTGAAAATTTGTATTGTAAACTGAAAAAGATATTGGGTATTTAAAATCAATACATTCAATGTCATCATCGTCTTCATTTTCTCCACTACATTCTTCAATTAAATCTTCTAATTGATCTTCATTCTCTATTACAATTTCCTCATAATTTGCATTAATAATAGTTATTGGAAAAACAATATCTAAAATATCATCATCATCATCAAACTCTTTAAAAATAGCTTCAATAAGTTGTAAATCTTCTTCTGTATCAATAGTGATTTCTAAACCATTTACGAAAACAGTTATTGGTAACTCTACAGATAAACAACTAGCCTTATCAATAATATTATCTTTAGAACCATCCATTTTAGCAGTGGCACTAATTAAAGTAGTTAACTCAGAAGTTGGAGCTAACGCTTCGGCTTCTTGAGGTTGAGTAATATCAATTACTTCATCTTGACAAGAAGTAACGAATAAAAGGGCAAAAAAAGGCAACAGTAATAATAATCTCATTTTTGTTATCATGATATTTGATTTTGGGTTGAACATAGCGTTTTGATTATAAAACAGGATAACTTTAAAAATTCCTACCCTATGTTTGGTTTTTTTTTAATTTAGTGACTCCAACTACCATCAACTATGAGTAAACAGCTACATGATAATATTTGCGAAGAACATCTTTTTTCTTCTATTTTTAATAAACACTCTAAAAATTTACACGATTTCTTATACTATAAGTTTGGGGAATTACTTAACCCAAAAGACAAGGTACAAGAAGCATTTATAAAATTATGGGAAAACTGCGCGAAAGTTTCGCCAGAAAAAGCTAAGAGTTTTGTTTTTACAACCGCTAATAATTTAATGCTTAATGAAACTGCACACCAAAAGGTAGTTTTAAAACACCAACAGACCAAACAAAAAATATATACCAATGAAAGTCCTGAATTTTTAATGCAGGAAAAGGAGTATAACGATAAATTGCAAAAGGCATTAAATAATTTAACTGAAGCCCAAAGAGAAGCTTTTATGATGAACCGTGTTGAAGGCAAACGTTTTAAAGAAATAGCAGAAATATTAGATATTTCGACTAAAGCCGTTGAAAAACGTATTTATGGTGCTTTGGAAAAATTGAGAAAGGATATTAAGGAGTTTAAATAAATACAGAAGATTAAAGACTGAAATTTTAGTTATAAAAAAATTGAAATACGGGTAGGAAAAAACAAAAGACAACTGTTATATAATTGAATAAGCAAATAATGAAAAGAGAAGAACTCATATCTAAATGGTTAGATAACAACTTAAATCCCCAAGAACTACAAGCATTTAAAAACCTTGAAGATTATAAAGATTTAGTAAAGTTAAATTCCAATTTACAAGCTTTTAAAGTAGACATTTATAACACAACTAAAGAATTAGAGATTATTTTATCTAAAATTAAAAGTAAAAAAACACAGCCTAAAACGCATTGGGGAAAACCTTTTATGAGAATTGCCGCTATTCTTGCGATATGTTTTAGCTTATACTATTATACTACTAGCTTAGATTCTACAATTAGAACAAAAATAGCTCAAAAAACAACTATTGATCTACCTGACGCATCAAACGTTTCCCTCAACGCAAAATCGGTGCTGACATATAATAAAAACGATTGGAAAAAAGATCGTCATGTAGAACTTGATGGTGAAGCTTTTTTTAAAGTTGCCAAGGGTTCTACATTCAATGTTATTACAAAATCAGGAATCATAACGGTTTATGGTACTCAATTTAATGTAAAACAACGCGATAATTATTTTGAGGTTATTTGTTACGAAGGATTAGTTGGGGTTACTTACAATTCTCAAGAAACAAAATTAAAACCTGGAGACAGTTTTTTAATTATTGATGGGAAAACAATTGCAAAAGAAAAAGAAAGCCGCTCTACACCTTCGTGGATAAATAACGAAAGCACATTTAAAAGTACGCCATATAAAGCAGTGATTTCTGAGTTTGAAAGACAATACAATGTTGAAATAACATTACTTGGAATTGATTCTATTCAGTTATTCTCGGGTAGTTTTACTCACGATAATTTAGACGTGGCATTAAAATCAATTACACTACCTTTACATGTAACCTATAGTAAAACTAACAATACTATAATACTAAGAGGTGAGTAAAAATATACTTTCTATCTTTTTTTTAATTGTTTTTTTGAATGTTGCAAGCACAAAAGCTCAAACAATTCAAAAAGAAAAGCATCCTCTTATTACAGTTTTAAGACAAATTGAAAAAAAATTTAATATTAGTTTTTCTTACGTTGATGAAACCATAAAAAATAAACAAGCCAAACCTTTAAAAGATGGCTTAACGCTTCAGGAAGCTTTAGAGTTTTTAAAACTAGAGACCAATCTAGACTACGAATTATTAGACAACCGATTTGTAGTAGTAAAAATACCTAAAAAAGAGAGTAGTTTATCTAACACTCAAAGACTTCAAGAAGTTATAATAAATAATTATTTAACCTCTGGTATTACTAAACTTAATGATGGTTCAATTAATATAAAACCTGAAACCTTTGGTATTTTACCTGGACTAATTGAACCAGATGTTTTACAAACTATTCAAGCGTTACCGGGTGTTTTGAGTACTGACGAAACAGTTTCAAATATTAACGTTCGAGGTGGCACACACGACCAAAATTTGATACTTTGGGATGGTATAAAAATGTATCAATCTGGCCACTTTTTTGGTTTAATTTCTGCCTTTAACCCTTATACTACAAAACGTATAAATCTTTATAAAAATGGTACCTGTGCAAAGTATGGCGATGGCATTTCTAGCATTATAGATATGCAGTTACCTGATGATATTGATAACGAATTTAAAGCTGGTGGTGGTTTTAATTTAATTAATGCTGATGGGTTTGCAAAAATACCAATTTCTAAGAAAACAGAATTACAAATTTCTACACGGCGGTCACTGACTGATTTGATAAACACCTCAACTTACAACCAATATTTTAAGCGCATTTTTCAAGATTCTGATTTTACCAAATCAAAAGGTAGTGATAACGCTATTTCTCAAAATGAATCTTTCTATTTTTATGATGTTACTGCGAAGTTTTTATATGATGTTACCGCAAAAGATAAAGTTAGATTACATTTTTACAATGTGAGTAATGAATTAAATTACGACGAACAATCCATTATTAATGATAGAAATGAAGCTTTAAACAGTAAACTAACACAACGAAATTCTGCTATTGGATTAACTTACATTCGAGATTGGACAAACAAGTTTTCAACAACCTCTCAAATTTATGTTTCAAACTATGATTTAGATGCTATCAATTTTGATGTTTTGAATAATCAGCGTTTAATTCAAGAGAATGAAGTATATGATGGCTCAGCTAAAATAGATGCTAATTACAAACTCAATCGTCAATTTACAATTAATGGTGGTTATCAATTTACTGAGGTTGGCATTAGTAATTTAGAAGATGTTAATAATCCAGATTTTAGAAGTTATATAAAAGAAGTTATTAGAAGTCATGCTGTTTACGGCGAAATAAATTTTCTATCCAACAATGCCAAAACCAGAATAAATTTAGGTGGCAGATTAAACTACATAAAAAAGTTTGATATGCTTTTTGCTGAACCAAGATTAAATTTTAGTCAACGATTTTTAAATCATTTTAGATTTGAAATTCTAGGGGAATTTAAAAGTCAAACTACGTCACAAATTATTGATTTACAAAATGATTTTTTAGGTATAGAAAACAGAAGATGGGTACTATCAAACAATAATACCATACCCGTTATAAAAAGCAAACAACTATCTGGAGGTGTACATTTTAATAAAAATAAATTTTTAATAAGTGCAGAAGCTTATATAAAAAATGCTGACGGTATTACAACTAGAAGTCAAGGTTTTCAAAACCAATATCAGTTTGTAAATGCTATTGGAAGTTATAAAATTAAAGGTATAGATTTTTTATTAAATAAACAGTTTAATAACATCATTAGCACCTGGGTTTCTTATTCATATAGCACAAATAACTACACTTTTAATGAACTAAATAATGGCGAGTCGTTCCCTAACAATGCCGATATACAACACGCAATAACCTTAGCTTGTACTTACACAAAAAATAAAATAAAATTGGCTATCGGATTGAATTGGCATTCTGGTATTCCTAACACAGAACCAAGTATAAACGATATTCCTGATGATGAAGTGATAACTTATGCTAGCCCAAACAGTAGCAACTTAAATGACTATTTACGCTTGGATTTTTCTACTAATTATGACTTTAATATGTTTGATAATGTAAAAGCTACTATTGGCACTTCGGTTTGGAATATTTTAAATAAAAAAAACATTATCAACGCTTACTATACATTGGATAATGACAATTTGGTTAATAAAATTGAAAATGAATCTTTGGGAATCACTCCAAATGTAAGTTTTAGATTACGATTTTAGATGAATTACCATTAAACTTCACAACTAATTGATTTTCAACGAAAAATATCAATTTTTTAAATATTAAATCAATCTTTTCTCTATTTTTCAAAAAAAATAAATATATGGCATCACTTAATCCACTAGGTTCAAATTTAGACTTGCGAAAAGCTAAACACCTGCTAAGACGTGCTACTTTTAATTTTACCAAAGAGCAACTTGATTTATTCATCGGGATTTCTGCAATAGAAGCTGTTAATGGCTTAACTGATAACTTAGATAATAATTTGGATCAACCTTTCGATCCGCTTCCTATAGCCAATCCTGATGGCTTTTGGACCTCATCAAATGATCTCCCAAACTCCTTTAGTGGTCAAGGAAGAAAAAGAGGGATCGTTTCAGGTTGGTGGTTATATAATGCTATGCAACAAGTTAGTTTAAAACATAAACTCTCTTTCTTTTTACATACAAGTTTTACAGTAGGCAAAGATTCTGGTGTTGGAGCTGCCACCTATTTTTTTGACCATTTAAATTTACTAGATTTTTACGCATTAGGAAACATTAAAACATTAGCTAAAAAAATCACACTAGATAATGGAATGTTAGATTATTTAGATAACACCCAGAATAATAAAAATAATCCAAACGAAAATTATGCAAGAGAATATTTAGAGTTGTTTACAATTCTGAAAGGCAAACAAATTGGAGATGGAAACTATACCAATTACACTGAAATAGACATACAACAGGCTGCAAAAGTGTTTTCTGGGTTTAAGAAAAGAAATGATAGAAGTGATATTGACCCTGATACGAGTATCCCAATGGGATATATTAATATTAGCCAACACGATACCAACGATAAAGTATTCAGTGATTCTTTTGGAAACCAAGTGATTACAGGTAAAAATAATGAAACAGAAATATTTGAAGAGTTAGACAATTTTGTAGAAATGGTTTTTTCACAACCTGAAACTGCTAAAGCATTTTGCAGAAAATTATATCGTTATTTTGTAAAAAGCGAATGGACAGAAGAAATTGAAACAGATATCATTACACCACTTGCACTAATACTCATAGATAATAATTATGAAATATTACCAGTTATCACAACTTTACTATCAAGCGAACATTTCTATGATGCAGATGATAGTGATGCGACTGATAATATTATTGGTAGTATTATAAAAAGTCCGTTACAATTATATTCAGAAATATGTTCGGTTTTCAATGTAACATATCCAGACCCAAATACAGATCCATTAAGATACTACAGTAATTTCTTCCTCAATTTTATTCATAACACATATTTTAAAGCAGCTGGGATGGAATTGCATAACCCTGATTCGGTAGCAGGTTATCCAGCCTATTATCAAGAACCAGGGTTTGATAGAAACTGGTTTTCATCAAATACACTAATTGGAAGATATAAACTAATAGAAAGTTTAATTGAAGGTAAAAACACTATAACTAACGGTAATATTTATGCACAATTAGATACAGTTACTTTTGTGAAAAATAAAATTGATAATGCTTCAGATCCCAATTTATTGGTTAATGAAATTGCAGATTTATTATATCCAGAAAGTATTGATACTGATCGAGTAAATTATTTTAAAAGTTTTTTAGTTGACGATGGATTCCCAGATTATTATTGGTCTGGAACCTGGTCTCAATATTTAAATGATGGTGATGACACCACGGTAAGAACGCGATTGGATGCATTAATAATAGCTATGGTTAATGCTGCAGAATTTCAACTAATGTAAATAACTTAATTTATGAAAAGAAGACAATTTATAAAATTATCATCTGCTGCTTCAGCAATTGCATTAACTCCTTTTGAATTACAGGCAGCATTAAAATCATTTTTACCATTTGCAAACTGTCCAGATATTTCTAATAGAAAATTAATACTTATAAATTTAGCTGGTGCCAATGATGGATTAAATACTATAATTCCATTAAATCAATATGACACTTATAGTAATTTAAGACCTACAATAAAAGTTCCAGAAACAGGAGTAAATAAATATATTACACTTGATGATAATTTGCCTAACAATCAACAATTAGGTTTAAACCCCGCGCTAATAGGCTTTAAATCTTTATATGATGAAGGTGTTTTTAGAATCATACAATCCGTTGGTTATCCATCACAAAATAAAAGCCACTTTAAATCCACAGATCTTTATCTAACAGGTAATGATGGCAACAGCTTATTAAATGGTGAAGATACAGGATGGATTGGACGGTTTATGGAATTATATTACGCTGATTTATTATTAGAAACTTTTCCTTTAGCTGTAGAAATAGGTTCTAATAAAACTTCACTAGGTTTTCATGCCGAAGAAGCTCACGGTTTATCATTAAATATAACTGGACAAGACCCTGCTGGTTTTTATTCTGTTTTAAATGGTTTAGGAGGTGTACCACCAATAAATATTCCTAATTCTGATTATGGTAAACAATTAGAATTTATAAATAATACTGACGCTTTATCAAATACATACGCTAACTCAATTTCTTCAGCCTTTAATGGTGGAAAAAACGACGTAAGTTATCCAGACTCTGATTTATCAAACCAATTAAAAACAGTTGCAAGATTAATAAGTGGTAATTTAAAATCCAAAGTCTTTATGGTTCGTATTTCTGGTTTTGATACACATAATGCACAAGTACAAGGTATTGGAGATGTAACTGGAAGACATCATGAATTATTAACAGAACTATCTGAAGCCATAAAAGCTTTTATGGATGATTTAAAAAGTCAGAATTTAGATGAAGATGTAGTTGGATTAACTTTTTCTGAATTTGGAAGAAAAGCTAAAGAAAACGGTAGTTTTGGAACAGATCATGGAGAAATTGCTCCTATGTTTGTTTTTGGCAAACCTGTTGCTGGTGGCGTTTCTGGTACTAATCCAATTTTAACAGAAGCTACAGATTTAAACAATTATCAAATCCAAACAGTTCAGTATGATTACAGACAAACTTTTGCCACTCTATTACAAGACTTTTTAGGAGCAGACAATACCATTATTGATGCTACATTTTTTAACCATACAGTAAACGATAGTTTTAATAATTTAAAACTTGGTGAAATTTTGAAAGATGAGTATTCAATAGCAACAAATTGCACAAATCTTTCAGGTGAAAATCCAAAAGAAGCATCTAAAAAATGGATGATTCATCCCAATCCTTTTATAGATATCATAAATCTTTCAACCACTTTAGAAAATACTGACTCTATTTCTTATAGACTTTTTAACTCATCTGGAGTCATGTTAATAGATAAAACCGAAAATCTTGAAGCTGGCAAATTAGAACTTAATTTAAAAAACTTATCAAGCGGACTATACCTTTTCCAAATTGACACTCTTAATAAAAAGGAAATTCACAAAGTAATTAAAATTTAAAACTTTGCTTTATCGAACTAATACTTTAATTAGTTATCGTAACAAAACCTATTTATTAAACACTAATAGATAAACTGTTACTAGCCAATAACATGTTCTATAAAATTATATTTTTAATTTTCAAACTTAAATTTATTCAACCTTCAGAACGTGCTATCAATTATTTGATGCACAACGAAGAAGTTGAAAAGTTAGAATATACTTTAAGGTTTGGAAACTATAAAAATAGAAAATTATCTGCCGAAGCTTTGGGGGTTATTGGTAAACCATCTTCTATACCTGTACTTATAAATGTTATGAATGATAAAGTTCAAAACGTATCTATGGCTGTTTTAAATGCTTTGGAAACATTAGAAGATAATGATGAGCTTGTAAAAACGATTGTAAATAAACGATTTAATTGGTTAAAGCTTGTTACCGATAGTAAAGTTAAATATGAAGTTAACAAAAACAAAAAGTATAAAATTTACCGTTGGGAACGCGCTAGTAAAAAATCGTTTGATCGCGCTAAAGAACAACTAAAAAAGCCAATGCGATAGTTTTGCGTTAAGTATTGCAGTGAAAACCCTTTTTAGGAGGCACGAGCAAAAAAGATTGTAAAGTAAAGCCAGACTTCATGTCATAAGCGTAATCGAAGGATTTGGTAACGCCCTAATTATTACTTAAAACTTATACTCGGATAATGGTTTTGTAAATTTCTCAGGGTCTTCTGCTAAATGGTAACGTGGGTCGTCTATATCCTCGATGATTACTTCTCTGAATTTTGGGCTTGCTTTGTAAAGTAATATTTTACAGTCTTCGCTTAAGTGTTTTAGTTTGATTGTTTTGCCTTCGGCTTCGTATTTATTTACCAAATTAAAAATTGCTTCTAAGGCAGAATGATCGCTTATGCGTGACTCTACAAAATCTATTTCAACATTATCGGGATCGTTTTTTACATCAAACTTATCATTAAACGCTATGATGGAACCGAAAAATAATGGTCCCCAAATTTCGTAAACCTTTGTACCATCATCACGCATACGCTTCCGTGCTCGAATGCGTTTAGCATTTTCCCATGAAAAAACTAAGGCACTAATAATAACACCTGCTATTACCGCAATTGCCAAATCGAAAATAACAGTTAGTGAGGATACGGCTACTAGAACAATGACATCGGTAATCGGGATTTTATTTAATATACGAAAACTACTCCAAGCGAATGTGCCTATAACAACCATAAACATAACGCCAACTAACGCAGCTATAGGAACTTGCTCAATTAATCCAGATGCAAATAGAATAAATACTAGCAATAAAACCGCAGCTACAATACCTGATAATCGTTTTCTACCTCCTGACTTTATGTTGATTAAAGATTGTCCAATCATGGCACAACCACCCATACCACCAAATAATCCGGTAATGATATTTGCACCACCTTGCGCTAAACATTCACGGTTGGTATTACCTCTAGTTTCAGTTAATTCGTCAACTAAATTTAGTGTCATTAACGATTCAATTAAACCAATAGCTGCTAATATTAATGCATACGGACCAATAAACTTTAAAGTTTGCCAAGTAAAAGGAACTTTACTAAAAATATCTGTTTGGAATTGTGGTAAACCGCCTTTTAAACCTTCGCCTCCACCATCGCGTATAAAACTACCAACGGTTGCAACATCTAATTTTCCAAAAATAACAATAGCAGAAACTACCAAAATAGCAATTAAAGCTTCGGGTAATTTTTTAGTTAGTTTAGGTAAACCAAACATAATCCCCATGGTTAAAGCTACCAGTCCAAGCATAATATATAACTGAATGCCAGAAAACCAATCACCATAAGCGTTTTTAAACATCCCTAATTGAGACAAGAAAATAACTATTGCTAAACCATTAACAAAACCCATCATTACTGGGTGAGGAATCAATCTTACAAACTTACCTAGTTTAAAAACACCAGCTAACATTTGTATAAAACCCATTAAAATAACTGTTGCAAATAAATAATATAACCCTAATTGTTCACCCTCGGCTCCAAAAGCATTTCCTTCAGCAACCAAACTTACCATTACTACTGCAAGTGCACCTGTAGCTCCACTTATCATTCCGGGTCTGCCACCAAAAACAGAGGTTATCAACCCAATCATAAATGCGGCATACAAACCAACTAAAGGATCTACCCCTGCAACAAATGCAAATGCTACTGCTTCAGGAACCAAGGCTAATGCCACAGTTACTCCACTTAAAATATCATTTTTTGCGTTGGTTGTTCTTGTAGTAATAAATTCGGTCATCTTGAGTATTTGAAGCTACAAATTTACAGTTTATATATTTCCCAACAAGTTATCTTATATTATTTGACCTATAGTTTTACTACAACGTTTGAAAATTTATGAGTTATTTTCTTTAGAAATTGTAGATTTACTAAAAACAATTTTTAATTATGAAAAAGATTCTTTTTCTAGTAGTTTTAACAGTTGGTTGTAACGCTTCAACTGAAATTAAAAATTTCGATTTTGAAACTCAGTTTGAAAAATCTGAGGGCCTAGAAACTGCTACTTACGAGGAAACCATTCAATATTATACTAATCTATCAGAAGCCTACAAAGAAATCTCTATTGATAGTATTGGAGAAACCGACTCTGGCAAACCACTCCATCTTGTAACTTTAAACCTAGATAAACTATTTGATTTTTCTGAAATTCATAAAACAGGAAAACGCATCTTATTAATTAATAATGGCATTCACCCTGGTGAGTCTGATGGTATTGATGCTACTATGATGCTTTTTAGGGATATTGTACAAGGAAAAATTGAAGCTCCAAAGAATACGGTTTTAGCTACCATCCCAATTTATAATGTTGGTGGTAGTTTAAATAGAAACTCAAAAACTAGAACAAACCAAAATGGTCCTCTTGAATATGGTTTTAGAGGTAATGCCAGAAATTATGATTTAAATAGAGATTTTATAAAATCGGATACTAAAAATGCTAAGACCTTTGCAAAGATTTTTCATTTAGTAAAACCAGATGTTTTTATTGATAACCATGTAAGTAATGGGGCAGATTACCAATATACGCTAACGCATTTATTCACGCAACACAACAAACTTGGTGGTAATTTAGGCCAATTTTTACATACTGAAATGATGCCTAAACTAGAACAAAAACTTGCCGAAAAAGAATGGGATATCACACCTTATGTTAATGTATTTAACTCCGTTCCTGAAAAAGGATTTTCTCAATTTATGGACCATCCCCGTTATTCAACAGGCTATACTACTTTATTTAACACCTTAGGTATGATGGTGGAAACACACATGTTAAAACCATACAAACAGCGTGTAGAGGGAACTTACGAACTGATGAAAAGTATGATAGAAATTACTGAAGAACAGGGGAATCAGATTTCAGAATTACGAAAGGATGCATTATCTGATATTAAAAAACAAAAAACCTATACACTTGATTGGGAGATTGACACTACTAAAACAACAACTTTAAATTTTAAAGGTTTTGAAGGTGAGATTATAAAAAGCGCTGTAACAGGATTTGATCGATTAAAATATGATAAAACTAAACCATTTATAAAGAAGGTTGTTTATGAAAATTATTTTAAGCCAAACTCAATTATTGATGTACCAAAAGCATATGTGATACCTAAAGGTTTACATCATGTTATTGATTTATTAAAATTAAATCAAGTTAAAATGACCGCATTTGAAAACGATACAACAATTAATGTTGAATCTTATAAAATTTCAGACTATAAAACCAGACAATCACCTTATGAAGGTCATTATCAACATTACAAAACTGAAATTAATAAAACAGAAAAAACCATTCACTTTTTTAAAGGTGATTTTATGATTTACACCAATCAAGCTGCTTTTAGGTATTTGATTGAAACTCTTGAGCCACAGGCTCCAGATTCATTTTTTAATTGGAATTTCTTCGATACTATTTTACAACAAAAAGAAGGGTTTTCGCCGTATGTTTGGGAAGACAAAATACTCGAAATACTAAATCAAAATCTAGAATTGAAAATTAAATTTGATTCAAAAAAATCAATTGATAATGATTTTGCTAACAATTGGTATGCACAATTAGATTGGTTGCATAAACAAAGTAAAAACTATGAAAAAGCACATATGCAATTCCCTATTTATAGGATTAGCTATTAATTAACTTTAATCTCTAATTAAAGGCATAGTCGTACAACGCAACAAACCGCCTTGTTTTGATATTTCGCCGTAAGTAACTTCCTCTACTGTGAAACCTTCATTACACAACCATATATTTAATCTTGTAAAGTTCTTTTCAGAAATAATAACATCTTCAGATATTGAAAAAACATTACTATTCATTTCATACATTTCCTCTTTAGAGATTTCAAATACATTTTCTTTTCCAAAAAAATCAACTAACCAATCATACTCCTTTTCAATTAAAAATCCATTTTTATGAATAATAGCTTTTCCTTTGCCTATGGGTTGAAAACAACAATCTAAATGTAAAGCATTTTCTTTAGCATTTGTATTTGACTTTCTTAATTCGAAAGATTTTACAATTTTATCTGGAAATAATTCTTGAATTGCAATAACTGCATCCATATTTGTTCGAGCTGTTATTAAATCTGGATAATCTTCTCCTGAATAAGTACCAATAAAAATATAATCGCCCCAAGGCATAACATCACCGCCTTCGACATGACACTCATCTGGTAAAATGATTCTTTTATCTCTATCTACTTGATTCCAAACATATCTAATCGCTTCAATTTCTCTATCTCTATCTGGAAGTATATTTGCACGGATAATTTTATCGTCTATAACAAATGCAATATCTCTGGAGAATATTTGATTACAATTATTTATAACTTCTGGTCTAAAAACTTTAACACCATATTTTTCAAACACTTTAGCAACAGCATCCATTTCTAAAATCATATCAGACTCTTTAGGATAAGTACCTGATAGAACATGCTCTATGCTTTTAGGATCGTAACAATCTTCAACTTTAGGAATACGCCCATTACTTTCAGCTGTACCTAAAATTACCTCCCGAAGCCTTGAAATTTCATCTGTAATATTTAAATGTAGCATATTGTAAATATAAAAAAGCTCCACAAGTAATAACTTATGAAGCTTTGTATTTTTTACTCTATTAAAATTACCTTTTATCTATTGAAACAAACTTTCTTTCAGTCTCTCCAATATAAATTTGTCTTGGTCTTCCAATTGGTTCTTTACGTAATCGCATTTCTCTCCATTGTGCTATCCAACCTGGTAAACGACCAAGTGCAAACATAACTGTAAACATATCAGTTGGGATCCCCATACCTCTGTAAATGATTCCTGAGTAGAAGTCTACATTAGGATATAACTTTCTATCCACAAAATATGAATCTTCTAATGCTTCTTTTTCAAGTCCTTTAGCTATATCTAAAATAGGATCAACAATCCCTAAATTACCTAACACTTCATCAGCAGCTTTTTTGATAATTTTAGCTCTAGGATCAAAATTTTTGTAAACACGATGTCCAAAACCCATTAAACGGAAAGGATCATTTTTATCTTTAGCTTTAGCCATGTATTTTTTTGTATCTCCTCCATCTTCTTTGATAGCTTCCAACATTTCTAAAACTGCTTGATTTGCACCACCATGAAGTGGACCCCAAAGTGCTGAAATACCAGCAGAAATAGATGCAAAAAGACCAGCATGAGATGAACCTACAATCCTTACTGTAGATGTAGAACAGTTTTGCTCATGGTCTGCATGAAGAATTAAAAGTTTATCTAAAGCATCAACTAAAATTTTACTTTGTACATAACAAGCATTAGGTTGTCGAAACATCATTTTCAAAATGTTTTCAACATATCCTAACTCATTATCACCATAATCAAGTGGTAACCCTTGTTTTTTGCGTAATGTCCAAGCTACTAAAACAGGAAACTTTCCTAAGATTCTAACTACAGATTTGTACATATCCTCTTCTGAATTCACATTTACAGAAGAAGGATTAAATGCCGTTAACGCACTAGTTAAAGACGATATTACACCCATTGGATGTGCGGATTTTGGAAAAGCATCTAAAATCTTTTTTATATCTTCATCCACAATAGATTGTGCTTTAATATCTGCATGAAATTTTTCACTTTGTTCTTTTGTAGGTAGCTCACCAAAAATTAATAAAAATGCTACTTCTAAAAAATCGGCTTTTTCAGCTAGCTCTTCAATTGAATATCCACGATATCTCAAAATACCTTTTTCACCATCTAAAAAAGTAATAGCACTTTCACATGACCCTGTATTTTTATACCCAGGATCTATTGTTATTACACCTCCCGAATCACTTCTAAGAGTTGTAATGTCAATTGCAAGCTCATTTTCGGTTCCCTTTATTAAAGGAAATTCATTTTTTTTACCGTTAATTTCTATCGTAGCAGTATTTGCCATTTTTTTAGTAATTTAAAGTTATCATGTGGTTTGCTAAATTACGAAATATACCTTTATTTTTAAAGACAATTCGAAATGATTTAATCGATTAAGCAATTATTAAAATTGATACTAAATAAAAAAGCGATTATTAGAAAATAATCGCTTTTAATATAATTTATAAATTGTTTTCTTATTTTATTTTGAATGCTTTTTCTTGTGGAAAATAAGCAACTTCTCCTAATTGTTCTTCAATACGAAGTAATTGATTGTATTTCGCCATACGATCACTTCTAGAGGCAGAACCGGTTTTAATTTGCCCACAATTTAAAGCTACCGCTAAATCAGCAATCGTATTATCTTCTGTTTCACCAGAACGATGAGACATTACTGAAGTATATCCTGCATTTTTAGCCATATTAACTGCTGCAATAGTTTCAGTTAAAGATCCAATTTGATTTACTTTTATTAAAATTGAATTAGCAATACCATTTTCAATACCACGAGATAATCTCTCTACATTAGTAACAAATAAATCATCACCAACTAATTGAACTTTATCGCCAATTTTTTCTGTTAATAATTTCCATCCATCCCAATCGTTTTCATCCATACCATCTTCAATAGAAATAATTGGATATTTTGCAGCTAATTCAGCTAAATACTCAGCTTGTTCAGCAGAAGTTCTCACTTTACCTGTTTCACCTTCAAATTTTGTGTAGTCGTATTTTCCATTTACATAAAATTCGGCAGCTGCACAATCTAAAGCTACCATCACATCACCTCCAAAAGTATATCCTGCTTTTTCAACGGCTACTTTAATAGAATCCAAAGCATCCTCTGTACCTCCTGCTAAATTTGGCGCAAAACCTCCTTCATCACCTACAGCTGTGCTTAAACCTCTATCGTGTAAAACTTTTTTAAGGTTATGGAAGATTTCAGTGCCCATTTGCATAGCCTGTGTAAAGTTTTTAGCTTTAACTGGCATAATCATAAATTCTTGGAATGCAATTGGCGCATCACTATGAGAACCACCGTTAATGATATTCATCATTGGTACTGGCAATGTATTAGCAGAAACTCCACCAACATAACGATATAATGGCATATTTAACTCTGCTGCTGCTGCTTTAGCTACTGCTAAAGAAACACCTAAAATAGCATTAGCTCCTAACTTTGATTTATTTTTTGTTCCATCTAAATCAATCATTATTTGATCGATAAGATTTTGTTCAAATACTGATACTCCTAATAATTCTTGAGCAATAATAGAATTTACATTATCTACGGCTTTTAAAACGCCTTTACCCATATATGCTTTTCCACCGTCACGTAATTCTACTGCTTCATGTTCTCCAGTTGATGCACCTGATGGTACAGCGGCTCTTCCTAAAACGTCATTTTCTGTAACTACATCTACTTCTACTGTAGGATTTCCTCTTGAATCTAGAATTTGTCTTGCGTGGATATTAATTATAATACTCATAATTGGTTTGTTTTAAACTTTTAATAATCAAATTTACGGTTAAATCTTGTTTTTAATTTAATGTTTGTAGAGAATTTAACAAAAACGGTTCTATAACGTTTTAGTTAAGAAACCCTCAATATTAATAATTTAATATTGAGGGTTTTATGGGGTTAATTATTTTTTTAAATTTTCAATAAATTGATCAAATAAATATGAAGAATCATGCGGACCAGGACTAGCTTCAGGATGGTATTGAACTGAAAAACAGTTTTTACTTTTCATCGCTAAACCAGCTACTGTATGGTCATTTAAATGAATATGAGTTACTTCCAAATCAGCATGAGACTCAGCTTCTTCCTTATTAACTGCAAAACCATGATTTTGAGACGTAATTTCACCTTTACCCGTTATTAAATTTTTAACAGGATGGTTAATACCTCTGTGTCCATTATGCATTTTATAAGTAGAGACTCCATTCGCTAATGCTATTACTTGATGACCTAAACAAATACCAAATAAAGGTAAATCTCTTTTAATAATTTCTTTGGCTAATTCTTGAGCTTCAATTAAAGGTTCAGGATCACCTGGTCCATTTGATAAAAAGTACCCATCAGGCTTAAATGATTCTAAATCTTCAAATTTTGAATTATATGGAAACACTTTAATATAAGCATCTCTTTTAGCTATGTTACGAAGTATATTCTTTTTTATACCAATATCTAATGCTGCTACTTTATAAGCCGCATTTTCATCACCAAAATAATAAGGCTCTTTAGTTGATACTTTTGAAGCTAATTCTAAACCTTCCATATTTGGAACTTTAGCTAACTGCTTTTTTAAACCTTCTATATTATCTACATCTGTTGAAATAACAGCATTCATAGCACCATGATCTCTGATATAACTAACCAGAGCTCTAGTATCTACATCAGAAATTGCTAGAAGATTATTTTTATTTAAAAAATTTTCTAACGAATCATCGGCCGCAGTTCTAGAGTATTCATAACTAAAGTTTTTTACAATGAGTCCTGCTATCTTAATAGAATCTGATTCAACTTCATCTTCGTTTGTTCCGTAATTACCAATATGAGCATTCGTAGCTACCATTAATTGACCATAATATGAAGGATCTGTAAAAATCTCTTGGTAACCAGTCATTCCTGTATTAAAACACACTTCGCCAAAAGCAGTACCTTGTTTATCACCTACAGCTTTACCATAAAAAATGGTACCATCTGCTAAAAGGATGATGGCTTTTTGTCTTTTTTGATATTTCATGTTTTTAAAAAAGTTTTACAAAATTGCATAAAAAAAAGGATAAACTAAAATAGTTTATCCTTTATATATTAAATGCTTATTAACATTTATTCTTCTTCGTTAGATGCTTTAGTTTCTACAACTGGAGCCGCAGCAGGTTTAGAACCACCTCTCCTACTTCTTCTTGTTGTTTTCTTACTAGATTTTTCAGCGTTATAAATTTCATTATAATCTACTAATTCAATCATAGCCATATCAGCATTATCACCTAACCGATTTCCAAGTTTAATAATTCTTGTATAACCACCTGGTCTATCAGCTATTTTAGCAGCAACATCTCTAAATAATTCAGTTACTGCCTCTTTTTGTCTAAGACGAGCCATAACAATACGTCTGTTATGTGTAGTATCTTCTTTAGATTTAGTAATAATTGGCTCAACAAATTGCTTTAAAGCTTTAGCTTTAGCTAATGTTGTGTTAATACGTTTATGCTCAATTAATGAACATGCCATATTAGCTAACATAGATTTTCTATGAGCAGTTTTTCTACCTAAGTGGTTAATTTTTTTTCCGTGTCTCATGACGTCTATTTTATCATCTTGCTACCAAACTCGACAAGCGAGGAGCAAAATATGATTAATTAATCTTTATCTAATTTATATTTACTTAAATCCATTCCGAAATTTAAACCTTTAACATTTACGAGCTCCTCAAGCTCAGTTAATGATTTTTTACCAAAATTTCTGAATTTCATCAAATCGTTTTTATTGAATGATACTAAATCTCCTAAAGTATCTACTTCTGCAGCTTTTAAACAATTAAGAGCACGAACTGATAAGTCCATATCAATTAATTTAGTTTTAAGCAACTGTCTCATGTGAAGTGATTCTTCATCATAAGTTTCAGTTTGTGCAATTTCATCAGCTTCTAAAGTGATACGCTCATCCGAGAATAACATGAAGTGATGAATTAACGTTTTAGCAGCTTCAGTTAATGCATCTTGTGGCGTAATTGATCCATCTGTAATGATTTCAAAAACTAATTTTTCATAATCAGTTTTTTGCTCAACACGATAGTTTTCAATACTATATTTGACATTTTTTATAGGAGTATAAATTGAATCTGTAAAAATCGTACCTATTGGAGCAGTTGGTTTTTTATTTTCTTCTGCAGGAACATAACCTCTCCCTTTTTCAATTGTGATTTCCATATTTATATTGACTTTAGGATCTAAATTACATATTACTAATTCTGTATTTAATACTTGAAATCCTGAAATAAATTTTTGAAAATCACCAGCTGTAATGCGGTCTTGTCCTGAAATTGAAATTGAAATTGATTCATTATCAATATCTTCAATTTGTCTTTTAAAACGTACTTGTTTTAAATTTAAGATAATTTCTGTTACGTCTTCTACAACTCCAGAGATTGCTGAAAACTCATGATCTACACCTTCTATTCTAACTGATGTGATTGCAAAACCTTCTAAAGAAGATAATAAGACTCTTCTTAGAGCATTACCTACTGTTA
This sequence comes from Flaviramulus sp., assembly GCA_030731745.1. Taxonomy (GTDB): domain Bacteria; phylum Bacteroidota; class Bacteroidia; order Flavobacteriales; family Flavobacteriaceae; genus JANQTJ01. Next base: position 7,780 of record JANQTJ010000003.1, on the reverse strand, counting down.
ATCCGTAACCTGGTTCTAAGGGTCTGAATTCGAATTTACCTTCGAAATCAGTAGAATCAATCATGATTACTTTATCAGGTTTTTGAAAATTAAATACTGCCATTTTTTTCTTCGTTTTAATTGTTATTTAGTTGCGCGGTTTAAAAGTTTGAAGAAGACTAATAAACCCTTTGGCTAAATACCAATATGATTAAATTATTATTTTGAATATAATTCGACTATGAATTGTTCATTAATGTTTTCTGGAATTTGAATCCTAGCAGGAACAGAAACATAAGTCCCTTGCTTAGTATCATTATTCCAAGTGATCCATTCGTATACGTGACTTGAATTATTAAGAGATTTATCAATAGCCTCAAGAGACTTTGATTTTTCTCTTACCGCCACAATATCTCCAGCTTTTAATGAATAAGATGGAATGTTCACCAGCTCTCCATTTACGGTAATATGTCTGTGAGATACTAATTGTCTAGCACCACTTCTACTTGGAGCGATACCCATTCTGAATACTACATTATCTAATCTAGACTCACAAAGTTGTAATAAAACTTCTCCTGTAATACCTTGAGCAGCTCTTGCGCTTTTAAATAAGTTTCTGAATTGACGTTCTAATATACCGTATGTATATTTTGCTTTTTGCTTTTCTTGTAATTGAATTGCATATTCAGATTTTTTTCCACGACGTCTTGCATTTCCGTGTTGACCTGGAGGATAATTTCTTTTTTCAAAAGATTTATCTTCTCCAAAAATAGCTTCACCGAATTTTCGGGCTATTTTAGTTTTAGGACCAGTATATCTTGCCATTTTTAAATTTGTTTTTAAGAGTGATTATGAATTAAGGTCTTAATCTTATCCTTCGATAATCGTTGATCTCTTGTTGATACTTGTTTTGATTTTTAAGTTTGCAAATGTACAAACAAAATTAATATCAATAACATTTAGCTATTGATATTAATTAAATAATTTTCTTAGCAAAAGAACTAAACTCTTCTACGTTTAGGGGGACGACATCCATTGTGAGGCAATGGAGTAACATCAATGATTTCCGTTACTTCGATTCCAGCGTTATGAATAGAACGAATAGCAGATTCTCTACCATTTCCTGGACCTTTAACATATACCTTTACTTTTTTCAAACCAGCTTCTTGTGCAACAGCTGCAGCATCTTCAGCAGCTAATTGAGCAGCATAAGGTGTGTTTTTTTTAGAACCTCTAAATCCCATTTTTCCAGCTGAAGACCATGATATTACGTCTCCTTTTTTATTGGTAAGTGAGATGATAATGTTATTAAAAGAAGCATTTACGTGAGCTTCTCCAACAGAGTCTACAATAACTTTACGTTTTTTTGTACTCTTTGTATTTGTTTTTGCCATATGATTATATAGTTTTCAGTTGTTAGTTGATAGTCGCTAGAATCCTAAACCTTTTATAATTTCAAACAGATTCCTTCCAACGTCTAATTACTAAAGACTAATTAATTATTTAGTTGCTTTTTTCTTGTTAGCAACAGTTTTTCTTCTACCTTTTCTAGTTCTAGAGTTGTTTTTTGTACGCTGTCCTCTTAAAGGAAGTCCAGATCTATGACGGATACCCCTATAACATCCAATATCCATTAATCGCTTAATGTTTAATTGTGTTTCAGAACGTAATTCGCCTTCAATGGTAAATGACCCAACAGCTTCACGAATGTTGCTTATTTCGTCATCAGTCCAATCTTGAACTTTTGTACTTTCATCTACTTTAGCTTCTGCTAAAATTTCTTTTGCTCTACTTTTACCTATACCATAGATATAAGTTAAAGAGATGACTCCTCTTTTGTTTTTTGGTATGTCTACACCTGCAATTCTTGCCATAATTTACCCTTGTCTTTGTTTAAATCTAGGATTCTTTTTGTTTATCACGTAAAGTCTACCTTTTCTACGTACGATTTTACAATCTGCACTTCTTTTTTTAACTGATGCTCTTACTTTCATCTTGTTAGTATCTATAAGTTATTCGAGCCTTACTTAAATCATAAGGACTCATTTCTAATTTCACTTTGTCTCCTGGCAACAACTTAATATAATGCATGCGCATTTTACCAGAAATATGCGCAGTCACAATGTGTCCATTTTCTAATTCTACTCGAAACATAGCATTTGATAATGCTTCAATAATTGTCCCGTCTTGTTCTATTGCTGCTTGTTTTGCCATAGTATAAAAGTTAAGCTACCGCTTTTCTATTTTTACCTGTCTTCATCAAACCGTCATAGTGTCTATTCAACAAATAAGAATTTATTTGCTGCATAGTGTCAATTGCAACTCCAACCATAATTAATAGTGATGTACCACCGAAAAATAAAGCCCAACCTTGTTGCACTCCCATAAGTTTGACAATAAACGCTGGGAACACAGCAATAAGTGCTAAAAATATAGAACCTGGTAAAGTAATTTGAGACATTATTTTATCTAAATATTCTGATGTTTCAGATCCAGGACGAATACCAGGAATAAAACCACCACTACGTTTTAAATCATCAGCCATTTTATTTGTTGGTACTGTAATTGCTGTATAAAAGTACGTAAATACGATAATCAATAAAGCAAAAGTTAAATTATACCAAAAACCAAACATATCTGAATAGTTAGTTTGCATCCAAGCCCCAGCCGAAGTCTCCTTCAAAAATGAAGAGCCTCCAATAAAACTAGGAACAAACATAATAGCTTGAGCAAATATAATTGGCATAACTCCGGATGCATTAAGCTTTAATGGGATATATTGTCTTGACCCAGCCATAGCACTCTTTTCATAACCGCCAGATGCTGTCCTTCTAGCATATTGTACTGCTATTTTTCTAACACCCATTACAAGCATAATAGAACCAAGAATAATAACAAACCATAATACCAATTCAAAAAGAATTAACATAACATTATTCCCTTCTAACCTTGTTGCTGCATTCTGTAAAAAAGCCTGTGGTAAAGTTGCAATAATACCAACCATAATTAGTAATGAAATACCATTACCTATACCTTTGTCAGTAATTTTTTCTCCTAACCACATTGCAAAAATACAACCAGTAACTAGAATAGTAACAGAGGAAAAATAAAATAAAGGACCTGTACCTAACAAAAATGCACTTTGAGGAATACCTAAACTTGGTAAAGCAGCTAGGTAACCTGGAGCTTGTAATAAACAAATTGCGATTGTTAACCAACGTGTAATTTGATTAATTTTTTTTTGCCCGCTAGCGCCTTCTTTTTGCAGTTTTTGCAAATAAGGAATAGCTATACCCATTAACTGAACAACAATAGAAGCTGAAATGTATGGCATGATTCCTAAAGCAAATACCGAAGCATTAGCAAAAGCACCACCAGTAAAAGCATTGAGTAAACCTAGAATGCCTCCGTCTGTTTTATCTGCTAAACCTCCTAACTGGGAAGCATCAATACCTGGTAAAACTACTTGTGCACCAAATCGATAAACTAATAACAGACTCAAAGTGACTATGATTCTGTTTCTTAGTTCTTCTATTTTCCAAACATTCTTTATTGATTCTATAAATTTCATACTTAAAATAAAGTCTTATAAAGTTACAGCTTCTCCTCCAGCAGCTTCTATTGCAGCTTTTGCTGAAGCAGTAAACTTATGAGCAGACACTTTTAATTTTGCTTTTAACTCGCCACGACCTAAAATTTTAACTAGGTCATTTTTACCAGCCAAACGGTGAACAAATAATGTTTCAAAATCTACTGTATCTTTTATTTTCTTATCATCAACTAGTTGTTGTAAAGTATCTAAATTGATACCTTGATAATCAACACGGTTAACATTTGTAAAACCAAATTTAGGAACACGTCTTTGAAGTGGCATTTGCCCACCTTCAAATCCTACTTTTTTAGAATATCCAGAACGAGATTTTGCTCCTTTGTGACCGCGTGTAGCAGTACCACCCTTACCAGAACCTTGTCCTCTACCTATTCTTTTCCCTTGGTTTTTTACTGAACCCTCTGCAGGTTTTAAATTACTTAAATCCATTATCAGTTATATTATTTTGTTTCCTCAACAGAAACTAAATGTGAAACTTTAGCAACCATACCAAGAATGTTTGGTGTAGCCTCGTGCTCTATTACTTGACCAATCTTTTTAAGACCAAGAGCTTCTAAAGTTCTTTTTTGTCTTAGCGTGCGATTGATTGCGCTTTTAACTTTTGTTACTTTAATCTTTGCCATCTCTGTCCTTTATTAAGCGTTAAAAACTTGTTCAAGTGAAATACCTCTATCTCTAGCTATAGTATTAGCATCTCTTAATTGCAATAAGGCATCAAATGTTGCTTTAACTACGTTGTGTGGATTTGATGATCCTTGAGATTTAGATAATACATCGTGAACACCAACTGCTTCTAAAACAGTTCTTACTGCACCACCAGCAATAACACCTGTACCAGGAGCCGCAGGAATAATATTTACTCTAGCGCCACCGTATTTACCTTTTTGCTCATGTGGTAAGGTTCCTTTAAGAATAGGAATTCTAACTAGATTTTTCTTAGCATCTTCAACTGCTTTGGCAATTGCACTAGCTACATCTTTAGATTTTCCTAAACCTTGACCTACGACGCCAGCTTCATCACCAACTACAACAATTGCTGAAAAGCCAAATGCTCTACCTCCTTTAGTTACTTTTGTAACTCTTTGTACACCAACTAAACGATCTTTAAGATCTAATCCACCTGGTTTTACTAACTCTGCACTTTTATATTTTTGAAACATAATTTCTTAGAATTTAAGTCCTGCCTCTCTAGCTCCTTCAGCTAGTGATTTTACTCTACCATGATATAAATAACCACCTCTATCAAAAGCGATAGTTTCTATACCAGCTTTTAAAGCTTTTTCAGCAAGCGTCTTACCTACTAGCTTAGCAGTTTCAACTTTAGTTGCTTTAGCAGCATTAATAACTTTATCTCTTGAAGATGCCGAACTGATTGTTACACCAGTTACATCATCAACTATTTGAGCATAGATTTCTTTGTTACTTCTGTAAACAGCTAATCTAGGTCTAGCCTCTGTACCAGAGACTACCTTACGGATTCTGTTTTTAATCCTTAGTCTTCTTTCGTTCTTTGTCAATGCCATAACTTAATTATTAAGCTGATTTACCTGCTTTTCTTCTTAATACTTCACCAACAAACTTAATACCTTTACCTTTGTAAGGTTCTGGTGGTCTAAAGCCACGAATTTTTGCTGCTACTTGACCAACAAGTTGTTTATCGAATGATGTTAATTTAACAATTGGATTTTTACCTTTTTCTGATATAGTTTCAACTACTACCTCTGGAGCAACTTCTAAAACTATGTTGTGCGAAAACCCTAGAGCTAAATCCAATTTTTGTCCTTGATTCGATGCTCTATAACCTACACCTACCAATTCTAATTGCTTAGTCCATCCTTGAGAAACACCTGCAATCATATTATTCATTAAAGATCTATATAAGCCATGTTTAGCTTTTTGATCTTTAGTATCTGAAGAACGAGTAACCCAAACGCTACTATCTTCAACTTTAATTTCAATAGAATCGTAATATTGTTTTAACTCTCCTAATTTTCCTTTTACTGTTACAACGTTATCTTTAACGTCAACTGTTACACCTTCTGGAATGGCTACTGGATTATTTCCTATTCTTGACATTTCTTTCTGGTTTTAAAATTAGTAAACATAACATAAAACTTCACCACCTACATTATCCCTTTTTGCTTGTTTACCTGTCATAACTCCGTGAGAAGTTGAAACAATAGCAATACCAAGACCATTAAGAATTCTAGGTAATTCATCAGCACCTGCATACTTACGAAGTCCTGGTTTACTGATTCTTTGAAGTTTTTTAATTACTGGTTCTTTTGTCTCTTTATTGTACTTAAGAGCAATTTTTATTGTTCCTTGTACAGATGAGTCATCAAATTTATAACTTAAAATATATCCTTGTTCGAATAATATTTTAGTAATGTCTTTTTTCAAATTAGAAGCTGGTATATCAACCACTCTGTGGTTAGCACGCACTGCATTTCTAATTCTTGTCAAATAATCCGCAATTGGATCTGAATACATAATGAATTGATTTTGTGATTTTGGTTTTCGAACTATTTCGAACCTAAAATCTGATTATTTAAATAATATTACCAACTAGCTTTTCTAACCCCGGGTATAAGGCCTTGATTAGCCATTTCTCTAAACGTTACACGAGAAATACCAAAAGTTCTCATGTATCCCCTCGGTCTTCCAGTTAATTTACATCTATTGTGGACACGAATTGGAGAAGCATTTTTTGGTAACTTTTGTAATGCTTCGTAATCTCCAGCTTCTTTTAAAGCTTTACGTTTCTCAGCATATTTTGCTACTGTTTTAGCTCTTTTTACCTCACGGGCTTTCATTGATTCTTTAGCCATATCTTAGTTCTTTTGAAAAGGTAATCCTAATTCGGTTAATAATGATTTTGCTTCTTTATCAGTCTCGGCAGATGTTACAAATGAAATATCCATACCTGAAATCTTATTAACTTTATCAATATTAATTTCTGGAAATATAATTTGCTCAGTGATACCTAAGTTATAGTTACCACGACCATCAAAACCTGAAGCTTTAATTCCGTTAAAATCTCTTACACGTGGAAGTGCTGAAGTTACTAAACGATCTAAAAACTCATACATTCTTTCTCCACGAAGGGTAACTTTTGCCCCGATTGGCATTCCTTTACGTAATTTGAAAGATGCAACATCTTTTTTAGATATTGTTGCTATAGCTTTTTGTCCAGATATAGTAGATAATTCTTCTACAGCGTAGTCGATTAACTTTTTGTCTGCAACAGCTGCTCCAACTCCTTTAGATATAACTATCTTTTGTAATTTTGGAACTTGCATTACATTCTTATATCCAAATTCGTCTGTAAGAGCTGCAATTACTCTGCTTTTATACTCTTCTTTGAGTCTAGGTGAATATGCCATAACTATATTACTTCATTAGATTTTTTAGAAAATCTTACTTTATTATCGCCTTCCATTCTGTATCCAATCCTTGTTGTTTCCCCTTTTGAAGTTAACAATGATAAATTAGAAATATGAATAGCAGCTTCTTTTTCTACGATACCGCCTTGAGGATTTTGTGCACTTGGCTTAGTATGCTTTTTTACTAAATTCACACCCTCAACAATGGCTTTGTTCTTGTCTATTAATACTTTCTGCACTTTACCTTCAGATCCTTTATGATCTCCAGCTATTACTTTAACAGTATCTCCAGTTTTTATTTTAAGCTTTGTCATCTTAAATAATGTATTAAAGCACTTCTGGTGCTAATGATACAATCTTCATGAATTGTTTATCACGAAGTTCTCTAGCAACAGGACCAAATACACGAGTACCTCTCATTTCCCCTTGAGGATTTAAAAGTACACAAGCATTATCATCAAATCTTATATAAGATCCGTCTGGTCTTCTTACTTCTTTTGTTGTACGTACAACAACTGCAGTTGAAACTGCACCCTTTTTAATGTTACCATTTGGGGTTGCATCCTTAACTGAAACAACAATTTTGTCTCCTACAGAAGCGTATCTTCTTTTAGTACCACCTAGAACACGGATAGTTAAAACTTCCTTTGCTCCAGTGTTATCTGCTACTTTTAATCTTGATTCTTGCTGTAACATAATTATTTAGCTCTTTCAATTATTTCAACTAATCTCCAACATTTAGATTTGCTTAAAGGTCTTGTTTCCATGATCTTTACAGTATCTCCAATGTTACAATCGTTTGTTT
>JANQTJ010000002.1 GCA_030731745.1 Flaviramulus sp. | reverse complement strand
GGGCCATATACATTTATTTTACCTGGTTCAAAATCGTTGCCAAATCCTTTTAAAAAGAGAAAAACAGTAGGAATTAGAATCCCTAATAATAACATCGCTTTGGATATTGTAAAAGCTTTAGGAAACCCCATAATATCAACCTCTATACGTGATGAAGACGAAATAATTGAATACACCACAGACCCCGAATTAATTTTTGAGAAATGGGGACATTTAGTTGATCTAGTGATTGATGGTGGTTATGGTGATAATGAAGCATCTACAATTATTGATTTATCTGAAGATGAACCTGTAATATTAAGAGCAGGTAAGGGGAGTTTAGAGATTTTTTAAATTTAGACTTTTTTGGAGGGGTTCGTTTATAGCGGACATGTATATGAAAATTTTCGTGTTTGTGAGCGAGGATTTTCCGAAGGAAAAATCAGAAGCTAGCAAACAAGAAACCAAAATTTTTTTAGTCAAAACTAGCAATTTTTATACACTCTGTTTTAGGTAGTTTATTTATTTGTCTATTTTCACAAATGCAGGAATAATAAATTTTCTGACTATTTCATTAACTCCAATCCCACTACCAGTAGGACTATTAGTTGTTACAATTATCAAGTCAAGTTCAGATACTATAGTAATAGTTTGTCCACCAAAACCAATAGAGGAATAACCATATATGCTTTTATCTTCAATAGACTCATTAAATCTCCACCAAAAATAATTGTATTTAAAATCGCTAATATTTTTATCAGTTGCTTTTTTCACCCATTCTTCACTAAGAACTCTTTTGTTTTCAAACATTCCTTTATCTTTATATAATATGCCAAATTTTAACATATCTCGCGGAATCATAACTAGACCTGTGCCTCCATCTATAGTTCCTGTCTGGTCTTTAAGCCAATAATAATTTTTGATGCCTAGAGGTTCAAAAAGGTATTTGTTTGCAAAATTTAAACCTTTTTTATATCTGAGTTTTTAAAGACTGTATGAATTATAATCTCAGGGCTCAATTCATTATAATTAAATACCCCAATATTACATCCAGTTTGATTCGATAATATTTGAGGAATCCATTCTTTCTGAGTTCTAAATTTATGAGCGATATCAATTGGAATAATTCCAGATTTATGATTTAACACATGTTTAAGTGTAATACTATCTAAACAAGGTATATCTTCAGATTTGTAAAAGTAAAGGGACGAAAGTGGGGTGTCTTCATTTTTAATAAATCCTTTGTCTATAGAAATACCTAAAAGGGTTGAAGTAAAGCTTTTAGTTACGGAACTCAAACCGTGAAGAGTATTGAATGCATATCCATGAAAATATTCTTCTAAAACCAGTTGATCTCCCTTATATATTAAAAGGCTTTCAAGACTTGCATTATTATCATTTAGTTGATTTTCAACTACATAAAAAATGGAGTCATAATTACAAATTTTAGTACGTATATCTCCAATATTAATTTTATCATTACGTTTTTTAGGAATTGTATAAACGTATTCTTTTTTAGTTGTAGATACTTTTGATTTTATATTAACTTTGTTGGTTTTAGTGAATATTTTAAATAATTTTTCTATTTCAGTTTCTGAGATAACCTCATTAAAAAAGATAACCTCGTCAATGTAACCATGATAGAAAATATAATCATCCCATTGTAATCCAAGAAATACGGAATCTTTGGAGGACATGTACTTCTTTAACTCATATTCATTTTCAATTTTACCATTGATATAAAGTTGTCCTTTTTTATTTTTTGGAGAAAGGGTATAAACCATATGAGTCCACTGATTTAGAGGGAGAGAATATTCGAGCGTTTCATCTTGCCAAAAATTATCGTAAAACGCAAAGTTCAAGTTTTTATTTGCTGGCCAACCAAATCCTAATCTAAATTGTGATTTAGAATTACCATTATTAGGTTTTGATATCCATGATGCTGCTTGCTTATATCTTAAAGGTGCAATCCATAGGCTAATAGAAAAATCGTTATTAGTATTTAGGTGTGGTATCTTAAATGATATAAAATCGTCAATACCATCGAAAAAAGCAGCTTTGTTATTTTCTTCTCCTACTATCCTAACTCCATGGATAGACACACCTTTTACTTTTTTAATATTAGAATCAAAGTTTTCAACTAATAGGATATTAGAGTTGCTTTGACCAACACATATTAAAGATGATAGAAGAGTAAAGAAAAATAATATGTTTCTTGTCATTTTGTTTGACTAATCTTAACTGAAAATTACCTTCAGCAAATAGATATGAAATCGTTTTAATGTTTTATATCAAATGTCAAACTAAGTTAGTTGTTTTTTCTAACTAAATCAAGTATTAAATTGTATTGTGGATATGTTTTTAAACTTGATTGTTCGCTTATGTTTTGTATTGTCGCAAGCTTATTGTTTTACTACGTTTAGGATAGTAGCGGCATCCTTTTTTTGAGATACGAAAAAAAGATATAACGGATTGCGATACCTTTAGGTTACGCCATAAAAAAAGCTCAACTTGAGAGTTGAGCTTTAGTTAAACTATTATTTATGCTGATTATTTTCCGCCAGCTGCTAGATTTTTCATTTCTTTTTCAATCATGTCGTAAAACTGATCGATTTTAGGAAGTACCACAATACGCGTACGTCTGTTTTTTGCTCTGTTTTCAGCAGTATCGTTGTCTGCTAAAGGCACATAAGAACTACGACCTGCTGCAATTAATTTGCTAGATTTTACACCTAGAGTTTCTAAAACCCTAATGATAGACGTAGAACGTTTAACACTTAAATCCCAGTTGTCTATTAATGGGTCTTTTTTATAAGGTACATTATCTGTATGGCCTTCAACCATACACTCAAAATCTGGTTTGCTGTTCACAACTTTAGCAACTTTAGCTAAAACATCTTTGGCTTGAGCAGTTACGTTGTAGCTACCGCTTTGAAATAATAATTTATCTGCTATAGAGATAAACACAACTCCTTTTTCAACATTAACTTCAATATCTGGATCGTTGATACCAACTTCACGCTTTAAACTCGTTACTAAAGCCAATGTAACACTGTCTTTTTTAGTAAGGGCGTCTTGCAAACGTGTGATTTTTAAATCTTTTTCTTTAATACTCTCAAGGGTTTTTTCTACGTTACTAGCACCTTTTGCAGATAAAATTTGAAGATTATCATTGCTTTTACGTAAATCTGAAATTTGCTCTTCTAAAGCTGTAGCTCTGGCTGTTGCAGATGCTCGGTCTTCTAGACAAGAGTTTAATTTAACAGTGGCAGAATTAAGCAAATCTTGTGTTTCTTTTTGTTTTGCTTGTAAATCTGTGAATTGTTTTTTTGATACACACGAGCTCAATAGGATCATTGCAGATGCACCAAGTAATAAAATTTTTCTCATAATTATTTTGGATTAATTTTTTCTTAATTGTTTGAACAAAAGTATATAAAAATTAACACGTTTATGCATTGTTAACAAAACTTTTGCTAACTATTTATATACTTTTAAATTCAGACTTTTTATTTACGAAATATTCGAATACTATGGATGTTTTGTTGTAATATTTTATTTTGTGTTTTGTCAAATTTCGTTGTTCTAGCAATCTTTTTAAATGATAATAATAGCTAAAATGTGCTTTTAAAATGGCTAATGTGTGTTTTGGTTTTAAATCTGTTAAAAACTTTATGGCAGCAATACCATCTAAAATCAATCGAATTAATATGATTGGGAACAAATTTCCTTTAGCATTTTTTGTAAGTGTAAACAAACTATTTCTGAAGTTTAGATATGTTTTTTTAGGACTGGTATGGTTTAAAGTTGCACCACCAACATGGTACACTACAGAATTGCTAATAAATTTAACAGTATATTTTGAGTTTTTTACGCGCCAACATAAATCAATTTCTTCCATGTGCGCAAAAAAATAATCATCAAATCCATTTAATTTGTTAAAAACTTGGCTTCTTATAAAAAAACAAGCTCCAGAAGCCCAAAATATCTCAGAAGTATCATCATATTGACCAAGATCTTCTTCAATGGTATTAAAAATACGACCTCGGCAATATGGGTAGGCATATTTATCAATAAAACCACCTGCTGCACCAGCATACTCAAAATAAGCCTTTTTTTTGTAATCTTTTATTTTAGGTTGAATAATGGCTGTATTTTTGTTTTCTTCGAAAGTTTTTAAGATGGGTAAAAGCCAATTTTTGGTCACTTCTACATCATTATTTAATAAACAAAAAATATCGGCTTCAACGTGCTTTAAGGCATTGTTATAGCCCAGTGCGTAACCTCCATTGCTTTGGTTTTTGATGATTTTTATGTTTGGGTATGCTGATTTTACAAAGGCAACCGAATCATCACTAGAAGCATTATCTGCAACATAAATAGTAGCTTCTTTAGAATGCGCTACGACTGATGGCAAAAATTTTTTAAGTAATTCTTTTCCATTCCAGTTTAATATGATAATGGCTAATTTCATTTTTTGTAATCTGGTAAATCTGTCATAAAATTATAACATTCATTTATAAAATCCATCTGGCAATAATAATGATTTAATCCATTAGTGACCATTAAAAAATTGGCGTTTAAAGATAAATTATAACGTGCTATTTGATCGAAAGTATCTTGATTTATATCAATTTTAGTAGATTTACATTCCACTATCAAATGAATGCTACCATCGTTATTAAAAACCACAATATCATATCGTTTTTTTAAAGAATTTATAATAAGTTCTTTTTCAACATTAATTAATGAAATTGGATATCCTTTTTGAGTAATTAAAAATTGAATACAATTTTGACGCACCCATTCTTCAGGTTGTAAAACCACAAACTTTTTACGAATACTATCAAAAATAGAAATTTTATTTTCGCTACTTTTGAAACGAAACGAATATGTAGGAAAGTTTAATTTTTGCACTACACAAATTTGGTGATTTTTTTTTAATGGACGAAGTAAAACAATTAGTAACAGATATAAAAAGCAGGAAATTGAAACCCATTTATTTTTTGATGGGAGAAGAAGCTTATTACATTGATAAAATATCTAATTTTATAGAAACAACGGTTTTAACTGAAGAGGAACGGGGTTTTAATCAAATGGTTTTATATGGTAGAGATGTAACTATTGAGGATATTGTTGGAAACGCCAAACGTTATCCCATGATGGCAGAATATCAAGTTGTTATTGTAAAAGAAGCGCAAGATTTATCTCGTACCATAGAAAAATTAGTTTCTTATGCTGAAAACCCCCAAAACACAACCATATTAGTTATTAATTACAAGTACAAAAAAATAGATAAACGCAAAGCTTTATACAAAGCTATTAATAAAATTGGCGTTGTTTACGAAAGTAAAAAACTGTATGAAAACCAAGTGTCAGACTGGATAAGGCGTGTTTTGTCAACAAAAAATTATACAATTTCTCCTAAGGCCGCTCAAATGCTTTTAGAGTTTTTAGGTACTGATTTAAGTAAAATAAATAACGAATTAGAAAAGTTACAAATCATTTTACCTCAAGGGACACAAATTTCGCCAATACATATAGAGGAAAATATAGGAATAAGTAAGGATTATAATAATTTTGAATTGCGAAAGGCCGTTGGAGAAAAAGATACTGTTAAAGTTTTTAAAATAGTGAATTATTTTGCCGAAAACCCAAAGGATAATCCTATGGTAGTTACAGTCTCCTTATTATTCAATTTTTTTTCACAATTACTTCATTTTCATGGATTGAATGATAAATCACCTAGAAGTGTTGCGACAACCTTAAAAATTAATCCGTATTTTGTTAACGAATATATTATAGCGACTCGCAATTATCCAATGCGTAAGGTAAGTGAAGTCGTATCTGTTCTTCGAGAATTTGATGTTAAAAGTAAAGGTGTCGGTTCTAATGCGGTTTCTCAAGGGGATTTACTAAAAGAGTTGTTAGTTAGAATTTTAAATTAATTTTAATATGAATTTTGATATTCATGATACTTGGAAACCATTTCTTGATGATGAGTTTAATAAATCTTATTTTAAAGAATTAAAGGATTTTATTGATTATGAATATGAGAATTATGTTTGTTTTCCTCCAAAGAATCAAATATTTAATGCTTTTAATCATTGTCATTTTGATCAAGTTAAAGTAGTTATAATAGGACAAGATCCTTATCATGATTTTAATCAAGCAAATGGATTGTGTTTTTCAGTCAATGATGCTGTTAAACATCCACCTTCATTATTGAATATTTTTAAAGAGATTGAGAACGACTTAGGAATTCCTCATCCTATTAGTGGAAATTTAATGAGATGGGCAGAACAAGGTGTTTTATTATTAAATGCTACCTTAACAGTAAGGGCTCATATTTCTGGGAGCCATCAAAAAAAAGGTTGGGAAATTTTTACCAATGAAATAATAAAACAAATAAGCGATAATAAAAAAGGGGTTGTATTTTTATTATGGGGTGGTTATGCTAAACAAAAAATTAAGTTTATAAATATAAAAAATCATGTAGTTTTAACAACAGGACATCCATCACCATTGAGCGCAAATAGAGGATATTGGTTTGGTAATGGTCACTTTAGCAAAACTAACTACCTGTTGGAGCAAGCGTCTCTGGCTCCCGTGATATGGTAATCTCAGGTCTAAATTTAACAGGTTCTTTAAACTGTTTTTTGGTTTTATCAATTTTATTGCAACTAATTTTTAAAAGTAATAAGTTGACAAGAGTAAGGACTAAGAGAGAGAGTGTAATTTTTAATAACATAGGCATTGGGGGATTAGATACTCGACAAAATACATGAATTTTTCGATTAAAAGCAAATTTATTGTTAAATATTTTAAAAACATTTAAAATTATAAATTATTGTAAGGCAAAACAATACGTACTTCTACGTATTTTTGGTTTTTGTTATATCTAAAAAATAAAATAAGATTTTTAATAATATTTTAAATAGAAGCTATCAAAATATGGTTTTCATAAATTTAGTATCGTTAATTGGCTTTGAATTATTTAATTGAAAAATCAATTTAGTCATTTTTGATATTCATTATTTTATAACATCATGAGAGTTTTAATTAAATAAAATTTATTTTTGAAGAAAATATTGAAAATGGATGAGCCAAAATGGGTGGTATGTAAAGAATATGAAGATATCACATACCAAAAGTGTAATGGTGTGGCTAGAATAGCATTTAATAGACCAGATGTGCGGAATGCTTTTAGACCAAAGACAACGAGAGAGCTTTATGATGCATTTTATGATGCTGGAGAAGATGTAAATATTGGTGTTGTATTATTATCGGCAGAAGGACCATCAACAAAAGATGGTGTTTATTCATTTTGTAGTGGTGGCGACCAAAAAGCTAGAGGTCATCAAGGATATGTTGGAGAAGACGGTTACCACAGATTAAATATTTTAGAAATCCAGAGACTTATTCGTTTTATGCCAAAGGCAGTCATTGCAGTTGTACCAGGTTGGGCAGTTGGTGGTGGACATAGTTTGCATGTGGTTTGCGATTTAACTTTAGCCAGTAAAGAGCATGCTATTTTTAAGCAAACTGATGCTGATGTTACAAGTTTTGATGGCGGTTATGGGTCTGCATACCTAGCCAAAATGGTTGGACAAAAAAGAGCTCGTGAAATTTTCTTCTTAGGTAGAAATTACTCCGCACAAGAGGCGTATGATATGGGAATGGTTAATGCTGTTATACCTCATAATGAGTTAGAGATTACAGCATATCAATGGGCTCAAGAGATACTTGCAAAATCACCCACATCTATAAAAATGTTAAAATTTGCAATGAATTTAACAGATGATGGCATGGTAGGACAACAAGTTTTTGCTGGAGAAGCAACGCGTTTAGCATATATGACTGATGAAGCTAAAGAGGGTAGAAATGCTTTTTTAGAAAAGCGTAAGCCTAATTTTGAAAAAAAATGGATTCCATAATGAAAAAGTTTTCAATCTGGATTTCTACCATGCGTTTAAGAACTTTGCCATTATCTATATCTGGTATTATCCTAGCATCTTGTTTTGCATATTATAATGGTTTTTTTGATTGGGAAATATGTTTGTTCGCAATTTTAACCACATTAAGTTTTCAAATACTTTCTAACTTAGCAAATGATTATGGTGATGGTGTAAAAGGCACTGATAACAATAATAGAATTGGCCCTGAAAGAGCTATTCAATCTGGTAAAATATCACCTGAGGAATTATTTAATGGCATAAAACTAAATATTATTATCTCCATAGCACTTTCTTGCGCTCTTGTATATATAGCATTTGGTGTAAAGTATATTTTTCTCGCGCTACTTTTCTTTATATTAGCCATAGCTTCTATAATATCAGCAGTAAGATATACAATTGGAAAAAATGCCTATGGCTACAGAGGTTTAGGTGATTTTTTTGTTTTTATTTTTTTTGGTTTAGTTAGTGTTATTGGGTGCTATGTGTTGTTTGGAAAAAAAATAGATCATGTCACAATACTTCCTGCTATTACAATTGGTTTGTTGAGTGTAGCTGTATTAAATCTTAATAATATGAGAGATATTATTTCTGATAAAAAATCTAACAAAATTACTTTAGCTGTTATTCTTGGAGAAAAGAATATTAAAGTTTATCACAACCTACTTATTTTATCAGCCATAGTAATATCTGGTTTATTCGTAATATTATACTATATAAACCCACTTAGTTTATTTTTCACAATATCTTATGTACCCTTATTAATACACCTAAAAAAAATCAATCAAAATAAAGAACCTAAATTATTAGATCCTGAATTAAAAAAATTGGCACTAACTACCTTTTTATTATCCGTTTTAATGGGTTTAGCTTATTTGATTTGAATAATAAAAGTGTTAATTATAAATTATTGTGATTTGAAAATGATAAGATTTAGTTTTTGTAGACATGCTAGTTAAGTATTTTAATTGATTATTTTAGAGGCACATATGACTGCGACTTACCAAAAGTATATTCTCGATTTTAAACAAGCTAGTGGGACTTCTCGTGGTGTTTTAAAAACTAAAGAAACTTGGTTTATCATTATAAAGAATAATAATAAATTGGGTATTGGAGAATGTGGTTTGTTTAGAGGTCTTTCAATAGATGATAGAGCAGATTATGAAGACAAGCTGGAATGGGTTTGCAAAAACATCAATTTAAGTTTAAATGAATTGTTATTAGAGTTGGAGGAGTTTCCTAGTATTCAATTTGGAATAGAAACAGCATTTAAATCTATAGAAAATCAAAACACTTTTGAATTATTTCCTTCAAAGTTTACAAAAGGAGAAGATTCAATTTGTATAAATGGTTTAATATGGATGGGCTCTGAAGCTTTCATGAAACAACAAATTAAAGAGAAAATTGAAGCAGGTTTCAATTGTATCAAAATGAAAATTGGAGCGATTGATTTTAAAAAAGAAATTAACCTTTTAAAATCAATAAGAAAACATTTCACTTCAAAAGATATTACATTACGTGTAGATGCTAATGGTGCATTTTCTCCTTTTGACGCTTTAGAAAAATTAAAAATGTTATCAGACTTAGATTTACATTCTATAGAGCAACCTATTAAGCAACGACAAATTCAAGAAATGGCACTATTATGTGATAAAACACCTTTGCCTATTGCTTTAGATGAAGAATTGATAGGTGTGTTTTCTGTAACAAATAAAACAGAATTATTACAAACTATAAAACCACAATATATCATACTAAAACCAAGTTTAGTTGGAGGTTTTCAAGGAAGTGATGCTTGGATAGAAACTGCTGAAAAAAATAATATAGGCTGGTGGATTACAAGTGCTTTAGAAAGTAATATTGGATTAAATGCTATTGCTCAATACACCTACAAAAAAAACAATACTTTACCTCAAGGACTTGGAACAGGAGGACTTTTTACCAATAATTTTGATAGTCCTTTAGAGGTTGAAAATGGTACTTTGAAATATAATAACTTAATAGATTTTAAATTTAATTTATAATATGAATTACATACAACAAGCGTATAAAGGAAAACGAGAACTTTGGATGTTTTTAATAACAGCTTTTTTAATTTCTGGTATTTTTATTGTAAACCTCATAGTATATCTTTTTACTTCAAAAGAAGATATGCAAGCGGCTTATGATATGATGAAGACAATACCTTCAAACCTGTCATTAGTTGTAAATCTTTTGCCTTTTGCATTTTTGTTAGGATTACTCTTTGTGATGGTGAAATTTATTCATGAAAGAAGTATTTTATCCCTTACAACCGCTAGAAAAAAGGTGGATTTTAAAAGATTTTTTTTGTCATTCGGCCTCATAGTAACCATTACAATACTATCTTTTATTATGGCTTATTTTTTAGATCCTAGTCAAATACAATTACAATTTAATCCAGTTAAATTTGCTATTTTATTTTTTATTAGTATTATTTTATTTCCTTTTCAAATTGGTTTAGAAGAGTATCTTTTTAGAGGATATCTTATGCAGCATATTGGCATAATTGTCAAAAACAAATGGTTTCCTTTAATATTTACTTCTGTTTTATTTGGGGTGGCTCATAGTGCTAACCCTGAAGTTGCAGAAATGGGTTTTATAACTATGATATTTTACATTGGAACCGGGTTACTACTAGGAATTATGACTCTGATGGATGATGGTTTAGAATTAGCCTTGGGTTTTCATTTAGGTAATAATTTATTAGCAGCACTTTTAGTTACAAGTGATTGGTCTGCATTACAAACCGATGCCATTTTTAAATATACAGCTGAGAAGGCTAGTACGACTGTGATGGAAATTTTAGTTCCAGTTTTAGTTTTTTATCCAATCATATTATTTATTTTTTCTAAGGTTTACAAATGGAGTGATTGGAAAAATAAACTTTTTGGAAGCGTTGTAGAGCCACCAAAAGAAGATTATAAAATTATAGAAGATATAGTTGCTAATGATTCCCAACTTTAAGAACATACATTTAAAATTCAAGTTAAATGGGTATAGCTATAACTTTAATGGGCTTAAAGATATTGCTTATAGCTATATTAAGGAAGGTGAAACTTATCAGCGTGAAATTGGTAATTTTTTACTTGATTGGTTGGATGATAACCATGAGATAGAATTACAAACATCTGGCTCTACCGGTAAACCAAAAAAAATAAACACTAAAAAGCAGGCTATGGTAAATTCTGCCATAGCAACAGGAGACTTTTTCAACCTAAAACCTGGTAATAAAGTTTTACATGGTTTGCCATCAAATTATATAGCTGGTAAAATGATGCTGATAAGAGCTATTATATTAGGGCTAGAATTAGATACTATTCAACCTACAGTAAATCCGAAAATTGATTCAGCAAAAGTCTATGATTTTTGTGCATTTACGCCCATGCAACTTAAAAATGTTGTTAAAACAATTGATAATATAAAAACAGTTATTGTGGGTGGTGGTCAAGTTTCAAAAGCTATTACAGATGCCGTTCAAGATATAAATACTAATATTTATGAAACGTATGGAATGACAGAAACCGTTACCCATATTGCTTTAAAAAAGTTGAATCATTTTGAAGTAAACAAAAACGCTCATTCATCTTATTTTAAAACATTACCAAATATTATTTTGTCGACAGACTATAGGGACTGTTTAGTTATTGACGCACCCAATCTTTCAAAAGAAAAAATAATCACCAATGATGTCGTTACACTTTATTCTGAAACTAGTTTTGATTGGTTAGGTCGTTATGATAACGTCATTAATTCTGGTGGCATTAAATTATTTCCTGAAGAAATAGAACGCAAATTAAATAATAAATTAGATCAAAGGTTCTTTATAGCATCAAAACCTGATGACACTTTAGGGCAAAAAGTAATCCTTGTTTTAGAAGGTAATAATAACAACCTAGATTCTCAAATTTTTGAATGTTTAGATACTTATGAAAAACCTAAAGAAATATTTAATATTCCAATTTTTAAAGAAACCAAATCTGGTAAAATACAACGAAAAAACACTATAAATCTATTAAATTTGTAAACTAAATTTTAAGTGTTTCAAAAAGAAAATATATGAATTTTATAAAAAGAGTATTATCAACAGTTACAGGTATTTTCGTATTCTTATTTATCTGTTTTATTGGTTTAATTATTCTAGGAGCTTTGTTTGGTTCTAATGATGAAGAAATTGTAAAAGTAAAACCAAATTCTGTATTAGACTTAAGATTAGATTTTACCATCAAAGATTATGCTGGTAAAACAATTTTTGATGAATACACATTTTTAAATGAAAATAAAAAAAATGGGTTATTTAATATTATAGATGCCATCAATTATGCAGCATCAGATGATAATATTAAAGGAATTTCAATTGATAATAATTTTATAGATGCTGGTATTTCACAAACAAAAGCTTTAAGAAGAGCATTATTAAAGTTTAAAGAATCAGGCAAGTTTATTGTGGCATATGCAGATATCTATTCCCAAAAAGACTACTATTTAAGTTCTGTTGCAGATACCATTTATATAAATCCTGTTGGAATGATGGAGTTTAAAGGTCTGTATTCTGAAAGTTTATATTTTAAAGATTTTCAAGAAAAATCTGGTCTTAAAATGGAAGTGATTCGTTTAGGGAAATATAAAAGTGCTGTAGAACCATTTTTAGATAATGAAATGAGTGATAATAATAGAGAGCAAATTTTAGCTTATTTAAATTCTCTTTGGAGTGAAATAAAAAATGATATTTCAGAAAGTAGAAATATTAGTGTTGAAAACTTAAATAATATCGCGGATAGTCTTTTAGCTAGAAATCCAAACTTAGCTAAATCATCAAAACTTATTGATAAAATAACATTTTATGATGAATATATAAATGAAATTAAAAATGAAGTTGGTGTTGATTACTCAGATGATTTAAGATTCATTACTATTGAAGATTATGCAGAATATGCTTCAACTAAATTGCAGAATTATTCCATAAAAAATAAGATAGCTGTTATTTATGCTGAGGGAGAAATTATTTATGGAGAAGGTGATGAGAACACTGTTGGTCAAGGCACTATGAGTAGTTCTTTGCAAGATGCAAGAGAAGACGATAAAATTAAAGCCATAGTATTAAGAATTAACTCGCCTGGAGGTAGTGCTTTAGCAAGTGAGCTAATTTTACGTGAAATAGAACTTACAAAACAAGTTAAACCAATAATTGTATCTATGGGAGATTTAGCCGCCTCAGGTGGTTATTATATAGCATCAAATGCCAATCATATTGTTGCAGAACCAACTACTATTACAGGAAGTATTGGTGTTTTTGGAACGCTACTTAATGGTAAAGGATTGGCAGATAAAATGGGTATAAACGCAGAGCAGGTTGCAACCAACAAAAACGCTGTATCTTTTAGTTTTTTTGAAACACTAGATGACACCCAACGTGCTTTCATTAAAGAAGATGTTTTAGGTGTTTACCAGTTATTTACTAAACGTGTTTCAGAAGGTAGAAATTTGACTATGGATGAAGTTGAAGCCATTGCCCAAGGGCGGGTTTGGACTGGTATTGATGCTTTAAATATTGGCTTGGTTGATGAATTAGGTGGTTTAGACTTGGCTTTACAACGTGCTGCTGAAGCTGCTGAAATTGAAGATTACAAAATAAAAGAATTTCCAGTCTTCAGAAAAAATCTTGACAAAATACTTGAAGATTTTGGTTTAGTAAAAGCTAAAGAGAAGCTTTTAATAGAAGAATTAGGCGAAGAAAATTACAAGATGTACAAAGAAATAAAAGCCCTAAAACAGAAAAAAGGTATTCAATTATTATTTCCCTTTAATACAGAAATTAAGTAAAAACTAAAAAAATAAAAAGGGTTAAACGAGCGTTTATCCCTTTTTTAATGCTTTACTCACCCAAAAACATCATTCACTCATTACTAGTTTTATAATCTTATTGTTGGTTTTAGTTTTATGGTAAACTTATAAATCAACTATTATGAAAACAGTATTAAAAACATTTTTTGTATTTCTAATTTCAATACAAATACACTCACAAGAACGATTGATTTCTGGTGTAGTTACTGACGAATCAGGACTTCCATTACCAGGAGTAAATGTCTTAGTTAAAGGAACCAGTAAAGGCGTTCAAACAGATTTTGATGGATTATATCGGATAAACGTTAAAGATTCAGATGTTTTAGTTTTTTCATTTATTGGATATATTACTACTGAAAAAAAAGTAGAAAAACATATAGAAATCTCGGTCTCCCTAGAAATTGAAAAGGCATCTTTAGATGAAATAGTTATTGTTGGCTATAGTACTAAAAGGGAAAGCAAAAGTTTAAGTTATACTGTTAGTTCTTTAAAAACTGAAAGTGTGTCAAGAGCGTTATCAGGAAAAGTTGCTGGTTTAGAAATAACAGATTCAAAATCAAAAACAGCATACGATTCAATTTCTGAGCCTCAATCTGGACAGTTAACTGCTGGAGAAATTAATGATTTAGAAAAATGGAGTGATTGGTTATGTGCGCTAAAAAGTAGAGAGCCAAAAAACATTCAGAATAATTGGGGCTTTTATCTCCAAAACAAAATTGAAGTTTATGTTTTAAATAATGATGGAAACCCTCTTAATAACGTTAAGGTTACGCTATTTAATGATTTCAATGAGCAAATCATGACTGCTAAAACTGATGTTTCAGGAAAAGTAGTCCTATTTAAGGATTTAAATAAATTGTATAAAAATAAATATTTTGTGGTTCAAGTTATTAATGGAAATAATGTATTGGGTAAGAAAATAACAGATAATCATAAAAATGTCAATTTTTTAATTGATTCTGAAAATGTTTCAAATGATATTGATGTTATGTTTACTGTTGATGCAACTGGCTCTATGAGTGATGAAATTAATTATTTAAAGTCTGAAATTAAAAATATTATTTCAAGATTAGATAGTAAGATTGATAAAAAAAGAGTGGCTTTAACATTTTATAGAGATAGTGGGGATGAATATTTAGTTAGAGATTTTGATTTTGATGAAGACATTGAATCTGTAAGGCATAATTTATCAAAACAATCAGCCAATGGCGGAGGCGATTACGAAGAAGCTGTAGAGCAAGCATTAAAGATTTCTTTGGAAAAAGCTTGGAACGAAAATGCCAAATCTAGATTAATGTTTTTATTATTAGATGCGCCACCTCATTTAACTCAGGAAAATGTTTCTTTAATAAAAAATCAAATAAAAAAAGCACAAGAAAAAGGCATAAAAATAATCCCAATAGTAGCTAGTGGTGCTGATAAAAATGTTGAGTTTTTAATGAGGTTTTTTAGTTTGTCAACAAACGGAACCTACGTGTTTTTAACAGATGATAGTGGTATAGGTAATCCGCATATAAAACCTACTACTCCAGAATATAAAGTTGAAAAGTTAAATGATTTAATTGTTAGACTCATTAAAAAATACTCAGGTATAATTGGATAAATCAATTTAAGATAAAGTAGTTTGGAGTTTTAAAAAGTTTACCTGTAAAATTAATATTTGGAATAAAAGATTAATTCCATAAATTAGTTGGAAAAAGCTAACCAATGACGAATTTCAAATTACTTTCTCTATTTATTCTTTTATTTTCTTTAAAAATAAATGCGCAACAAATTCTTTCTGAGCAAAAAAGAGCAGAGGTTTTAGATCTTATTTTAAATGAACGATTTACTAATCTATTACCAGAATTAATGGATGCTTCAGGTATTGATATGTGGTTAGTAATTTCAAGAGAATATAATGAAGATCCAGTAATTAAAACCATGTTGCCAGCAACTTGGTTAAATGCTCGAAGAAGAACCATTTTATTGTTTTATAGAGATAAAGCTAAAAATACTATTGAAAAGTTAGCAGTTGCGCGATATAATGTTGGTAAAAATATTATTTCTGCATGGGATAAAGAAAAACAACCAGATCAATGGAAAAGGCTTATCGAATTGATAGAAGAACGTAAACCAACTAAAATAGGTTTAAATTTTTCTAAAGACCATAATATTGCAGATGGTTTAGTAAAAACTGATTATGAGGAATTTATGACTTATCTTCCTAAAAATATGCATTCTAAAGTAGTTTCTGCTGAGCAGTTAGCTGTTAGATGGATTGAAATGAGAACACCTACTGAAATGATTATTTATAATCAATTAGTCGATATAACTCATGATATAATAGCTGAGGCATTTTCAGAAAAAGTTATAACACCAGGTATTACAACAACAACAGAAGTAGAGTGGTGGATGCGTCAAAAAGTGACAAATTTAGGACTTGAAACTTGGTTTCATCCTACTGTGGATGTTCAAAGAAGTAGTGAGAAATTAGTAAATCATTTATATTCATTTTCAGGTAGACCAGATGACCTGACTATTTTACCGGGAGATTTATTACATTGCGATTTCGGAATAACGTATTTGCGATTAAATACAGATTGTCAAGAGTTAGCTTATGTTTTAAAGCCAGAAGAAAAAGAAGCTCCAAAATTTTTAGTTGATGGTCTTAAAGAAGGAAATAAAGTTCAAGATTTTTTAACAAATAATATGGTTAAGGGTAGAACAGGAAATGACATATTAGCAAAATCTTTAGAAGAAGCTAAAAATGCAGGTTTCCGACCTTCCATATACACACACCCATTAGGTTCTTATGGACATTCAGCAGGAACAACAATTGGTATGTGGGATTCTCAAGGTGGTGTTATGAAAGATGATGGTGAGAATTATCCTTTAAATACCAATACCGTTTATGCTATTGAGCTAAACACGACTATAACAATTCCTGAATGGCAAAGAGATATACGTATCATGCTAGAGGAAGCTGGTTTTTATGAAGAAGACGGTTTTAGATATGTAAATGGGAGACAAACAGAACTATTACTAATTCCAAGAGTTAAGTCTCACCAAGGTAACTAAACTTGTAAAACTCCCAAATTAAACTTCTTTTCAATAGGTGCGTGGTTAGCGGCTTCAATACCCATACTTATCCAGGTTCTTGTATCAAGAGGATCTATAATAGCATCAGTCCATATTCTGGCTGCGGCATAATATGGTGATACTTGATCGTCATATCTATCTTTTATTTTATTGAAAAGTTCCGCTTCTTTTTCAGGTGTAATTTTTTCACCTTGTTTTTCAAGCGAAGCTTTTTCAATTTGTAATAAAACTTTTGCAGCAGAGTTTCCGCTCATAACTGCTAGTTCTGCACTTGGCCATGCAACAATTATTCTAGGGTCGTATGCTTTTCCACACATAGCGTAATTACCTGCTCCATAGCTATTTCCGACAATTATAGTAAATTTTGGAACAACAGAATTACTAACGGCGTTTACCATTTTAGCACCATCTTTTATGATACCACCATGTTCACTTTTGCTACCTACCATAAAACCTGTTACATCTTGTAAAAAGACTAGTGGTATTTTTTTCTGATTACAATTCGCAATAAAACGAGTTGCTTTATCTGCACTATCGTTATAAATTACTCCTCCAAACTGCATTTCGCCTTTAGCTGTTTTTACAAGTTTACGTTGGTTCGCAACGATACCCACTGCCCAACCATCAATACGCGCATAACAGGTAATAATAGTTTTACCAAAACCTGCTTTATATTCATCAAATTCAGAATTATCAACCAATCGTTTTATAACTTCATACATATCGTATTGATCTGCACGACTTTTTGGAAGAATCCCGTAAATATCCTCAGGATTTTCTTTGGGTTTCTTTGAATCATTTCTGTTAAAGCCAGCTTTGTCAAAATCACCAATTTTATCAACAATATTCTTTATAGTGTCTAAAGCATCTTTATCATCTTTAGCTTTATAATCTGTAACTCCTGAAATCTCACAATGAGTTGTTGCGCCTCCAAGCGTTTCGTTATCAATAGTTTCGCCAATAGCAGCTTTCACTAGATAACTGCCAGCTAAAAAGATACTTCCTGTTTTATCAACTATCAAAGCTTCATCACTCATAATAGGGAGGTATGCACCACCAGCAACGCAACTTCCCATAACCGCTGCAATTTGGGTAATTCCCATACTACTCATGATAGCATTGTTTCTAAAAATGCGACCAAAGTGTTCTTTATCAGGGAAAATTTCATCCTGCATTGGTAAATAAACACCAGCAGAATCAACTAAATAAATAATTGGTAACTTGTTTTCTATGGCAATTTCTTGCGCTCTTAAATTCTTTTTTCCTGTAATAGGGAACCAAGCACCCGCTTTAACTGTAGCATCGTTAGCAACAACTATACATTGTTTACCCTTAATATAACCTATCTTAACAACAACACCTCCGGATGGGCAACCACCATGTTCTTTGTACATATCTTCACCAGCAAAAGCGCCAATTTCTAAAACTTTTTTATCAGAATCTAATAAGTAATTAACACGCTCTCTAGCAGTCATTTTTCCTTGCGCATGTAATTTTTCTATTCGTGTTCTCCCACCACCGAGTTTAATTTTTGCAAGGCGTTTATTGAGTTCTGAAACAAGAAGTTTGTTGTAATCTTCGTTTTTATTGAAGTTGATATCCATAGCAATTTAGTTTGTGCTAAGTTACAAAAGTTTCAAAAATTTTTAGATGTAGTTGTTAATGAATTCATAAATTATATAACACGGAATTAGTTTCCTTGGAAAATAAATTACTTCAAACTATCTTTGTCACATAAAAAAATAAAACATATGAAAAATATAATTGCTTTTGCAGGTTCTAATAGTAAAGAATCAATTAATAAACAATTAGCTACCTATGCATCAAGTCTAGTTAAAAATGTAAATGTTACATTATTGGATTTAAATGATTTTGATTTACCAATATATAATATAGACTTAGAAAACGAGAGTGGAATTCCAGATAATGCTCATAAATTTTTAGATATTTTAAAAAACACAGATGGAATCGTACTGTCTTTAGCAGAGCATAATGGAACTTATGCTACGGTATTTAAAAATCTTTTTGATTGGTTAACTAGAATAGAAGGAAAAATGTTTTTCAATAAACCTATGTTGCTTATGGCTACATCACCAGGAGGTCGTGGTGGTTTAACAGCTTTAGAAATTGCTTCAGCAAGATTTCCATATCATGAAGCAAATATTATCGAAACTTTTTCTTTACCATTTTTTGGAGACAACTTTAAAAACGGAGAAATAGTTAATGATGATTTCAGTTCTCAGTTAAATAACGCTGTTAAACAATTTCAAAAAAGTATTTAATAATTTTCAATGGGAGATATTAGTAAAGATATTAACTCAAAATTCCCAAACAATAAGGTTAAGGCCCTATTGAATATTTTGTATACTGCCAATTGGATTTCCAGTTGTCAAAACGAGTTTTTTAAACCTTTTGGGATATCTCCTCAGCAATATAATATCTTGAGAATTTTGAATGGTGCAAATGAAGCATTAAATGTTCAAATTATTAAAGACAGAATGATTGAACGTTCTCCCAATGCTACACGATTAATGGACAAACTTTATTTAAAAAATTATATAGATAGACAACCATGTATACACGATAGGCGAGTGGTAAAGATTGTAATCACAGGAAAAGGTAAAGAGCTATTACAATCAATTCCAGATAATTTAAACAAGGACTTATTAAAAAATTTAAACGAAGAAGATGCTCTTGTTTTAAGTAATTTACTTGATAAAATGAGATAAAAAAAAGAAAAAATGAAAACAGTTATTCACAAAGCAGAGAGTAGAGGTTTTGCAAACCACGGTTGGTTACAAGCTAATCATTCATTTAGTTTTGCTAATTTTTTTGATAAAGATAAAATACAATTTGGAGCATTAAGAGTTCTAAATGATGATGTTATTGCGCCAAATATGGGATTTGGCACACATCCTCACGATAATATGGAAATTATTACTATTCCATTAAATGGTGTACTGAAGCATAGAGATAATATGGGTGATAAGTGGATTCCAGTCATTCCAGGTGAGGTACAAGTGATGAGTGCTGGAACAGGTGTACAGCATTCTGAAATAAATGGTTCTGCAACTGAACATTTGAGTTTATTTCAAATATGGATACTTCCTAATAAAAGAAATGTAACACCTCGATACGATCAAAAAACTTTCCAAGCAGCCGAAAGAAAAAATAAACTTCAAACTTTAGTTTCGTCAATTGATGAAAATCATGAAGGAAGTTTGAAAATTCATCAAGATGCTTTAATATCAAGAATTGATTTAGTTAAAGGTGAAACTTTTGATTATCAATTAAAAAGTAATAATCACGGTGTTTATGTTATGACCATTTATGGTAAAACTCTGATAAATGAAAACTCATTAAAAACAAGGGATGCTATAGGTGTTTCAGATACAAAAAGTTTTAAAATAGAGACAAATGAAGATTCTGGACTTTTATTTATTGAAGTTCCTTTAATTTAATTTATTAGCCAAAAGCACCTAAAAAGGTGCTTTATTTAATTATTATTATCATCTCATCGACAAAATAAACAGTTTAAAGTTTAAATTGTTTTATATAGTTTTATTTAAATAAAATTTGCATCGCAACCCAAATCGCAATTAAAATGAAACTTAAAAAAATACTTTTAGTAGTATTACTAACATCTACTGTACAACAATTTACAGCTCAAGAATTACTATTAACAAAAAAAGACTCAATAGTAGTGAGTTCCTGGATTTTTGGATTAGGATACAATACTATTGATGACTCTGGTGATGTTTTAAATAATTTATTTAATGTTAACCAGTCTTGGAATAGAGTTCCATATCCATCACGTGTAAGTATTGGTAAATATTTTGAAAACGGATTAGGGATTGAAGCTATTGCTGCTTTTTCTAAATACAACAAAGGAACCAGAGTTGATAAAATTAACATTAACGAAGAAAAAGAGTTTTATTCTTTTGATGCGCGATTAAGTTATGATTTAAATAAATTTTTTGGTGAAACAGGTTGGTTTGACCCTTATGTAGGTTTAGGATTAGGTTATTCTAAAGCTAATAGTATCTCAAGAGGAACTTTTAATGGAGTTTTAGGTTTTAGAGCCTGGTTTTCAGATAATTGGGGATTAGATGTTAATTCAACTGGAAAATGGTCTTTAAATTCAAATGCAACTAATTATAAGCAACATGCTATTGGTGTTGTTTATAGATTTGATATTAAAAAGGAATTAACAGAAAAAGGCAGAGAAAAATTAGCGCTAATCAATCAATTAGAGGCTGAAAAAATCAGAATAAATGATTCTATTGCTATAGCTACTAAGGCTGAACAAACTGCAAGAGAGTTATCCGAGAACTTAGCTAAAGAAAATGAAATTACTAGATTAGCAGAACTTGAAAAAGAAAAGCAAGCTGCTAAAGAAAATGAACTTATTGAGATTGAAAAATCTATTAACGCTTTAGAAAAAATATATTTTAATTTTAACTCGTCTATTTTAAACACACCATCTAAAGAGATACTTTCTAAGTTAGTAACAATTTTAAATAAGTATCCAGAATTAATAATTGAGATTACTTCTCATACAGATTCTAGAGGACCTAAGGATTATAATCAGATACTCTCTAAAAAGCGACTTAAATCAACCATTGATTATATTTTAGAAAATGAAATTTTAGAGCATAAAGTTTTAGGTAAAGCCTTTGGTGAGACTAAACTAATTAATGAATGTGATGACAATACTAAATGTTCTGAACAAAAACATAGACAAAATAGAAGATCTGAAATTAAAGTTATTAAACACTAATTTTTAAACTATTTAAAATTTGAAATAGCTTGAGTTAAACTCAAGCTATTTTTTTATGTAATTGAAATAAATTATAAATTTTTGTTAGTAATTTTGTTAAAATATTTCAGTCAAATTAAATTAGTTTAAATATAGAACCTTTCATGTTTAACTTTTACTACTAAAACACGATATTTGCCTGTAAACTAACCATCAAAAAATAGAAAAGATTATGTCAATGAATAAAAATACAGTTTTAGCCTGGGCTACAACCATAATGATTATAGTAGGATTAGCTTTAGTCGCTTTAGGCGCGTTTAGATATAAAGATGTTGCAGGTTGGGGTTTTGCCTCAGTTGGAATTGGCTTTTTTGCTATTGCTTGGGTTTTTAATGCTTTAAAAGGACGTGTTTAATTTTTTTTCATAATAAAAAATAGTAGCTACAAAAATGAGTGACGATAAGAAAGTGATTTTCTCGATGTCTGGTTTAACTAAGACATTTCAAGGTGGTAATACACCTGTTTTAAAAAATATTTATTTAAGCTTTTTCTATGGAGCTAAAATTGGAATTTTAGGTTTAAATGGTTCTGGTAAATCTACATTACTTAAAATCATTGCAGGCGCAGATAAAAATTATCAAGGCGATGTAACATTTTTACAAGATTATTCTGTTGGTTATTTAGAACAAGAGCCAAAATTAGATGAAACAAAAACAGTTATTGAAATTGTAAGAGAAGGTGCTGCTGAAACTGTTGCTATCCTAGACGAATACAATAAAATTAATGATATGTTTTGTTTAGAAGAAGTTTATAGCAATCCAGATAAAATGGAGAAGCTTATGAATCGTCAAGCCGAGCTTCAAGATAAAATAGACGCGTCCAATGCTTGGGAATTAGATACTAAGCTAGAAATAGCAATGGATGCACTTCGTACCCCGGATGGTGATAAGAAAATAAGTGTTTTATCAGGAGGAGAACGTCGTCGTGTGGCTTTATGCCGTTTACTTTTACAAGAACCTGATGTATTACTTTTAGATGAGCCAACCAACCATTTAGATGCAGAGTCTGTACATTGGTTAGAGCAACATTTAGCACAGTATAAAGGAACCGTAATTGCGGTAACTCACGATAGGTACTTTTTAGACAATGTAGCTGGTTGGATTTTAGAATTAGATAGAGGCGAAGGAATTCCATGGAAAGGTAATTACTCTTCTTGGTTAGATCAAAAATCGAAACGTTTAGCTCAAGAAAGTAAAACTGCATCTAAACGTCAAAAAACACTAGAACGCGAGTTAGAGTGGGTGCGTCAAGGTGCAAAAGGACGTCAAACCAAACAAAAAGCACGTTTGCAAAATTATGATAAATTATTAAGTCAAGACCAAAAACAACTTGACGAAAAATTAGAGATTTATATTCCTAATGGACCTCGTTTAGGAACTAATGTAATTGAAGCAGTTGCTGTAAGTAAAGGTTTTGATGATAAATTACTTTATGAAGATTTAAACTTTAAATTACCACAAGCAGGTATTGTGGGTGTTATCGGTCCTAATGGTGCTGGTAAAACAACTATTTTTAGAATGATAATGGGTGAAGAATCACCTAACAAAGGCGAATTTATTGTTGGAGAAACTGCTAAAATAGCCTACGTAGATCAAGCGCATTCTAATATAGACCCAGAGAAAACTATTTGGCAAAACTTTAGTGATGAGCAGGAACTTGTTTTAATGGGTGGGAGAGAAGTTAATTCTAGAGCTTACTTAAGTCGATTTAATTTCTCTGGTGGCGAGCAAAACAAAAAAGTTAAATTACTTTCTGGAGGAGAAAGAAACCGTTTGCATTTAGCCATGACACTTAAAGAGGAAGGTAATGTATTACTTTTAGATGAGCCTACTAATGATTTAGACGTTAATACGTTACGTGCATTAGAAGAAGGTTTAGAGAACTTTGCAGGTTGCGCTGTAGTGATTAGTCATGATAGATGGTTTTTAGATAGAATTTGTACGCATATTTTAGCTTTTGAAGGAGATTCTCAAGTATATTTCTTTGAAGGTAGTTTTAGTGAATATGAAGAAAATAAAAAGAAAAGACTTGGTGGCGATTTAACACCAAAACGCATTAAGTATAAAAAATTAGTAAGGTAAAATATTAAAAATGCTCGCTTTTAAGTGAGCATTTTTTAGTTATTGCCATACATATGCCCATCAGTAAAATCTTGATAGGGTTTTTCTTCATCTTCAGCTATTTTTCTATTAATCTCATCCAATCGTTCATTTTCCTTCTTTAATTTATAAGACTTTCTAATTCCCAGAAGTAATAAAACACTAAAAAAGACCACTACAATGGTTAACATAGTAACAATACTCGACTGATCTACAAATAAAAAAGGGAATAATTGGTTAAGATGCATAGTTAACGCAAAAATTTAATTAATAGCTATTCAAATATATAATTATTTTATTACAAAACACGAAAAACAAAAACATTCCAGAGTCCCTTTTCGTATATTAATTTCGTAGATATAATCATAAATTTTTGTAAATCAATTATTTAATGTTATAAAAAAACCTTGTTGTAACGTTTTAATAAAAAACTATACAAATACAATAAGCAATTATATTTTAAATAAAAATGTAAAAAGTAACAGGTATTTACTTTTAGAAATCATATTTTTTAACGAAATTGCTTAACATAACAAGTTCAATTTAAAACACAAGCCATACTATGTCTGATGATTTTGATTTATTAGAAACCAATTCAAACCAAAAAAGCGAAAAAGTTGATGTTAACTGGGGAAAAGCCATTGACACCATGAAATCTAAATTGTCTCAAGAGGATGATCCTCAAGTGCGACAAAAAATTCTAAATGCTACTTTGGATGATGTGGTTCATATGGCAGAGAAAGATAGAACAACACTTTTAGATGCCATCAAAGATTTAACCGATTATCAAGATGAAGTTGGTATCATTTTTGAAAAATTTTCAGCTTTAAATCCTACCGAGCAAAAAGTAATAGATGATGCCCAAAAAGCATTAGAGCGTGCTAGAATTGAGTTAGAAGATGCTAAAAATAAACCAGATACATGGTGGAACAACCTTTGGGGTAGAAAAAGTAAAATAGCAAAAGCAGATGCCGCTTTAAAAGCAGCCGAAAAAGTAAGAGCTGGCGCAGATAACAAAGCAAAAGCTATGTTTCAAGAGCGTATAGAAAGCGCCGATGTTCAAACACTTTTAGGAGAGCTTTCTTATAAATCTCAAGCGGCGGTTTCTCGTTTAAAAAATCGCGAAATAGAGATTAAAGAAGTAGAAGATAAATTACAAGACGCAATTGTTGAAGCTACAAAAAATCATACAAAAGCTTTAGAGAAAAAGAAAGAAGTTGAAACAAAGTTAGAAGAACAGTATGCTTTGTTAAAACAAGCACGCCAAGAGTTGGAAGATATTGTTGATAAACAATCTGCTGATTATGCACAAGCAGTTGGTAAAGTAACTCAACTTGAACAAAAAGTTGAAGAGTTGGAAGGTCTTAAAAATGCATACACTACGCTAGCTTCAAGTAAAGACAGCTTTGTACATAAACATAATTTAACAATAAAAGTATTAACATCCTTACGTAGTAATTTGCAAACACATCGTGCTAAATTGAAGAGTGATACTGAAGAGCGTATTAAATATTATGATGGTTATATAATAGCTCTTAAGGCAAGAACAGACCAAGAATTCGCAGCTATTTTAGAGCATTTAGGGGTTAAAACAGATGAACATATTGGTGAAACTTTAGCATCTATGCATACAGCTAGTGCCAAAGCACGTCAAGATATGATGGATAATATTCCGGTTCACGAAAAAGTAATGCAAGGTGTTTATAGTAGTTATGCAGAGGCTCTTCAAGAAATTCGTGCAAAAGATGGCGAAATTCAAAAGAATTTTGCAGAGCGTTATGGGATTGATATGAAAGAGATTTTTGAAGATTACTATAAAGCTGATGCCAATAAACCATCTGGCGATGATGGGAAACCAGAGGGCAAACCAAAACCAGAAGCTAAAGAAGACGATTTGTTATCTTAATAATATTCTGATTTTCTTTAACATTCTCCTCTTTTTGGATGGGTTTTGTTAGGTATTCTGCGTTAAGGATTGAACGGTTTGTTTGAGTTCCCTGACGAAAGAAGGAGCGAGTAGTGAAAGCCTGACCTTTAGGTAACGCATAAATTATTAAAATATTAGTGAATTTATGGTAAAGCCACATACTGTATACTGCTAACTCAAGACTAAAAAATGTCCATAAACCACATAGTAACACCCTTAGATTCTGCAATTCTCGATTCGAAAGAGCAATATATTTTTTATCATAAAATGATTGATTTTGCTTTTAAAGAATTAATTGTTGTTGTGCAGAGGCAAAAACTTTGTTCTGAACAGGAGGTTTTATTATTCAAACAATATTCTGATTTGCTTTTGTATTCTATTGAAGCCATGCGCATTAAATATATGTATGATGAAGAGGATCAAATGAAAGTAGATTTAACAGATTCTGGATTTCCAAACTATTTAGAATTTCGGTATTTGTTTAATGATTTAGAATTACGGGATGAATATTTAGATAAATTAACACCAGTAACTACTTTAAAGGAACAATTTTTAGAAACCTTAATGCATAAGAAGCAATCTATTAAAAAAAACCTGTTATTTCAGGCTGCTTCGATTGTTTATTATACCTCAGTTAACAAACAATTTATTTTTAATCGTTTTGTGCAAGGTAAAATTTTAAACGCACCAGAGGGTTATGATGCAGATTTATTAACTAGCTGGAGCTTTTATGATGTTTCAAACAACAGACCATTTATCTGTTTTATGTATTTTAATTATGATGGTACTAGGATAAACGATTATAAAAATGAAATTTATGAAGTACTAAAAACTACTTCGGATAGAGAAATGTCTTTAGATACTATGGCTTATACTATTGATAGAAAATTACCAAAAATTGCACCTAAACTTATAAGACGTTTAGATTTAGGTCCTATACACAATGTGTTTGCAAAAGATGAAAATGAATTAACTCATGCTATTTTAGAAGGTATTGGAAAAAAGGAAATTCCTTTAGAATCGTATGCGATTTCACTAAAAATAGATGAATTAAAATCTAACAGTGAATTTGAAGAAGGTGGTTTTTTTAGCAAGCAAACCCTTCAAAAATGGGACACCGTTTTTAAACAAAAATATGTTTTAGCGCCACATCGCATCATTCAACTATTATATAGTAAAACACCAGAAATGATGAATAACTTGACTAAAGCGCCTATTGAAATAGCTGGTTTGAAAATTTAAAAAGTTTAAACTTAAAACTTTTAACTAAAGAAATGGAACACAACTCAACATTCCCTATAAAATTATCCGAACTCGATATGCTTCGTGATGAAGCTGCATCCTATTTAAAAAGTGTACAATGGGAGCAAGGTGCCAAAGCTAAAAGCAGAGATAAAGATACTAAAGACGAATCAATTTTATTGTATTTATCACGAGCTAACAATGGCTCTAATACTGCTGAAATCACATCGGTTTCCAAAACGATTTTAGCTTTAAAAAAGCGTTTATTGCCCAATTCTGTGGCGATTCCTATTTATTTGAATCAAACCCTTTTCGCCGTTCAGGAAGGTCTAACTCTAGGTATTTGGATTAAAGATAGTTACTATGATGCTTCTGGCTTATCCAGTTTAAACGAGAATAAATCAGCTTTAGATACCAACGGTAAACGTGAATTTGAAAGCAAAATGCTTACCGCAACAGCGTTCATGCTATTTTCAATAGCTTATAAAATTCTAAACGATTTAAAACCTTATGCCTCAGACGGTTTAAGTGTGATGAAACAAAAGTTTGCTGGCATTCCCGAGATGTCATTCATGTCGCCTATAAAAGGTGTTTCTTGTGGTTTGTTTTACTATGACAAGTATCTGGGGCATCCTGAAATCATTAAGTCAGATAAAGATGTCATTGATTTTACGGTGGTTTATTTTGAAGCATTGATTGATGAAATCCAATTGCGAAAAAGCTCTTTAGAATATACCGAAACCATTGAAGACAGAACTTACAAGCTTGAAAAATCGGAGTTTGCCATTTCGGGTTGGAATAATGTATTTCAAGGCACAGCAAAAAGTATTGAGTTTAATAAAATAAAGTTCGAACAAATAGTTGGAAATAGAGATGCAAAACATTTTGCTCGCCGTTTAACTGAGCGTATGTTGAGTTACGACTTTACCGCTAAAAAAAACCCGTTTCAAGAATTGGGTGGTTTTATGCCTGTGTTTATGGGTTATGGGATTCCAGGAACAGGAAAAAGTATGCTCATTGCGGCTATAGCTACGCGATTGAAAGAGCATTGTGTTACGTTGGACATCCCATTTTTATTTCACCCCATGCCAGACACTTTGATTTCAACGTTTCAAGGTGGTTCTGCTGAAAAAATGGTAGAATGGATGAAACCTCTTAAAGATCCAACTAAACTCATTTTTGCACCTATTGACGATGCCGAAAATAATTTGCAAGAACGAACAACCCAAGGTGTTTCAGCAGGCGTGAAAGAAGTTATTGGTGTGTTTTTAAGATATACCGAAGGTGCTTACGCTGTGAATTATGGTAACAGTTCTATTGGACTTTTCACCAATCTTCCAGAAATGTTAGATAAGGCTGTTTTATCACGCGTGCAAGGGCGTTTTAAAATTGATGGAGCTCGAACAGAACATGACTTTTTAGACCAAGATTATCTTTGGTGGCGAAAATTGGATGAAACTATACCTAATTTTGTAAACATGCAGGGACCAGAAAATTATGCCTATTTGCAAGAACAAGGTTTAGCCAAAAATATGGGTGAAATTTTGAATGTTTCAGAAAAGCCAACAGAAGAGCGTGTTCATGCCATTTATGATAAGGTTGAAAAGCAATTTAAATCCGATCAGCATTTGTTTTATGCCAATTTATATAAAGAAATTCAAAAAGTATTTCCTTTTTTTTCTTCGCGAGATATTCGGAATATACAAAGTACCGTATCGTTGCGTTTAACTGATTTTGATTTGGAAGAAAATTGGTTTGAGAACCCAGAAATTTATTTCAAAAAAGATTACGATACTAAATTTACTATGCTTCAAGAATTGATGCGCACTAATATGAAAGGATTAGATTTCTCAGAAATTCGCCGTCAGGAAGTAGTTCGCTATTTAGACAACGTAGCAACTATTGCTGATACTGATTTTAAACGAAAAGTAGATGAAAGAGTGAATCAATTAAATATTGAGATTGAAGCAAGAAAAACATTAGATAACAAGTAAGCGTGGAAGATAAATTAAGAAATATAACTTATACCGAGTTGTCCAGTGAATGGGCAACTCTTAATAGAATTGATTATGATTATAAATTTAACGATGGTAGTTGGAAACGATTATCGCGAGAAAGTTATGATAGAGGTAACGGAACTGGTATTTTGCTTTATAACAAAGAAAAAGGAACCATTATTTTAACAAAACAATTTAGAATGCCAGCTTTTGATAACAATAAAAAAGATGGCATGTCTGTTGAAGTTTGCGCTGGAGCTATTGATAAGAACGAAGCACCAGAAGTCTGTATTATTCGTGAAGTGGAAGAAGAAGTAGGTTATAAAATTGAAAGTGCTAAAAAAGTTATAGAATGTTATACCTCTCCGGGTGCGGTTACCGAAAAAATGTTTTTGTTTGTGGCCGAATATAATGACGCCATGAAAATTAATGATGGTGGTGGATTAGAGATTGAAAATGAAGAAATTGAAGTATTGGAAATTCCTTTTTCCAAAGCTTTAAGTATGGTAGACCATTTTGAGATTATTGATGCTAAAACCATTTTGTTGTTGCAGTATGCACAGATAAATAAGTTGTTATAATAAAATGGACAAACTAAAACAAGCCAATTTATATAGAAGTGAACTTATTCCTGTAAGCGGAAAACTAGTTGAGCGTTATAACAAATGCTTGGTGAAACTTGGGTTTACCGAAACCAAGCTTAAAACCTTTTCTATTGATGGTGTTGGCTGGAGTCCAGAAATATCAGAGGAAAAGAAAGACAATTACTATCTAAATAATGGCGAAGCCAATCCACATGGTATTATTATTTCGCCTTTACAAAAAGGAAAATCCTTGTATTTGCCGTCTCATACCTTTGATAGGGACTTGATGAAATTCGTTTTTAAAATCCATGGCGAGAAAATAAAGGATATTACCAGAGATTCTGCCATTTGTTTGGATTTTGACCAAGGCATCGATGCTTTTTATGAGCCTTTGGATGTTTTAAAATATGATAAAATTACTGTTCATTTTCATTTGATTGATAATCTAGATCGAATTCAAAAAGAACAATTACAACTGGTGGATAAATTTAATAGGGACCATAATTTTATTGATGAAACCATCCATCAGCAATTGCTTGATTCCGCAAAAAAATATGGTGATTTGCGCAACCGTGATTTAGATTTACACGAACTCCAATACACCACCGATTCCTTTTACACCAAAGCTTTTGGTGGAGTTTATGTGTTACGCGACTTCATTACACCTATTGTGGTTTTTGAGGATGAAACATGGTATAAAGAAGCTATTAAAGATACGAATTACGAGGTATTGATATTTCATATCCATCAGCCTGAACTTATGGAAAAACTTCGAGACCATGTGATTATTGAACATGATTTAGAAAAAGTGGTCAAAACCAACCGCTACGAGCGCATCAAAAAATATGAAATGGCACAATGCTTAAAAGATACCCAACATCCCACTAAAGATATTTTAACTGACCCTATTTTATTTAAAAGTTATTTAAACAAATTGGATATTGAGTCCCGTAAAAAAGTAATGAGTGTGGAACGTTATTTGGAAAAATTGGAAATCAGTAACGAATTTAAAATTTCTGATATAGTGGACAGCAAACTCTTTGAGGCTTTACACGAACCACATTCGTCCTTGGAACCAAAACACCAAGATTTAATTTGGAAATTGTTGGTGAATATTGCTCCAAAGGACGTGTTATTTTGGTATTGGTACGATAAAGAAGCCTTTTATGAGGCTTTTAAAACATGGGATGAATCCTTCAAAGATTGGGTTGTTGAAACCATTAGTAACAATATTTAAAAATTATAGACTAACTTTATAAAAGTAACCAAAATCCTAAAATCATGACACTAGAGTTAATCATCTTCATCGGTTCGATACTTTTTGGAGCTTTAATATACTGGCGAGAGTCTCAAGGAAACGGTTTATATCGATTTTTTAATAAACTCATGTATTCCAAAGACTTACAAATGAAACCTACCGATAAAACCGGATTTGTATATCAGCAAAAATTTATTATCAGATTGGTTTTTATCGGATTTTTATTTTTGATAGGAATTCTGGTTACACGTTTCTTAATTCCCATAGATATTGCCACCATTTCCATTTTTGCATCCATGATTGTGGGCACTTTGGCAGGAACCTATTTAGCAAATTTTATATTTAAATCCAGTGAAGTTATTGATAAAAAAAGTGATTCATTGGAAGATATGGTTCATGATACTATTGAAAAAGGAAAAGATTTTATTGAAGATTTGAAAACCAAAGATGCCAAAGTGGTTGAAGAAACTAAAAAAGAAATCAAAAAGCAATCTGAAACTGAACAAAAAACTGCTAGGCAACGTTTAAAAGATAAAGGGTTATTATGATTAAAAACTACTGGAATAAAGGCATAAATCAAAAAACAATAACCATAGTTGTTTTGCTCATTCTACTCATAGCTTTGTTTATATTGCGAGATGATTATCAACCTGCATTGTTATTCGTTAGAAAATACATTTTTGTTATTCTATTAAGCGTCATTGTGTTGTTTTTTGGATTGCGAAAATTTAGAAGCTCCGCAAGTACAATTGGTAGGCTTGGTATTTTAGGAATGTTATTAGTTTTCTTTGGGATTTTATATGTGGTGGGTTGGCATTTCAAAATGTACGATTATATGAAAACATATAATGTTTTCAATAACTTAAATAAAGTTGAAATAAACGAATTGCCATTAACTCAAAACGAGCGTATACAACCATTACGTAATATTTTTTCAATGGCAAATGAAAGTGTTGGAGAAACTAAAGATGTTTCACTTCCACATTTGGTTAGAATTGGTGATGAAAATAAATGGACGATGGCTATACAGCCAACAGAGAAATATATGTGGCAAGGCATAACAGATAATACTGAAGAAGTTTTTGCAGTCTCTAGCACCACACCATTCCCTAGATTTTCAAATGAGAATAGAATTTCAGTAACGTTTTCTATTGGTGAATCTTTAAAATTCAGTAGAAACACCTACAATTCTGTTGTTCAAAGGTTTAATTTTTTGCAACTATTATCCTTGGAACCTAGTGATACTTATTATATGAAGAATGATACGGGACAGTGGGTAGAAGTGGTGAGTTTAATTAAATGGAAAGGTTTTTTCTTTCCATATCCAACCTTTGGAGGCGTAATGGTTATTGAGAGTGGTGAACACGATTATAAAGATTATATAGAACGTATTTTGATAGGAAAAGGAACCTATATTAGTCCTAAAAACATGAAAAACCATCCTTATTTAACAAGACAAAATACGCTCGCTGTAAAGGTTTCAAGGTTACAAGCCGAATCTTTAAAGTTTTTAGGTGGTTTTAGTGATCCATTACCTTGGAATATGGAAACGGCGGTTAAAATTCCTGAAATGCCTAAAGATCAAAATCAACAACCTTATGTAACCGATTTTGATTTTTCTAATACCAATACCGATGCATTTAGCGGATTGTATCATTGGTTTGGACTCGAGCCAGTGGGAGATGAGCGAACTAGTTTAAGTTTTAGTGTATTTGTACCTGCAGATGGAACAGATAAATTCTATTATTATAATCATGCAGCTAAAAAAGAGGGTTATGCAGGTGTTTCGGCAATGCCTTTAAAAGTACAAGAGTCTCGTAAAGAATATGATTGGACAGCCAATACACCTGTGGAGTTTAGACCCTATATTAAAAATTTGGCTGGTAAAAAACGTATGTTTTTTATGGGGACTGTTTCATCAATAAGTGATAAAAATGCACAACAATTTGACGGCTCTGCAACCCCAGATTTGGTGTTAATTGATAGCGAATATAGAGATGTAATTTGGATTGATGTAAAACACCCGAGTCAATGGGATAAAACAGTTTATGAGCAATTAAATGAAGCTTGGAGAGCGAGCGAAAAAATTGGTTATTATTTTGTTGAAGAAACTAAAAATATAGAATTGGCAGCGTCCGTAAAAGATTCTATAAGCCTTATAGTTCCTTTTAAAGATGAAAAAACGGAGTTGCTAGAAAAACTTCAAAAGCAGATTGATTCGTTGAAAACAATTAATTAACAAATTATATTTAATCTTTAAAGTATTAATTCGTTCCTTTATAATTATAAAAATCGACCATTATGAAAACCACATTTTTTTCACTTTTAACCTTTTTTGTTTTACTTTCTTCATGTAAAAAAACTGAAACAACAAAACCATACCTAACACTAGAAACTCCAGTTGCAAAAAAAGTGCCATTAGAGTTAACAATTCATGATGATACACGAATTGACAATTACTTTTGGATGCGATTAAGTGACGAACAAAAAAATGCTGAAACACCTGATACCCAAACACAAGATGTTTTAGATTATTTAAATGCTGAAAATAAGTATTTAAATAAAGCTATGGCACATACCCAAGGATTACAAGATAAATTATATACAGAGATTGTTGATCGTATTAAAAAAGATGACCAATCTGTTCCCGTAAATGATAATGGTTATTCTTATTACACACGTTTTGAAGAGGGTGATGATTATGCACTGTTTTGCAGAATAAAACTTGAAGATGGTGCTTTAGAAGAGATTATGCTTAACGGACCAAAAATGGCAAAAGGATATTCATATTATGGCATAGGAGGACAGTCTGTGAGTCCAAACAATACCATATTAGCATTTGGTATTGATACGATTTCAAGAAGGCAATACACGATTTATTTTAAAAATTTAGAAACAGGCGAATTATTAAAAGACAAATTAAGCAATACTGGTGGCGGTGCAACTTGGGCTAACGATAATAAGACTATTTTTTATACTACTAAAGATCCTCAAACGCTACGTCAGAATAAAATTGTTAAACATATTATTGGTACAGATCAATCTGAAGATGTCGTTGTTTTTGAAGAAAAAGATGATACATTTAGTTGTGGAGTTGGTAAAACTAAGTCTGATGCGTTTTTAATTATAGGTAGCTCGCAAACGTTATCAACTGAATATAGATATTTAGATGCCAATACCCCTAATGGTGAATGGAAAGTTATTCAACCTAGAGAGAAAGATTTAGAATATAGCGTAGATCATTTTGAAGATTATTTTTATATAAGAACAAATAAAGGCGCCAAAAATTTTAAATTAGTAAAAACTCCAATTAATAAAACTGAAAAAGAAAATTGGGTAGATGTTATTCCTCATAGGGAAGACGTCTATTTTCAAGGCATGGATTTATTTAAAAACTTCTTAGTGGCCGAAGAGCGAAAAGATGGTTTAAGAACTATTAGAGTTATGGATTGGGATGGTGTTGATTATTACTTAGAGTTTAATGATCCAGCTTATTATGCAAGTACAACTTCAAATATTGATTTTGATACTAATATGTTACGTTATTGGTATAGTTCTCTAACAACACCAAATAGTACATACGAGTATAATATGGCTACAAAAGAGCGTGTATTATTGAAGGAAGAAGAGGTATTAGGCGGTAATTTCTCCAAAGAGAATTATGTTTCTGAACGTTTATTTGCTACAGCAACAGATGGCACTAAAGTTCCTGTATCTTTAGTTTATAAAAAAGGTATTGAAAAAAACGGGAATAACCCATTATTCTTGTATGCTTATGGGTCTTACGGTAGTAATTCTGAGCCTACATTTAGTTCGTCGAGATTAAGTTTACTTGATAGAGGCTTTATTTACGCTATCGCTCATATTAGAGGTGGACAAGAAATGGGTAGAGATTGGTATGAAGACGGTAAACTATTAAAAAAGAAAAACACTTTTACCGATTTTATTGATGTAGGTAAATTTTTAGTTGATGAAAAATTTACAAATAGCAAACAACTATATGCTTATGGTGGATCTGCAGGTGGATTACTTATGGGTGCTATTTTAAACATGGAACCAAATTTATGGAATGGTGTTGTTGCTGCTGTACCATTTGTTGATGTGGTTTCTACTATGTTGGACGAAACAATTCCATTAACAACATTTGAGTTTGATGAGTGGGGAAACCCTAAAAATAAAGAGTATTATGATTATATGAAATCTTACTCACCATATGATAATGTAGAAGCTAAAGATTATCCAAGTATTTTAATTACAACTGGTTATTGGGATAGCCAAGTTCAATATTGGGAACCTGCAAAATGGATTGCCAAATTAAGAGAATTAAAAACTAACGATAATTTGTTGCTTATGGATTGTAACATGGAAACAGGACATGGTGGACCTTCTGGTAGATTTGAACGATACAAAAGGCTAGCTTTAACGTACGCTTTCATCTTCGATTTAGAAGGTATAAAAGAATAAAAACTATTAAAAAAGCCTTGAAGAAATTCAAGGCTTTTTTAGTAAAAGTTGCATTTTAATATTGCAGCGTTCATAGGGGCAATTTTCTTCTAAAGGAATTTCTATAAACCCATATTTCCTGTAAATATATATGGCATTTTCTAATTTTTTACTTGAGTAGATTATTAGTTTAGGAATCTTATTTTTATTAGCAAAATCTATGCAATGTTGCATAATTTGTTGGCCAATTTTAAAACCTCTGTGTTTTCGAGAAACAGCCATTTTTGTAAGTTCAAAATAATTGGTATTACCAATTGGCATTAAGGCTATAGTACCAACAATTACTTCGTTTAGCTTTGCAAAAAATATGTATCCGCCTTTATCAATTATATTTTTTTTCAGGTTTACTAAAAACTTCCTCATCATAAGGTTCAACGCAAAAAAAAGTTTGTAACCACTCAATATTTAAAGAATAGAAATTTGATGCATATTCTATTTCAAAAGAAATTATATTAATTTTCATGTGCTTTAATAAAATCGGTTATTAAATAAGTTATCAATTTCCCAACTTGATTATTTGTACTTTTATTAGGTGAAGCTTCACAAATATGTAAATAAGCTGCATTTGACTGTTTTCCAAAAAAGTTTACAAAGCTTCTAGTATTATTAACACTAAAACCACTAGGTGTTTTAGCACTACTAGGTATGTTTTGTATAGCATCGCAATCTATTTCAATACCAAAAACATCATTTGAAATATGGTTTAAAGCAATTTCCATTTCTTGTTTAAAATTTAATTCATTTCTTATTTCAATAGCTTCAAATGTGTTGAATCTTATATTTTTCAAGTTATCTAATGAATTAAAAATTTTATCTGATGTATAATTTTCATGAAGACCAAAAATAAAATAATTCCCTAAAAAACCTTCCGTTAAAGCGTAACGAAAACCATTACCGCTATGGCGTCCTTCTTCAGTTCTAAAATCAGAATGTGCATCAAAATTAACAACATTTATTGGTTTGTTTAATGCTAAACTAACACCTTTTATATTTCCGTAGGCATTGTTATGTCCACCACCAATAATTATAGGTTTTTTGCCAGCTAAAACAATTTGGTATATTAAATGAGTTACACAAGTATCAATAGTTTCAACTAATTTTTGAGCTTTAAAAACATCTTTTTTCTTGGATTTATTAAGTTTAGAAACTTCCTCTTGTTCTTTTGTAAAATCTAAATGCCCTAAGATTAAAACTTTTTCAGCCTTTGTAAAACGATTACTTTGAATGTTTAGTATGGTTTTTAAAGTGCCTTCCCATGCTTTAGAGGCACCTACATTTCCTTGATTAGCAAAAACCCCAACATCTTCTGGTAAACCTAAAATAACATAGTTAACATCCAAATTTATAAGTTGCTCGTATATATTGGAAATGTTGGTTAATATTTTAATGTGTTCACCAAATTTGGATTCGCCTTGGCGTTTATTTAATAATTTATTGCAAATAGTTTTATTGAATAAAACGAGCTTATCCATAATGAGTAGTTGAATTTTGGAAATTAAAAGTACACTATTATTTACTCATAATTATCAAAATAAATATAATAACAAAAAACAAGATTTAAATTTAAAAACTCAAAAAACAAGTAATTATGGAAAACAACAAAAGTAGTATGGGACTTAAAGTAGCACTAGGTATTGCAGTAGTTTTATTTTTAGCAACTGGTTTTTATACCATGAATTTATACTCTTCTAGTAAGAAAGTAGAAAATGATTTAACTGAACAAAAACAGTTAGTAATGAATGATTTAAATGCTATGGCTAAACAATATGATGAGGCTATAGGTGAAAACGAAGTTGCCAATAATAATTTAATTGAAGCTAGAGCGCGTATTCAAGGATTGATTGACTCATTAAAAATTTCAGAAACTAATGTGAAAAGTTTATGGAGATACA
Organism: Flaviramulus sp.; assembly: GCA_030731745.1. Lineage (GTDB taxonomy): Bacteria > Bacteroidota > Bacteroidia > Flavobacteriales > Flavobacteriaceae > JANQTJ01. The sequence continues at coordinate 27,833 of JANQTJ010000002.1, read as the reverse complement.
AACAAAAATATGCTTCATTACAAAAAGAAATGGATGTTTTATTAGCTCAGAATGATTCTTTAAGAGTTGAGAATTCTTATTTGGCAACATCTTTAGATAGTACTCGAGTTCGTTTAGAAGAGCGAACTATTTTTACAGATTCTTTATTAGTTCAAAATAATGCTTTAGCAGAAGTAGTTTCAAATGCATCCGTATTATCGGCTGTAGATTTAAAAGCTTCCGGAGTTATTGTGAGAACGTCTGGTAAAGTAATACCTACTGAAAGAGCTAGCAGAAGTGACAAAATTAGAGTATGTTTTATTGTAGCTAAAAACAAATTAATTCAAGCAGGAGAGCAAGAATTATATGTACAAGTTATCGATTCAAAAAACAATACTTTAGGATTAAATGAGCAAGTTTCTTTTGGAGAAAAAACTTTAAACTATAGCTTAATTAGTAAGTTTAATTACGAGAATGCCAACTTAAACATCTGCGAGTTTATAACATCATCAGGTGATTTTGCCTCAGGACGTTATATTGTAAATGTATTTAATGAAAAAGATTTAGTTGCAACTTCTGAATTTACTTTAAAATAAATATTATATAATTTTAAATTTAAAACCTCAAACTCAACGTTTGAGGTTTTTTATTCTTATAGAATTGATTATAAAATTTTTTTATCAATATTATTAATATTATTAAGTTTCTTTTATAAAATTTAGCCATAATTTAGTTAAAATTTAAAGCAATGAAAACAATTGGTTTAATTGGTGGAATCACTCCTCAATCTACAGTTATGTATTATGAGGTTTTGAATAGATTAGCTAGCGATTATTTTGGTGAAAATCACTCTTCTAAAGTTATTATTAATTCGGTTGACTTTGCTGAAATATCTAATTTACAACATCAAAATAGATGGGATAAATTAAATGATTTAATGGCGATTTCTGGAAAAAGTTTAGAGTTAGCTGGAGCAGATTGTATTTTAATTTGTGCAAATACGATGCATTTAACTATTGATGCTGTTAGAGACTGTGTTAACATCCCCGTGATTCATATTGCAGAAGCTACTGCTGAAAAAATTATTGAAAAGAATATTAAAAAAGTAGCTCTTTTAGGAACTAAATATACTATGGAAAAAGATTTTTATATTGATATTTTAAAATCTTACGGTATTACAACTTTGGTTCCAAATGTTGAAGATAGAAATATGGTTCATGATATTATTTATAAAGAATTATCGAAAGGCATCTTAAATGATACATCTAAACAAGTTTATTTGCAAATAATAGATAAATTAGTAGAAAATGGTTGTGAAGCTGTAATTTTAGGTTGTACAGAAATACCTCTTTTAATAAAACAAGAAGATTTATTAGTACCATCTTTTGATACAACTACCATACATGCTAATAAAGCATTTAATTTTTCCATAATTAAATAAATTTAATGAAAGAAAGCAACTCAATATTGAATTTATTATCTGGCTTTTCACATGAAAAGGTTAATCAACTTATTGAGCTTGCTGATTATAGAAAAATAGAATCCGGAATTCAATTAGTCAAGCTAGGTGAAGTGCCAACTAAAGTCTATTTTGTTATTTCTGGGGTAGTTAGATGTTATATTTGCACTGAATCAGGTAAGGAGTTTAATAAAAATTTTTACTTACCAAATAGTTTTTTAGGGTCGTTAACGGCTTTAATAACTAAAAAACCTTCAAATCTAGTTTTTGAAACCCTTACAAGCTGTAAGTTATATGAAATAGATTTTAATAAGCTAATGCAAATGTGTAAAAAAAGCCATGAGCTAAGTTTATTGTATTCAAGTATTCTAGAATATATATATATAAAATATGAAAAGCGATTAGTTGAATTAATTTCGCTAGATGCAAAGGACAGATACTTAGAATTAAAAAGTCAAATTCCTGATTTAGATAATTTAATTCCACAATACCATATTGCTTCTTATTTGGGTATTACTGCAGTTCAATTAAGTAGAATTAGAAAAAAATTAGATAGCGATTAACATTTGTTAATTTTTAATAAACTTTCAAATTCTATATTTGTTATAGATACCCTTTTAATTTGTTTAAATAGGATTAATAGCTAACTAACCAAAGATAAAAACAGGTAAATTTTTTTACCTGTTTTTTTTAAGATAAAATTTATAGTTTATTTTAAACCACCAACCATTTCTTCAGGTTTTACCCATTCATCATATTCAACTGCAGTTACATAACCTAAATTTATAGCTTCTTCTTTTAGAGTTGTACCATTTTTATGTGCAGTATTAGCTATTTCAGCAGCTTTGTAATAGCCTATTTTTGTATTTAGGGCTGTAACTAACATCAAAGAATTGTTAAGTAATTTTGTTATGATTTCATAATTTGGTTCAATACCTACGGCACAATGCTCATCAAAACTCTTACAAGCATCACCAATTAACTGTGCAGATTGTAAAACATTTGTAGCCATTACCGGTTTAAAAACATTAAGCTCGTAATGCCCCTGCAAACCTCCGACTGAAACTGCAACATCATTACCAATAACCTGCGCACATACCATAGTTAAAGCTTCGCATTGAGTAGGGTTTACTTTTCCTGGCATTATAGAACTACCAGGTTCATTTGCAGGAATAATAATTTCTCCAATACCACTTCTTGGTCCAGATGCCATCATTCTTATATCGTTAGCTATTTTATTTAGTGAAACAGCTAATTGTTTTAAAGCTCCATGTGTTTCCACCAAAGCATCGTGTGCTGCTAAAGCTTCAAATTTATTTGGAGCTGTTACAAATGGTAAATCAGTAAATTTTGCAATATATTCAGCTACACGTTTACTGTAACCTTTTGGGGTATTTAAACCAGTACCTACAGCGGTACCTCCTAGTGCTAATTCACTTAAATGTGGTAAAGTGTTCTCTAAAGCTTTTACGCCATGATCTAATTGAGCTACATATCCAGATATTTCTTGCCCTAAAGTTAATGGCGTAGCATCCATTAAGTGAGTTCTACCAATTTTAACAACAGATTTAAAAGCTTCAGACTTTTTCTTTAGAGTATTTCTCAACTGTTTAACTCCAGGTAGGGTTATTTCAACTATTTTTTTATAAGCAGCAATATGCATCCCGGTAGGAAAGGTATCGTTTGATGATTGGGATTTATTTACATCGTCATTTGGTTGAATTGTTTTTTCACCTTCCCCTATAACTTTTCCGGCAATTTGGTGTGCTCTATTAGCAATTACTTCATTTACATTCATGTTACTTTGTGTACCAGAGCCAGTTTGCCAAATAACTAATGGAAATTGATCATTATGTTCACCAGCCAAAATTTCGTCACAAACGGTAGCTATTAGGTCGCGCTTTTCAATTGTTAAAACACCCAGTTCACAATTTGTAAACGCAGCTGCCTTTTTAAGATATGCAAAACCATAAATAATTTCTAGTGGCATTGAAGCAACTGGACCTATTTTAAAATTATTTCTAGAGCGTTCTGTTTGAGCTCCCCAAAGTTTATCAGCTGGTACTTTTACCTCGCCCATGGTGTCTTTTTCTATTCTAAAACTCATTCTAAATAACGATTTAAATTACAATGTAAATTTATGAAAAAATGCCTTTTATTTTCAATTTTCTCACTATTAAGTTTTAGTTTTTATACAAAAAGATTATGTTTAAGTTATTTTTATAAATTATTTAAAATCAATTGTTTATAGTCTATTTTTGTAAAATTATAGGAATGTGTTTTAAATTATTATCAGGAGAATTTAAAATTCAATTGTTTAATAATAAATAACCAATTTTAATAAAATAAAAAAAATGAAAAATAATCTGCTTTCCGTTATAGTACTTTTAAGTTTTATTAATTTTTCATCCTGCGGAAGTAACGATGTTAATGAAAACCAAGAAATAATAGAAGTTTTAGGTGAATGGGAAATGTATAGAAATGAAAATTTAGAGTCAATTATCGATAAATGGACTGGAACAACATGGACATTGAAAGATGTTTGGTATGCTAACAGAAGAGAAGATTCAAGAATAATTCTTCAGTTTAATGAAGATGGAACGTTTGTGGATCGTTATGCAGATGTACCAGTTGCAAATGGCAATTGGGTAAAACTTAAAGAAGGACTTTATTACTTTGATTATATTGGGCATAATTTAAATGAAGTATTAACTCAAAGAAGGTTTTTAAACTTGATATGTGAAAACACATTTACTATAGAATATGATGGTAATGAAAGAAGAATTGATTATTACCGAAAAGTAGGAACATCCGAGTGTTCTGATTTAATTACTTATAAACTAATTGATTAACACTAAGTTTTTAAAACTTAAAAACTATGTTAATAATTATAAATTTTGTGTTGTTTAAAAAAAGAGTTTAACTTATCTTTGTTTGATATTTAAAAATAGACAACAATTATGTTTGAATTTGATCAATACTTAGGATTTTTAGCATTTCTAACCATTTTAACAATTGGATTTTGGTTAATGATATTTTTATTAACTTTTGTAATTCCTTATTGGATTGGAGGTTCTTTAATCGAAAGACTAAAAGAAATAAGAGAAGAAAGAAAAGCGAAGCGTCAAGATTAAGACATAAACTTTATATAAAAAAAAGGAAGCTAATAAATTTAGCTTCCTTTTTTTATTTGTAATTTTTCAGTCTAACTATTAACCTTGAAATTCAAAGTCATCATCTCTATTTGGATTTGAATTTCTGTTTTGATTCTTTTGTTTTTGTTGGTTGAAACGATACATTAATGATAAATTAATTTGACGCTGCCTCCACTGCGATTCATTATATCTTGAGAAAAATTCAGTGTTAGTTAAAGATCTTCTTTTTCTTGAGTTAAATACATCTCGAGCATTAATAGATATGGTTAAATGTTTATCAAAAACCTCTTTACTAAAGGCTAAATCCATAGAGAAAATACCTTTTTGCTCACTTTGTGCATTTTGATTTGGACCAGTGTATGAAGCGTTAGTTTGCCAATCAATATTTGATGGAAGTGTTATCTTACTACTAAAACGAGCAAACCAGCTTGTATTTTTAGCACTATAATCTACACCATTAAACGCTCCTTTTGTTTCAAATTGAAAAAAGTTGAAACTTGAATTTAATCGTAGCCATTTTTCAGGATTATAAAGTATTCCAAATTCCGCTCCTGTTCTATCATTCGTTGATAAATTAACAGGAATTGTTCTAATAATATCAATTCCATCAGTTGTTTGTAAACCAGTATTTTCTTGAACACGCTCAAATGAATCCGTTTCATGCTGATAATAAATAGAGGTCGTTAAAGTTAATTTATCCCATCGTTTTAAATATCCAATGTCAAAAGCACTAGAAAATGCAGGGCTAAGATTTGGATTTCCTTGAAACACATTAGTTCTACTAGATCTTGAAGGAAATGGGTTTACAAACCATCCTCTTGGCCTGTTTATCCTTCTGTTATAACCGAAAGTTACACTTTCTTCAGAGTCACTATCACTGCCTCCTAGATTATAAATTAGATTTAGAGTAGGGAAGAGCCCTAAGTAATTATTATCGAAATCTGTATCAATTGGAAAACCAAACGAAGCTTCAAGTTCAGCATCATCAAGTCTTGAATCAATTTTACCTTTCAGTTGGGTATTCTCTAATCTTAAGCCTAGAAGAAATGAGAATTTACCAAATTTTGTTCCGTATTGGGTATAAAGTGCATTTACGTTTTCTGTGTAATCAAAAATGTTAGAAATTGTATCATTAACAAATAGATTACCAGTTCCTATGTCTTCTTGTTCTAAAGTGTAGTCATTTATTTGATTTTCAAAATTGCCTCTGTAACCAGCTTCAAATCTAGCATTTTCTCCTATAGGCAAAATATAATCTATTTGAAATAGCGATTCATTTTGGTCTTGTACCTGAAATATTTTTTCTTGTTGAAAAGCTTCTGGATTAATCTGGTTTGTAATTATAAAATCTTCATTTATATCAGTAAACTGATCTTCAGAACCATTTTCGAATTGAAAATCTGCAGTCAATTCATGCCCTTCATCATTAAACTTAGTAATATAGTTTAACGATACTTGAAAATTGCCACCATTTTCATCTTGTTTTTCACTCCTAAGAGTTTGCTCAATAATGCTTCCGCCATTAAATCTATCACTATTATTTATACCTAAATCTTCATCATCACCATATCTGTAAAATAAACTTCCAGTGACGGATGTTTTTTTAGTTAAGAAGTATTCCATTCCAAAACTAGCATTGTAACCTCTATTCAATCGTGTTATTTCTTCATCTTCACGAATTCTTTCGAATTCAGGTTCTGTGACTACACCATTTACTAATCTGTCAAAATATTCAGTATCGTTGAAATCATTTCTTGGTGCATCAAAATATCTAAATCCAACATTTGAAAATAAATTAAATTTTTCTGTTCTGTAATTTATATTAGTAGAAAGTCCTAAGTTATCAGGATTACCAACTGTTGCGTTTATTGATCCGTTAAAACCTAGGGTTTCTTTTTGCCTTAAAATAATATTTAAAATACCAGCAGTACCTTCAGCATCATATCTAGCTGAAGGAGATGTAATTACTTCAACACGTTCAATAGCTTCAGCTGGCAACTGACTTAAAACATTTGTATCACCAAAACCTGCCATAGCAGAGGGTTTTCCATTAATTAAAATACGAACATTTTCATTGCCTCTTAAGCTTATACCTCCCTCAATATCTACCGATACAGATGGCACATTATTTAGTGCATCACTTACTGTACCACCAGCTGTAGTCAAATCTTTACCTATATTATAAATTTTCTTATCGAGTTTTATTTCAACACTAGTGCGTTCAGCTACAACTTCAACAGCGTCTAGAGACTCAATATTTAATTCAAGTTCAATAATTCCTAAATCTAAGTTTTGTGTAATATTTTTATTTGTAAGTGTAATGGTTTTGTATGAGATATATTCGATTTTGATGTCGTATATATCTTCCTCAAGTTTAATATTAAAATCTCCATTTATATTGGTTATAATACCATCAACAATTTTTTCTTGAGAATAACTGAAAAATGAAATAGTTGCATATTCTAAAGGTTGCTTAGTTTCAGCATCGATAACTTTCCCTTTAATAGTTATATTTTTATCTGTTTTGGCATTTAGAGGAATTGAAATAAATATTAAAAATAATAATAAAAATATTTTTAGGTTTTTCATTGGATAGTTTTGTAGTAGGACTTGAAATTATTTTTTTTGTTTAATATCGTACTAGTTAAAAATTTGTTAAACTAATTGTTGATTAAATAATCTGGTTGATTTCGAAACAAAATTATAATTATGAAAAGTTTATTAGGGTTAATATTTTGTTAAATCATTAGTTAAAAAAATTAAACAAAACTAAATAATGCTAAGAATGAATTCTGGAGGTCTGCCTATTACTGCCTTATTTTTATTGATAACTATTGGTCTTTCAATAAGTTTAGGATTATTAACCATAGCTTCAATAATGGTATCATCTGTTAATAAATTTCCTTTGAAATTATTTTTCCAAATTGATTCATTTTTTCTAACTAGGTCAATAGGATGTATTCCTAAAAGGTCAATTATTTTTTTTATTGTTTGATGAGATAGTTTTTCGTCAAAATATTTTATTATCTCAAACGGTTTACCAGAATTTTTTAAAATTTCTAAACCTTCTCTTGATTTAGCACAACGTGGATTATGAAAAATTTTTATCATTATACTTTAATATTAAATGCTTTTAAAGCAACTTTTAATTGCTTTGGATTTTCATAATGGATGCCATTTATTCCAAGTTTTTTAGCAGCTTTGATATTTCTCAGATTATCATCAATAAAAATAGCTTGATTTGCAACAATATCGAATCTATTTAAACAGATATCATAAATTTCTTTAAAAGGCTTTCTGGTTTTTTCGTCACCAGAAACCACAATGCCATCAAACCAATTCAGAAACTCAAACATTTTTAATGCAATTGGAAATGTTTCTGAACTCCAATTTGTTAATGCTACAACCTTGAAATCATCATTTTTTATCAAGCTATCTAAAATATTAACAGTGCCCTGTATAGGTCCACCAATCATTTCTTCCCATCTACTATAAAATTGTTCAATTTCAAATTTATATTCTGGGAATTTAGAGACTAAATCTTCTGTTCCTTGTTTTATAGGGTATCCAGCATCTTGATTTTCATTCCAATCACTAGTACATATATTGTCTAAAAACGACCGCATTTTTTTATGGTCATTGTTAAAAATACCTTTAAAAACATATTCGGGGTTCCAATCAATTAAAACACCACCTAAATCAAAAATTATAGTGTTAATTTTTTTCATAGTTGATTATTTTCTTCTGTTTTTTGCCCCATTATCATCAGATATGATTTTAAAAACGAATCAATATTTCCGTCCATCACAGTATCTACATTTCCGGTTTCATGACCGGTTCTTACGTCTTTAATTAATTTATAAGGATGCATCACATAATTTCTAATTTGACTTCCCCATTCAATCTTCATTTTACCAGCCTCAATATCTTCACGTTGTGACATCTGTTTTTGCAATTCTATCTCATACAATTGAGATTTAAGCATTTGTAAAGCCCTAGAACGGTTATCGTGTTGCGAACGCGTTTCAGAGCATTGAATTTGAATACCTGTTGGTTTATGCGTTAGTTGTACTTTAGTTTCAACTTTGTTTACATTTTGGCCACCAGCACCACTTGATCGTGCTGTAGTAATTTCAATATCAGCAGGATTAATTTCAATTTCTATGGTATCATCAACAAGTGGGTAAACATAAACAGATGCAAAACTAGTGTGTCGTTTTGCATTACTATCAAAAGGGGAAATTCTTACTAAGCGATGCACGCCATTTTCACCTTTTAACCAACCAAAAGCAAAATCGCCTTCAATCTCTAAAGTCACTGTTTTTATACCTGCTACATCACCCTCTTGAAAATTGAGCTCTTTTACTTTAAAGCCACTTTTTTCTGCATACATTAAGTACATACGCATAAGCATGCTAGCCCAATCACAACTTTCTGTTCCGCCTGCACCTGCAGTAATTTGAAGTACTGCACTTAAGGAATCTCCCTCTTCAGAAAGCATATTCTTAAACTCTAACTTTTCAATAATATTAATGGCATTCTCAAATGAGTTTTGAACATCTTCAGCACTAGCTTCGTCTTCTTTAAAAAACTCATAAACAACTTCTAAATCTTCAACTAAAGTTTTTGATTTTTTATAATCTTGAACCCAACTTTTTTTCTCTCTAAGAGATTTCATAACCAATTCGGCTTGTTTGGAATTATTCCAAAAATTGGGGTCGAAGGTTTGTTCTTCTTCGTTTTGTATTTCTATAAGTTTGGCATCTATGTCAAAGATAGTGCCTAAGTTTGTCAAGGCGGGTATTAAGGTTTTTAATTTGATCTGATGTAATCATTTTTAAAATTTATTTTGAGCAAAAATAAGATATATAGCTAGATATTAAAATTATATGTAGATTTATAATCAAAATTTAAATCATGAAAAAAATCACACTAACCATTTGTTCTCTAATTTTTGTTTTTATCGCTTTTTCTCAAGAATCAAAAGAAAAAAAACTAATGGATTATAAAGGTTTTTTTAATTTTTCATATGATGAAAGTGAAGATAAAATATTTCTGGAAGTAAGTAATTTAGATAAAGAGTTTTTATATGTTAATGCTTTGTCAACTGGAATTGGCTCTAATGATATTGGTTTAGATAGAGGACAATTAGGTAATGAGCGGGTTGTGAAATTCACAAAAGCTGGCAATAAATTATTATTGGTACAGCCAAATCAAAATTACAGAGCAATTACGGATAATGATTTAGAGAAACGAAGTATAGAACAAGCTTTTGCCAAGTCTGTGTTATATGGCTTTAAAATAATAGAAGAAAAAGAAGGTACATATAAAATAGATATTAGTCCATTTTTAATGGAGGATGCGCATGAGGTATCAAACAGATTAAAACGTTCTAATGAGGGTGCTTATAAAGTAGATTTGACAAAAAGTGCTTTGTCATTGGAAAGAACAAAAGCATTTCCAAAAAATGTAGAATTCGAATCACTATTAACATTTGCTGGCGCACCAACTGGAGGAAAACTCCGAAGTGTTGTACCTACTCCTTCTTTGGTTACAGTAATTCAACATCATTCCTTTATAGAATTACCAGATAATAATTATAAACCTAGAGTTTTTGATGTAAGAAGTGGTGCGATACCAATGTCATATTATGATTATGCAACACCTATTCAAGAACAAATAAATAAACGATTTATTATTAGGCATCGTTTAGAAAAGAAAGATCAAGAAGCCACTATTTCTGAAGCTATAGAGCCTATTATTTATTATTTAGACCCAGGAACTCCTGAGCCAGTTAGAAGTGGTCTACTTGAGGGTGCTTCTTGGTGGAATCAAGCATTTGAAGCTATAGGTTTTAAAGATGCTTTTCAAGTAAAAATGCTACCAGATGGAGCAGATCCATTAGATTGTAGATATAATGTGATTCAATGGGTTCATCGCTCAACTCGTGGCTGGAGTTATGGTGCTAGTGTTACTGACCCTAGAACTGGTGAAATTATTAAAGGCCATGTTAGCTTAGGTAGTTTGAGGGTTCGTCAAGATTTTTTAATTGCACAAGCATTATTAAATAAGCCTTTTGCAGATCAAGATGATAATTACAAACCGATGTTGGATATGGCTATGGCTAGAATTCGTCAACTTGGTGCACATGAGGTAGGGCATACCTTAGGGTTTACACATAATTTTGCAGCTAGTACGAATAACAATGCTTCCGTTATGGATTATCCACATCCACAAATTGATTTAGTAAATGGTGAAATTAATTTAGAAAATGCTTACAGTGTTGGTATTGGTGATTGGGATAAGGTATCAGTAGCTTATAGTTATAGTGATTTTAAAGAAAATGAAGACGAGAAAAAGGCTTTAAATACTATACTTGATAATGCTACAAAAAAAGGATTACGTTTTATTGCTGATAGTGATGCCAGAGCATTTGGTGGTGCACATGCCTTAGCACATTTATGGGATAACGGTAAAAGTCCTTCTAAAGAGTTAGATGCTATTTTATCAGTGAGACAAAAAGCTATTTCTACTTTTTCAGAGGATAATATTCGAACATATGAGCCTTTTTCTGTTTTAGAAGATGTTTTTGTTCCATTATATTTTTTGCATCGTTATCAAACTGAAGCAGCCACAAAAGTAATAGGTGGATTGGATTATAATTATGCTGTTAAAGGTGAAGCAAATTTCACTACTAAGGTAATTGATGCTTCAGCACAACGCGAAGCTTTAAACGCTATTTTAAAAACACTTTCTGCTGAAACATTAGCCATTCCAAAGGATAAATTAAGTTTATTTCCACCAAGAGCATTTAGTTATAATAGAACTAGAGAATCTTTTGAAGGGTTAACAGGTGTTAGTTTTGATCCTCTAAGTGCGGTTTCAACATCAAGTGAATTGACACTTAAATTTTTATTACATCCTGAAAGGATGAATAGATTAATTCAACAAAAAAGTATTGATGGTGAACAATTAGGATTAGAAGAGGTTTTAAATGATTTAATTAATAATTCATTTAAAATTAAATATACTGATACCTATTTGAATGAAGTACAGCAAATGATAAATGTAGAGATTCTAAAATATTTGATGAATTTAGCGGTTGATAATGATACATTTTTACAAGTTAAGTCAGAAGTAAATAGCGCGATAAACAAGATTTTAAAATTACTTAATGATAAAAAGAAACCTGTAAAATATGCAAATCAATATGTTATAACCATTTCTAATTTTAGAAAAAATCCTGAAAAATTTGAATTAGAAGACGCTCCAAAAATACCAGATGGGTCGCCAATTGGTTCAGATGTTTGCACCTATAATATTAATTAAATTTATTGTTGTTGCGAAACCTCAACAGAATGTGTGGTTTCATTTTTGCCAGATGCATAAATTATGCCTTTAATAGGAGGACAATCATTATAATCTTTTCCATGACAAACTTTAATATGGTTATGATTAACTAGAATATTATTGGTAGGATCAAATCCTATCCAACCAATATTTGGTAAAAAAGCTTCAACCCAAGCGTGCATCTGAGAGTCTCCAAAATAACCATTTCCTTGATGTAAATAACCAGAAACATATCGTGCTGGAATATTATTTTCTCTAGAAATTGCGCAAAATAAATGAGAAAAATCTTGACAAACGCCTTGTTTTGAAACAACTATTTCTTTTAGTAAAGTATTAACTTTGGTAACACCAATTTTGAACTGAAGATAGTTGTAAACCCAGTTGTTTAAATTATTTAAATTCTCAAATACAGTAAATTCTTTGTTGAATTTATGAATGGTTTTTATGTTTTCTGGAAGTTTTGTAAGTTCTGTATGTTTTAAGAAATTATCAAATTCAACTTTAAAAGAATGATTTTCTGTTAAATTGTAATCTAATAAATTATTAAAAATTGGTGAAAATCCGAAAGGATTTATGTCCTTTTTATGCAATCTAAATTCAGCTTCAAAACATATTTTGTCAAACGGTTTTTTACAATGAATACGAGTTGTTTCAAAATTATAACCGTTAATTGAGTTTTCTATTCTAGCATCTACTGTAGTTCTAAAATTACTATATAAAACTTCTTGAGTTTCATTATTTTCTGGAGTTACTAAAAATTGCCAATACGCTTCAGAAACTGGGTTTTCATAAGTATTCTTTGATTTGTATTTTATCCTGTAATGTAATGACATTTATAAGAAATTATTCTTACTAAGGTATAACAATTTTAAAGCAATATTTAATAATTAAAATATTCTTCTTCTAATTTAATACTAATTTTAATTAATTTATTTAAAGTGTCCTCTATAAATTCTCTCACGTTTTTCTGAACCTCTTCTATAGTTTTAAATTCATATTCTGAACGCATTTTCCCAATTAAAAACGATGAAGAATTTATATTATGAAGTTTTAGAGAATCTAATTGACTTATGTGCTTGTAACTCTGGTTTAAACTGTTTGTTACAGATCTAGGACAATTTGGATTTAACAATAAAAATTCTAATGTTATAAGTTGTGTTGGCGTTTTTCTGTAAAAGCGTCTCATCATATCATAGGATTCAGCACATTTTAAAAGCGTTGTCCACTCATAACTATTTTTAAAAGGATTGGTGTAACCACCAGTTGCTCTTTCTGCATCATCAAATTTTGTTTTTATAATTCTAGTAATTTGAGTAGCTCTTTCAATATTCATTCCCAACATTATAAGGGCATATACTTCATCATGTAGAATGGTGCCTCTAATTTTAGCTCTCAAAATAGCGGTATGCTCTGTAACAGTTGTAGTGAAATCGAAAAGTCCATTTTTAACAAAAGTTTCCTTTGGATAACTAATTACAAAATGGTAAAATTTATTTATAGATTCATAAAATTCAGTGGAAATTAAATCTCTAGAACTATTAGCATTTTCTCTTGCAGACTTTATACATTTAATAATTGAATATGTTTTTTCTGGATTTAATGCAATATCATACAAAACTTCATTTTCTTTTAATTCAGAAGTATTTTCAACTCTATTATCAACCAATGCATACATTGAGTTAAGTACAAATGTTCTGGATTGAGATAATTTATTAGGTGCATCTAATGATGAAAAATAGTTTACATTTAAATATCTTGCAGTATGTTCTGCTCTTTCAATATAACGTCCCATCCAAAATAGATCATTGGCAACTCTTGCTAGCATATAAATTTATTTTTTTAATACCCAAGTATCTTTTGAGCCACCTCCTTGAGATGAATTAACAATTAAATTTCCTTTTTGTAGAGCAACTCTAGTTAGTCCTCCTTTTAGAACAAATTCTTTATCTTGACCTAAAAGTGTATAAGTTCTTAAATCTACATGGCGTTGTTCAAAAGAACTTGTTTCATCTATATATGTAGCATGCACAGATAGCGACATAATTGGTTGTGCTATATATTTACGAGGATTTTCCTTTATTGCTTTTTTAACCTTTTCTATTTCTTCTTTAGTAAGTCTGTTTCCTATTGAAATACCATAACCTCCAGCTTCATCTACCGGTTTTATTACTAATTTATCAACATTTTCTAAAATATATTTTAAATCTTCTGGCTTACTACAATGGTAAGTATGTACGTTATTTAAAATAGGTTCTTCGTTTAAATAATACTTTATAATTTGAGGCATGTATGTGTAAATTGCCTTGTCATCTGCAACGCCTGTTCCTGGAGCATTTACAAGAGTAACATTGCCCCTTTTGTAAGCAGCAAATAGCCCTGGCACTCCTAAAACGGAATCTTTCCTAAATTCTAATGGATCTATGAATAGGTCGTCAATTCTTCTGTAAATAACATCAACTTTTTCAGGACCGTTGATAGTTTTCATATAAACAAAATCATTTTCAACAAACAAATCCCTACCTTCAACAAGCTCTATACCACTGCTTTTGGCTAAATAACAATGTTCGTAATAAGCAGAGTTGTATACTCCAGGAGTAATCACTACACAATTTGGTGAATCGACACCTTTAGGCTTAACAGATTCCAACATCTCAAGAAGGTTCTCGGCATAATCAGTAACCGTATGGATTTCGTAGTGATTAAAAACTCCAAATAAAGCTCTTTTTAGTGCGTTTCTATTACATATTACATAACTAACACCAGATGGGCAACGTATATTATCTTCCAAGACATAGTATTTACCATCTGAATGTTTAATAAGGTCTGTTCCAGAAATATGATTATAAATACCTCCTGGAGGATCAAAACCTTCCATTTGATGCAAATAATTGGCTGATGTATTTATTAAATCAATTGGTACAATACCTTCTTTTATTATATTTTTATCGTGATATACATCCCATAAAAAAAGATTAAGAGCTTTGCTTCTTTGTATAACACCTTTTTCAATGGTATCCCATTCTTTAGCTTCAATTATTCTTGGAAATAAATCAAATGGAAATATTTTCTCCTGAGCTTTTTTATCACTGTAAACTTGAAATGTGATACCTTGATTAAAAAAAGAGGCTTTAGCTTTTTCGTTTAGACTAGCAAAATCTTGAATAGAATGATCACTATATAATTCAAGAATCTTTTTATATGTAGGTCTTACATTTTCATTTTCATCAAAAATTTCATCAAATAAATTGGAGTTCTTTTGATATGAAGAAAAAATAGGTTTTGATTTGTTATACTTCATAGGATGATTTTTGACTAAAATACATATTTGTTTTTTTAAATATTATGAGAATCACAAATAAATTCATGCCAAGATTTATTAAAAAGATAAAAATTGGTTACTAAAATTGATATTTTATTAAGGGATAAATTTGCATTTTGATAGAATTCTTTAATACATTAGTTCGTTTTTTAAAAAAACTGTGTATGATAATAGATTTAAGAAGTGATACCGTAACAAAACCATCTAAAGGTATGTTAAATGCAATGATGGATGCTCAAGTTGGAGATGATGTTTTTAGAGAAGATCCTACTGTAAATAAACTTGAAAGACAGCTAGCTGAAATGTTTGGAAAAAAAGAAGCATTGTTTTTCCCAAGCGGCACTATGGCAAACCAAACAGCTATTAAATTACATACAAACCCCGGTGATCAAGTTATTTGTGATAAATATGCTCATATATATAATTATGAATCTGGAGGTGCTTCCTTTAATAGTGGTGTTTCGTGTAAATTATTAGATGTAAATAATGGCATGTTTACAGCACAAGATGTGGTAAATGCAATTAATCCAAATGCTTACTATTATAGTAAAACTAGCTTGGTTGAAATTGAAAATACAGCAAATAGGCGAGGAGGTAGTTGTTGGGATTTAGATGCGATAAAAAAGATAAAAACCGTTTGTGATGATAATAATTTAGGATTTCATTTAGATGGTGCTAGAATTTGGAATGCACTAGTTGCTAAAAACGAAAAAGCTAGTCAATATGGTGAAGTATTTGATACTATTTCTGTTTGTTTAAGCAAAGGATTAGGTTGCCCAATTGGTTCGGTTTTGATTGGAGATTCTAAAATAATGGAAAATGCCATAAGAATTCGCAAAATTTTTGGAGGGAATATGAGACAAGCTGGTTACTTAGCTGCAGCTGGGTTGTATGCTTTGGATAATAATATTCAGAGATTAAATGAAGATCACAAAAAGGCGAAGGAAATTGGTGATGTTTTAATAAACCTGCCAATTATAAAAGCAGTAGAACCTATCGATACCAATATAATTATTTTTGAATTAAACCCAGATATTAACGAACAAAAATTCGTTCAAAAATTAGCTAAAAATAACATTTTTGTTATTAGCATGGGTGGCAATAAATTAAGAATGGTTACACATTTAGATTATAATGATGATATGCATACAGAATTATTAAAACATCTAAAAAGTTAAGTATTACTTAAACATATCCAGCCCAGGAATATTGGGCATACCTTCTTTAGCAACAGAAGATAATTCATTTTCGTTAACTCGTGTAGCCTTTTTTATGGCTTTATTAAGAGTTAAAATTAAATAATCTTCAAGTTGTTCTTTGTCTTCGAGTAACGAGTCATCAATTTCAATAAACTTAATAGTCCTATTTGCAGTAAGGGTAACTTTAAGTTTATTATCATTAGTAGCTTCATCAATTAAAACAGTATCTAAACGCTTTTTGGTTTCTTCAACTTTTTTTTGGGTTTCTTTAAGTTTACCCATCATATTCATCATATCTCCAAACATAATTTTATAATTTTTGTTTTGCATTACAAAATTATTTAATTTTTCTATTTTTGATGACTTAAAATTTAAAAATAAAATACCTTTTTTTTGAAAAACGATATACAAGTTCCAAAAGCGAAAAAAATACCAAAAGAGTTGAAAATTCATAATGACTTAAGAATTGACAATTATTATTGGTTAAATGATAGGGATAACCCAGAGGTTATAGATTACTTGAATGCTGAAAACGCTTACACTAAAGCAATGATGAACCATACCGAAACTTTTCAAACTGAATTATTTGAAGAAATGAAAAGTAGAATTAAAGAGGATGATACCACGGTGCCCTATAAATTTAATGGATATTGGTACATAACACGTTATGAAAAAGGGAAAGATTATCCAATTTATATTAGAAAAAAAGAAAATTTAGAGGCTCAAGAAGAGTTGTTATTCGACTGTAATATTATGGCTGATGGTTATTCATATTTCAATCTAGGAAGTATCTCTATAAGCCCAGATAACAAACTTGCAGCGTATTCATACGATACTGTAAGTAGAAGGCAATATATCATTCAAATTAAAAATTTAGAAACAGGTGAAATTTTTACTGATAAAATATTAAACACAACAGGAAGAGCTACTTGGGCTAACGATAATAAAACTTTATTTTACACTACAAAAGATGAAGTGACTCTTCGTTCGCACAAAATTTTTAAGCATAAATTATATTCAAGTACTGATGAAGATACAGAGGTTTATCACGAGGTAGACGAAGCTTTCAATACATATATTTACAAAACAAAATCAAAAAAATATATAATTATTGGGTCTTCAAGCACATTATCTTCCGAATACCGTATTCTCAATGCTGATACACCAGATGCCCGTTTTAAAATTTTTCAAAAAAGAACCAAAAATTTAGAATATTCCATAGCGCATTATAATGATAGTTTTTATATTATTTCAAACACAGATGATGCTATAAATTTTAAAATTTCAAAAACTAACGAAAATAATACATCACGAAAGAATTGGGTAGATTTAATCCCTCATAGAAACACAGTTTTAATTGAAGATATAGAAATTTTTAAAGAGTATTTAGTAATTAACGAGCGTGAAAATGGGTTAAATAAATTACGTATTATAAGTTGGAATGGATTAGAAGATTATTATTTACCTTTTCATTCAGAAACATATACAGCCTATATTGGTAATAATACTGATTTTGAAAGTGATGAATTACGTTATGGATACAATTCTCTAACTGCACCTAGTTCAGTTATTGATTATAATTTTAAGACTAAAACGAGCGAAATAAAAAAAGAGCAAGAAGTATTAGGAAGTAAATTCTATAAAGAAAATTATGAATCTAAACGTATTTGGGCTCCTGCTAGAGATGGTCTGAAAGTGCCAATTTCTTTAGTTTATAAAAAAGGAATAAAGTTAGATGGAAGTAACCCATTACTGCAATATGCTTATGGTTCTTATGGTTCAACAATCGACCCTTCTTTTTCAACAATTCGCTTAAGTTTATTAGATAGGGGATTTGTATACGCTATTGCACACATTAGAGGTGGCGAATATTTAGGTCGTGATTGGTATGAAAATGGAAAATTACTCACTAAAATAAATACTTTTACTGATTTTATTGATTGTTCTAGATATTTAATTGAACTAAAATATACAACAAATAAGCACTTGTATGCTTATGGAGGTTCTGCAGGTGGTTTACTTATGGGTGCTATTATAAATATGAATCCAGAGTTTTATAATGGTATTTTGGCAGCAGTTCCTTTTGTTGATGTAGTGACAACCATGCTAGATGACACTATACCTTTAACAACTGGAGAGTATGATGAATGGGGAAATCCAAACGATGAAGTATATTATCATTATATGAAATCATATTCTCCATATGATAATATTCAACCTAAAGATTACCCCAATATGCTAATTACTACAGGCTTACATGATTCTCAGGTTCAATATTGGGAACCTGCTAAATGGGTGGCTAAACTTAGAGAGTTAAAAACAGATACAAATATATTATTGTTACAAACCGATATGGATTCGGGTCATGGTGGGGCTTCAGGACGTTTTGAAAGTTTAAAAGAGGTTGCCTTAGAATATGCCTTTTTGTTAGATTTAGAAGGAATCCATGGTTAATAAAAAAAAAAGTTTTATTTTTGTCAGGTTTTGAACTGTTTTATTTCTTAAAAGGCAGTTTGTAAAAAGCGTTTATGAAACACAGAAATCAAGTTTTTGATAATGTATTAGATTTAGTAGGTAATACTCCACTTATTAAACTTAATAAAATAGCTTCCAAGTTTAAAGGTAACTTTTTTGCAAAAGTTGAATCTTTTAACCCAGGTCACTCATCAAAAGACAGAATAGCACTTTATATTATAGAACAAGCTGAAAAGAAAGGTATTCTTACTCCAGGCGATACTATTATAGAAACTACTTCTGGTAATACAGGTTTTAGTATTGCTATGGTAAGTATAATTAAGGGTTATGATTGTGTTTTGGCTGTAAGTTCTAAATCCTCTGCAGATAAAATAGATATGCTAAAGACAATGGGTGCTAAGGTATATGTTTGTCCTGCTCATGTAAGTGCAGATGATCCAAGGTCTTATTATCAAGTTGCTAAGAGATTACACGAAGAAATGAAAGGTTCGGTATATATAAATCAATATTTTAATGAATTAAATATCGATGCACATTACAAATCAACAGGTCCTGAAATTTGGAAACAGACTGAAGGTAAAATAACTCATTTAGTAGCTTGTAGTGGTACAGGAGGAACCATTTCTGGAACTGCTAAATATCTAAAAGAACAGAATCCAAAGATTAAAGTTATTGGAGTTGATGCTTTTGGATCTGTAATAAAAAAATATCATGAAACTAGAGAGTTTGATGAAAAAGAAATTTATCCATACAGAATAGAAGGTTTAGGTAAAAATTTAATCCCTTCTGCTACTGATTTTGATGTGATTGATAAATTTGTAAAAGTTACCGATGAGGAGAGTGCACACATGGCAAGATATATTGCGAAAACCGAAGGGATGTTTGTTGGTTATACTTCTGGAGCTGCTATGCAAGCTATAAAACAACTAGGGGAACTGGGTGAGTTTAATGAAAATGACAACATTGTAGTTATATTTCCTGATCATGGTTCACGATATATGAGTAAAGTTTTTAGTGACAAATGGATGAATGAACAAGGCTTTTTTGATAGTAAAAATGAAGCTGCTGCTCAAAATATTCAATATATTAAATAAGATAAGTATTAATTATAGACAAAATGGTGATTTGCTTTTAGTAAATCACCATTTCTTTTTTATTTTATTAATAATTGAGCAATAAAAATTATGTTCAAATCATTTAAATATTTAATTTTGCAGCAACTAACTAATACTAAGCTTTACTAAAATTATAACATTTTAATGTTTTCATTTCCTATTAAAGCACCATTTAGTTACAACTTAATTTAATAGCATAAGTTTACAATAAATGAAAGATTTATTTGAAAAAATTTATAAAGACAAAGGGCCATTAGGTAAATGGGCTTCTCAAGCAGAAGGCTACTTTGTGTTTCCTAAGTTAGAAGGAGAAATTTCAAACAGAATGAAATTTCAAGGAAAAGAAGTAATTACTTGGAGTATAAATGATTATTTAGGATTAGCAAATCATCCAGAGGTACGAAAAGTAGATGCTGCAGCAGCAGCTCAATATGGATCAGCTTATCCGATGGGAGCTAGAATGATGTCTGGTCATACAGATTTGCATGAAAAACTTCAAAATGAATTAGCAGCTTTTGTTAAAAAAGAAGCCGCGTATCTTCTAAATTTTGGATATCAAGGTATTTTATCCACTATTGATGCTTTAGTAAGTAAAGATGATATTATAGTGTATGATGTTGATGCTCATGCATGTATTATCGATGGTGTTCGTTTGCATATGGGTAAACGTTTTACATACAAACACAACGATGTTGAAAGTCTAGAAAAAAATCTTGAAAGAGCTACTAAAATGGCAGAGCAAACAGGTGGAGGGATTTTAGTGATTTCTGAAGGTGTTTTTGGTATGCGTGGCGAGCAAGGTAGATTAAAAGAAATTGTTGCCTTAAAGAAAAAATTTAATTTCAGATTTTTAGTTGATGATGCACACGGTTTTGGAACTCTTGGTGCAACTGGAGCAGGAGCAGGAGAAGAGCAAGGTGTGCAAGATGATATAGATGTTTACTTTGCAACATTTGCAAAATCCATGGCTAGTACTGGTGCATTTATTGCTGCCGACCAGGAGATTATAGATTATTTAAAATATAACTTACGTTCACAAATGTTTGCAAAATCATTGCAAATGACATTAACTGTTGGAGCATTAAAGCGTTTAGAAATGCTTAAAACAATGCCAGAATTAAAACAAAATCTTTGGAAAATAGTTGATGCTTTACAATCTGGATTAAAAGCTAGAGGCTTTGATATAGGTACAACTCAAAGTTGTGTAACACCAGTATATTTAAAAGGTAGTATTCCAGAGGCTATGGCTTTAGTTAGAGATTTACGAGAAAACTATGGTATTTTTTGTTCTATAGTTGTATATCCAGTAATCCCTAAAGGTTTAATATTATTAAGAATGATTCCTACAGCTACACACACTTTACAAGATGTTGAAGAAACTCTAGATGCTTTTGATGCAATTAGAGAGCGTTTAGACAATGGAACTTATAAGCGTTTATCTGCAGCTGTTATGGCAGCAATGGGTGAATAGAAATTATTTTATATCATAAAAAAACTCCAATTCAATTTGAATTGGAGTTTTTTTATGATATATCTTTTCTAAAAGTTTTTCTTCGTTTGTAAACTTCAGGATCAAAATGTTTCCATATTTGGTGTATGGCATAATTATCTTCTAACTCAGGTGTTCTAAAACAAGTTTCTATACCTTTTTCTGTAAATGTTTCGTAATATTCATTGAAAATTACCGCGTGTACGCCCTTATTTTGATAATCTGGATGAATCCCTATTAAGTAAAAAATAACATCTTTACTGTTCTTTTTTGCATTCAAAATATGTCTAAAGCCAAAGGGAAATAATTTTCCATTTGCTTTTTGTAAAGCTTTTGCGAAAGCAGGCATAACAATGGCAAAACCTACCATTTTATCATTTTTATCAACTACAAATTTGATATACTCAGGATTTACAAAACTGATAAATTTTTTTTTAAAATATTGTTTTTGAATATCATTTATAGCAACGAAAGACGATAATGACGCATAACTTTCATTAAATAAATCAAACATTTTATCAACATAAGGCATCACTTCCTTAGTTTTTGTAAGTTTTAATGCAGTAAGTTGATAGCGTTTTTTTATTAGTTCTTGCGCTTTATAAAAAAATTCTGGTTTTACATTTTTAAAAGGAAACTTACTTTCCGAATATGATTTTTCAATTACAAAATCAGCTGCTTCATAATGTTTAACATAGTATGAGTGGTTATACCAAGTTACCATAGGAGCTATAGATTCAAAACCCTCAGTCATAACACCAACTTTATCTAAATTCGAAAATCCGACAGGTCCCTCGGTATAATCTAAATTATTGGCTTTTCCAATGCTTTCTACTTTATTTAAAAGTGTTTGGGAAACTTCTAAATCATCAATAAAATCAAACCAACCAAAACGCATTTTCTTTTGGTTTTGTTCTTTAACTTCCAGCCAATTAATAATAGTAGCTATTCTGCCTACAATTTCATTGTTTTTATAAGCTAAAAACAACCTCGCCTCGGCATCATTAAAAACTGGATTTTCTTTTTTATTGAAGGTTTTAATTTCTTGACTTATAATTGGTGGAACCCAATATTTAGAATTTTTATATAATTTAAAAGGAAATTTAACAAATGCTTTTAAATCCTTTTTTGTAGTGACTTCTTTTAGTGTAATCATATTAAATATTAAAAGATCAATGCTTAATTATCAAAATCTATAACTTTCTTATTTCTTTTCTTTGCGTTCTTATCAGCATATTTATTGTCTTTTTTCTTCTTTCCTTTTCTATTTTGTCTTCTTTGAACTTCATCTTCCACAGAGTTACCATTGTCTAATTCTTTGTCTTTGTGAAAATCAAGTCTGTAAGATGCACCAAGCGTTAGATTTAAAACAGACGGCGTGTCTTTAGTATTAAAAGTTAGTGCAGTATCTAATTGAAAGTCTTTCCCCCATAAATAGGCCCCTCCAAATCTAAAAAGATTATCGGCATAAAAATCACTTTGAATACCTTGTGTCTCACCAAAAATCACCCATTTTGGATTGAATGCATGTGTTAGAGTTAAAATATATTGAAAATCTGATTGATTGGTTCCAATTCTATCTTTAATTAGGTTAACTACAAAAACCCAACCACCAGAGAAATTATTTTGTGCTGCTATCATGATTTTAGGGCTAAAACCTTCAACTCCAGGAGCTGTGTACGGATTAGCTTCTGTATCAAAATTAGCACCTAAATATACAGCAACAGCTGGTATTAATGATTTCCAGTTAAAACGTTGATTAGCTTTCCAACTGTATAGATTAGGTTTTTCTTCTTCTAAATTTTTGTGAGGATCAAATATTAGATACTTAGCACCAATGGCTAAAAACTTAAAATTAGCACGGATATCTTCCGTTGAAAAAGAGGATGTTAAAGTTTTTGTATCTCTTTGGAAAGTTCCTTCAACATTTAATTCTAATTCCTCGAATAAAAAGCCATAACGAGCTGCAAAATCAACTCCAAAACCAGAAACCTCGGTAGCAGGAACAGGTATCCTTTTTTCGTTTACTAAATATGGGCCAACTTCAAATTGTACCACATTAGTGCCAACAGAAAAAGCACTTCTAGAAACCCCTGGACGATTAGAATTTATAACATCTGTATATTGACTAAAACCAGTTTGAGTTAAAAAAACAAATAATAAAAATAAGATAGATTTATATGGGTTCATAATTTATAAATTTTAGTGTCACTTTTTGATTTTCACAAAATGCTTTTCAAATATAGATATTTTATAATTTTTTTATCATTTTTGAAGGTTTTTTAAATAATTAGATTTGTATTTTTTTTTTAATTAAAATTAAATATTTTAATAATGGGTTTATTAAGAACCATATTTTTTATTGTTTTATTTTATTATATTTTAAGGGTACTTTCTAGATTATTTTCACCTTATTTAATCAAATTTGTTGCCAAAAAAGCTGAAGAACGCTTTGGAGGTCAATTCGGACAGTTTCAAAAAGAACAGCAAGAAGCAAAATCTAAAAAAGAAGGTGAAGTAACAATCGATAAGATGCCTAAAACCAAAACTTCAAATAAAGATGTTGGTGAGTATGTAGATTACGAAGAAATTGATTAATTTTCAAAATCATTTTTCTTAAAAATATTTCATGCAATTTTCCATAAAAAAAATACTTCCTCACTTATTAGTATTATTAGGATTTATAATCCTTTCATTAGCTTATTTTAATCCTGTTTTAAAGGGTAAAGAAATTTATCAAAATGATATTGTGCAGTTTATTGGTATGAGTAAACAACAAAAAAATTTTAAAGAAAAGACAGGAGAAGAAACCTATTGGACAAATAGTGCTTTTGGGGGTATGCCAACGTATCAATTAGGGGCAAAATATCCAAACAACTATATTAAAAAACTTGATTTAACTTTAAGATTTTTACCAAGACCAGCAGATTATTTATTTCTTTACTTGCTTAGTTTTTATATTCTTTTACTAGTTTTAAAAGTAGATTTTAAGCTTGCTACTCTTGGTGCCATAACCTTTGGTTTTTCAACATATTTAATTATCATATTAGGTGTAGGGCACAATAGTAAAGCGCACGCTATTGCTTATATGCCCTTAGTTTTAAGTGGTATTTTACTTGTCTTCCAAAAAAGATATACTGGTGGGTTTTTATTAACCACAATAGCCATGGGCTTAGAGTTGGTGGCAAATCATTTTCAAATGACTTATTATTTGATGTTTTTGGTAATTATTTTAGGTATAGCCTATTTAGTTGACGCTTTTAAAAAGAATATATTACCACATTACTTTAAATCTTTAGGAATATTGATTGTAGCAGTTATACTATCTGTAGGTTTAAATGCTACTAACATTTTAGCCACTAAAGAGTATGTAAAGGAGAGTAAGCGAAGTAAAAGCGAACTCACCATTAACCCTGATGGTTCACCCAAAGCAGTAACTTCTGGTTTAGATAGAGATTATATAACTCAATTTAGTTACGGGATTTCTGAAACATTTAACTTGTTTATACCAAGATTTATGGGTGGTGGAAATAGTGAAGATATTGGTAAAGATTCTGCTACTTATGAAGCCTATAGAAAATTAGGAGCAACCACAACACAGGCAGCCCAAGAGGCAAAACGTGCACCTATGTATTGGGGTGAACAACCTATTGTTGAAGCGCCTGCTTATGTTGGTGCCACTGTATTGTTTTTGTTTGTATTGGGCTTGTTTTTAGTAAAAGGTAGATTGAAATGGTGGCTTCTTGGTGGAACTTTTTTTTCTTGGATTTTATCTTTGGGTAAGAATTGGTTTTTCGTTACTAATGCCAAGCCCGATAGTAATCCAATAACAAATTTCTTCATTGATCACGTGCCACTTTATGATAAATTTCGAGCAGTAACTTCAATACAGGTTCTTTTAGAATTGTGTATTCCCGTTTTAGCCATTTTTGCGTTAGTTAGATTGTTTAACGATTTTGAAAAGAAAGAGGATAAGATAAAGGCTTTAAAATATACTACGATAATTACAGGTGGTTTAGCTTTAATGTTCTTACTCTTTAAAACTTCGTTTGACTTTATTGGAATTGATTTTGTTGGTGTTAATGATGGTTTTTATCGTCAGAATTATGGGCAAGAGTTTATTGATGCAATAAAACAAGATAGAAAATCCATTTTTACTCAAGATACTATCAGAACACTGATTTTAGTTTTTCTTTCAGCTGGAACTATTTTTATGTTCTTAAAAGATAAATTAAAAGAAACATTATTAGTTTTTGTATTTGGGGTTCTTATTCTTTTTGATTTAGTTGGTGTTGATAGACGCTATGTAAATAATGATGATTTTGTTTCCGGAATAGCAATGAGTAAACCTTTTCAGGCTAATGAAATTGATAAAGAAATTTTAAAAGACACTTCGCATTTTAGGGTATTCGATCTAGTTTCTGGACCATCTAAACCATCTTACTTCCATAACTCATTAAATGGTTACAATGCTGCTGAATTAAGACGTTACAGTGAAGTTTTTGATTTTTATGTGCGTCAGAATAACATAAACGTGCTGAACATGTTAAACACCAAGTACATTATCGCACAAGATGAAAATGGTGGTGTATTTAAGTTTGAAAACGAACAAGCAAATGGTAATGCTTGGTTTGTTAACTTATTGGAAAAAGTAACTACTGCTGATGAAGAAATTAAAGCATTAGACTCCTTGGATAATAAAAATAAGGCAATTTATAGTGTTTCTGTGTTATCTAAAATGAAAAATTATAAAACTAATTTTAATGTAGATTCATCAGCAACTATCAAACTTATCGAATTTAAACCAAACTATTTAAGATACGAAACTGATAATTCAAATGATGGTTTTGTGGTGTTTTCAGAGATTTATTATCCAATAGGTTGGAAAACGTTTATAAATGGCAAAGAAACAAATCAGATACAGGTTGATTATATTTTAAGAGGAATGGAAGTTCCAGCAGGAAAACATATTATTGAGTTTAAGTTTGAGCCTGATGTTGTTAAAACAGGAAGTAAAATTTCGTTGGCTACTTCAGTTTTACTGGGTTTACTTTTAATTGTTGGATTATTATACGAGTTTAAGAAGACTAAAAGTGTCTAAAAAGGTGCTCATCATAACATATTATTGGCCACCAGCAGGTGGTCCAGGTGTTCAACGTTGGTTAAAGTTTGTAAAATATTTGCCAGAGTTTGGTATGGAACCTATAGTTTATATTCCAGAAAATCCAAATTATCCAATTTTAGACCATTCATTAATGTCTGAGGTTTCTAATAAAATTATCATCTTAAAACAACCTATAAAAGAGCCTTATAAATTAGCCCGGTTATTCTCGAAGAAAGCTTCAAGAACAATTAGTAAAGGCATTATTTCAGAACAGAAAAAGCAAAGTTTTATTGAAAAATTGATGCTGTACATTCGTGGAAATTTTTTCATTCCTGATGCACGTAAAAATTGGGTTAATCCATCTATAGCATTTCTTGGAAATTACATAGTTAATGAGCATATTAATACTATAATAACTACGGGTCCGCCACATAGTTTACATCTCATTGGATTAAAACTTAAAGAATCACTAGGAGTGAAGTGGTTAGCTGATTTTAGAGATCCTTGGACAACCATTGGATATCATAAGCAATTAAAATTAACTCAAACTTCGAGAAACAAACATAAAGCACTAGAAAAGTCTGTTTTAAATATTGCTGATCAAATTATTGTTACGAGTTTAAACACTAAAATTGAATTTCGAAACATTACAAATAGCCCGATTGAAGTAATTACTAATGGATATGATATTGAGACATCAGTTGATTTCGAAATCGATTCAAAGTTCACTTTATCTCATATTGGGTCTTTGCTTTCAAAAAGAAATCCTGAAGTTTTATGGAAAGTTTTAAGTGAACTTGTAAATGAAAATGAAAGTTTTTCAAAAGATTTTCAATTAAATTTCATTGGCTCAATCAGTGAAAATGTTTTAAAATCTATTGATAATAATAGTTTAAGTAATTATATAGATAATATAGGATATATTTCACATAAAGAAGCTATTAAGTTTCAAAAAAAGTCTCAAGTATTATTGCTAATTGAGATAGATTCAGAAGAAACTAAAGGCATTATCCCAGGTAAATTATTTGAATATATGATTTCTAACAGACCTATTATTGCTTTGGGACCAAAAGGATCTGATGTTGAGAAAATTATTAAAGAAACTAACACAGGTAACTACTTTAATTACGATGATTACAAACAATTAAAAACAATTATATTAGAACATTATAAAGCATATCAAAATAAA
>JANQTJ010000001.1 GCA_030731745.1 Flaviramulus sp. | reverse complement strand
TTAGACCTCTATAAAAAGTTTAAAAATGAGTTTATAATAAAGAATTAAAAACACGTACTAAAACACGCTACATAAAAAATAGTAGAAGATAGGCAACCTAAAGAAAAGGTTTGCCTAAAAACTTAAAAATAATGAAAATCACCTTTTTATTAATAGTATTGCTAACCTTAAAAGGCTTTACGCAACCAAAAAGCGAAATTAATTTACCCAACGGTGGTAAAGATATAGAAATAGAAAACTTAACAAGCTTGTTTAGTTTATACATAACAAAAAACCAAGAAGTTTTTAATGATGATAAGAGGTTAGAGTATTTTCAAGATATAAATTATACTTTTTTAAATCAATTATATAAGAATATTTCAATAGGCATTCCATTAGTTTTAATTTATGCAGACATTAAAACACCATTTAAATTTATTTCTAAAATAAAGCAATATATACCAAACCGTAGACCGGTGTTTTACATGACTGAAAACATTAATGACTTAATAGCTACTGGTTATTCAAATTATGGTTCGGCTAAAAACTTTGCACTAGAAGAAATTTTAACTAAGGAAAAGGAAGAAGAAAATGATTTATTTGAAGATGAATTTGAGTTTGTACCATTAAATTCTTGGCATATTGATTTTGAAGAAATAATGCATTCTGGTAAAAAAGAAGCTATTACAGAAGCTTTAAAAAGGCACTCCTATTCAGTGTTAACCATTTCACAAGATAAAACACTAATGCATAGTGAATTGTTTTTAAATGATGAATCTCTAAAAAAATTAATAAAAGCAAATCAAGTTCTTTTTCTAGATTTTGACGAGAATATTTTTTATGAAGATTATATTGATGCTATTCAAAAAATTAAAGAACACCAAATAGCATTAGAGAAAAACAAGGAAGATAAAGCTTATATAGTTGAAGTATCTTTGAATTTAAAAAATAGTCTAAAAGAGATAGGGCTTGAATTAAATTAAAAATACGGACTACAACACGTTATATAAAAAATAACAGTTAAGAGCTAAATTTAAAGTTTGGTTCTTTTCTTGAAGATTAAAAAACACTTAAATCTCTAGTTATCTCGAACTCACGTTAATTATATTAATGCTAGCCACTAACCTAACTGATATTGTAAAATTATTTAGTTTGTAATTGAGTAAAAAATAGAAATCTTCATTAAAAACAAAAACCCGCAAACTTTAAAAGTAGCGGGTTTTTTAATTATTTAATTTGATTACCATCTTTGTCAAAAAAATGATATTCTAAGTATGTGTAAGCATCTCTTGGTAAAACTTTAACCCATTTTTTGTGTTCTAAAAACCATTTAGAACGTGTTGATGGAAAACCTTTTGTTAAAAAGGCTGCTATAAAAGGATGTGTGTTTAAGGTAACCTTCCTATAGTCTTTTTTAAATAATTTTTCAAGGTCTTGTGATATTTTTTGCACAATACCTATTGGTGCTTCAACCTCAGAGCCATTAATAATGGCGTCTGGATTTTCCTCGCGCGTTTTAATGTCCATTTCTGGTCTAACCCGCTGTCTTGTTATTTGTATCAATCCAAATTTACTTGGAGGCAATATTTTGTGTTTTGCTCTATCATCTTTCATTTCATCACGAAGATGATTAAACAATTGTTGCCTGTGTTCAGCACTACTCATGTCAATAAAATCTACTACAATAATACCTCCCATATCACGTAAGCGTAATTGTCGAGCCATTTCAGTAGCAGCTATTAAATTAACTTCTAATGCTGTATCCTCTTGGTTATTGGCTTTGTTTGATCTGTTTCCGCTGTTTACATCAATTACATGCAGTGCTTCGGTATGTTCTATTACCAAATATGCACCTTTTGCCATAGATACGGTTTTGCCAAATGAGGTTTTTATTTGTCTTTCAATTCCAAATTTTTCAAAAATAGGAACATTAGACTGATACAATTTAACTATAGATTCTTTTTTTGGTGCTATTTCTTGCACATAATCTTTAATTTGAATGAAAAGCTCTTCATCATCCACATGAATACTGGTAAAGGTATCATTGAATATATCTCTTAAAATTGATGAGGCTTTATTCATTTCTCCTAATACTTTACTTGGGTGATGTGCTTTGTCTAGCTTTTTACACATTGCCGTCCAACGACTAAGCAAATTTTGTAAATCTTTATCTAGTTCAGCTACTTTTTTGCCTTGTGCTACCGTACGTACTATAATACCAAAACCTGGAGGAGTTATACTCTTTACCAATCGTTTAAGTCGGTCTTTTTCTTCTTTATCTTCTATTTTTTGTGAAATAGATATACGACTGGAAAAAGGAACTAATACAATATATCTACCAGCAATAGAAAGCTCAGAGCTAATTCTAGGACCTTTGGTTGATATAGGTTCTTTTACTATTTGTACTAATAGCGATTGATTAGATTTTAAGACATCGGCAATTTTGCCATCTTTCTCAATATCTTTTTCAAATGGGAAGTTTTTTAAATAAAAATCTTTTAGTTTACCTGTGCTTACACGTTTTGTGAATTTTAAAAGTGAAGGAAGTTTAGGGCCTAAATCATGATAATGCAAAAAAGCATCTTTCTCATAACCTACATTAACAAATGCAGCATTTAGTCCAGGAACAGCTTTTCGTATTTTGGCTATAAACACATCGCCAACTGAAAAGTTATTTCCACCTTCATCTTTCTGTAATTCAATAAGTTTTCCATCTTTTAATAAGGCAAAATCAACATCATCGGAACTAGATCGAATGATCAATTCTTTATCCATTTAGTTAATTTTAATCCGTTACGTAAAATTACGTAACAGATGGATTATACATTATTTTTCACAGGATTTGTAATATCCGTGGAGTTCATAAACACTTAAAAGTGCTAAAAATTTAATGAACTCATTTCAAAGAACTTGTTGTTTTTTAAAATCAAAAAAAGTAGCTAATCTAACTACTTTTCCGATTTATTTTTTCTTTTTATGACGGTTAGCGCGTCTACGTTTTTTACGTTTGTGCGTCGCTACCTTATGTCTTTTACGTTTTTTACCACTTGGCATAAATAGTGTCTTTTTAAATTAATAATTATTTTAATGTTTTATTTAACGTCTACATTTGTTTTAACACCTTCAACAAAAACTTTTGCAGGTTTAAATGCAGGAATATTATGTGCTGGAATTTTAATCGTTGTGTTTTTAGAGATGTTTCTACCAGTTTTTTCAGCTCTTGTTTTAATAATGAAGCTTCCAAAACCTCTTAAGTAAACATTATCACCACTTTCTAAAGAAGTTTTTACTTCTTCCATAAATGTTTCAACAGTTGCTTGAACATCACCTTTTTCAATTCCTAATTTTTCAGAAATTTTTGCTACTATATCAGCCTTAGTCATTTTTTAAATATTATTTTTTGGTTACTATAAATTCTAAAAGGGATGCAAATATAGGAATTTAATATTCAATATTTCAAACCTAATTCATTAAAATTTAAGATTATAAACGTTTATTTTTGTTTACTATATTTATTTAATTAATGAACTTCTCAAAATCACTAATACATTGGTATTCAATTAATAAGCGAAATTTACCTTGGCGAAACACCAAAGACCCTTATCGTATTTGGCTATCAGAAATTATTTTACAGCAAACACAAGTAGCTCAAGGGTTGCCTTATTATGAAGCTTTTTTAGAAACATATCCCACAGTTTTTCAATTAGCAAATGCTGATGAAAGTGAGGTTTTAAAACTTTGGCAAGGACTTGGTTATTACTCTCGCGCCAGAAATTTACACGCTACTTCCAAGTATATTGCTAATGAATTAGATGGTGATTTTCCAAATAACTACAAAGATTTATTGAATCTAAAAGGCGTTGGTGATTATACAGCAAGTGCCATAGCATCTATTTGTTTTGATGAAGCTAGTGCAGTTGTTGATGGAAATGTCTATAGGGTTTTGTCTCGTTATTTTGGTATAGATACACCTATTAATTCTTCAAAGGGTGTAAAAGAATTTAAAACTTTAGCTCAAGAATTAATTGATAAAAATAATCCAGCTGAGTTTAATCAAGGTCTCATGGAGTTTGGAGCTACGCATTGTAAGCCACAAAATCCATTTTGCAACAAGTGTCCCTTTAGTGAAGGTTGTATCGCTTTTAATGAGAATAGAATTTCAGAATTGCCAGTTAAAATTAAAACGGCAAAAGCTAAGAAAAAGTTTTTTAACTTTTTAGTTTTCATTTCTGAAGATGATACAATTATTTTAGAAAAACGAGAAGGCAAAGGTATTTGGCAAAACTTGTACCAATTTCCATTGATAGAAACAGATAACGATCTTAATGCAGAAAATTTCAAAAAGCACATTGAAAACTATAATCTATTAAAAGGAAAACGCTTTAAGTTTTACCTATATAATGAAGAGTCTATCATTCATAAATTATCACATCAACATTTGTTCACTAAATTTTGGATTATTAACATAGTTAAACTTCCTTTTGAAGGTGTTTCAATAAAAAAAATAAGAGAATATCCAGTACCTATTTTAATAGGAAATTTTATTGAGGCGTTTAATTTTGATTAGTTTATTATTCAACTTCATATTTTTTTATTAATTTTAAAAAAATGGAGTGCAATTGGTTATTTTTGCCCTTTCTAAAACAATTATTATGTCTGGTACTTTAAATAAAGTGATGCTTATTGGTCATTTGGGTGATGAAGTTAAAATGCATTATTTTGAAGGTGGCGGTTGTGTAGGTAGATTTCCTTTGGCTACTAACGAAACTTACTTAAATAAGCAATCAAATGAGCGTATTACTAATACAGAATGGCACAATATTGTAGTAAGAAATAAAGGCGCAGAGATTTGCGAAAAGTATCTAAGTAAAGGTGATAAAGTATACATTGAAGGTAGATTGAAAACCAGAAAATGGCAAGATGAAAAAGGAAATGATAGATATTCTACTGAAATTCAATGCAACGATTTCACTTTTCTATCAACCAAAAAAGAAAGTGATAGTGCTGGAGCGATTTCCTCAGAAAATCAAAGCAATATTTCTAGCCAACAATCTGCAAACCAACTACCTGTAAATGATAATGACGATTTGCCGTTTTAATATAATATGCGATTACGTATCGATAATCCTATGTTTAACTAAAGCTACTATCTTTGGATCCTGACCCCACGTTTTATAAACCATTATTTTTAGCAGTTGATTTTTCTGTTTTTTTTGGTTTTACATTATTAATTTTACTTTTAGTGTGTTCAGCACTTATCTCTGGTGCAGAAGTAGCTTTATTTTCTCTAAGTCGCTCGGATATTGAAGAAGGTTTAGAGCAAAAATCGAAACGCATTCAAATATTATCAAAACTTTTAGAACGTCCTAAAAAATTATTAGCTACCATTTTAGTAGCTAATAATTTTATAAATATCGCTATTGTTATTTTATTTGCTTTTTTAGGTGATTTGATGTTTAGTAACATTTCGAATCCACAAATGAAATTTGTTTTTGAGGTAGTTGTTGTAACATTTTTGATTTTATTATTTGGAGAAATTTTACCTAAAATTTATGCTAGCAGAAACAATTTAAAGTTTGCTGTTTTTATGGCATATCCTTTATACGCTTTAGATATTTTTTTATCGCCAATAAGTTTACCAATGCGAAGCGTTACTTTGTCAATACACAATAAATTAGGTAGGCAAAAATCTAATTTAAGTGTCGATCAATTATCACAAGCTTTAGAATTAACGAGTAAGGAAGACACGACTAGAGAAGAGCATAAAATATTGCAAGGTATAGTATCTTTTGGTAACACTGATACCAGGCAAGTGATGCGACCTAGAATTGATATTTTTGCCTTAAATATAGATCAGAAATATACAGATATTATGCAGGAAATTATAGCTAATGGTTATTCTAGAATCCCTGTTTATAAAGATAATATTGATACTATAGTTGGTATTTTATATGTTAAAGATTTATTGCCGTATATTGATAGAAAACAATTTGATTGGTCAAATCTAATACGAGAGCCTTTCTTTGTGCCAGAGAATAAAAAGTTAGATGATTTAATGGCTGAGTTTCAAGAAAAGAAAGTACACTTAGCTGTTGTAGTTGATGAATATGGTGGTACTTCAGGGTTAATTTCTTTGGAAGATATTATTGAAGAAATTGTTGGAGACATTAGTGATGAATTTGATGATGAAGATCTTACATACTCTAAGTTAGATGATAATAATTATGTTTTTGAAGGAAAAACAGCCTTAAAAGATTTTTATAAAATCATTAAGATTGAAGATGATAGTGTGTTTGAAAGTAACAAAGGTGAGGCCGAAACTATAGCTGGTTTTGTTTTAGAAATTTCTGGAAGTTTCCCAAAACTAAATAGTAAAATAAATTTTAAAAATTACATTTTTACTATTGAAGCTATGGATAAAAAACGTATTAAACTTGTTAAATTTACAATAATATAATGAGAAATAGTATTTGTATACTTATAGTAATACTTTGTTTTTCGTGTGGGCAAGATTATATACCAAAACCTAAAGCTTTTTTGCGGTTAGAGTATCCTAAAGCAAATTATGAAGAGTCTCATTTAAAACAGTTGCCATTTACATTTGAAACCAATTCATTAGCAACTAATGTAATTCTTAAAGAAGTTAAATCTCCCACAGAAAGTTATGGTATTAATATAGAGTATCCATCGTTAAGAGGAACCATTTTTTTAACTTATAAAGCTATTCAAAATAACGAAAATAATCTAAGAAATTTTTTAAGAGATGCTCAAAAATTCACTTTAGAGCATACTCAAAAAGCAGATGAAATTCCTGCATATCCTTATGAAAATAAAGAGAGAAAGGTTTATGGTTTATTATCAGAAGTTAAAGGAAATGTAGCATCACCAGCACAGTTTTATGTCACAGACAGTATTAATCATTTCTTAACTGGCTCATTGTACTTTTATACAAAACCTAATTACGACTCCATATTGCCTGCAGCAAATTATTTGCAAAAAGATATTAAGCAGATTATGGAAACTATAAAATGGAAATAAAAAAAGCATCTTGAACTCAGGATGCTTTTTTAGTTAATTAGAATATTTTCTTTTAAGCCTTTTTTACGCAACAAGCTTTTTTGCAATCTGCTGCACAAGCCATTTTTTCTACTTCAGTTTTATCAGCACAACAAGGTTTCTTGCAATTTTCATCACAAAGTTTTTTTATTGAAAAACCATTAAGCATTTTCATGTTGCTTACAGTATAAATATCAGACACGTTAGTGACAGTTTTTTCAATTAATATTGGCGATACTTTAGCTTCGTTATATTCAACCATAGCTAGTTTTTTATCAAAATCTACTTTAGCAGATTTTACACCATCCATTTTAGCTAACTTTTTTTCAATAGTGGCAGCACAACCAATAGCACAAGTCATACCATCAATTGTAAATTCAGCTTTAGCGTATGTAGCATTAGGATCTATTATTTTAGTTGTTACAGTTTCAACTCCAACTGTTTTAACCTGAGGTTTCATGTCATTTTTACAATTAAAAGCAAAAAATGAAATTAACACAGCAACTAGAATTTGTTTTGTAGTTTTCATTGAGTCTTTATTTATGGATTGTATTTGCAAAATTACTAAATAAGTAGGTCTTAATTGATTGAAAAGTGAAATTTTAACTCAAAATAAACAAAACGTTTGTAGTTTAATTAAATAGCAGTATATTTGCACTCATTTTGAACAAAATTAATTAATAAAACGTTACGCTATGTACGCAATTGTAGAGATAGCAGGGCAACAATTTAAAGTTGTAAAAGACCAAAAAGTTTTTGTACACCGTTTACAAACAGAAGAAGGAAAGCAAGTAGCTTTTGATAATGTTCTTCTAATTAGTGATGGTGACAATGTAACTGTAGGCGCCCCAGCTATAGACGGAGCTCAAGTAGGAGCAAAAGTCTTAAAGCACCTTAAAGGTGATAAAGTTATAGTTTTCAAAAAGAAAAGACGTAAAGGTTACCGT